>CAVQHL010000001.1:0-67884 GCA_963712255.1 uncultured Actinomycetes bacterium
CGACCCCGATGAGTGGGTTATGGGCGCGAGCGTCCGTGTCGAGTTGCGCTGCCCGGAGTGCGGCGGTACCGAGTTCGAGGGCGTTCACCGCGACTACCAGCCGTCGGGCCTCAACGGAGCGATGTTCGGCGTCGAGCTCGAAGCCGACGACGAGCTCTAGGGCATCAGCGCCTCGTCGAGCTGCGCCCCCACCCGCGCGGCGATCACCCGGTTCGTCCGCGCGATCCCCGCGAGATGCCCGTTCCCTGAACCTGACCGCATGGTGTTTGGAGATGGCGCGAGGTGTACAGCCGGGGCGCATGGACGCGCAGCGGATCTATCGAACCTTCGGTCGACTGCGCTTGACCTCGCCGCGACGCACGACGTGCGCCCGAGGAGGCGCTCCTGGCGCTTGCTCGCGCCGCCTCAATGCCCTCCGAGCCTCCCGCGCTTCGAGGTCGCGCAGTATGTTCGGGCGCGACCAGCACTGGCTCGTGCAGTCGAAGAACACCCCGCGCGGGGTTCGCGGAACCGGCTAGCCCGCGGCGGACACAGCGGGGCTACTCGGTTGGGCTCGGCTGGCTCAGACGATGTTTGAGGGCTTGGAACTCCGGCAACGAATGAGGCTCTATGCAGCAACCGACACAAACACCGACGCGGAATACGTCTCTATTGCGGGGAGCCGGTGAACAAGGCGTCGCCATTCGCGGAGGATTCTTTCTGGGAATCCGATGGCGTCGGCGGGCACGTCTGGTCTTGTGGGGTTTGCCCTCAAGCCAGGGCAAAGAGCAGGCCAAATAGCGACTCGCGACCGCCGAACTAGGAATGCGGATTACGCGCCCGGCCCACGTCATCTCTACAGCCCGCGCATGATCAGGCTCCGCTCGGCGAGGAGCGCCGCCATCTGCGCGACTTCGGCCAGCGACGGCTCCCCTCGGTCAGGATGGCGGGCGAGGTACTTCAGCGCCGCTCGCTCGTACTTCAACCCGCCGGACGGCGGAGCTATGTGCCGCGAATCAGACGGTGCGCAGTAGGCAAAAGAGGTAAGAGTGGTGACGATGCCAGGCGTCCCCATCGTCTACGAGTGCCCCGCCTGCGGCAAGCCCATCCAATCCGGCGAGGACTATGTGGCTGCACGCGAGTACGAGGCACCGCCCGACTTCAGCCTGCACATAAAGGGACACGATGTCCCACCGAGGCAAGCCGCCACTTCCACGTCGAACACTTTCGGTGGCACATCGGTGACGCTGTCTACGAACTCGTACCCGAAGAGGCGTCGGCGGACTGAACGGGGCGCTGGTTCGCGCCAGTTAAGGGTTGCGGCGCATGAACCAGACGTGAGGGCCGCCCTCGGGCGGGTCCGCCTCCTCGACGACGTGGAATCCAAGGCGCTCGTAGAGCGGAACGTTGCGCGGCGTGCCGGTCTCGAGAACGATCGCGACCCCGCTTTCGCGGACCTGCTCGAGCGCGAACTCGATGAGCGCGGAACCGATCCCACGGCCCTGCCAACCGGGCTCGACCGCGACGGAGTCGAGATGCCAGAGCGGCTCGTGCGGAATCTTCGATGCGACCCACTCCCAGAAGCGCTCGTAGCGACGTCCGCCGTCGTCTGTCTCGTGCGTCGTCGAATCTTCGACGTGCGCGTTCGCGTCGTCCCACGCGTCTGCCTGCTCGGGCGGCACGAGCACGAGGGCACCGTGTCCATCCGCGGTCTCCCAGACGATCCCCCGGTCCATGAGCGGCTCGAGGAACAGCGCGTTCGCTCGAATGCAACGTTCCTCGAGGTCGTCCGTCCGTCCACCGAGAGGCCACGTCATCATCGGCTCGGTCACGAAGGCGCGGCCAAAGACCTCCGCGACGTGCGCTATCCGGCTCGAATCGGCCGGACGGATCTCCACCACTGCTCGAGCATACGACTGCGTCGCGATACGCGTCGAAATCACTTGCGCTCGACTGGGCGGCTCCTTCTCTCTCGCCCAGGCTCTCTCGCGAGAACCTGGGGAGTGTCCAAAGTGTTTACTGCCAAAAAACGCGACCCTGCAACCCTCCCCGCGGCTGGTCTACGATCGCTCGGTGCGGCTGTACCTCTCGGGCCCCCTGTTCTCCGAGGCGGAGCGAGCCTGGCTCGACGCGCTCGCCGGGCGCTTGCGCGCGGACGGGTTCGACTGCTTCGTGCCGCACGAGCAGATCGAGGAGATGACGCCGCTCACGGCGGACGAGGTCTACCACACCGACGCCGAGGGGCTTCGCTCGTCGAACGCCCTCGTCGCGTGGCTCGACGGCGCCGCGGTCGACGACGGCACCGCGTGCGAGATCGGGATGTTCGCCCAGCTCGTCGCGGGCGGCGACCCCCGCTATGTCGGCATCGTCGGCATCGCGACCGACCTTCGCCTGGAGCGCAGGCGGGGCGTCGTGGCGGGAGACGGCCTCAACCTCTTCCTCGGAGGTGCCGTCTCCGCGTACGGCCGACTCTGCTGGTCGGTCGACGAGGCGATCGAGACACTCGCGTCCTGGCGGACGAGCGGGCGCTAGCGAGACGGCTCCGCCACCCCGATCGTGAGGGTTCGAGTCCCACCAGCTTGGTGAGCCGTCGGGTCGATACGGTCAAGCCAACGCCCAGCCGCGGCTAGAGACTGATCACGTCTCCCAACCAGCGCGGGTCACGTTCCGTCCCGACAGCTCGTCCACGCCGAACACCCCCGCCATCGCCTCCGCCTCCCGCCGACGCGTTGCCTTTTCAAAGTGCCCGTACACGTTGCTCGTCACGTCGAGCGACGAGTGCCTGAGCTCCGCAGGTGTTGGCGTCACAGGCTGGCGGGCCACCGCACGGGGGAGGTTCTGCGGCGCGCCCACCAGCCCGCGGAACGGTGCCGAACCTCTTGTTGCTCCACGTTGCCTCGCCGTTACGGGTTCCGACTTAGGCTGAGCGCCCGCTCGCCGCAGCCTGATCCGCATCTCCCCGACCGTCTGCTCGACCTCGAGCCAGCCGTTCCTGGCGAGCGTCGCAAGCGCAGGACGGGCGCGAACGAACGACCCGTGGCCGTCGAGTGGACGCCTCCGATCCGGCCGCGCCATTCGAGGGCTGCTCCGATCCCGGCAGGCACAACCAGAACCCGTTCGCCCACGGATGAAGCGCCAACCGACCTTGATTGAATGGCCGTGCCCCAGGGGCGGCCGGGTCAATCGGCCTACCCCTGGGCTTCTGGCACAGGAGGCGTCACATGCCCGCTGACCGCAGGGAACAGATCCGTCGGCTGCCGTCCGGCAAGTGGCAGCTCCGCTACTACGACCGGAAAGGGGTGCGCCACTCCGGCGGCGGCATTCCCCTCCAAGTCCGCGGCCCGCGCGCACTACCGCGACGTGATCGAGCCCGGCGCTCAACGGCAGGCCGGTCGCCCGCCGCGACCTGACTACACGGACCTCGTGGACGTGTTCCTCGAACGGCACGCGATCGTCGCGAAGCCGCGCACGATCACCGAACTCCGCTGGCGGCTGAAGCAGTCCGAGGCGAAGTTCGGGACGGTGCCGCTCGCCGAGCTGGAGGGGATGTCGGACGAGATCGCCGGCGTACGCGGTGACGCTCCCGGAGCGGCTCCGCTACCCGCTCATGGCGGCGTTCCGGCAGGCGCTCGAGGCCGGTGTCCGATACGGCTACATGACCCGGAACCCGGCGAAGCTCGCAGGGCCGAACCCGATGCCGCCACCGCGGGAGATCCGGGTCTACACCCCCGACGAGCTGACGGCGATCACCGACGAACTCGGAACGGTCGAGGCGGCCGCTGTGACGTTCGCAGCGGCCACCGGGCTACGACCCGCGGAGTGGGCGTCGGTCGAGCGCAGAGACGTCGACAAGGCCCGCCGGGTGCTGCTGGTGCGGGGCACGAAGACGATCCGCTCACGGCGCGAGGTGCCGCTGACGAGCGACGGCGCTCGACGCGCTCGAGCAGGTGCCGCCCACGGCTCGACAGCCGCTACGTGTTCACCACGACCCGGAAGTGCCCGGGCATCGGCGAGCCGGGGCCGTTCGACGTCGCGAACTTCCGCCGCCGCGTGTGGGGGCCGGCGATCGACGCGGCCGGGATCGCGAAGCCCGCGCGGCTCTACGACCTCCGCTCGACGTTCGCCTCGAACGCGCTCGCGGCCGGGATCACGATGTTCGAGCTGGCGCGGATCATGGGCACGCAGCGCGAAGATGATCGAGCAGCACTACGGCACGCTGATCGACACCGCGCACGACGCGATCCTGTCGCGGTTGGATGCGGCTATTGGTTGAAGGCGGGTCGCACCGTTAGCGCTCGGCGGCTCGGATAGGCAGCGCCTTGGACTTCTCCAGCCCCGTCACCGTGGCTTGCACGCTCATCCCTCCCGGCTCCACCACTTCAATCTCCTCCCCGACGTCAGGCAACCAATCGCGCCGGAAGGCGAAGGTTCCATCCAGTGTCGCCGTTCTCCGGATGAGCAGGACTCCCCAGGTCATCTGGCTCATATCTCCGTGCCCCCCTAGTCATCTGGCCGATGTTCGCCAGTTCAAGCACTTCACCCTCACCGACCGTATGGCTGTCGTCAGATGCCTTCAACTAGCCACTCGGCTAGCTCTACAGGCACATCGTTTGGGGCACGTTCGGGGCACAGAACTAGGAGCATGGGCCCGGAAACGGCTTGAACTCGAAGCGGATGAAGGGACTCGAACCCTCGACCTTCTGCATGGCAAGCAGACGCTCTAGCCAACTGAGCTACATCCGCGAGAGGGGAACTATAGCGGCGCCCGGCGTGGCTCACGCCGGGCGCCGCGCGTGATCGTCCCGGGGCCGGCGCTACGAGCGGACCGGCTCGGCCTCGCGGCGTCGGGACTGAGCCTCCACGAGCTGGGCGAAGACCTCGCGGAAGTCGACCATCGCCTTGCGGAGGTTCTCGGTGCGGTCGTCGCCGTTCGTTCCGTTGCCGTGCACCATCTCGTGCCCGTGCCGGTAGCGCTGCACGGCCTCCGGGTGGTCGACCGACACGGCGTCGGCCTGCTTGTCGAAATCGCCCCTCGGGTAGCCGCGCTCGTCGAGCACGTCCCGCACGATCCGGTCGGCCTCGCGTGCCGCGAGCTCCGGGTCGTCCACGAAGCGGTGCTCGGCGCGCTGCCAGTCCTGCGTGAACCGGGCTCGCGCGTCCTCGGACAGGGGCTGGATCTCGAGCGACTCGTGCACGCGCTCCCGCTCTGCGAGCTCGCGCTCCGCCTGCCGGCGAGAGCCGGCTTCGCCGACGGTCCGGTCGTACTCCGGCCCGAACTGGTCGCGGAGCGCCGTCCGACGTCTCGACTGCGAGTAGCTCCGTGCCGCCACCGCCAGGATCACGAGCGCCACCGCGACAACGATCACAACCCACCAGATCGTGTCCATTCGATATTCCTCCTTGGTCGTGCCCGGGGAAGGCGATACCCCTCGCCCGGACACGCCAAACGGCAGGCCCCGTCAGCCGTCGAACGCCGCGACCGCCTCGTCCCGCGCGGAGCGGAGCGCGTGCGCCCGGTTGACGACGTTCACGACGGCGCGGAGCGACGCCGTGACGATCGACGGGTGGATGCCGACGCCCCAGAACGCCTCCTCGTCGACGTCCGCCTCGACGTACGCGGCGGCGGTCGCGTCCTCGCCCTTCGACATCGCGTGCTCGTGGTAGTCGCGGACGTCGACCTCGAAGCCGAGCCGCTGCTCGAGCCCGTGCACGAGCGCCGCGATCGGGCCGTTCCCCTCGCCGACGACCTCGACGTCCTCCCCGTCGATGCGCATCCGCGCGACGAGGCGGTCGCCGTCCTCCCCGCTCTCGTGCGTGTACGACAGGAGCGCGAAGGGCTCGGTGACGCCGGTGTAGTGCCCGGTGAACGCCTCGAGCAGCTCGTCGGCGGTGAGCTCGCCACCCCGCGCGTCCGTGATCGCCTGCACCTTCTGCGCGAAGTCGATCTGGAGCCCGCGCGGGAGGTCGAGGTGGTGCTCCGTCTTCATCAGGTACGCGACGCCCCCCTTCCCCGACTGCGAGTTGACGCGGATGATCGCCTCGTAGTCGCGGCCGACGTCCTTCGGGTCGAGCGGCAGGTACGGCACGTCCCACACCGTCGGACCCGGATCGCTCCTGGGCGTCCATGCCCTTCTTGATCGCGTCCTGGTGCGAGCCCGAGAACGCGGTGTAGACGAGCTCGCCGACGTAGGGGTGGCGCGGGTGCACGGGGAGCTCGTTGCACTCCTCCACGATGCGGCGCGCCTCGTCGAGCTCTGCGAGGTCGAGCGTCGGGTCGATGCCCTGCGTCAGCAGGTTCAGGGCGAGCGTGATCAGGTCGACGTTCCCCGTCCGCTCCCCGTTGCCGAAGAGGCAGCCCTCGACGCGCTCGGCGCCGGCCATCAGGCCGAGCTCCGCCGTCGCGACGGCCGTCCCGCGGTCGTTGTGCGGGTGGACGGACATGATCGCGCCGTCCCGGCGGGTGAAGCTCCGGCAGAACCACTCCATGCGGTCGGCGTAGACGTTCGGCGGGAAGGCCTCGACGGTCGTCGGCAGGTTGACGATCATCTTCGCGTCGGGAGCGGGATCCCACTCCTCCGCGACGGCCTCGCAGATCTCGAGCGCGTAGTCGAGCTCCGTGTGGTGGAAGCTCTCCGGCGAGTACTGGAACACCACGTCCGTCGAGGTGCCCGCGGCGAGCTCCTTGCAGAGCGCCGTGCCCCGCACGGCAAGCTCGGTGATCCCGTCGCGGTCGAGGCGGAAGACGACGCGGCGCTGCGTCTCCGAGGTCGAGTTGTAGAGGTGCACGATCGCGCGTGGCGTGCCCTCGATCGCCTCGTACGTTCGCTCGATCAGCTCCGGCCTCGCCTGCGTGAGCACCGCGATGGTCGTGTCGTCGGGGATCACCCCGTCCTCCACGAGGAGGCGGCAGAAGTCGAAGTCGGCCTTCGACGCGGCGGGGAAGCCGACCTCGATCTCCTTCACGCCGAGGCGGACGAGCAGATCGAAGAAGCGTCGCTTCCGGAACCCGTCCATCGGGTTGACGAGTGCCTGGTTGCCGTCGCGGAGATCGGTGGAGCACCAGATCGGCGCCCGGTCGAGCACGACGTCGGGCCAGGTGCGGTCGGGCAGGTCGACGGTGGCGTAGGGACGGTAGTGCTCGAACGGCATCGGCATGGGTCTCTCCTCGACGGGGGCGTACCACTCCCGGCGGTGTGCGGGGAGCACGGCGGGTGTATGTGCGCAGTCGCTTCCCCTAGCGGGGAAGGAGGAGAAGGCGCAGCGCGAGGCCCGGAAGCGGAATCGACGAGAGACTCGGGCACGCGGCTCATGCCGCCACCGTAGCCGAGCGCGTGCCCGACGGCAACGTCGACGGGGCGACCGGCCGGGAGTAGTGTCGCCCGATGTCCGTCGAGTACCGCGTGCTCGGCCCGCTCGAGGTGATCGTGGACGGCCGCCAGGCGCGACTCGGGCCGCCGAAGCAGCGCGCGATGCTCGCCCTTCTCGTCTGTCGCCCGAACACGCTCGTCCCGGCATCGCACCTCGTCGACGGCCTGTGGGGAGACAGCCCACCGGGCTCGGCCGGGAACCTCGTGCAGGGCTACGTCTCGGGTCTTCGCAAGGCGCTCGGCAAGGAGGCGATCGAGACGCAGGGCGCCGGCTACGTCCTCCGCGTCGCGTTGGGAGCTCTCGATCTCCAGCGGTTCGAGGAGCTCGCGCGCGACGGAAGCCGCGCGCTCGAGCGGGGCGACGCCGACGAGGCGTCGACCGTCCTCCGCGCGGCGCTGGCGCTGTGGCGCGGGCCGGCGCTCGCCGACCTCGCCGACGAGCCGCTCCTCGACCCGGTCGCCGGTCGCCTCGAGGAGCTGCGGCTGCTGGCCCTCGAGCGCCGGATCGAGGCCGATCTCGCCCTCGGCCGCCACGCGGACGTCGTCGGCGAGCTCGAGCGACTGGTGGCCGACCACCCACTGCGGGAGCGGACGCGCGGCCTTCAGATGACGGCGCTCTACCGCTCGGGCCGTCAGGCGGAGGCGCTCGAGGCATTTCGGAGCGCGCGCTCGACCCTCGTCGGCGAGCTCGGCATCGAGCCGAGCTCCTGGCTCACGGAGCTCCACAGCGCGATGCTCCGACACGACCCGTCGCTCGAGCCGAGCGAGACGCCGCCGACCTCACGTCCGGGTCGCAGCATCCTCGCGGCGGCTTTCGCACCGGAGAATGCCGCGGCCCTCGCCGCGATCGCCGGACCGCTGACGCGGGATCCGCCACGCGAGCTGCTGCTTCTGACGACGGTCGTGTCGCCGTCCGAGCTGACCTCGACCGGCAGGCTCGTCAACGAGCTCCGCGCGGCGCTGGTGTCGGACGGCGTCGACGCGCGTGCCGCGGTGTTCACGTCGGTCGCACCGGGCGCGGACATGGCGCGGCTCGCGCGGGAGCACGACGTCGACCTGCTGCTCGTCGACGCGCCCGACGGGCTCCTCGAGGACGCCCGCGTGCTCGCGCTGCTCGACCAGGCGCCATGCGACGTCGGGATCGTGGTCGGCGGGGCGCCGCAGGAGGGGCCGGTCGTCGTCCCGTTCGCGGGCGCCGAGCACGACTGGGCGGCGGTCGAGCTCGGAGCATGGCTCGCGCGTGCTCGGGGGGCCGTGCTCCGTCTCGCCGGCGCCGCGGTCGGCGTCGACGGGCGCGATGCGAGCCGGCTGCTCGCCCATGCCTCGATCGCCGTGCAGCGCGCGCTCGGCGTGCCCGCGGAGCCCGTGCTCGTCGCGCCGGACCCGCCGGCGCTCGTGGAAGTCGCGAAGGAGCGCCGGGCTGGTGGTCGTCGGCCTCACCGAGCGCTGGCGACGCGACGGTCTCGGGCAGGCGCGTACGGCGCTCGCAACCCAGCCGTTCGCGGCCACCGTGCTCGTGCGCCGCGGCGTCCGCCCGGGTGGCCTCGCGCCCCGCGACAGCGACACGCGCTACACCTGGACGATCGCGGCCGGCTGAGCAGCGTCAGCGCGCCCAGGGAGGCGGCGTCGACTTCACGCAGGGCTGCGTCCCGGGCCCCGGGGGCGGCGCGGCCGAGAGGAGCCCGCCGAACGTCTGCTCCACACCGCGCATGACGCCGACCGGCTCGAGCCTGATCTTCCCGGCGTCGACGACGACGCGCGAGAGGTAGCCGTCGCGAACCGCCTGCCGGTTGCGATCGAGGGACACGGTGCCGCCGGGCAGCGCCACGCGTGCCGTCGCGAGCTTCTCGATCAGCCCTGAGCGGACGTCTGCCGAATCGACCCGCTCGAGCGCTCTGAGGGTCGCCTCGACGGCGTTGTGGTACCCGAGCACCGTGGACTGGTCCGCGAGGAACGCGGGCAGGCCGGGGAACGCGGTGCGGTACCGACGGCGATAGTCGCGGAGGACGGGCGACTCGGCTGCCGAGGGGAGCCACGTGGTGCCGACCACGCCGTCGAGCTTGGCGCCGAGCGCCTGCAGGAGCGCGGGGTCCTCGAGGATCGGAGCCCAGACGAGGAGTCGCCGCGGATCGCCGAGCTCCGACGCCAACGAGCTCACCACGGTCGCGGGGTCGTCGAGGAAGTTGAGGAACGTCGCGACGCCGTCTGGCTTCGCGGCGAGCGAGCGCGCCGACCACATCGGGCACGGCCCGTGAACACCGAGCGGTACGACGTCGCCACGACCCGTCCACCGAGCGCGCAGAACTCGGCGGTGAATGCCGCCGCGCCCGTCCAGCCGGACGGCTGTTCGCCGGCAGCGACGGCAGCGCGGCGCCAGCCCAGCTGCCGGTAGGCGTATGCCCCGAGCCCGGCCGCCTGCTGTGCGAAGTCGGGTGTGAAGCGGACGACGTTCGCGGCCGGCCGGCGCAAGGTGACCTCCTGCTCGTCCCAGACCGTGCTCACGAACGGCACATCGGGATACCGGCGCGCGAGGTCGCGCGTCACCACCGACGCGCCGCCGACGACCGCGTCGACGCGCTCCGTCTCGAGGAGCCGCCGGACCTCCTCGATGAACACGGTGTGCTCGCCGGTCTCCTGACAGCCACGAACGAGCTCGACCGGCCGACCACCCACCTCGATCGCGGTGACCCCGTCGCTCGGGGCCGTTCCCACGAGGCGTGCGCCGCGTTCGAGGAACGGGAGCTCGGCGCCCGAGAGCTGCGCGTCCTCGAAGCCACGAAACGGCCCCTGACAGTCGGTGAGGACGCCGATCCGGACCGCGGTCCGATCGGAGTCACAGCCGCCGAGGAGCGCGGCGAGGGCGACGAGGCTCGCCGCCAGAACGGAGCGCCTACCCGGCATCGGTCGTCACCCAGACGCCGCCGGCGCCGACCGCGATCTCGCGCGGGGCGCCGTCGACCGCGATGCGCGCCACGACCTCGCCCGTCGCCGGGTCGATGCGCGACACCTCACGATCGATGGCGCTCGCCACCCAGACCGCTCCGGCACCGACCGCAACGCCGCTCGCGCCCCGCCCCACGTCGATGGTCTGCAGCCGTCGCCCCGTCGCCGGGTCGAGGCGCACCACGACGTCGTCGATCAGGCCGGTCACCCAGACGCCGCCCTCCCCGGCCGCGATCGAGCGGGGCGCGACCGGCAGCGTCGTGATGCCGAGGATCTTGCCCGTGCGTCGATCCACGCGGAACACACGCCGGTCGACGGGGTCGCCGATGACCCACAGCGCACCCTCGCCGACCGCCATGTCGCGCATGGCGTTGCGCGAGGTCTCCGCCGACAGCGGCTGCTGGAACGGCACCAGCTCGCGACGGAGGATCCGCATGTCGCCGGTGCCGGTCGAGAGCCGGACGACGAGCGGGCATCCCGCGGCCCACAGCACGCCGTCGCCGCCGGCGACGGAGCATGCGAGCACCGGCACGCCCGACTCGCGGTTCCCCGTCACCGCGTCGTACCTGGTGACGGTGCCCTCGACGATGCGTCTCGCCGTCGCCGGCGACGTAGATGTGCCCGCCGAGGCTCGTCAGGTCGCGTGGCTCGCCCGTCGTGGTGAAACGCTGCACGTCGCCTCGCTTCGGATCGACGCGCCAGAGTGACCCGTCCCGGAAGTCGCCGACCCACACGCGATCACGCGCCGTCGTGACGACTCCCGGGTACGCCGACACGGCGTACGACGCGCTCACCTCGTTCGTGGCGGGGTCGATCCGGACGATGGCTCCGCCGGTCGCAACGGTCGGCCGGACCGTCGTCCCGGATCGCGAGTGCGAGCCCCGCGACGGCCGCGACGGCGGCCGCCAGCCCGGCGCCGATCAGCACCGCGGCTCGCCGCCTGGCGCTCCGCTCCGGTGTGGACGAGCCCGAGCGCGTGCCGCACCTCCTCGACGAGGCCGCCGCAGGTCGGCTGGCGGTCGTCGGGGTCCTTGGCCATCGCCCGTGCGAGCACGTCGTCGACCGCAGGCGGGAGCGACGGCCGCCGCTCGGTCGCGCGCGGCGGTGGCTGCTCGAGATGGGCGTACACGACCGCGACGTCGGAGGCCCCCGCGAACGGCAGCGTCCCGGTCAGCGACTCGAAGAGCAGGCAGCCGAGCGCGTAGACGTCGGCGCGGCCGTCCACGTGGTCGCCGACGATCTGCTCCGGCGCGACGTAGTCGACCGTGCCCATGAGGTGCCCGTCGGTCGGACGGGTGTCCGAGACGCTCTGCGTGAGGCCGAAGTCCGCCAGGTAGACGTGCTCCCGCCCCCGCTGCTGGTCGAGGAGGACGTTCGACGGCTTGACGTCGCGGTGGACGAGCCCCTTCGCGTGCGCGGCGTCGAGCGCGTCGGCGACCTGCGATGCGATTGCCACGGCCCGTCCCGGCGCCAGCGCTCCCTCGCGGCGGAGGAGCACCTTGAGGTCCGTCCCCTCGACGTAGCGCATCGCGATGAAGAGCCGGCCGTCGGCCTCGCCCGCTTCGTAGATCGGGACGACGTTGGGGTGATCGAGACCGGCGGCGATGCGCGACTCGGTGAGCATTCGCTCTCTGAAGCCCTCGTCGTCGGAGAGACGCTCGCCGAGCAGCTTGAGGGCGACCGGCCGCTCGAGCCGGGAGTCGAACGCCCGGTACACGTCGCCCATGCCGCCGCGACCGACGAGAGCGCCGATCTCGTATCCGGCAACGACGTCTCCCGCCGCGATCCGCCTGCCTACCGCCACGTGTCCTCCCGCGCCGCTCGTTGCAGACTGAACGATGTCCGACCCGTGCGCAATGGCGGCGGCCGGGGCTAGCGAGCGCCCCGACCGCCGTGGGCCTCGTCAGCCCAGCGAGATGTGCCCCGAGTAGTACGAGCACCCGGCCGCGGGGTCGTCCTTGAACCGGACCATCCCCGTCGCGCCTGCGAAGTCGCCCGTCCCGCTCGTGATCGGGTGATGACAACGTCCCTGGATCTGCACGAACGTCAGCGGATCGACCTTGATCGTCGCCTGGAACGTCATCCACAGCGTGCCCCTCGGCTCCGAGGTGCCGCAGCTCCGGTCGCCGTTCGCGTCGAGGCAGCCGACGAACTCCTCCGTGCCCGTCGCGGTGAGGACGCCCGACGGCGTGAAGACGCCGTAGACGAGCGACCGCGTGTACCAGTACCCGATCAGCCCGGGCGCGCCGCCGCCGTTCCCGTCCATCCAGAACACGTCGTCGGTCGGGTCGTCGGGGTTCCCGAGCGTGACGGTCGTCTGGTTCCCGTCCACTTGCGTGTTCCCCGTTGCTGCGAATGCGCCTGTCGCCGCGAGCGCCGAGGCGGCCGCGAGGACGACGACCGCGAGCCAGGTGTTCCGACGGTTCATGTCGCCTCCCTTCCCGGCGCGGCCCCACGCCGCGCTCTCGACGCAGGGTGCGCGGGCCGGCTGGACGAACGCTGGACGTCCACTGTGTAGCGTCACGGGATGCTCGACGAGACGTCGTTCGCGGCGGCTGCCGCCGACCTGTGCGCCGCAGACGCCGATCTCGCGGCGATCGTCGAGGCACATGGGCTTCCCGAGTTCTGGGCCCGTGAGCCCGGCTTCCCGACGCTCGTCCTCCTGATCCTCGAGCAGCAGGTGTCCCTCGCCTCGGCGAAGGCCGCCTACGACCGGCTGGAGGCTCGCCTCGGCGGCGTCACGCCCGACGGCATCGTCCTCTCGTCCGACGAGGAGCTGCGCGCCGACGGGTTCAGCCGCCAGAAGAACCGGTACGTGCGCGCGCTGTCCGCGGCGCTGCTCGACGGGTCGCTGGACCTCGAGGCGGTGGCCCTGCTCGACGACGACGGCGTCCGTCACGCGCTCGTCGCGCTGCCGGGGATCGGCCCCTGGACGGCGGAGGTCTACCTCCTCTCGGCGCTCCGGCGGCCCGACACGTGGCCCGTCGGGGACATCGCCCTGCAGGAGGCCGCTCGTCGCGCTCGGCGGCTCGACGAGCGCCCGTCGCCGGCCGAGCTCGAGGTGATCGGCGACGCGTGGCGGCCGCACCGCGCGAGCGCGGCGCGCCTGCTCTGGCACCTCTACCTCAGCGAGCCGCGGCGGAACGGCCGGCCCGCGGTCGGCCCCTGAACATCCGATGAACAGGGTGGGCGCCGGTCCGCGCGCGTACTAGGCTCGTCACGGACGGGGTCGGAGCGATCACGAAGGAGGCCCGATGGCATTCGAGGAGCTGAAGGAACGGCACGCGGCGATGTGGGGCTCGGCGCCGTTCGAGCGCATCGCCTGGACGCTGGCGGACATGCACGAGGCGATCGTCGACGCGGTCGAAGGAGCGCCCGGGCGAGACTGGCTCGACGTCGGCTGCGGAACCGGCGAGCTCGCCTTCATGGCCGCGGCGACCGGGCGCGACGGTGACCGGTGCCGACCTCTCGCCCACCCTCGTCGAGACCGCCCGCAGGCAGGCGGACGAGCGCGGCGCGGGCGTCACGTTCGAGGTCGGGCGACGCCGAGGCCCTCCCGTACCCGGACGCAGCCTTCGACATCGTCACGTCGTCGGTCGGCGCGATCTTCGCGCCCGACCACCGTGCCGTCGCGTCCGAGCTGGCGCGCGTCTGCCGGCCCGGGCGGCAAGCTCGCGCTGTCGGCCTGGACGATCCGGGGGCGCGGTCGACAAGTTCTTCCAGATCATCGGCTCGTACGCGCCGCCGCCGCCGCCCGGCGCGGGCATCGCCGCCTCGTGGGGCGAGCCCGGCTACGCAGAGGGCCTCCTCGGCGACGACTTCGAGCTCGACGATCACGCTGCGCGACACCCCATGGGAGGTCGAGACCGCCCAGGAGATGTGGACGGAGATGTCGGAGGCGTTCGGCCCGATCAAGACGCTGCTCGGCGCGCTTCCCCCGGAGCGGGCGGAGGCCTTCAAGGCCGAGCTGCTCGAGTTCTTCGAGGGCGAGGCGACCGAGAGCGGCGTCTCGATGGACCGGCCCTACCTGCTGATCGCCGGAACGCGGAGGTCGTAGCCGAAAGCTCGGCTAGGCCCGGACGACGGCGGCCGGTGCGGCGTACCGCGCGCGGATGACGACGGCGACGGCGAGCCATGCGAGCGCGAGCGCGACGCCGCCGCCGAGCGACGGCGCGAGGAGCGCGACGACGACCGCTGCGCCGACGACGTGGGTCGTCCAGGGCGGAAGATCCGTGAGCCCACCGGTCTCGGCGGGCGAGCGGCTGCAGGCCGATGACGACGAGCATCGCCGCGAAGCTCCTGACGGCGATCACCCCGTCCGCCGTCGGGGAGCATGACGGCGCAGGCGCCGAGCGCGATGCCTCCACGCGCGACCCAGAGCCCGGCCGTGGCCGTTCGTCCGTAGAGCGGTGCGAGCGCGCCGAGCGCCAGTCCGGTCGCGAGGAGCGCCAGGGCCGACGCGGCCTGGCCGAGCGAGTGCCCGCCGACGGCGAGCACCGCCGCGCCGAGGGCGCCGAGGCCGGTGAGCGCGACGACGCGGGCGACGTGGGAGGGCCGGGTCACGAGGAGGATCGAGAGGCGCATCGGGCGAGACTACGAGGCCGGTTCCCCGGTATGCGAACGGCGTGCCCCACTCTCGGGGGTGCGGTCAACCCTACGTCGCGGCGTCGAGCGCCTCGTTGACGAGGCGGTCGGCGAGCTCGTTGTGCTCGCGACGGACGTGCGTGTAGGTGACGCTGCCGACGTCTCGCGCCGCCCGGGAGGCGTCGAGGAAGAGCGTCTGGAGGTCGCGGTTCTTCACGCGGTACTCCCCGCGCATCTGCTTCACCATCAGCTCGGAGTCGGAACGCACCTCCAGCTCGCGGACGCCGGCCGCAGCCGCCCCGCGGAGGCCGGCGACGAGCGCCGAGTACTCGGCGACGTTGTTCGTCGCGGTGCCGATCGCCTCTCCCCTGGCCTCGAGGACCGTTCCGTCGTCGGTCTCGAGCACGTAGGCGAACGCCGCCGGCCCGGGGTTCCCGCGCGCGCCGCCGTCGGTCCAGAGCGTCGCCTTCACGGCTCGATCCGCTCGTAGACGTCGAACGCCGGCTCCTCGTACGGGTGCGCGCGCCGGAGGGCCGCGATGACCGCCTCCAGCTTCGCGGCGGGCACGACCGTCTCGACCCGGTACTCCGCCACCGTCTGGTCCCTGCCGGCCTCGCCGACGGACGGCGTCGTCCCCTCGCCGCCGCGGAACGTCCCCTCCCCGAACGTCGCCCACGAGCAGCGCGAGTAGTTGCCGATCCAGCCCGCGCCCGCCGCGAAGACCGCATCGCGCGTGGAGCGCAGGTGCGCGGCCGGCACGAACCAGACGAGCTTGTACGAGCCCTCCACGGCGGCTGACTGTACCGCCCTGCCCGGCGCCTGATTGGATGTGCGTCGTGACCGCGATCGAGGAGCCGACCACCGCTTTCGTCCGTCCGGACGGGCGCGAGAAGGTGACGGGCGCGGGCCGCTACACCGCAGATCTCACCCTCACCGGACAGCTCCACGCCGCGTTCCGCTACGCCGACCACCCCCACGCGCGCATCACGCGGATCGACACGACCCGGGCGCGCGCGCTGCCCGGCGTGATCGCGGTCGTGACGCACGAGGACGTCCCCGACGTGCTCTACGGCGGGATGGTCAAGGACCGGCGGCTCTTCGCGCGCGACACCGTCCGCTTCGAGGGCGACATCGTCGCCGGGGTCGCTGCGACGACCGAGGCGATCGCACGGGAGGCGGCGGCGCTCGTCGAGGTGGACCTCGAGCCGCTCCCCGTCGTCAGCGACTTCGAGGCGGCCCTCGAGCCCGACGCGACGCGCGTCCACCCCGACTGGGAGTCGTACGAGGGCGACGAGGCGCTCGGGCGCCACGACAACGTCCTCGGGTTCTCGACGATCGTGAAGGGCGACGTCGACGCGGCGCTCGCGGCGAGCGACGCCGTCGTCCGCGGCCGCTACGTCACCGATCCGGTGCAGGGCGTCCCGATCGAGCCGCGCGCGATCGTCGCGCAGTGGCAGGGCAACCGCGTGACGGTCTGGTCGTCGACGCAGGTGCCGTACGCAGCGCGCGCCGGCGTCGCCGACACGCTCGGAATCCCCGAGTCGGACGTTCGCGTGATCGTCCCGCTCCTCGGCGGCGGCTTCGGCGCGAAGTGCGACTTCCACTTCGAGGGCCACGTCGCCGCGCTCGCGCGCGCCGCAGGGCGGCCCGTCAAGCTCGTGTTCTCGCGGCACGAGGAGTTCGTCGCGGTCGGCCACCGGCGCGAGGGCATGGTGATCGAGCTCGAGACCGGAGCGCGGAGCGACGGGACGATCCTCGCGCGGCGAGCGCGGCTCGTCCTCGACAGCGGCGCGTACTGCGGCGAGGGCGGGTTCTTCGCGCAGATGGCCGCGATGCACGCGCACGGCCCGTACGAGCTCGGGAACGTCGACATCGAGTCGTCGCTCGTCTACTCGAACAACCAGCCCTCCTCGTCGATCCGCGCGCCGACCGCCCCGCAGGTCTGCTGGGCGCTCGAGCAGCACATGGACGAGCTCGCCGAGGCGCTCGGGATGGACCCGGTCGAGCTTCGGCGTCGCACGCTCGTCGAGGACGGCTCGGTGACCGCGACCGGGCAGGTGCTGGAGCGGATCGCGATGAAGGAGACGCTCGAGCGCGCCGTCGAGCTGATCGGCGCCGGCGACGACCTCCCGGAGAACGAGGCGATCGGCGTCGCCTGCGGCTGGTGGCCGTGCTTCGCGGCGAACGCGGGCGCCTACGTCCGGCTGAACCCGGACGGGACGGGCACGATCCTGACCGGCGCGCAGGAGAACGGCACCGGCGCCGTGATGGCGATGCCGCGACTCGTCGCCGAGGAGCTCGGGATGAGCCCGGAGAGCTTCTCGCTCCTCTACCAGGACACGGATGCCGCGCCGTGGGACATGGGCTCCTGCGGCTCCCAGACGACGTTCAACAGCGTGCGCGCCGTGCTCGCCGCGACCGACGACCTGCGCGACCAGCTCCTCGATGCCGCATCGGAGGAGCTCGAGGCGGCGCGCGGCGACCTCGAGCTCGTCGGCGGCTCGGTTCGCGTCAAGGGCTCGGCGGACAAGGCCGTCACGATCGCCGAGCTCGCCGCCGACGGGACGTTCCACGGGAAGGGCGCCGGCGACCTGCCGGAGGCACCGCCCGCCCCGGCGGAGGGGTGCGTCGGGCGCCTCGGGAACGAGTCGTTCCACGCGCCGCAGCTCATCGCCCACGCCGCGCACGTCCGCGTCGATCGCGAGACGGGCGTCGTCCGCGTGCTGCGCGTGGCGGCCGTGCACGACTGCGGCCGGATCCTCAACCGCGTCGGCGCGGACGGCCAGGTGTACGGCGGCGTCGTGATGGGGATCGGGCAGGCGCTCTCGGAGGGCACGCAGCTCGACGAGCTGGGCAGGCAGCGGAACCCGCACCTCCTCGACTACAAGCTCGTCACCGCGAGCGACGCGCCCGCGATCGAGATCGACTGGATCGAGACGGAGACGCCGAACGCCGGGCCGAAGGGCTCGAAGGGCGTCGGCGAGCCGCCGTGCGTGCCGACCGCGGGCGCCATCGCGAACGCGATCTCGAAGGTCATCGGCGCGCGCGTCCGGCAGCTGCCGATGACGCCGGAGCGGGTCTGGGAGGCCGGCGCGTGAGCGCGACGGCGTTCGCGACCGCGACGAACCTCGACGAGGCGCTCGCCGCGCTCGCCGGTGGCGCCCGCCCGGTCGCCGGTGGCACGGACCTCGTCGTCGGCGCCCGCCAGGGCAAGGCGCCGCTCCCGGAGTCGCTCGTCGCGATCCACCGCATCGGCGAGCTGCGCGGCATCGAGGAGGCGAACGGCGGCCTGCACCTCGGCGCGCTCGCGACCCACGCCGAGATCGCGGCACATCCGCTCGTCCGCGAGCGCTTCACCGCGCTCGCCGACGCGAGCACGATCGTCGGATCGCACGCAACGCGCGCCCAGGGGACGCTCGGGGGCAACCTGATGAACGCCTCGCCGGCCATGGAGACGGGCGGGCCGCTGATGTGCCTGGGGGCGACCGTCGCCCTGCGGTCATCCGGCGCGGAGCGCACGGTGGCCGTCGCCGACCTCTTCTCGGGGCCGGGCTCGACGGTCGCAGCGCCGGACGAGCTCCTCGTCGCGGTCGACATCCCCGCCCCACCGCGCGGCACGGGCAGCGCGTACGTGCGCCTCGAGTACCGCCGCCAGATGGAGATCGCGGTCGTCGGCGCGACCGCGGTCGTGGCCGTCGACGGCGCGACCGTGCGCGAGGCGACCGTGGCGATCACCGCGCTCGCCCCGACGATCCGGCGCGTCCCGGAGGCCGAGGAGGCGCTGCGCGGCAGCGCGGGCGACGACGCGGCAGTCGGCCGCCGCCGCGTCGGCGGCAGCCGCGGCAGCCGCTCCGATCTCCGACGTCCGCGCCTCGGAGCGCTATCGCCGCGCGATGGCCGAGGTGATCGCCCGGCGCGCGATCGAGGCTGCGCTCGTGCGGGCCCGCGGCGGCGCACGTGGCGATCCCGGCCAGCGGGGGCGGCGCATGAAGGCGTCCGCAACCCTGAGCGTGAACGGCATCGCCTTTCCGGTCGAGCTCGAGCCGGGAACGAGCCTGCTCGCGGCGGTGCGTGACGCCGTCGGCCTCACGGGAGCGAAGGAGGGCTGCGACGACTCGGAATGCGGCGCCTGCATGATGCTGCTCGACGGCGAGCCGGTGAACAGCTGCTCGTACCTCGCGCTCCAGGCCGAGGGCAGCGAGGTGACCACCGTCGAGGGCCTCGCGACGGGGCTCGAGCTGAGCCCGCTCCAGGCGGCCTTCCTCGAGCACGGCGGCGTGCAGTGCGGCTTCTGCACGCCCGGGATGCTCGTCTCCGCGACCGCGCTCCTCGAGCGCAACGCGCGCCCGACGGAGGACGAGGTCCGCATCGCGCTGTCCGGCAACCTCTGCCGGTGCACCGGCTACGACGGAATCGTCAAGGCCGTGCTGTCGGTGTCCGAGAGCACCGGCTAGGAGCCGGACAGCAGCCGTTCGACCCGGGCGACGGCGCCCTCGTCGGCGAGGCCCCGCAGGGTCACGGTCGTCCGGCGACGCAGGACGTCCTCGACGCTCGTCGCCCACTCGCGCTCGGCCGCGAACACGGCCTGCGCGGCGATGTCCGGGCCGTCCGGGTGGAGCCGCTCGAGCAGCGAGGCGTCCTCGGCCGCACGCTCCACCACCGCCCCGGCGCGACTGCCGTACAGATGGCGGAGGTGCGCCTCGACCTCCGGGTCGAGCTCCGTCACGAGGCGCGGCTCGCCGCCGCTCGCACCCGGCAGCGGGAAGGGGCGGCGGTCGATCCGTCCGAGGCCCAACGGCCCGCGCACCCGCTCGAGGGCGTCGAGGGCGATGCGGCGGTAGGTGGTGAGCTTCCCCCCCGCGACGCTCAGCATCCCGCCCGGGCCGACGGAGAAGACGGTCTCCCGCCGTGCGGTCGCCGTCCCGCCGTCGCCGAGCGGCAGGACGCGGAGCCCCGCGTACGACGCCCGCACCGACCCTGCCCCGAGGAGGGTGGACGGCAGAGCCTTCCCGGCCTCCTCGAGGATCTCGGTCACGTCCTCCGGCTCGACGGACACGGCGGCCGGGTCGCCGTCGAAGTCGGTGTCGGTCGTCCCGAGCAGGAGCAGCCCGTACCACGGGACGGCGAACGTGACCCGGACGTCGTCCTGCGGGACGGTGAGCGCCGCGCTCCAGTCGCCCCCGCCCGGGACGAGCACGTGCACGCCCTTGCTGAGCCGCACCGACGTGCCGGCGCGCGGATCCTCGAGACGGCGGACGGCGTCCACCCACGGCCCGGCGGCGTTCACCGTGACGCGCGCCTGCACGTCGACGACGTCCCCGTCGACCTCGACCTCCGCGCCCCGGACCTCCCCGTCGACGAGCCGGAGAGAGACGACCGCTGCGCGGTTGACGACCGTGGCGCCGGCCTGCTCCGCGGCGAGGACGTTCTCGAGGCAGAGTCGCGCGTCGTTCGTCCAGGCGTCGGCATACAGCGCGCACGAGCGCAGCCCGTCGAGACGGAGCTCCGGCACGAGCTGCTCCGCGCGATCCGGCCGGACGAGCCAGTTCAGGCGGGACCGCGCCAGGGTCGAGTAGAGGAGGATCCCGCTCTGCACGAACGCCGGACGGAACGGGCCGTCCCGGTAGAGCGGCAGGAGGAACGGCAGGCGGTGCACGAGGTGCGGGGCGACGTCGGCGGCCAGGGTGCGGCGCTCGTGGTGCGCCTCGCGCACGAGGCGCACGTCGCCGAGCCGCAGGTAGCGGAGCCCGCCGTGGACGAGCTTGGACGACGCGCTCGACGTCCCCGACCCGAAGTCCCCGGCGTCGACGAGGGCCACGGCGAGCCCCGCGCGGGCCGCGTGGGCGGCGGTCGCCGCGCCGATCACGCCCCCGCCGACGACGAGCAGGTCGAACGACCGACGCGCGAGCGACTCGCGTGCGGCGGCCCGCCGCTCGACCGCCGCTAGCGCGGCCACAGCGGGTTCGTCCACGCGCGGCGCCCGGCCGGGTCGACGACCTCGAGCCGTGCGAAGGGCGCCGTCTCGGGCAGGTCGAGCCGTGCCGCGAGGATCCAGCCGTCGTGCGAGACCTCGAGGATCTCCGCGCCGTACCGGTAGCCCAGCCGGCCCGCGTTCACCGCGGCACCGCTCGTCTTCCCCGTCAGCAGCGTGACCGACCGGGCGGGCGTGCACCGGACGACGACTCCCGCGTCGGTCGTCTCGACGTCGTGGAGCAGCGGTCCGGTGCTCCCGTAGAAGCGGCCGGTGCGCAGGGCGTCGAGGATGCTCTCGCGGTCGCGCGCGGCACGGATCCACGTCCACGCGTGATCCGAGTCGAACCCGGGGTGGTGGCTGTCGTCGGTGACGAGCGCCGGGCAGAGGCGGCCGTCCTGGAGGAGCTCGTCCCAGTGCACCGACGAGAGCCCGCGGCCGACCTCGAGCTCGCAGCCGGCGTTGAACACCTCGATCCCGGTCACGGACGGCGGAAGCTCGATGCCGCCCGCGCGGGCGCCCGTCCAGTACGGATGCGCCAGGTAGGCGACGCCGCCGGAGTCGACGATCCAGTCGCCGGTGGCGGCGAGGTCGCGGCGCTCGCCCGCGAGCTCGGCCGGGTCGCGCTCGATGCCGATCCCGAGCACGTGGCCGTCCCGGTCCTCGGGCAGGAGGCAGTTGAGCTCGACGCCCGGCAGCACGACGAGGTCGGGGCTCGAGGGCGCCTCGCTGCGGTGCCAGTGGTCGGTGAGAGCGACGACGTCGTACCCGGCGCGCCCGTAGTGCCGTGCGAGCGCGCGAGGGGCGAGCTCGCCGTCCGAGTTCGTCGTGTGCATGTGGAGCGCCGCCTTGAGCCAGTCTCCCGGCGATCTCCATGGCGAGTCCATCCGGTGACCCTATTGCAGAGTGGCCTCGCGCTCCCTACGATCGCAAGGTTCCCCCCAGACTGGAGGAGAGGCCCGTGGAAGATTTCCAAGAGCAGGAGTACGAGTTCCTGCGGAGGCTGGAGGAGGAGCGGCTCGACCGGCGCACGCTCCTCCGGCGAGGCGTCGCCGCCGGGGCGGGCCTGACGATCCTGTCGCTGCCCGCCGGCGCCCTCGCAGCCCGTCAGCAGGCGCTCGCCGACGCCGCCGATGCTCGGCGGCGCGATGAAGCTGACCGAGCTCGTCAAGGAGGCGAAGAAGGAAGGTCGCCTGAACACCATCGCCCTGCCGCCCAACTGGGCGAACTACGGCGAGATCATCCGCACGTTCACGCGCAAGTACGGGATCCCGATCACGAGCGCCGACCCCGACGCGTCGTCGGCCGCCGAGAACCAGGCGGTGCGCTCGCTCAAGGGTGATCCGCGGGCCCCGGACGTGCTCGACGTCAGCCCGACCTTCGCGATCGCCGGCGCGAACGAGGGCCTGTACGCCAAGTACTTCACGAGGAACTTCAAGAAGGTCCCGCGGGCGATGAAGGACGGTCGCGGGTTCTGGGTCGGCGACTACTGGGGCGTCGTGTCGTTCGGCGTCAACACCGCGGTGGTGAGCAACGTCCCGCGCAGCTGGAAGGACCTGCTGAAGCCGGAGTACCGGAACAAGGTCGCTCTCAACGGCAGCCCGCTCACCTCCGGTTCGGCCGTGGCCGGCGTGTTCTCGGCCGCGATCGCAAACGGCGGCGGTCTCAACGACATCAACCCGGGGATCGACTTCTTCGCCCAGTTGAAGGCGGCGGGGAACTACATCCCGGTGCAGGCGACGCCGCAGACGATCGCGTCGGGCCAGACCCCGATCACGATCGACTGGGACTACCTCAACATCGCGTACGCGAAGGAGTTCCCGGCGGCCAAGATCAGGACCGCGATCCCGTCCGACGCGGTGTACGGCGCTCACTACTGCCAGGCGATCAACGCGACCGGCCCGCATCCGTTGGCGGCCCGGCTGTGGCAGGAGTTCCTCTACTCGGACCAGGGCCAGCTGCTCTGGCTGAAGGGGTACTCGCACCCGGCGCTCTTCACCGACATGGTCGCACGCAAGGTCGTGCCGAAGGCGCTCATCGCGGCGCTCCCGGCGGCGTCCGCGTACTCGAAGGTGAAGTTCGCGAGCGTCGGCCAGGTGAACAAGGCGCGAGCCGCGATCGCCACGGAATGGCCCAAGAAGGTCGGCGCCTAGGCGTCTTGTCCTGAGCACGACCGCACCATCCGACGACCTCTCCCGGCCCGTCCACACGGGTCGGGAGAGGCGGTTCTCGCTCGCCTGGCTCGGCGTCGCTGCCGTTCCTCGCCTACACCACGGCGTTCCTGCTCCTGCCTGCCGGCACGGTGATCGTCGGCGCGTTCCAGACGCAGGACGGAGGCTGGAGCTTCGACAACATCCAGACGCTCTTCGACGAGCCGTACCGGACCGCGTTCAAGAACAGCATCGAGGTCAGCATCGTCACGGCGCTCGTCGGCGGGGCGCTCGGCGTCGCGATCGCGTACGCGGCGATCCGTGACGGGACGCCGCGGTGGATCCGCGGGATGCTGACGACGTTCTCGGGGGTCGCTGCCAACTTCGCCGGAATCCCGCTCGCCTTCGCCTTCATCGCGACGCTCGGGACGATCGGGATCGTCACCTCGTTCCTCCAGAACGCGTTCGGATTCAGCCTCTACGAGTGGACGCCGCCCGGGTCCGACACGACGTTCTCGCTGTTCTCGAAGACCGGGATCGAGATCGTCTACCTCTACTTCCAGATCCCGCTGATGATCCTCGTCATCGCGCCCGCGATCGACGGGCTCCGGCGCGAGTGGCGCGAGGCGGCCTCGAGCCTCGGCGCCAGCTCGTGGCAGTTCTGGCGCTACGTCGGCTTTCCGATCCTCTTCCCCTCGCTCCTGAGCGCGATGGTGCTGCTCTTCGGGAACTCGTTCGCCGCGTACGCGACGGCGTACGGGCTGACCGCCGGCGGCATCGGCCTCGTGCCGATCGTGATCGGCTTCTTCATCGGCGGAGACGTCCTCGACGATCCGCATCTCGCCCAGGCCCTGGCGTTCGGGATGTTCGTCGTGCTCGGGTTGATGATGCTCGCGTACATCCCGCTGCAACGGCTCAGCTCGAGGTGGGTGCGATGACGCCGCGCCGCTTCATCGCGCCGACGGCCGTCGTCTGGTTGCTCATCGGCGCCGCCTACTTCCTCGTCCCGCTCATCGCGACGCTCCTCTTCAGCCTGAAGAACGACCAGACGGCCAAGTGCTGCACGCTTGCGAACTACGGCGGCGTCTTCGACGACCCCGAGTTCTGGAAGACGATCCGGCTGAGCTTCGTGATCGCGCTCGAGACGATCGCCTTCACGCTCGCGCTCCTCGTCCCGACCGTCTACTGGGTGCACCTGAAGCTCCCGCGGCTCCGCCCCGTGATCGGCTTCCTCGCGCTCGTGCCGTTCGTCGTCGCGCCGATCATCCTCGTCGTCGGGCTGCTCGACCTCTACCGCGGGACGCCCACGTGGTTCTACGCCGAGCCGTACGGCTTCCTCGCCGCGACGTACGTGATCCTCGCGTTCCCGTACATGTACTTCTCGCTCGACACGGGCTTCCGGGCGATCGACGTGCACACCCTGACCGAGGCCTCGCAGAGCCTCGGGGCGGGCTGGCTGACGACGCTCTTCCGCGTGATCCTCCCGAACATCAAGGCGGCCGCGCTCGGAGGCTCGTTCCTGACCCTCGCGATCGTGATGGGCGAGTTCACGATCGCGAGCCTGGCGCAGTTCAAGACCTTCCCGGTGCACATCCAGTACGTCAGCCAGAACAAGCCGTACCAGGCGGCGGCGCTGACGCTCGTCGCGTTCGGGATCACCTGGGCGGCGATGCTCGCGCTCCTCGCCGTCGGGCGAGGACGCGGGGCGCCGACGACACAGGGAGCGAGGTAGACGGGATGGCCGGCGTCGAGCTCAAGCAGCTGCACCGGCGGTTCGGCGACGTCGTGGCGCTCGCCGGGATCGACCTCGAGATCCCGAGCGGCGAGTTCGTCTCCTTCCTCGGGCCGTCCGGATGCGGCAAGACGACCGCGCTGCGGCTGATCGCCGGATTCGACAGGCCGACGTCGGGGCGCATCCTCGTCGACGGCAAGGACATCACCGGCGTGCCGCCCAACCGCCGCGACATCGGGATGGTCTTCCAGGCGTACAGCCTCTTCCCGAACATGACCGCGGTGCGCAACGTCGAGTTCGGCCTGCGCGTGCGCAAGGAGGGACGGGGCGTGACGACGGGGCCGGGCGCGGGAGCTGCTCGAGCTCGTCGGGCTCGACCAGGCCGCCGACCGGTATCCGCATCAGCTCTCGGGCGGCATGCAGCAGCGCGTCGCGCTCGCCCGGGCGCTCGCGATCGAGCCGCGTCTGCTCCTGCTCGACGAGCCGCTCTCGGCGCTCGACGCCAAGGTCCGCGTCCAGCTCCGGGAGGAGATCCGGCGCATCCAGACACGTCTCGGGATCACCACGATCTACGTCACGCACGACCAGGAGGAGGCCCTCTCGATCTCGGATCGCGTGGCGGTGCTCTCGCACGGGCAGATCGAGCAGATCGGCTCCCCCGGCGAGATCTACGGAGCACCGGCGACGCCGTTCGTCGCCGAGTTCGTCGGCACGATGAACCGGATCGAGTCGACCGTCGCCGACCCGGAGTCGGGGCGCGTCGACTACGACCGGACGCCGTTGTCGGTCGACGCCGCTCGTGGAAGGCCGCGCGGCGAGCGGGTGCTCCTGCTCGTCCGGCCCGAGACGGTCGAGCTCGAGGCCGTCGCCGGATCGGCGGAGAACGGGCTCGTCGGCGAGGTCGTCTCGCAGACGTTCCTCGGCTCGGTGACGCGGCTCCGCGTCCTCGCAGGGCCGACGGAGTGGACCGCCGACCTCTCCGCCGACCGGGCCGCAGCGCTTCCCGTCGGGGCACGGGTGAGCGTCCGCTTCCCGGCCGCGAGCGCGAAGCTGCTCAGCCTCGAGGGGGTTTCGATGCCGGAGCTGGAGCTGGAGCTGGAGCCCGAGCCGGAGAGCTGAGGACCTCGCGCAGGAGCGCGGGCCGGTCGCTGAAGATCCCGTCGACGCCCAGCGCGACGAGCCGTCGCATCCGTCGCTCGTCGTTGACGGTGTAGACCGTGGTCTCGAGCCCGAGGCGGCGCGCGCGCTCGAGCCCCCGTGCCGTGACGCGCGGGTCGTGGAAGCCGACAGCCCAGGCGTAGCCCGCCGCAGCGCGGATCGAGACGCCGTACCCGACGTGCTGGAGGACGCGGAGCGACGGGCGTCGACGGCGTGCCTCGAGAAGGGTGCGCCGGCCGAACGAGAGGACGACGTCGTCGTCGCCGAGGAGCGCGACGGTGCGGCCGACCACGTCGTGACGGCGGAAGAGGTGCACGCTCTTCAGCTCCGCCATCACGCCGATTCGACCTCGCGTCAGGTCGAGCACCTCCTCGAGCGTCGGGATCCCGTGCTCGCGGAGCTCGGCGGCCGTCCTCCGGCGGAGCGGTCCACGCAGCGGCGTCAGACGGTCGAGATCGAGGTCGTGGAACACGACGAGCTCGCCGTCCGCCGATGCCTGGACGTCGAGCTCGACGAAGTCGGCGCCGATCGCGATCGCCCGCTCGAACGCCGGCAGCGTGTTCTCGCGCTCGTCGGCGGACGCACCACGGTGTGCGATGACCCAGGTCATCCGACGAGCGTCCGGACGAGCTCGACGTCGATCGCGTCGACGATCCCGTCCGCCGCCGCGAGCCGCTCGTCGGCGCAGCGTCCCGCGCACCGCGAGGCAGCGAAGACCCGCGGCGCGTGCCGAGGCGACCCCCGCCTCGGTGTCCTCGAACGCCACGACGTCGGCCGGCCGGAGGTCGTCGCCGAGGAGCGCGAGCGCCCGCAGGTATCCCTCCGGGTCGGGCTTGCCTCGCGTCACGTCGTCCGCGGCGACGATCGCCTGGACGACGTCGGCGAGCCCCGCCCGCGCGACGACCGGCTCGATCTCGCGGCGGTAGGCGCCGGACACGATCGCGACGGGCACCCGGCTCGCGGCGTGCCGGACCGCCTCGCGGACGGCGGCGGGCACCGTCGATCCGTCAGCCCGCGCCACGTACCGGCCGATCCGGTCGTCGATCAGCGCCTCGAGCTCGTCGCCCTCCACGCCGAGCCACCCCTGGATGATCGCCTCCTCCGTGTTCCCTGCCAGGCGGCCGTAGTAGTCCGCCTCGGTGAGCGGCCGGCCGTGCTCGGCGAACAGCTCCGCGTAGATCGCGAAGAGGAGGGGCTCGTCGTGCGAGAGCGTCCCGTTGAAGTCGAAGGCGAGCGCGCGTGCGGGCTGCATCCGGCGGGGAGCCTACTGTCGGCCCGCGATGCCGCTCGACGCCTTCGCGCTTGCACTCGGCTCTGCCTTCCTCCACGCCCTGTGGAACCTCATCCTCGGACGTGAGCGCGACCCCGAGGCCGCGACGGCGATCGCGCTCATCGTGTCGGTCACGGTCTTCGCGCCCGTGGCCGTCCTGCGCTGGGACGCAGACTCGGACGTCTGGCCCTACATCGTCGTCACGTCGTGCCTCCAGCTCCTGTACTTCGGCCTCCTCGCGACCGCGTACCGGCATGCGGAGGTGTCGGTCGTCTACCCGATCGCGCGTGGGCTCGCCCCCGTCCTCATCCTCGTCGTCGGCGTCACGCTGCTCGGGACGGGGGTCGGGGCCGCGCAGACGGTCGGCGTCTGCCTCGTCGGCCTCGGGATCCTGCTCGTCCGCGGCCTCGGCAGCGGGGCGAGCCGCGGCACCGGGGCGGCCTACGGGGTCGCCGTCGCGGCGTGCATCGCCGCGTACACCCTCGTGGACAAGGACGGCATCGAGTACGCCGACCCGGTCGTCTACCTCGAGCTGAGCATGGTCCCGGCGACGATCGGGTACGTCGGCGTCCTTCTCGCGACGTCGCGCGGCGCAGAGCGGCTGCGGGGCGCCGCCCGGCCGCTGCCCGCGGCGGCGGGCATCCTCTCGTTCGTCGCGTATGCGCTCGTGCTCGCGGCGCTGCTCCTCGCGCCGGCCGCGTCGGTGGCCGCCGTGCGCGAGACCAGCGTGCTGATCGCCGCGCTCCTCGCCGCACCCCTGCTCGGCGAGCGCGTCGGAGCCGGCCGCCTGGTCGGCGCAGCGCTCGTCGTCTGCGGCGTCGCGCTGATCGCGCTCGGCTAGGCGGCGTCGTCCACGAGCGCCCGCGCGTACGCGGCAAGGGAGCGCTGGTAGCGCGGCAGGTGCGGGCCGAGAGCGACGAGCGCGTGGGACACGGCCTCGCGCTCTCGCCCGACGTCGGTGAGCGCCAGGGCGAGGAACGCCCGAACGGCGTCGTCGAGCTCGTCGGAGCCTGCCTCCAGCTCGTCGGTGAGGAGCGCGACGCTCTCCTCCGCCCGCCCGATGTTCCGGAGCGAGCTCGCGAGCTGGATCACGGCGCGCCGACGCCGCTCGACCGGCAGCCCGCGCGCGAGCGCGTCCTGGTAGAGCGGGACGGCGAGATCCGAGGCGTCGGTCGAGTCGAAGACGCAGGCTCGCTCGAAGCTCGCGACCGCGCTGTCCGGCGGCAGCTCGGCGGCGAGCGACTCGATCAGCGCCCGGTTCTCCTCGTCCGTCCGCTCGTCGAACGACGCCCAGGCGGCGGCGACGCGCTCTTCCCAGTCGGGAGTCGTCACGTCGCGGCGCCCGAGCGCGTCAGGTCGTGCCGATGCCACCGCGCGGTGGAGGGCTCGAGCGGCGTCGCGCCGAGGATCAGGTCTGCGGCCTTCTCGGCGATCATCATCGTGGGCGCGTAGAGGTTCGCGTTCGTGATCGACGGCATGACGGACGCGTCGACGACTCGAAGGCCCTCGAGCCCGTGGACCCGCATCGACGACGGGTCGACGACGCTCCGGTCGTCGAGGCCCATCCGGCACGAGCACGAGGGATGCAGCGCCGTCTCGGCGTCGCGCGCGACCCAGTCGAGGATCTCCTCGTCGGACTCGACCTCCGGCCCGGGCGAGACCTCGCCTCCGTCGAACGGCGCGAACGCCGGCTGCCCGAGGATCGAGCGCGCGCAGCGGATCGCCTCGGGCCACTCGCGGCGGTCCTGCTCGGTCGAGAGGTAGTTGAACCGGAGCGCGGGCTTCACGCGCGGATCGGCCGACGTGATCTTCACCGAGCCGAGGGCGTCCGAGAACATCGGGCCGACGTGCACCTGGTAGCCGTGGCCCCCGGCCGGCTGCGAGCCGTCGTAGCGGATCGCGAGCGGGAGGAAGTGGAACATGAGGTTCGGGTGCGTCACCTCGTCGTTCGAGCGGACGAACCCGCCTCCCTCGAAGTGGTTCGTCGCCCCCGGCCCCGACCGGAAGAACAGCCACTTGAACCCGACCCACGGGCGGTTGCGCCACTTCATCGCGGGCGCGACCGAGACCGGCTGCGTCGAGGCGTGCTGCACGTAGACCTCGAGGTGGTCCTGCAGGTTCTCGCCGACGCCCGGCAGCTCGTGGACGACGTCGACGCCGACCGCGCGCAGCTCGTCGGCGTTGCCGACGCCCGAGAGCTGGAGGAGCTGCGGCGAGTTGATCGCGCCGCCGCAGAGGATCACCTCGCCGGCGCGCACGACCTCGGTCTTCCCCCGGCGCACGACCTCGACGCCGGTCGCGCGGGACCCGTCGAAGAGGACGCGGGTGACGAAGGCACGCGTCCGCACGTCGAGATTCGGCCGGCGCCGCACCGGGTGCAGGTACGCGCGCGCGGCGCTCAGCCGGCGGCCGCGGTGGATGTTCCGGTCGAAGGCGGCGAACCCCTCCTGGCGCTCGCCGTTCACGTCGGCCGTGAGCGAGTACCCGGCCTGCTGCACCGCCTCGAAGAACGCGCCGAAGAGGGGGTTCGTCGCGGGGCCGCGCTCGAGGATCAGCGGTCCGTCTCCCCCGCGCCACTCGTCGGCGCCGGCGAGGCACGTCTCCATCCGCTTGAAGTACGGCAGGCAGTGGGCGTAGTCCCAGTCGCTCGAGCCCGGGCCGGGCGCCCCAGCGCTCGAAGTCCATGGGGTTCCCGCGCTGGAAGATCATCCCGTTGATGCTCGACGAGCCGCCGAGGAGCTTCCCGCGCGCGTGGTAGACGCGCCGGCCGTTCATGAACGGCTCCGGCTCCGACTCGTACCCCCAGTCGTAGAACCTGCTGCCGATCGGGAACGAGAGCGCGGCGGGCATGTGGACGTACACGTCCCACAGGGAATCGGGCCGGCCCGCTTCCAGCACGAGCACGCTCGTGGCCGGGTCGGCGCTCAGGCGGTTCGCCAGGACGCAGCCGGCAGAGCCGCCGCCGACGATCACGACGTCGTACGAGGCCTTCACGACCGGCTCAGCCGCTCCTGACGCCACGCCTCCGTGTCCGCCACGTCGTTGAACGTGAAGAGGTGGAAGCCGGCCACCTTCCCGCTGCCGAGGACGGGGCCGAGCCCGTCGACGAGCGGGTCGGGGCTGAACCCGCCCCGCAGGAAGCGTCCCGCGAAGCTGCCGTTCTTCCGCAGGAAGCGGAGCGAGTCGCCGATCCCGATCCGTGCCGAGACGCGGAGCAGCTTCGCGCGGCTCACGACGCCGGGGACGCCGACGTAGATCGGCAGGCGCGTGCCTCGCGCCCAGACGTTCTCGATCCACTGGGCGGTGACGGCCGGGTCGAAGCAGACCTGGCTCACGATGTACGTCGCGTGGCGCGCCTTCTCGAACATCGCCGCGATCGTGGTGTCGTCGTCGATGAACGGGTGGCTCTCCGGGTAGCCGGTGATGCCGACCTCGGGGAACGGCCGGCCGAGCGCGTCGAGCGCCTCGAGCAGGTCGATCGCCCCGTGGAAGCCCCCGCGCGGCTCCTCGGCGTCGCCGGCGACGACGAAGACCTCCCGCACGCCTGCCTCGCGCAGCCGCGCGACGATCTCCTCGAGCTCCGCCGTATCCGCCACGAGCCGCGCGGAGAGGTGCGGGACGACCGCGTAGCCGTGGCCGACGAGCCGTCGGGTGAGGTCGACCGTCGGCCCGAGCCCCTTCGTCGGCGACGCCGTCACCGTCAGCGTGACGTCGTGCGGGACCGTTGCGAGCACCTGCTCCTCGACACCGTCGAGAGGCAGGATCTCGAACCGGGAGCGGCGGAGAAGCTCCGCGACGTGCGTCGCCTGGGTGAGCTCGGTCGCGCCCATCACTCACTCGCGTCGGGGAACGACGCCTTGCGCCGGTCGATCCACTCGCGAAGCTCCTCGTCGACCGCGTCGTCGATCGGCGGCGCCTCGTACTCGGCCAGCGACTGCTTCCAGAGCGTGTTCGCGCGCCGCTCGGCGTCCTGGGAGCCCTCGATCTCCCACTGCTCGAAGCTCGAGTTGTCGGCCACCGGCGAGCGGTAGAACGCCTGCTCGAAGTTCGCGAGCGTGTGCGGATGCCCGAGGAAGTGCGTCCCCGGCTCGTTCGTCGTGAACGCGTCCATCGCCTGCGCCATTGTCGGAAAGGTCGACGCCGCGCGCGAAGGAGTGCCACATGCCGAGCTGGTCTGCGTCGAGCACGAACTTCTCGTACCCCATCGAGAGCCCGCCCTCGAGCCAGCCCGCGGCATGGAGCACGAAGTTCACGCCGGCGAGCATCGTCGGCTGCATCGTGTTGGTGGACTCGTACGCCGCCTGCGCATCGGCGACCTTGGAGGCCGTGAGCGCGCCTCCCGACCGGAACGGCACACCCAGGCGCCGCGCGAGCGACGCCATGACGTAGAGCACGAGCGCCGGCTCCGGCGTTCCGAACGTCGGCGCTCCGGACTGCATCGACATCGACGAGGCGAACGAGCCGAGCACGACCGGCGCGCCCGCCCGGACGAGCTGGACGTACGCCATCCCCGCGAGCGACTCCGCGAGCGTCTGCGCGCACGTCGCCGCGACCGTCGACGGGCTCATCGCGCCGGCGAGGATGAACGGCGTCATCATCACCGCCTGGTTCGCCTCGGCGTAGGCGCGCGCAGCGCCGAGCATCGACGAGTCCCAGACGAGCGGCGAGTTCGCGTTGATGAGGCTGAAGACGACGGTGTTGGCCTCGACGAACTCCTCGCCGAACACGATCCGGGCCATGTCGACCGTGTCGCGCGCGCGCTCGGGCCTGGTCACCGAGCCCATGAACGGCTTGTCCGAGTACCGGATGTGCGCGTAGACCATGTCGAAGTGCCGCTTGTTGACCGGCACGTCGACCGGCTCGCACACCGTTCCGCCGGAGTGGTGCAGCCAGGGGGACGCGTACGCGAGCTTCACGAAGTTGCGGAAGTCCTCGATCGTCCCGTACCGCCGTCCGCCGTCGAGGTCGCGGACGAACGGGGAGCCGTAGGCCGGCGCGAAGATCGTCCCGTTCCCACCGAAGACGACGTCGTTCGCGCGGTTCCGGGCGACCTGGGTGAACTGCGTCGGCGCCGTCGCCTGGACGAGCGAGCGGCACAGGCCGCGCGGGAACCGAACCCGCTCACCGTCGACGGCCGCGCCCGCTGCCGCGAAGAGCTCGAGGGCGTCCGCCGCGCCGTGGAACTCGATGCCCACCTCCTCGAGGATCCGGTCGGCGTTCTCCTCGAGGAGCGAGAGCCCCTCGTCGGAGAGCACCTCGACCGGGGCGAGCGTCCGGGTCAGGAACGGCACATGCTCGACGTGCGCGTGCAGCCGCGCCGCCTGGCGTGCCGCCCGCCCTCCGCTCCGCCTGCCACGGGTCTCTGTCATGACGCCCTCCTCTCGGCCGCACGCGTCCGCCGCCGGCGGCCCCCGCCGGAGGCTGTTCGCGCGGCGGGGAGCGGGACGCTCTCCGCCAGGCGCGCGTACGGGTCGGTGTCGTGCGGGATCGCCATCGCGTGCACGAAGTGCTCCTGGAATCGCGGCTCGACCGCAGTCTCGACCTTCTCGACCGACCGGACGACGCGCTCGATCTCCTCGCGCGCGCCCCGGTCGACGAGCGCGATCCGCGCACCGGTCCCGGCGGCGTTCCCCGCCGAGGTGACGGCTTCCGGCTCGCAGTCCGGGACGAGCCCGAGGACGAGGGCATGCACCGGGTCGATGTGCGCGCCGAACGCTCCGGCGAGCCGCACCCGGTCGACCCGGTCGACGCCGTAGCGCTCCATCAGGAGGCGGCAGCCTGCGTGGAGCGCCGCCTTGGCCAGCTGGATCTGCCGGATGTCGTTCTGGGTGATCCGGAGCTCCGGCTCGTCCCAGAGGACGTACGAGAACGTCCGCCCGTCCGGCACGACGTGCGGCGTCCGCGCCGCGACGGCGCCGTCGATCGTGCCGTCGGGCATCAGCACGCCCGCGAGGTAGAGCTCGGCGACGACCTCCACGATCCCCGAGCCGCAGACACCGGTGACGCGCACGCCGCGAAACGCCGGCTCGTCCGACCAGGCGTCGCAGCCGACGACCTTGATGCGCGGCTCGAGCGTCGTGCGGTCGATCCGGACGCGCTCGATCGCGCCCGGCGCGGCGCGCTGGCCGCAGCTGATCTGCGCGCCCTCGAACGCCGGGCCGGTCGGGCTCGACGCGGCGAGGAGCCGCTCGCGGTTGCCGAGCACGATCTCGGCGTTCGTGCCGACGTCGACGACGAGGCTGCACGTCGTCCGCGAGGTGCGGCGCCTCGGCGAGGATCACGCCGGCGGTGTCGGCGCCGACGTGCCCGGCGATGCACGGCAGCACGTACGCGCGCGCTCCGGGGTTGACCGGCAGACCCAGCTCGCCGGCGTGGAGCCGGAGCGCCGCGTCGAACGCGAGCGCGAACGGCGCACCGCCGAGCTCGGTCGGGTCGATTCCGAGGAGGAGGTGATGCATGACGGGATTCCCGACGATCGTCACCTCGAGGACGTCCGTCCGCTCGATGCCCGCGTCGCGGCACAGCTCGGCGGTCAGCTTCGCGAGGCAGCCGCGGACCGCCCGCGTGAGCTCCTTCTCCGAGCCGGCGTTGAGCATGACGTACGAGACGCGGCTCATCAGGTCCTCGCCGAAGCGGATCTGCGGGTTCATCTCGCCCGCCGACGCGACCACGTCGCCGGTGCGCAGGTCGCACAGGTGGCCGGCCACGGTCGTCGAGCCGACGTCGAACGCGATGCCGTACGCCGCGTCGTGGAAGCCGGGCCAGACCGCGGTGACGACCGACTCGTCGTGGACGGCGACCGTGACGCGCCAGGCCGGGTCGCGACGTAGAGCACGTTGAATAGATCGCAATACAACTGGATCGACGGAAAGATCGTGCAAGTCCCATTCCCTCTCGAGCGCGTCGAGCAGCCGCCCGAGATCGCTCCGCGGCGAGGCGAGCTGCGGCTCCTCGACCTCGACGAAGTACAGGCGGACGACGGGATCGACGGCGATCGAGCGCGCGTCGGCCTCCTTGCGGACGACCTGCCGGTACACCTGGCTCTCCGGCGGGACGTCGATGACGACGTCCTCCGCGACGAGCGCCGTGCAGCCGAGGCGCCGGCCGGCGGCGAGGCCGCGGTCGGCGGCGTACGCCTGCTCCGTCTCCGTCACCGGCGTCAGAGCGGCGCTCGTGCAGGTGATCCCGTGCTTCGCGTGCTCGCCCTCGGCGACGGTCACCTGGCAGCGGCCGCAGATCCCGCGGCCGCCGCAGACCGAGTCGAGGTCGACGCCGAGCGTGCGGGCCGCGTCCAGCACCGACGCGCCGCGCGGCACGCGCCCCCGGCGGCCGGACGGCGTGAAGACGACGAGCGCGTCGGCGCTCATGCGGCGACCTTGGTTGCCGCATGAGCGGGGAGCGAAGGCGAGCGACGCTCATGCCCCGGCCGCGCTCCGCCTCGCCGCGCGCCCTCCGCGGCGGCCCGCCGCGGCGGTCGCCGGGCCGTCACCGTTCCGGGCGATCCACGCGGCGCAGTGCGGATCGTTCCCCATCATCACGTCGGCGGCCTTGATCGCCTGGAGCATCTCGCCGTGCAACGGGCTCGTGATCGCCGAGGTGAGGCCCGAGGCGATCGCCATCGGGAGGAACGCGGCGTTCAGCCCGGTGCGGTTCGGGAGGCCGAAGCTGACGTTCGACGCGCCGCACGTCGTGTTCACCCCGAGCTCGTCCCGCAGCCGGCCGAGCAGGCGGAACACCTGGCGACCGGCCGTGCCCATCGCCCCGATCGGCATCACGAGCGGGTCGACGACGACGTCCTCGCGCGGGATGCCGTGATCCTCGGCCCGCGAGACGATCTTCCGCGCGACCTCGAACCGGACGTCGGGATCCTCGCTGATTCCCGTCTCGTCGTTCGTGATCGCGACGACGGCGGCGCCGTGCCGCGCGACGAGCGGCAGCACGCGTTCCATCTGCTCGTCCTCCCCCGTCACCGAGTTGACGAGCGCCTTGCCCCGGTAGACGGCCAGCCCGGCCTCGAGCGCCTCGACGATCGAGGAGTCGATCGAGAGCGGCACGTCCACGATCGACTGCACGAGCTCGACGGTGTGCGCGAGGATCCCCGGCTCGTCGGCGAGCGGGATGCCCGCGTTGACGTCGAGCATCTGCGCGCCCGCCTCGACCTGCGCGACGGCGTCCGCGACCACGGTGTCGAAGTTGCCGGCCGCCATCTCGGCCGCAAGAGCCTTGCGGCCCGTCGGATTGATGCGCTCGCCGATCACGATGAACGGCCGGTCGAAGCCGATCACGACCTCCTTCGCAGACGACGACAGCAGCGTCTCGGTCACCCCGTCTCCTTCCCGCTCGCGCCCACGAGGCGCTCCAGCACGTCGTCCGTGTACGCGGCGTCGAGCCACTCGATCTCCTGGGCGACCTCCGCCTCGAGGTCGTCGCCGCAGCCGCGGGGCTCGCGACGCCACTCCTCGAGGTACGCGTCGGTCCCGATCAGCCCGGCGCGCATCGCGGCGGCGTCGATCGCCTCCTGGAAGCGCGGCGGCAGCTCGCGCGCCGCCCGGCTCCGCCCCTCCTTCGCGGTCACCTGGGCGGGGATGTCCCGCCACCAGATCACCGTCAGCTCAGCCACGACCGGGCTCCGCGACGAACCGTGTGAGCGACGGGACGAGCTCGCCGTAGCCGGTGCGATGCCGCTCGTACTCGAGACCGAGGAACGACGCGGCCCGCTCGGCGCGCGCGTCGAGCGCCGCGTCGTCGGTCTGCGCGAGGTACACGAGCCGCCGGTAGTTGCCGAACATCAGCGGCAGCAGCTCGGGATGGGTGTCGAGCTTGAGCCCGCGGACGACGAGAGCGTCGAAGTGCCGGGCGAGGAAGTCGGTGAGGTAGAACGTCGCCGGCTCGTCCTCCTGCATCGCGTCCCAGACGGCGTTTCCGGCCAGGAACCCGTAGCAGTGGGCGCCCGGCAGCCGTTCGACCTCGTGACGATCGATGCACGAGATCCAGGCCACCGCCCGTGCCGCAGTCCGCGTACGCGACGAAGACGCGCTCGTAGCCGCCCTTCAGCTCCGTCAGCTTCGCGTCGACGGCGGCGGGGATCCGGTCCGGGGTCGAGTGGAGCTTCGCCGGCAGGCACCGCACGTCGACATGCGTCCAGCCGTTGAGGGAGATCACGGCGAGCACCTCGCGGGCGATCGCGCCGCAGGCGAGGATGAGGATGCGCGACCCGGTCTCCGCGCCGTCGAACGCGACCTCCTCCTCGAGCAGCGACCGCGCGCTCACGACGCGGCGACCGACGAGCGGCGGGCCAGGACGAGCGCCTGGGCGGTCTCCGCCGCGACCGCCGCGTCGCGGCAGTACGCATCCGCCCCGATCGCCTTCCCGAACTCCTCGTTCAACGGGGCGCCGCCGACGAGGACGATCACCTCGTCGCGTCGTCCCTGCTCGGTCAGCGTGTCGATCACGACCTTCATGTACGGCATCGTCGTCGTGAGCAGCGCCGACATCCCGAGGATCTCCGGCTTGTGCTCGTCGAGCGCGGCGAGGTAGTTCTCCACGGGGTTGTTGATCCCGAGGTCGATCACCTCGAAACCGGCGCCCTCGAGCATCATCGCGACGAGGTTCTTGCCGATGTCGTGGATGTCGCCCTTGACGGTGCCGATCACGACCTTGCCCATCCGGTCGGTGTCCGACTCGGAGAGGAGCGGCCGGAGCACCTCCATCCCCGCCTTCATCGCGTTCGCGGCGAGGAGCACTTCCGGGACGAAGAGGATCCCGTCGCGGAAGTCGATGCCGACGATCCGCATGCCCTCGACGAGCGCGTCGTTGAGCGTCTTCTCCGCCGACCAGCCGCGCTCCAGCAGGATCTTGGTCCCCTCCAGGATCTCGGGCGCGAGCCCGTCGTAGAGGTCGTCGTGCATCTGCGTGACGAGGTCCTCGTCGCTGAGGGAGCTGCAGGTCGATCTGATCGTCTGTCACGCGACACCTCGCTCTCGATCGTGGTGGCCGAGGAGCGCGGAGACCTCACGTGCCTCCGCGACGAGGAGCCGGCCGAATCGCTGCAGCAGCCCGCGCCGGAGCCGCACGGTCGGTCCCGAGATGCTCAGCGCGGCGACGACGACGCCGGTCGCGTCGCAGACGGGCGCGGCGGCCGCCCACAGGCCGGGCTCGAGCTCCTCGACGGCGGTCGCGTAGCCGCGGGCCCGCACCTCGTCGAGCCCGAGGGCGTCCGCGGCGGGACGCGTCTGCGGCGCGAGCGGCTCCAGCGGCCCGCTCGGGACGGGCAGCGCGCCGAATGCGTAGAAGACCTTCCCGAGCGCGGAGCCGTGCGCGGGGACGCGCCGCCCGACCCAGTTCGTCGAGCCGAGGAAGTGGCGGCTGTCGCGCTGGTCGAGGAGCTCGACGGCTCCGAGCGACGGCACGCCGATGTTGATCGTCTCGCCGCTCGCCTGCGCGAGGCGGTCGAGTGCCTCTGCGGCGAGGTCGACGAGCTCCGCGTCGCCCGTCGCGCGGCGTGCGTAGCGCTGGAGCACCGCGCCCGGGACGAGGCGCGTGCCGCCGCCGTCGCGCTGGATGAGCCCCTGGCGCTCGAGCGCACCGACGAGGCGCGAGGTCGTGCTCTTCGGAAGCTCGAGCCGGGCGGAGAGCGCGCCGACGGTCGGCGGGTCCGGCGTCTCGAGGACGTGGACGAGAACCTGCGCTGCGCGATCGATGGATTGCGTGCCCTGGCTCATATCGTGGAACTCCCGTTCCACCATATGAGTCTACGCCCCGGCCGCGGCCTCGTCAATCGCCTCCGCCAGCAGCACCGACACGTCCGCGACGCGGAGCGGCGACCCCGTCTGCTTGACGCCGTCGTCGAGCATCATCGTGCAGAAGGGGCAGGCCACGGCCAGGGTCGACGCGCCCGTCGCGGTCGCCTCGCGCACCCGCTCCTCGTTGATCGCCGCCCCGCGCTCCTCCATCCACATGTGCGCGCCGCCCGCACCGCAGCAGAACGTCCGCTTGCCGCTCCGCGCCATCTCGAGCGGCTTGCCGATCCGCGAGACGATCTCGCGCGGGGCGGCGACGACGTCGTTGTGACGGGCCAGGTAGCACGAGTCGTGGTACGTGATCTCGTCCATGCCTGCGGGCGCCTCGAGCCGCCCGTCGCGCAGCAGCTCGGCAAGCAGCTCCGTGTGGTGGACGACCTCGTACCGGCCGCCGAAGTCGGCGTACTCGTTCCCGAGCGTGTTGAAGCAGTGCGGGCAGCTCGTGACGACACGCGTGACGCCGGCCTCCCCGAGCGTCGCGACGTTCTGCTGCGCCTGCGCCTGGAACGTGTACTCGTCCCCCATCCGCCGCGCGGGGTCTCCCGTGCACGACTCGCGCGGGCCGAGGATCGCGACGTCGAGCCCTGCCCGCAGGAGGAGCGACGCCGTCGCGCGGGCCGTCGCGCGGGCGCGCTCGTCGAACGAGGCGGCGCAGCCCACCCAGTAGAGGATCTCGGGCGGCGCGTCGCCCGGCTCGAGGACACGCACGTCGAGCCCGTCGGCCCACGAGGCGCGCTCGCCCTGTGGCTTCGCCCACGGGTTGGCGGACCGGCCGACGTCGCGGAGCATGGTCCCCGCCTCGGTGGGGAACCGGGACTCGACCATGACCAGGTGGCGTCGGAGGTCGACGATGTGGTCCACGTGCTCGATCGAGACCGGGCACTCGTGCACGCAGGCGCCGCACGTGACGCAGTCCCAGACGACGTCGTCGGTGACCGCACCGGGCACGAGCGCGGTCGCCTCTCCACCGGCGAGGACGACGGGGCCTTCCTCGAACAGCCTGTCGCGGAGGCCCATGATCAGCAGCTTCGGCGACAGGGCCTTGCCGGTCGCCCACGCCGGGCAGACGTCCTGGCAGCGCCCGCACTCGGTGCAGGACATCGTGTCGAGCATCTGCTTCCACGTCATGTCCGTGAGCGTCCCGGAGCCGAGCCGCAGCGCCGCCTCGTCCTCGACCTCGAAGTCGAGCGGCTCGAGCCTGCCGCGCGCCCGCGTCCGCCCGAACCAGACGTTCAGCCCGGCGGTCGCGATGTGCAGGTGCTTCGAGTACGGCAGGTACACGAGGAACGCGAGGATCGTCGAGGACGTGGAGCCAGACGAAGATGCGCTCTCGCGTCTCGAGCCACTCGCCCGAGCCGCCCATCAGCGTCGAGATCGCCTCCGACACCGGCGACCAGCCCGCGGGCCACTCGTTGATGCCGAGCGCGATCTGCGAGGCGTGCCAGCAGAGGAGCGACGTCACGATCAGCGCGATGAGCCCCAGGATCAGATCCGCCTCGCCGAGGTGGCTTCCCTCGAAGCGCTCGGGCCGCTGCACCTTGCGAATGAGGAACGCCGACACGACGCCGACGAGGACGAGCACGCAGAAGACGTCGACGAGGAGGAAGAACCACCCCTGGTGCCCGAGCCACGGCAGCGTCCAGTCCGGGTCGACGGCGCCGAGGAACGCCATCAGGATCGTCGGGAAGAGGACGACGAAGCCCCAGAAGATGAGCGCGTGCACGAGCCCCGGCCCGAGCCGCTGCAGCAGCTTGCGCTGGCCGAGCACGACCGTCGCCTCGGTGCGGACGCGTCGCCCGACCTCGCCGGAGCGGCCGGCGGGCCGCCCGAGCCGGACGATGCGGTAGAGGAGGTGCGCGCGGCGGAGGAACAGGCCGCCGGCGATCGCGAGCGCCCCGGCCAGGACGAGCGCCGAAGCGGCCGTGCTCATCCCGGGCTCACGACCGTGCCGCGCGGAGCGCCGCGCTCACCGCGGGAAGGATCTCGTGCATGTCGCCGATCACCGCGTAGTCGGCGCTCGCGAGGATCGGCGCCTCGCGGTCGGCGTTGATCGCCAGGATCCGCTTCGCGCCCTTGCAGCCGGCCATGTGCTGCGTCGCCCCGGAGATCCCGCACGCGATGTAGACGTCGGGCGCGATCTTCGTCCCGGTCTGCCCGACCTGATCGGTGTGCGGCCTCCATCCGGCCATCGTCACGGCCCGCGAGCAGCCGACGGCCGCGCCGAGCAGGCCGGCGAGCTCCTCGACCACCCCGAAGCCCTCCGTCGAGCCGGCCCCTCGGCCCCCGGAGACGACGACCTTCGCGTCGGCCAGCGAGATGCCGCCTGCCGACGCACCGACCGTCTCGGTGACGCGGATCGCCGTCGCCGCGTCGGAGACGGACGGCGCGAACGTCTCGAGCGCAGGCTCGTCGCCCGCCGCCGTCTCGATCGCGACGGCATGCGGCTGGACGGTCATGAGCGCCACCGGCGCGTGCAGCCGCGCGACCTCGAGGAGGCTGCCGCCCCACCGGACCCGGGTCACGTCGGCGCCGCCCTCGGACGGCGCGGCGGTGATGCAGTTGGCCGCGAGCGGGACGTCGAGGAGCGCAGCGGCATGGGCCATGACCTCGTTGCCGCGCTCCGTGCCCGGCCCGACGACGGCCGTCGCGTCGAGCCGCCCTGCGAGCTCGACGATCGCCTCGGCGATCGCCTGCGGCGCGTACGAGGCGAAGACGTCCCCCTCGGCCACGTGGAGCGTCGAGACGCCGTGGTCCGCGAGCGGCGCGAGAGGCGCTTGCGACGTATCGTCACAAGCGGCAACGGCCTGCACCTCGCTCCCGCCCCCGTAGGCGCGCGCGAGGGTGAGCGCCTGCAGCGACGGCTCGTCGACCTCGCCCGCGGAGTGCTCGAGGTAGACGAGGACGCTCATGCGACCCCGATCTGCTGGAGCACCTCGACGACGCGCGGGGCGGCCGCGGCGCCCTCGCCGAGCACCTCGGCCTGCTTGCCCTCGCCCTCCGGCACGACGAGCCGAAGCTTCTCGAGCCGCTGCTCCCCACGCGCGGGCGTCCGGGCCTCCAGGGGCTTTCGCTGCGCGCGAAGCCGGCCCGGGACGGACGGGTAGCGCGGCAGGTTGAGCCCTTCCTTCACGCTGACGACGGCGGGCAGGGCGAGGACGTAGACGTCGCGCGCTCCCGCCGCCTCCTGCTCGCAGCGCACGGAACCGGCGTCGACCGACACCGCCTTGAGCCCGGTCGCGATCGGCCGGCCGAGCGCGTGCGCGACCCGGATGCCGACCTGGTAGCCGCCGGCGTCGGCGGACTCGTTGCCGAAGAAGACGAGGTCGAACGCGCCGTTCGCCGCCTCGTCCTCGCGGATCGCCTCGAGGACGGCGGCTGCCGTCGCCTGCGGGTCCCACTCCTCCTGGCCGGTGACGAGGTGGATCGCGCGGTCGATCCCGATCGCCATCGCGTCGCGAAGCTGCTCCTCGGCCTCCGGCGGGCCGAGCGTCAGCACGACGGACTCGCCGCCCGACGCCTCGACGAGGCGGACGGCCTCCTCGACGCCGCACTCCTCGTGCGGGCTGATCGTGAAGCCGAGATGGCGCGTCTCGATCGCCTGGCCGTCGTCCGTGAGGACGATCCTGCCGCCGGTCATCGGCACGCGCTTGACGCAGACGAGCACCCTCACGAGCGGATCCTCGTGTTGTCGGGGTCGAAGATCGGCCGCGCGCCGACGACGTCGACCGTCACGGGGTACCGCTCGTGCATGTACTCGACCGCGAGGTCGCTCGAGCCCTCGACCGCGTGCTCGGGCGGGAGGTAGGCCATGAGGATGTGCTTGCCGAGCGACGGGCCCGCGCCGGCGCTCGTGACGTAGGAGCGGCGGCCCCTGGCGTCGGTCAGCGGCGTCCCGTCGCGAAGCGTGATGGGCTCCCGCCCGAGCGGGTACCGCTTCACGCCGTTCCCCGACGCGTGGTCGTCGATCGTCAGCGTGCAGAGGATCGCGGCGGGCTCCTCCTCGCGGTGGCGCAGATGGGCCTCCTTGCCGACGAAGTCCTGCTCCTTCACCGTCGGCCGCGACATGCCCGCCTCGACGACCGTGTACTCGCTCTCGAGCTCGGCGGCGAACGCCCGGTAGCACTTCTCGAGCCGGCCGGTCGTGCCGTAGACGCCGATCCCGCACGCGGTCAGCCCGTGCGGGCCGCCCGCCTCCCAGAGCACGTCCCAGAGCCTGGCGCCCTGCTCGATCGGGACGTAGAGCTCCCAGCCGAGGTCACCGACGTACGAGATCCGCGACGCGAGCACGAGCTGCGAGCCGATCTCGAGCGTCCGGCACGTCCCGAACCCGAACGCCTCGTGCGACACGTCGTCGGAGGTGACGCTCGAGAGGATGTCTCGCGCACGCGGCCCCCAGAGGCCGATCGTCGTCCAGGCCGTCGTGACGTCGACGAGCGACGCGGTGCCGTCGTCCGGGAGCTGGTCGCAGAACAGCTTGCGATCGGCCATCCCGTGGGCGCCGCCCGTGACGATCCGGAACTCCTCGTCGCCGAGCCGCATGATCGTGAGGTCGGAGCGGAAGCCGCCGCCCGGCGAGAGCACCGGGGTGTAGACGACGCGCCCGACCGCGACGTCCATCTGCGCCAGCACGCTGCGCTGGAGCGCGTCGAGGGCGCCGGGGCCGTTCACGTCGAAGATCGCGAACGCGGAGAGGTCGAACAGCCCGGCGTGCTCGCGCATCGCGAGGTGCTCGGCGTTGATGATCGGCGACCACCAGCGCGCGTCCCATTCGGCCTCGCGCGGCTCGACGCCGTAGCGCTCGACGAGCGGCGCGTTCGTCTCGTACCAGTGCGGCCGCTCCCAGCCGGCAACCTCGTAGAAGACCGCGCCGAGCTCCCGCTCGCGCTCGTGCATCGGCGAGTGCCGAAGACCGCGGTCGGACGACCACTGCTCGGCCGGGTGGATGATCCCGTAGGTCTTCGGGAACGCCTCGGTGGTGCGCGCCTTCACGTGGGCGCGCGTCTTCTGATGGTCGTGGAACCGGGCGACGTCCGACGAGTGCAGGTCGATGTGCGACTCGCCGTGCACCATCCACTCGGCGACCGACTTGCCGACGCCGGGCCCCTCCTTCACCCAGACCGCGGCCGCCGACCAGAGCCCCTTCACCTCCGGTGTCTCGCCGAGGATGGGCATCCCGTCCGGGGTCAGGGAGATGAGCCCGTTGATCGCGTACTTCACGCCCACCGACTCGTCGCCGACGATCTCGGGCATCAGGTCGAGCGCATCGACCATCTGCGGATCGAAGTCGGCCTGGGTGAACGGGAACTCGGTCGGCGAGAGCGCAGCGGCCTCGATCGAGGGGATCTCCTCGGGGTCGTGCAGGATCGAGCGGTGCGCGTACGAGCCGATCTCGAGGCTCGTGCCGTCCTGGCGCTCGTACATGAAGACGTCCATGTCGCGCACGATCGGGAACTCGATCGCGCGCGCGCTCTTCTCGAACCGGGGCACGGGACCGACGTCGATCATCTGGTGCACCATCGGCACGAGCGGGATGCGCGCTCCCGCCATGCTCGGCGAGCAGCGGGCTCCAGACGCCGCAGGCGACGACGACCGTCTCGGCCTCGATCGTGCCCTTCGACGTCTCCACGCGGCGGATCCGGCCGCCCTCGACTCCGAGGGCGTGGACCTCGGTGTTCGGGAGGACGGTGAGCCCGCCGGACTCGATGCCCTGCTCGCGCATGATCGTCCCGGCCTGAAGCGAGTCGACGACGCCGACGCCCGGCGTGTAGAAGCCGCCGAGGAGGATCGACTCGTCGATGTACGGGACGAGCTCCTTGATCTCCGCCGGCGTGACGAGCGACACCGGCTCGATGCCCCACGCCTTCGCGGAGGCCATGCGGCGCCGCAGCTCCTCCATGCGCTCCTCGGTGCGCGCGACCTCGATGCCGCCGCACTCGGTGAAGACGTCCATCTCGCGGTACTGCCGCACGCTCTCGAGCGTGAGCTGCGTCATCTCCTTCGAGTGGTCGACGAGGAAGATGAAGTTCGACGCGTGCCCGGTCGAGCCGCCGGGGTTCGGCAACGGCCCCTTGTCGAGGAGCACGATGTCCGTCCACCCGAGCCGGGTGAGGTGGTACGCGAGGCTGTTGCCGACGATGCCGCAGCCGATGACGACGGCACGCGCGGCGGAGGGCGCGTCACTCATGCAGACAGGTCTCCGTGGGTTGATATATCAGTCGGCGGCAGAAGATACAGGAGCGGTGCGGTGCCTCACAGGACTGCCCGCATCGCCCGCTCGAAGCCCACCACGTGGGCCCGCATGACCTCCTCCGCACGGTCGGGATCCCCGTCGCGGATCGCCTCGAGGATCGCGTGGTGCTCGTGGATCGCATCGTCCAGGCGCTCGACCCGGTCGAGGGCGAGGAACCAGATCCGGAGCGTCAGCACGTAGTACTCCTCGAGCGTCGCCTGGAGGAACGGGTTGTGGGTGCAGCGGTAGACGTTCCGGTGGATCCGCTGGTCGAGGTCGATCAGCCGCCGGCCGTCGTGCTCCCCGGTCGTGCGCGCGAGCTCGTCCAGCAGGCGCTCGGTCTCGGCCCGGTCGGCGTCGTTCCGGCGCTCGGCAGCGAGTCGCGCCGCCTTGCTCTCGAGCACGAGACGGACCTCCGACAGGCCCGCGATGTCTCCGACGTCGACGCCGGAGACGAAGATCCCGCGGCGCGGGAAGACCTCGACGAGCTGCTCGCGGGCGAGGTCGCGGAGCGCCTCGCGGATCGGGGTCCGCCCCACGCCCAGCTGCTCCATCAGCTCGCGCTCGCTGACGACGGAGCCCGGGGCGAGCTCGAGCGTGACGATCAGCTCGCGGATCGCGTAGTACGCGCGGTCCGAGAGGGACTGCTCGTCGGGCGCCCGGGGCTGGTTGATGTGGAGCGTCGGTGTCGTCATGTCGTCGGCAGGGGCGAGGTCACGCCCTCGCCCCTGCCGGTCCGGTCTCACTTGAGCCAGGCGTTCACCGTCTTCGCGTTCGCCTTCACCCACTGCGCCGCGGCCTTGTCCTTCGGCATCTTCTTGCCGGAGATGAGGTTCGCGACGAAGTTCTGGTCGGTCGACGTCCACTTGAAGTTCCGGATCACCTTGAGGGCAGGCGAGCCGCTCTTCAGGAAGTCGGCGCTGACGAGCTTGTCGAGCCGGTACGACGGGTACGCACAGGCGTACTTCTTCGGGTCGCCGCCCTTCTTCTCGTCGTCCTGGCAGCCCGCGAACCGCTTCGGCAGCTGCACCTGCACGACGTCGTACTGCGCGTTCAGGTACTGCGGGTCGTACCAGTAGAAGAGGACGGGCTTCTTCTGCTTGTAGAGCTGGCTCCAACGGGCGACCTGCGCCGGCTCGGCGCCGGCCACGACGTGCTTCAGGTTGAGCCCGAGGCCCTTGATCAGCGCCCGGTCCTTCTGCACGTACGAGGGGTCACCGCCGAGGAACATCCCCTGCGACCCCGACTCGGGCGACTTGAACACGGACTCCTTGCCCTTGAGCCCCCGCCACGTCTTGAAGGTCGGGTACTGCTTGAGCAGGTACCGCGGGATGTACCAGCCGATCACGCCCGTGATGCCGTTGCCGCCGAGCGAGACGACCGACTTGTTCTTCTGGTACGGCGTGCCCGGAAGGTTCTGCCAGTCCTCCATCACGACGTCGATCTTCCCGTCGGCCATCGCCTGGAAGGCGGGCTGGCCCTCGGTGATGTTCAGCACCTTGACCTTGCACTTGAGCTTCGTCTCGAGGACGTTCTTCAGCACGTAGATGTTCGCGGTCGAGCCGACCCACGAGTTCTCGTTGAGGATGACCTCGTCGCAGGCCGGCGCGGCCGAGCGAGCGCCGCCTCCGAGCGCGCCCGCCGCGACGACGAGCGACGCGACGACGACGAGTGCGAGACCGGCGAGGCGCATCCGCCCCCGGCTCAGACGATCCGACATCCGACCCTCCTTGTCCTGGTTCCCTGGTGTCTTCGTGACACGGTTCAACCGAGCCCCTCCTTCCGCTTCGCGCGCGTGCCCTGCGTCACGCGGTCGAGCGTGATCCCGAGGGCGAGGATCGCGAACGACGCGATCACGCCCTGTCCGAAGTACCCGCGGACGAGCCCCTGCGCGACCTCGTAGCCGAGCCCGCCGGACCCGACCAGACCCCCGATCACGACGACCGCGAGCACCATGATGATCCCCTGGTTGACGCCGAGCATGATCGCGTCGCCCGCCAGCGGGACCTTGACCTTCGTCAGCACCTGCCGCCTCGTCGCACCGAACGCCCCGGCCGCCTCGACCGCCTGGGGTGCGACGTCGTTGATACCCCGCTCGACGAGGCGAACGACGACGGGGAACGCGTAGAGGACGCCCGCGACGATCCCGGGGACGATCGAGACGGGCATCAGGTAGATGAACGGGATGATGTAGACGAGCTGCGGCAGGGTCTGCAGCACGTCGTTGATCGGGCGCATCGCCCGCGACACGGTCCGGCTCTCCGCCGCCGCGATGCCGAGCCCGACGCCGATCACGACGGCGATCAGCGTCGCGACGAGCACCTGCGACAGCGTGTCCATGGCGAGCGCCCAGACGCCGGTCACCCCGATCGCCCCGAGCATCACGAAGGTCGTGATCGCGGGCCGGAGCCCCGAGACGACGAACGCGATCAGCGTGAGCCCGAGGAGCGTCGTGAACCACGGGCCCTCGACGAGGAACTGCTGGAGCGGCAGCAGCAGCTTCTGGAGGATGAAGATCGCCGTCGGCTCGGTGATCGAGAAGACCCACGACGTCGGGGTCCTGGATGTAGTCGAGCACGCTCTGGATGCGCTCCAGGAGCCACGCCTGCAGGGTGACCGTCCGGCCCGCGCGGGCCGGTCTCCGGGTAGCTGCCGCTGACGTCGACGAGCTTCGACACGACCACCGCGCCGACGATCGCGATCCCGACCGCGAGCGTCTGGAGTCGCAGCCGCCGCCGTGACGCCGCATCGAGGTGCCGCTTCGCCGGATCGGTCCGGTCGGCGATCGCCTCGGTCGACCGGTCGAGCGCGATCGCCATCACGACGATCACGAACCCGGCGAGGATCGCGAGCGACGGGGTCGTGAAGAGGCCGCTGTTGACGACGGCGCCGAGGCCGCCGCCGCCGATCAGCCCCGCGATCACGACCATCGAGAGCGCGAAGAGGATCGTCTGGTTGACGCCGAGCAGGATCATCCGGCGCGCGAGCGGGAACTGGACCTTCGTCAGGATCTGGCGCGTCGTCGACCCCATCGACGTCGCCGCCTCGACCGTGTTGACCGCGACCCCGCGGATCCCGAGCGCGGTGATCCGCACCGCCGGGCGGGATCGCGTAGACCATCGTCGCGACGACGGCCGCCGCCGGCCCGACGGAGAAGAGGATCACGACCGGCATCAGGTACGCGAAGGCGGGGACGATCTGCGCCGCGTCGAGGACGGGCCGGACGACGCGCTCGACGCGGCGCGACCGGCCGACCGCGATGCCGAGCGGGATCCCGACGAGCAGCGAGAGGCCCGACCGCGACGATCATCAGCGCGAGCGTCTCCATGCTCTCCGTCCAGAGCCCGGACAGCGCGAACGCCGCGAAGGCGACGAGCGCGGTCACGGCGGCGCGGCGCCCTCCGAACCGCCAGACGAGGAGCGTCCCCGCGACGGTCGTGCCGACCCACGTCAGCCAGAGGAGGAGCTCGGTGAACCAGGCGACGAGCTCGTCCACGAAGATCGCGGAACCCGTCGAAGATCGTGAAGACGAGGCTCTTGTCCTCCGCCGAGCGCTGGTCGATCAGCCAGACCTGGAACTCGTCGAGCTTGAACTGCAGCGAGTTCCACGCGAGCGAGCTCGGCCACGGGTACTCGAGGCGGAGCGAGCGGTACGCGACCCACATGCCGGCCGCGACGAGCGCGACCTGAACGGGCTTCCCGCGCCACCACGGGCGGTGGGAGAGCACCGGCGCGACGATCGGGCGCTCGGTGACGAACTCGGTCATGCGCGCCTCGCCCTCTCCGGCGATCGCAAGAAGGACGGCGTCGCGGTCGACGACGCCGACGACCCGATCGCCGTCGACGGCCATGACGGGCTGCTCGCTCCCCGCGAGCACCGGCACCGCGTCGCGGACGACCGACCGGACGTCGAGCCGCGGCCCGTCCAGGCGCTCGTCGGGTGCCGGCTCGCGCATGATCCAGCGCAGCGTCAGCACATGGCTCCGCGGCACGTCGCGGACGAAGTTCTCGACATAGTCGTCCGCGGGCGAGCCGACGAGCTCCTCGGGCGTCCCGAGCTGGACGATCGCGCCGTCGCGCATGATCGCGATCCGGTCGCCGAGGCGAAGCGCCTCGGGCAGGTCGTGCGTGATGAAGACCATCGTCTGGCCGGTCTCCACCTGGAGCCGGCAGACCTCGTCCTGCATGTCTCGCCGGATGAGCGGGTCGAGGGCGCTGAACGGCTCGTCGTAGAGCATCACCGCCGGGTTCGTCGCGAAGGCTCGCGCGACGCCGACGCGCTGCTGCATGCCGCCCGAGAGCTGGTCCGGGAACTGGTTCTCCACGTCCTGCAGCCCGACGAGCTCCAGGAGCTCACGGGCCCGGAGCGTGCGCTCCTCCTTGCCCATGCCGCGGATCTCGAGGCCGAACGCGACGTTGTCGATCACGCGCCGGTGGGCGAGCAGGCCGAAGTGCTGGAACACCATCGACACCGAGTGGCGCCGGAGCTCCCGCAGCTCGGCCGCGCTGGCCGCCGTCACGTCCTGCTCGGCGATCCGGATCGTCCCCGCGGTCGGCTCGATCAGCCGGATCAGCGTCCGCACGAGCGTCGACTTGCCCGAGCCGGAGAGGCCCATGACGACGAACACCTCGCCGCGCCAGACGTCGAAGGACACGTCGCGCACCGCCGCGACGCAGCCGGTCTTCTCGCGGAGCTCCGCCCGGCTCAGCTCGACGTCCGGTGTGCCGAGGATGCGGTCCGCCTTGGGGCCGAAGATCTTCCAGATGCCCGAGGCCGCGATGAGCGGCTCACCGGCTCGCCCGTTGCCGGTCACGCGGCTGATATATCAGTCTCCGAGCGACAGGGCAAGACGCCCCGGCCTCGAGGCGGCGTCAGGCGGTGACGTCGAAGCGAATGCCCTGCGCCAGCGGCAGCTCGCTCGTGAAGTTCACCGTCGCCGTCTGCCGGCGCATGTACGCGCGCCAGGCGTCGGAGCCCGACTCGCGCCCGCCGCCGGTCTCCTTCTCGCCGCCGAACGCGCCGCCGATCTCGGCGCCGCTCGGGCCGATGTTGACGTTCGCGATCCCGCAGTCGGAGCCCGCCGCGGCGACGAAGCGCTCGGCCTCGCGCAGGTCGGTCGTGAAGATCGAGGACGCGAGGCCCTGCGGCACGCCGTTCTGGAGCGCGATCGCCTCGTCCAGGTCGCCGTAGGTGAGCGACGTAGAGGATCGGCGCAAACGTCTCCTGCGCGACGACCGCGCTCTGCGTCGGCATCCGGACGATCGTCGGCTCGGCGTACCACGCGTCCGGCCACTCGTCGGCGTTCGCGCGACCACCGCCGACGACGACCTCCCCGCCCTCGGCGACCGCCTGGCCGAGCGCGGCCTCCATGCGCCCGAACGCCTCCCCGGTCACGAGCGGGCCGACGAGCGTGCCTTCCTCGCGCGGGTCGCCGATCGGGACGCTGCGGTAGGCGGCCGCGAGCCGTTCGAGGAGCGTGTCGGCGATCGACTCGTGGACGATGAGCCGGCGGAGCGAGGTGCACCGCTGGCCGGCGGTGCCGACCGCCGAGAAGAGGATGGCGCGGACGACGAGGTCGAGGTCGGCGCTCGGCGCCACGATCGCGGCGTTGTTGCCGCCCAGCTCGAGCAGCGAGCGCCCGAGCCGTCCGGCGATGCGCGGGGCGATCTCCTTCCCCATCGCCGTGGAGCCGGTCGCGGAGACGAGCGGGATGCGGTCGTCCTCGGCGAGCTGCACCGCGCGATCGGCGCCGCCGATCACGAGCTCGAAGAGCCCGTCGGGCGCGTCGCCGAACCGATCGGCCGCCCGCTCGAGGAGCGCGGTCGTCGCGATCGCCGTGAGCGGCGTCCGCTCCGACGGCTTCCAGATCACCGGATCGCCGCAGACGAGCGCGAGCGCGGCATTCCAGCTCCAGACCGCGACGGGGAAGTTGAAGGCGCTGATCACGGCGACGGGGCCGAGCGGATGCCACGTCTCGGTCAGCCGGTGCCCGGGGCGCTCGGAGGCGATCGAGCGGCCGTACAGCTGCCGGGAGAGGCCGACCGCGAAGTCGCAGATGTCGATCATCTCCTGGACCTCGCCGAGGCCCTCCTGGGAGATCTTCCCGACCTCGAGCGTGACGAGCGCGCCGAGCGTCTCCTTCTCACGCCGGAGCTCCTCGCCGAGCAGGCGGACGAGCTCGCCGCGACGCGGCGCAGGCACCTCGCGCCACGCCTCGAACGCGCCGACCGCCCGGGCGACGGCGGCGTCGGTGGCGGCCTCGTCGGTCCGGGCGACGCGGCCGATCTCCTCGCCGGTGATCGGCGTCCGGACGACGAGCTCTCCGTCGGTCACGCGCGCGGGATCGACGCCGAGCCGCTCGAGAAGGCCGGATGGCGGACGCGTGTGTGCCGACGGCGTGCTCATCGAGACGCCATTGTAGGCGCGAGGTCCGCATGGTCCCCCGGCTGGGAGTCGACGGGGTTTGCGACCGCGACAGCGGGCGCCTTCAGGGATGTGCTCCGCCCGGAGGGCGGGGATCCCCGCGGGCGGAATCCGCGGGAGCGGATTCCGCGCTAGCGGAAAGTCAGACGGTGGCGAGCTCGGGGACGAGCCGGCCGGAGTCGTCGAAGCGCGCGTTCCAGCGTGCGTAGGACGGCTCGACCTCGGCCATGTCGTGCCCGCGGTCCGCGATCCGTACCGGCTGCGCCGCGTCGGGCGTGACGCGGTACTGGTACCACGTGATGTCCCAGGCGAACGTCAGCACCGTCTCGGCGTTGACGCCGGCGAGGGGCACGATCGACACCTTCGGGTCGCCGAGGCTCTTCGCCACACCCGCGACCGTGCGGCGGAACGTCGACTGGTTGAAGAGGTCGGCCGCCTCGACGAGCGCCAGCTCCTCGTCCGAGAGACGGCGCAGGATCGGCTCCGAGACGACGGGCTCGGTCTCGTCGTCGCGTGCGCCGAGGAGCGCCTGCCAGAGCGTCTTCTGCCGCTTGCGGCGGGGGTGCTGCTGGAGGGCGGGCGAGACCGCATGGCCCTCGCGCACCCAGCCGTGGTCGAGCGCGACGTCGCTGCAGAGCGGGCACACGTCGACGAACTCGTGCCCGTCCGGCGAGAAGCGGAGCGTGTGCTCGCCCATCAGCAGCGTGCGCTCGCAGACAGCGCACGTGCGTGTGACGTTCGACTTCGTGACCCTCATGGAAGGGCCACTATAGCCCCCGTCCCGGGATTTCCACAGCTGTGGACAACCGCGCACCGGGGTTGCCGAGGCAGTTGCGGCGGCGAAGCCGACGCCTTCAGGGGTCGTGCCCCGCCGAAGGCGGGGATCAGCGGCAGGAATCCGCTCCCGCGGATTTCTGCTTCGCGGAAACCAACGCTCAGGCGTTCGCCGCCTCGCGCGCCTTCTTCGTCTCGTCGACGATCTTCTGGGCGACGTGGCTCGGGACCTGCTCGTAGCGGAGCAGGTGCATCGCGTAGTCGCCGCGCCCGCCGGTCATCGACGTGAGCGACTGCGAGTACGTCAGGAGCTCCGCCATCGGCACCTCGGCCTTGATCGTCGTCATCCCGCCGGCCGGCTCCATCCCGTTGAGGCGGCCGCGCCGCGAGTTGAGGTCGCCGTTCACGGCGCCGACCGCCTCGTCGGGCACCGTCACCTCGACCTCCATGATCGGCTCGAGAAGCACGGGGTCGGCCTTCGCGTAGGCCTCCTTGAAGGCCATCGAGCCGGCGATCTTGAAGGCCATCTCGGACGAGTCGACGTTGTGGTACTGGCCGTCGACGAGCCGGACGCGCACTCCCTGGATCGGTGCGCCCGCGAGCTCGCCGTGCTGCATCGCCTCCTGGATCCCCTTGTCGACGGCGGGGCGGTAGCTCTGCGGGATGACGCCGCCGACGATCTTGTCGACGAACTCGTACCCCTCGTGCCCTTCGATCGGCTCGAGCACGATCTCGCAGTCGCCGAACTGGCCGCGACCGCCCGTCTGCTTCTTGTAGCGGTGCCGGGCGCGCGACTCCTTGCGGATCGTCTCGAGGTACGGGACGCGCGGCTGGTGGAGCTCGACGTCGACGCCGAAGCGCCGCTTCGCCCGTTCGAGCGCGACCTCGACGTGCATCTGGCTCATCCCGGCGAGGATCTCCTCCCCGGTCTGCTGGTCGCGCCGCAGCCGTAGCGTCGGGTCCTCCTCGGCGAGCCTCTTGATCGCCGTCGCGACCTTCTCCTCCTCGCCCTTGATCTTGGGCGTGATCGCGAAGCTCATCACGGGCTCCGGGAAGTCGAAGCCCGGCGGATCGGACTCGACCTCCTTGTCGGTGAGGAGGTCGCCCGTCTGCACGTCCTTGAGCTTCGCGACGCCGCCGAGGTCGCCCTCGCCGTACTCCCGGACCGGCGTCGTCGTCTTGCCCTGGAGCTCCAGGAGCGAGCCCATCCGCTCCTTCGAGTGGTGGCGGTGCTCGATGAGCGTCGTCTCGCTCGTGATCGTCGCCCTTCAGCACGCGGAAGAGGTTGATCTTCCCGGCGAACGGGTCGGCGACGGTCTTGAACACGAACGCGGCGGTGCTCGCTCCGTCGACGTCGAACGGGGCACCGCGCTTGGCCGGGGAGGGCACGCCCTCGACGAGCAGGTCGAGCAGCGCATGCGTGCCGAGGTTCTTCGTCGCGACCGAGCACCCGACCGGGAAGATCTCGCCGCGCGTGACGCCGAGCTTCATCGCGGCCGCGACGTCGTGCTCGTCGAGCTCCTCACCCTCGAGGTAGCGCTCCATGAGCGCCTCGTCGATCTGGACGACCTCGTCGAGCAGCTTCTCGCGGTACTCCTGCGCGAGCTCGGCCATCGAGTCGGGGATCGCGACGGGGTCGCCCTCCTTCTGCCCGTTCGGGCTCATGTACGCGCACATGTGGAGGACGTCGACGATGCCCTCGAGCTCGTGCTCCGCGCCGATCGGGATGTGCACGGCGACGCACTTCGAGGAGAACTGCTCCTGGATCTGCCCGAGCGTCCGGAAGAAGTCGGCCCGCTCGCGGTCGAGCATGTTGACGACGAGCACGCGTGCGAGCCCCAGCTCCTCCGCGAGCTTCTTGACGCGCGCGGTCCCGACCTCGAAGCCCATCACGCCGGAGACGACGACGAGCGCGCCGTCGACGACGCGGAGCGCGCAGCGCGCCTCGCCCTGGAAGGACGGATCGCCGGGACAGTCGACGAGGTTGATCTTCCGTCCCTGCCACTCGGTGTGGGTCAGCGAGAGCGAGATCGAGACTGCGCGCCGCTGCTCGTCCTCGTCCGAGTCGGAGACAGTCGTCCCCGCCTCGATCGTGCCGAGGCGGTTGACCTCGCCCGTCTGGAACAGGAGCGCCTCGACGAGGGACGTCTTTCCCGTCCCGCGGTGACCGACGACGGCGACGTTGCGGATCTTCCCCGGCTCGGTTGCAGCCATGTGCGCGCGTTCCTCCTGGTCCGTGGGTGCTTCGGGGAATGCTAATCCGGACCGGGCGCGTCGAGTGCCGCGAGGTCGCGGCGGAACCGATCGGCCCAGCGGTGACGGCCACGCTCCTCGTTCCACGTCACGAGGCCGGCCAAGAGCGTGCGCGCGCGCTCGAGGTCGCCGAAGCGCGCGCTGACCGCCGCGTCCACGCGGTCGAGATCCTCGGACGATCAGGGGGCAAGTCGATTCCCGCCGCAACGCCTCGGGCACGCTCGAGCAGCGCCCGCGCGCGCATCGGCGTCGCCCTGGAGCGCCGCGCGCAAAGGCCTCGGCGACGTCGAGCACGATCTCGTCCGCGAGGTCTCCGGGTTGAGCGATCGGCCGCGCCCGCTCGAGCAGCCGGAGCGCACTCTGCGGGGTCGCCGAGCTCGCACAGTGACAGCGCCCAGTGGCCGAGGTCGTTCGCCGCGAACACCGGCCAGAGGCTCAGGCTCTGCTCGGCCGCCTCGCGCTGCCCACGCTCGACCGCCTCGGTGTCCGACTGGAGGAACGGGACGAGGCGCCGCAGGTAGTTCGCCGCCGTGCGTGCGTGCAATGTCGCCCCCGTCTGCTCGAGCAGCGCGATCTCCTCCTCGAGGGTCGTACGGATCTCGTCGAGCTCGACGTTCCCGCGTCGTAGTCGAGCCTGGCGCGCCAGGCCCGGAACGACGCCGCCTGCATCGGGCCGGGAGCGACCGTGCCGGCTTCGAGCTCGTCCAGCACCGCCCGACTCTCGCCGAGGCGAGCGCTTCGCGTGACCGTGAACATCACGAACCCGACGAGCCAGTTCCGGAGCCCGATGCTGTCCGTGCGCAGCGATCTCTCGTACGCGCGCCGGTAGTGCTCGTACGTCAGCCCGGCCTGGCAGATGCCCCAGTAGAGGAACCCGCGTGCGACCTCACAGAACACCAGCGCGATGTCGTCGCCGGCCAGCTCGAGTACGCGCTCGGCCTCGGTCGAGCTCTGCGTGGTCGCCGGCGACGTCGCTCATGTCAGGGCTCGACAGAAGCCGGAATGGAACAGCGACCGCGCGGTCGACCGCGATCGCCCTCCGCGAGCTCCTCGAGCATCGGCTGCAGCGTCGGGTCGCCGCTCTCGATCAGCGTATGGAGACGGTACGGCAAGAGCCGCTGCCGCTCCGGCCCGTCGGGGAGAAGCGAGACGGCGCGCTCGAGCAACACGCGGGTCGCGTGGAAGTCCCCCCGGCCGAACGCCGTCCGACCCGCGGCAGCGAGGCGCCCCCCCGCCCGCTCGGCGAGCGCGGACGCCCGGGGATCGTCGGCGTCCAGCTCCGCCCGGTAGCGGGCGGCCTGCTCGAGGTGGTAGCCGAGGAGCTCGTCCTGCTCGTACAGGCCGCGTGCGCGTCGAGCCAGTCGGCGAACGCTCGTGCAGGTCCGCGCGCACCGCCTTCGGCAACGACTCGTACGCCGTGTCGCGGATCAGGAGGTGCCTGAAGCGAAAGGCATCGTCGCCGGGGATCTGCGTCCGATCCGGCCGGACGAGCTCCTTGCGCACGAGCGACAGCAGCCGGCCCGCGACGTCGTCGCGTGCGGGTTCCGGCGCAAGGGCGGTGACGGCGCCGCGGTGGAAGACCTTCCCCTCGACGGCGCCGCGCTCGATCACCGTGCGCTCCTCGGCGCCGAGCGTGTCGAGCCGTGCCTGGAGGAGCGCATGGATCGTCGGCGGCACCTCGACGGCTCCGTCCGTCTCCCGCGCGAGCGCGGCCATCTCCTCGAGGAAGAGCGGATTCCCCTCCGCCGTCTCCAGGATCCGCGCCCGCGTCGCCGGGTCGAGCTCGACCCCGTCGAGCAGCCCGTCGACCAGCTCGGCCGTGGCGAGGTCGTCCAGTGGCTCGAGCAGGACCGATGTGGCGTTCAGCTTCCCGCCCGCCCAGCCCGGCCGCACGTCGAGCAGCTCGGGCCGCGCGATGCAGAGCAGGAAGATCGGTGCTCCTCGCGACCAGTCGCAGACGTGCTCGACGAGGTCGAGCAGCGGTGACTCGGCCCAGTGGAGGTCGTCGAGCACGAGCACGAGCGGGCGCTCTGCAGCCGCGCGCTCGAGCAGGGCGCGGGTCGCAAGCTGCGTGTCGGCGGGAGACGTCGCGATCGCCTCGCTCGGCTCGACGCCGAGCTGCGACGAGCGCCTCGACCAACGGCCAGTACGTGATGCCCTCGCCGTACGACAACGCGCGTCCGCGAGCGACCGTCGCGGTCTCGCCGAGCCCCGCGAGGAAGTCGGCGACAAGACGTGACTTTCCGACGCCCGCAGGGCCGATGAGCGTGAACAGCCGACACGAGCTGGTCGCCGTCATGTCGGCGAAGTCGGCGCGCAGCCGCTCTCGCTCCCGCACGCGCCCGACCAGGGGGCTGCCGAACGTGCGGGCGACGCCCCCCGCGTCCGCGTCGAGCGTCATGAGCCGGACAGCGGCGATCGGGGCGACCTTCCCCTTCACATCGAGCTGCACGGGCTCTCCGCCCACTGCGTCCCGGACCAATCGGAACGTGTCGCGCCGAGCAAGATCTCGCCCGCTCCGGCCGCCTGCTCGAGCCGGGCGGACACGTTCACCGCATCGCCGGTGACGAGCGTGTCGCCCTCGCCGGCGACGACGGCGCCGGTGTTGACGCCGATCCGCGCCTCGAGGCCGAGGTCGTGAACGACGTCGCGCAGCTCGACCGCTGCGCGCACGGCGCGCAACGCATCGTCCTCGCTCGCGACCGGGATCCCGAACACCGCCATCACCGCGTCGCCGACGAACTTCTCCACCGTCCCGCCGTGGCGCTCGAGCACGGTACGCGCCGTCTCGTAGTACCGGTTCATGAGCGCCGCGAAGCGCCTCCGGATCGGTTCGCTCCCCGATCGCCGTCGATCCCGTCAGGTCGCAGAACAGCACCGTGACGACCTTCCGCACCTCGCGTGCGGGCACGGCCGCGAGAGGAGCCCCGCACGCGGGGCAGAACCCGAACCCGTCGGGACTTTCCCGCCCACACTGGCCGCACGTCAGCACGTGGCGAGTCTACGGCGGCCTACGCCCCGCGTTTACGGAATCCGAACGAGAACCGACTAGCGTCCATCGCCGTCCGGGGACGCCGGGTGGGGTCACATGGAGAACGCCGAGCACATCGTCGCGAACCGCTATCGCCTGCGCGACCAGCTCGGTCGCGGTGGCATGGGCATCGTCTGGCGCGCCCACGACGAGCGGCTCGGGCGCGAGGTGGCGCTCAAGGTGCTGCATCCCTGGGTCGCCGACGACGAGGAGCTCCGCGCGCGCTTCGAGCGCGAGGCCGCGGCACTTGCCCGGCTCGAGCACCCGAACGTCGTCCGGCTCTACGACGTCCTCGAGGATCGCGGGCAGACGGTGCTCGTCCTCGAGCTCGTCGAGGGAGACGGCCTGCACGCAGTCGTCGGCGGTCGCACGCTCGGCTGGGAGGAGGCGAGGCGACTCTGCGCGCCCGTCGCGGCCGCGCTCGCGCACGCGCACGCGCGAGGGGTCGTCCATCGCGACCTCACGCCCGTCCAACGTGCTCGTCGAGCGCGGAACCGGCCGTGTCGTGGTCACGGACTTCGGCCTCGCGCGGCTCGTCCGCGGCGCGACGACCGCGCCGGTGTCCGGCGTGCTCGCGGGGACGCCCGAGTACTGGGCGCCGGAGCAGGCCTCCGGAACGGAGACCGGGCCTGCCACGGATCTCTACTCGCTCGGCTGCATCCTCTTCCAGCTCCTCTCGGGACGGCTGCCGTTCGAAGGCGAGGATCGGCTGGCGACGGGTCTCCGCCGGGCACATGAGCCCGCCCCGTCCCTTGCGACGGTCGCGCCGCACGCTCCGCCGGAGGCCGTCCGGGTCGTCGACGTCCTCCTCGCGCGACAGCCGGCGGTACGGGGCGACGCGACCGCGACCGCGGTCGCGCTCGGCGCCGACCCCGCGTCGCTGCCCGGCCGGGCCGAGCCGGCGCCCGTCGCGCGGGAGGCCGCGCCGACGCTCGTCACCCGCGTGCTCCGCGAGCCCGTGACGATCATCCAGCGGGTCCGTTCGCATCGCCCCGTCCCGCGCGCGAGGATCGCTGCGGTCGCCCTCCTGCTCGCGGCCGTGATCGGGCTTGCAGGCGGTGTGTTCGCGGTCGCCGGCGGCGACCCGGCGGGCGTCAAGGCGCCGGACGTCGTCGGCACGAAGGTCAGGCCCGCGCGGACCGCGCTCACCGCGAATGCGCGCGACGCGGAGCTCCCCGTGCCCAAGCTGAAGATCGTCGACCGCTCGTACTCCGAGTCGGCGCCCGCCGGCGCGATCATCGCGCAGGACCCGCCGGAGGGCGATCGGATCACCGGAAACGGCGCCCTCCTCGTGTCGGTCAGCCGCGGCAGCGCCTACGCCGACGTCCCGTCCGTGACCGGGCTGACCGGCGCGGCCGCCTTCGCGCTCCTCGAGCGGCTCGGCTTCACGCCGTCGCGGAGCTACGCACCGTCGACGGAGATCGAGGCCTGGCACGCGCTCGAGACCGATCCGGCGACTGGGACGCGCGTGAAGCGCCCTGCCCGCGTACAGCTCGTCGTCTCCACCGGCCCGCCCAAGCGCCCGGTGCCCGCGCTCCGCGGCCTCGACGCGAACGCCGCTTCGGATGACGCTCCGCAACGCGGGATTCAGCCCGGTCGTCGAGGAACGCCCGAGCACGACGTCCCAGCCGGGCGCGCTGCTCGCCGTCCGCCCGGCGCCCGGCGCTCGTGTGCCCGCTCGGGTCGACGGTGACAGCTGGTGGTCGCACGTGCCCCGCGCTGGGAGATCGTCTGCCGCGTCGAGGGCACGGAGGACGCGGAGCCCGTGCCGTTCGCGATCCCGCCGGGCGCCCGCCTCGTGCTGACGACGGTCGACACGTCACCGCTCGGCCTCTGGGGAGGGAAGGTCAAGGTACGGGTCTCCGGGGACAGCAGCGGCGAGGCGGAGGTCGACGCGGGCGAGTGGATCGTGCTCGCGGACCCGTCCGACGCGCAGCGGACGATCGAGGTCGAGGTCGACGTCGACGGGTCGGCGCACTGGACGCTCGCCGTCGAAGTGCCGCGGTAGCGACTCCTACGTGTCGGCAGTCGCGCGCACGCCGCCGGACAGGCGCGCCTTGAGGCGGAGCACCGCCTTCGTGTGGAGCTGCGAGACGCGCGACTCGGTGACGCCGAGCACCTCGCCGATCTCCCGCAGCGTCAGCTCCTCGTAGTAGTAGAGCGTCACGACGAGCTTCTCGCGCTCGGGCAGGCGGGCGATCGCCTCGGCGAGCGCCTCGTTGAGCTCCGTCTGCTCGAGCGAGAACTCCGGGTTGGGTACCCCCGTGTCCTCGATGGTGTCGATGAGCGCCACCTGGTCGCCCCCGCCCTGCGGCGTCCACAGCTCGTCGAGGGCCGCCATCGACGAGCGCGAGATCTCCGAGAGGTTGCGCTCGAGCTCGTCGTCGGAGATGCCGAGCTTGCCGGCGATCTCCTCGTCGGTCGGCGCACGCATCAGCGTGCGCTCGAGCTCGACGATCGCCCGCTCGATCTCGCGGGCGCGCGAGCGCACCGAGCGCGGCACCCAGTCGAGCGAGCGCAGCTCGTCGATGATCGCTCCCTTGATGCGCATGATCGCGTACGTCTCGAACTTGATCTCGCGATCCGGGTCGAAGCGCTCGATCGCCCCGATCAGGCCGAGCAGGCCGTAGGAGACGAGGTCCTGCTCGTCGACGTGCGACGGGAGGCTCGAGCCGAGACGACCGGCGACGAACTTGACGAGCGGCGCATACGTCAGGATCAGGCGGTCGCGCACACCGCGATCACGCGTCGCGCGGTACTCGTGCCACAGCGTCTGGGTGTCCCCCACCGGTTGCGTGCTCATGCCGGAGCAGGGCCCTTACGGAAGATGGTCGCCGCTACCACCCCAGCAGAATACGCCGTCGACCTGCTGACTCATCCCAGCGGGTTGGCCAGATCGCCCTATCAGCTTGGCCAGACTCGCCTGGCGAGGTCCCCCATCCAGAAAGCGATCGCCGCCGCGGCGAACGCGACGATCCATGCGCGCCCTCCCTCGAGCGCCGACCAGACCGCGACGAGCGCGAGCGAGAGCGCGATTGCGGCGAAGAGAGCTGCGAGCGCGTACCGCTGCATGGCTCGTGACACAGTGTCACAAGCAAGGTCGGGGTACACTGCGCTCCGCAGCCCAGGGGCGTGGCGCAATTGGTAGCGCACCGGTCTCCAAAACCGGGGGTTGCAGGTTCGAGTCCTGTCGCCCCTGTCGTATGAACACAGGGATCGAGGGCCATCGAGAGGGCCCTCGACTCGTTCCGGGCACGGTTTGGCTGCGGTTTGGCTGCACCCAGCGGCTCGGACGCCGCTCCGGGTCCTACGATTCGTCGATGGAGGCAACGGCACCGAGCACCGAGCGGGACCTGCCGACCCCGGTGCGGGCAGAGCTCCGCTCGCTCGAGGAAGACCTGACCGACGGGCGGATCACGCGGTGTCGAGGTCTAGGCGAGGAACTCCAGGATCAGGCCGGCGAGCTCGTCGGGAGCGCGCCAGGGTACGACGTGGTCCGCATTCTCGATCACGGCCGCGCGCGCGCCGGCGATCCCGCTGACGAGTAGCTCGCCGACGGCGCTGATCTCGGGAACGTCCTGTGCGCCGGTGATCACGAGCGTCGGCACGGCGATCTCGCCGAGCCTGCCGGCTGCCGGCGGATCGGCCCACGTGCCGGGGTCGTCGCTCCAGGAGAACTCGACGTTCTCGACGACCATCGTCGTGAGCTCCGCGTCCACGCCGAGGGGTGCCCAGATCTGCAGGTCGAAGCCGGCCATCGCCTCGAGGTCGTGCTCCGCCTCGGCCCGCTCCGCCGCGCGCTCGAGCTCCTCGGGGAAGGTCAGGCCGAGCGAGTGGCCCGACATCGCCGCTGCGACCGGAACGAGCGCGCTCACCCGGTCGGGGTGCTCGAGCGTGAAGTCGATCGCGATCCGGCCGCCGCGCGACGTGCCGACGAGCGTGGTCCGATCGAGCCCCGCGGCGCCGAGCACCCAGGCGAGGTCGTCGACCAGGGAGTACGGCCCGTCGGGGCGGGGTGAGCGGCCGTAGCCCCGCTGGTCGTAGGTGACGACGGTGTGGTGCGGCGCGAGCAGGGGCACGACCTTCGACCAGCTGCGTGAGTCGACGATTCCCTCGTGGAGCAGAACGACGGGTGAGCCGTCGCCGATGACCTCGTAATGGAGCACGACGGGACGTTAGCCAGTCGCGCAGGCGACAGTCCTCTCGCCTGGGCGAGTGCTCGGGAATGTCCCTCGAGCTTTAGGGGCGCACTCAAGTGCGCACGATCAGACCCTGTGAACCTTCGAACCGCGTGCGGGAAAGTACAAGGTGATGTTCCGGCGCTCTCGGAATGCAGCTGCGATCGCGACGCTATTCGCAGATCACTTCGATCCGATCTACCGGTTCGCTTCAAGCCGAGTCGGGCGCGACGCCGCGACCGACATCGCCGCCGAGACGTTCGCGCAGGCCTTGCGAAGCATCGACCGCATGGATCCCGCACGAGACGCTCGACCATGGCTGTTCGGTATCGCGAACAACGTGATCCGCCACCATCACCGTGCCGAGCAACGCCGGCTCCGTGCGTACGCAGCCCTCGAGCGTCAGTCCGACGTGGCTGGGCCGAACGGCCACCCTGAATCCGAAACGCTTATGAGAGCAGGCCTCGTCGATGCTCTCGTTCGACTCGATGCTCGCGACCGGGAGGCACTGCTGCTTTTCGCATGGGCGGAGCTGACGTACGAGGAAGTGGCAACGGCTCTGGACATCCCGATCGGGACGGTCCGTTCGAGGATTCATCGTGCGCGTCGCGCGCTGCGCGAGAGCCTCGGGGATAGCAGCGTGAGCAGCGGTCAGCTCGCGATCGTCACCAGGAAGGAGTCATGAACGTGGATGAGCTGACGCTACTTCGGAGACTCGCCGCCGACGAGCCGGCCGACGCGGACGCAGCGCGGGCCGAGGTCTGGCGACGACTGAACGGAGGCGAGCTGCAGGCGAGCGATCGCCGTCCAGATGGCCGCACGCGGTTGCCGTCCCGGCGTGTTGTCGCGATCGCCGCGATGATCGTTGTCGCCGGGCTTCTCGTTGCACCCGCAGTCGCGATCGGGGATCACTTCCTCGAGTTGATCTCTGGCAAGTCCGCGCGGGGCGACGTGCAGACACCTGCGTGGTCGCCCGACGGACGGAAGCTCGCGTTCGTCAGCGAACGCGATGGCAACTCCGAGATCTACGTGATGAACGCCGACGGCAGCGCGCAGGAGAACCTGACCGAGCAACCGGCGAGCGACAGCCATCCCAGCTGGTCGCCCAACGGACGGAAGCTCGCGTTCGTCAGCCGCCGCGACGGCAACTCCGAGATCTATGTGATGAACGCCGACGGGAGCGGGCTGCGCAACCTGACGCGGACTCCGTCGGCCGATCGCGATCCGGCCTGGTCGCCTGACGGCCGGGCGATTGCGTTTGTCCAGGAGTGCATGCCGAGGCCAGGCGACCCGCGGTGGCGGTGCGGTGGGACGTACCTCTACGTCGTCAATGCCGATGGGAGCGGGCTGCGGCGACTGACGACAGTCCGGGGGCACGCGTTGAATCCAAGCTGGTCGGCGGACGGGAAGACCATCCGGTACGGGGGGTATCTCGTGTACGCCGACGGCAGCGGGAGCAAAAAGCTGCATGAGGCACGAATATGGACTAATAGGAACATCGCGCTCGACGGAGTGTGGTCGCCCGACGGGCAGCGGATCGCCGCCGTTTCGGTGCCCCATAGCCCGCCTGAGGCCCGGAACCCAACCAAACTCGGACTTTGGGTCACGAACGCCGACGGAAGCAACGCTCGGCGGGTGGCAGCCAAAGCCACCGAGGGCGATCCCGCATGGTCGCCGGACGGCCGCCGGATCGCCTTCAGGAGGTTCGGAATCGGCCGGGTGAACTCAGACCTCTACGTCGTGAACGCCGACGGGAGCGGGCTGCGACGGCTGACACGCAATGCGGCGAAACTGCGTTGGTTCGCGTGGTCACCCGACGGGCGGACGATCGCCTTCCTCCGCAACAGAGAGGTGTACATCGTGAAAGCCGACGGAAGTGCGGAACGGAGGCTCACGCAGCTCGACAAATAGGTGAGGCGGCCCGGCCAACCCGTCGAGGGAAGCCAGAGCTCGGTGCGCGAGCGTGCTCTCGCCAGACCATCGCCAGACGACGTAATACCGGGGCGCCACGCGGACCGACTGGGACCCCCGAGCCCTTCGGACCTACGCTCTCGGTGTCACCTACTCGAGGAGTGGAGGGCGTGAGCGCGAGGCGAGGCCGATCCCCTACGCTCCGGCGATGCGACAGCGCCGAACTCCGCGTGTCCGATCCGCCGGGTCGGCAGGTAGATGTTGTCCGTCCCGGGAGGCTCTCCTATCGGATCTCGGGTGCCGTGAGCTCAACCCACCCACCGCACACGAGGCCACGGGCAGGCGCCCGACTGCGTCGTCCGGCCATCGAGCATGTCGTCGTCGTCGCAGCAGCGGTCGCCTGTGGTCTGACGATGGCGCGATCACTCGGCGCGCGCAGCCTGTGGATCGATGAGGCGATCAGTGTCCACATCGCCGGTCTGGGAGCGGGTGATCTTTGGCGCTTCATCTCCCGGGAGGAGATGAACATGGCTCTCTATCACGTGCTTCTCAATTCCTGGATCTCTGCGCTCGGATCGAGCGAGGCGACGATCCGCATGCTCTCCGTGCTCTTCGCGGTCATGACGGTGCCGGCGCTTTATGCAGTCGGCGCGCGCCTGTTCTCCCGGCGCGTCGGCGTCGTCGCTGCGGTTCTGCTTGCGCTCAACACGGCGCTCTACTCCTACGCGAGAGAGGCGCGCAGCTACTCGCTCACGCTGCTCCTCGTCCTCGGCGCGTCGTATTTTCTGGTGCGCGCAACGTCACAACCACAGCGCCGAATCTTTTGGGCTGCGTACGGAGTGACCGCAGTGCTATCCGTATACGCGCACTTCTTCGCGGCCCTCGTTCTTCTCGCGCACGCTGTCTCGTTGGTGGCAGCAAGGACGGCGACTCGCCCTGCCCCGTACGACCGTCGCGGTCACAGCAGGTGCGATTGCCGTCGCGCTGGTTCCGGTCGCCCTCTACATCTCGGGCGGCGAAACGGGACGCACGACCGACCAGGCGACCGCGCTAAGCGACGTGCCCGACCTCTTCTACTGGTACGCGGGCTCGAATCGACCACTTGCCGCCCTATACGTGCTCGCCGCGCTCGCTGGCTGCGTCGTTACGTGGCGACGAGGAGATCTGGCCAGCTGGGCTTTCGAATTCGTCAGTGCCTGGCTAGTGCTGCCGATTGTGCTCGCGCTCGTGATCTCCGCGACGATCGATCCGCTGTTCGTCTTTCGCTATCTGCTCGTCTCCCTTCCGGCGCTGTTGCTCCTCGCGGCAGTGGGCGTTGCCGCGATTGGCAAGTGGTGGGTACACGACCGAGCATGGCTTCTGATCGATGAGGGCGACCCCAACGCGCGGAGCTACCAGACGATCCCGGATCGTCTCGAGCGCGATTACGGAATCACGGGCGAAGCGAGGTTTCCCGCGAGGCTACGCCTCGTGCGGTACGCCGATGCTTCGTGATCCGGACCGCGGGTCTCAGTGGGTCGGGGATGGCCGAACGCCAGGTGACAAGCCATCCTGGCCTCCGCGTCGAGGCAGGAGGCAGTGCTCCTGGCGCTGATCGCAGCGATGCCTGAACGCCGGACGCGCCTCGGTGACCAACGTCACTAGTGGCTAGTGCCACCAGGACGGGTTACCGTCGCCTGGCGGTACACCTCGTCGGCTACAGGCTTGCCCCATAACCACAAGACGTGATCCCAGATGACGTCGGACTGATAGTCCTCCGCCTGCTCTAAGGCTTCAAGTAGCGGCGCGACATAGCTCAAATCATCCGAGGCGATCATCGCCTCGGTCGCGGGCTTCCGTCACAGCTCCGGTTTCGTCATACAACGCGCTTACGAGGGCGGCCCGAACCCGCCAATCGTCGAGCGCCGCGAGCCTATTGACGGCATCAACGCGGTCTTCCCAACGCGCAGCGTTCAACTGCTGTAGTAGCGAGTCCAGACTCACGTCCGGCCGATGGTATGGGCGCTTACGGAGAGTGGGCCGGGTGGGGCTGAACGCCGGACGCCTCGGCTCTTACCACGGTTCACCCGGCCCCGAGGCCAGCATGCGGCCCTCGAACTCTCACGAGACAGCGAGTTGCAGCGGGCTACTTGCTATCGCCAGTCGACGTTGTCGCAGTAGCCGGTTTCAAACGACGGGTTGCGGCACGGCCTCACATCGAGCGTTCGGTCGTGGCGGCTTGCGAGTTCGAAGACATGAATGCTGCCCTTGTCGTCCGCGTACGCGATCCGCTTTCCATCGGGTGCCCACGCACCAGACGACGCGTTGGTGCGCAACAGACGCGGCGCGAACGATGCACTACTGATTGCCGAGGGCACTCGAAGCTCGCCGCCAAGCTCTGAACGCTCCCGACCGGCTGACGACTGGCTCTAGAGTGGCCGTGTGAGCGCGTCGATCTGGCCGCAACCGCTCATCGTCTCTCGCGACGTGCCAGCGTCGAGCCGCTTCTACACGCAACTCCTCGGAGTGGAGAGCGGCCACGGAGGGGACGAGTACGAGCAGGTCGTGTCGGGCGGCGAGATCCTCTTGCAGATCCACCGTCTGGATGTGATGGATCACCACGGCCCACTGGCCTCCGAGGACGTGCCGCTCGGCAACGGCCTCCTCGTCTGGTTCGAGGTGGCTGATTTCGGCGCAGCCGTCGAGCGAGCACGGAGGATGGGAGCCCAGATTGAGCGTGACGTCCACACGAACCCGAACGCGCGGCAGCAGGAGCTCTGGCTCCGCGACCCGGACGGCTACCGCGTCGTTGTCGCAGGCCCGTCCGAGTGGAGACCGCGCACCGGCTGATTCAGATCATAGGCGCCCGTGCGGGCGAAATTGCGGGCCAATTTGCGGGCCAACTCAGCCGATCTGAGATGACCTCACATCACCTGAGCCGCATGAATAGACGCCTCGTGACCCCAGCTCACCGCCGACTATCCACTTGTCGCGGGACGGCCCCGTCGCGAACGCCTACCTCCTTCCTACGCGCGTACGCGCACGCGGGATTACCCCGGTCGGCCGGAGCATCGAGCACCCGTGATCTGACAAGGCGTCCAACACGACGTCGCGACGCGTCTATCCATCAGCGATCCCGCGCGACCCCCGACTCGGAGGCTCGGTCGTCGTAGCCGGCCCCGCCACCCGTCGACGTTGTCATCGCGGTGGGGGCTGGTCGCGACGCCCGGTTGACCGGCGTCGTCACGCGGCGTACCGTCGAGTCGTTGTGAGCCGCCGCTTCGTGTTTGTCGCGGCTCTCGTCGCGACACTCTCCGTCCCGACGGCGGCGACGGACGCCGACGCCGCCGACTCGCCGACCTGTCAGGTCTCCGCCCGGCTTCCTCCAGCTCCGGCCGGCCGCCCCTTGTACCGGCTGTCCGTGCGGCCGAACCGCGACGTGACTGACCTCACGGGGAGCCTTTCACTGACGTTCGCACCCCCGGTCGCGACCGATCGTCTCGTCTTCCGGCTCTGGCCAAATGCCGCCGCCTTCGGCGGGGGGGCGCGTCTCACCGTGGGACCCGTGACCTCCGCCGGCCGGACGCTCGAGACGTCGCGCCCCGATCCGACGACACTCGTCGTTCGACGCCCGGTCGCAACCGGGGAACGAGTGACCGTCTCGATGCCGTGGCGGCTCCGCCTCTCGAAGCGCGCGGGGCTCGCTCTTCGCGGCGGCCGCCCGGCCCGGCTCGTTGCATTCCACCCGGTGTTGGCATGGGATGGCTCTGGCTGGGCGCTGGACGCACCGCTCCGTCATCTCGCCTCGGTGTGGCCGACCTCACCGATCGCCGACTTCGACGTCCGGCTTACGCCACCGCGCGGCCTCCGCGTTCTTGCGACTGGCTCGGAGGTCACCGCGGGGCACTGGCGCGCACGGGCCGTGCGGAGCTTCGCGATGGCAGTCGGCGCGTTCGACGTTGTTCGGACGGTCGTTCGCGCGCCCGATCCGATCGCTGTCGTGGTGGGCATCGAGCACGGTTCCCGACCCCGATCCAACCGTTCGTCGACGAGACGCGGCGCTCGCTCAAGTTCTACGCACAGCGCTACGGTGGCTACCCCTGGCCGACGTACTCATTGGTCGTCTCGGGCGACCACACGTCGCTGGCCGGCACGGCGTTCTCGACCATCGGATTCGTCGGCGACTCCAGCGCCGTCCTCATCCCGCACGAGACCGCACACCAGTGGTTCCAGGAGCTCGTCGGCAACAACCAGTCCCGCGACCCGTGGGTCAGCGAGGGCCTCGCGTCGTGGGCGGAGACTGGGCCGTTGCAGACGCTCGGCGCGTTCCTCGGGGACTCGATCCCGACCGACGTCCGCAATCGACTCGGCGAACCGATGCGCTTCTTCGACGGGCGCGGGTTCGAGAAGCTCAGGCTCGGCGTCTACGTGCAGACGGTGCAGGCGCTCGCGAGCCTCGGCGACCCGAAGACGATCGACTGTGCGCTTCGGTCGTTCGTCGTACGCAACGCGTATCGCGTGGCCTCGCCCGCCGACCTCCTCGATGCACTGAACGATTTCCTCCCCGACGCAGAGTCGAAGCTGCGCGCGCGCGGCGCTCGCTTCTGACGAGCCGACCTGGCCCCCGAACATCCCCTCGTCGCGACGCCTACCGCTCCCTATCGTGCGTACGCGCGCGCACGCGACCCAGTGACCGGCTGGAGGGTGCCCACCCCCTCGCGCCCCTCAATGATGGTGGGGCCTGGTCACGAGGCACGAGTCCAGAGACTCCCGTCTTCGGCCCGAGTAGCGCCTACGTGGCCGCCTCCTCTGGCTGCACGGGCAGGACGCCCGGCCTTGCTCGACCGCCGGTTTCGCTGGGCACAGCGCGGGTAACCCTCCGGTTCGGAAACGACACCGAAGGAGGCGTCATGGGGCCGAAGAAAGTCCATGAGGTTATGACTGATCGTCCACGCTGCGTGACCCCGGAGACACCGGTGGTCGAGGCTGCGCAGCTGATGGCGTCCGAGGACGTCGGCTCTCTCCCGATTCTCGACGGTGAGCAGTTGGCCGGGATGGTCACTGATCGTGACATCGTCATCCGAGCAGTCGCGAAGGGGAAAGACCCGAAGGGGATGCCGGTTCGCGAGGTGGCGAGCCGTGATCTCGTCAC
>CAVQHL010000002.1:0-22861 GCA_963712255.1 uncultured Actinomycetes bacterium
TCGCGATGGGCATGCTGTGCGTCGAGGCGCTCCGCGCCGTCCTCCTGGAGGGCAGGCGGCCGGCGAACGCCGTCGGGTAGCGTGCCGCGCCGTGAGGGGTACGGCAGCGCATCGATGTGGGGCGACCTTCGGCGGGTTCTCGTCCGGCGCCCCCTGCCTGAGGACGCCGCGGCCTGGCAGGCGTACGGATGGCGCGCCGCGCCCGACGTCGCCGCCGCGCAGGCCGAGCACGAGGTGTTCTGCGCGCTGCTCGAGAGCGCGGGCGCGGAGGTCGTCGTCTCCGAGCACGACCGCGGGAACCCGGACGCGATCTAACGTACGACCCGACGCTCGTCGGGCCTGACGGCGCGGTGCTCCTCCTCCCGGAAAGGAGGGCCGCCGGCGGGAGCCGGAGGCGACCACCGCCGCGCTGGAGGCGGCCGGCGTCCCGATCGCGGCGCGGATCGAGCTTCCCGCCACCGTCGAGGGAGGCGACACCGTCTGGCTGGACGGGCAGACGCTCCTCGTCGGGATCGGCTACCGCACGAACCCCGCGGCGATCGATGCTCTCGCGGCGCGTTCCCGGGGGTCGAGGTGATCGCCTTCGACCTCCCGCACTGGAACGGCGCGGGCGAGGTCATGCACCTCATGTCGTTCATCTCGCCGCTCGACCGCGACCTGGCGCTCGTCTACTCCCGGATCGCGCCGACGCGGCTCATGTGGCTGCTCGCGGAGCGCGGCATCGAGGTCGTCGAGGTGCCCGACGACGAGTTCGAGACGCAGGGGACGAACGTGCTCGCGCTCGGGCCGCGGCGTGCACTGGCGCTCGAGGGCAACGACGAGACGCGCCGCCGCATGGAGCGAGCCGGCGTCGACGTCGTCACCTATCGCGGCGACGAGATCTCCCGCAAGGGAGACGGCGGGCCGACGTGCCTGACGCGCCCGCTGCTTCGCGGCTGAGCGTCAGAGCTCGTCGAGCGTCAGCTGCCGCACGGTCGTGAGGCCCGAGACGCCCACGCCGACGAGCCGGAGCGCGCCGGGACGGTCGCGGAGGCCGCGGTCGAGGAGCTCGCAGGCCAGGTCGCCGATGCGCTCGGGCTCGTCGATCGGCGTCTGGAGCGTCGTCGAGCGCGAGCGGAGCGAGAAGTCGGCGTAGCGGAGCTTCGCCGTCACCGTCCGGGCCGAGAGGCCGTCACGGCGCAGGTACGACGAGACCTCCCCCGCCATGCGCCGCAGCTCGGCATGGAGCGCCGCCCGGTCGACGAGGTCGCGCTCGAAGGTCTCCTCCGTCGAGATCGAGACCCGCTCCGCGTCGAGCTCGAGGTCGCGTGGATCGATTCCCCGCGCGCGGTCGCGGAGCAGCCGTCCCACCTGGCCGGGAAGCACGGCGCGCAGCGCGACGTCCGAGAGCGACGCGAGCCCTCCGATCGTGACGATGCCCGCGGCGGCCAGCCGCTCCTCCGCGCGCGGGCCGACACCCGGCAGGACGCGGGTCGCGAGCGGAGCGAGGAACCGGGCCTCGCGTCCCGGGGGCACGACCGTGATCCCGCCCGGCTTGCGGCGCTCGGAGGCGACCTTGCAGACGACCTTTGCCGTCGACACGCCCAGCGAGCAGGAGAGGGACGTCGCGCCGCGGACCGCGACCTGCACCGCCTCCGCCAGGCGTCGCGCCCCGGAGAACGACGTCAGCACCGATCCGAGGTCGAGGTAGCCCTCGTCCAGCCCGGTGCGCTCGACGCGGGGAACGACCTCGCCGATCGCCGACCAGACGGCCAGCGAGTACTGCCGGTAGAGGCTGTGGCGGGGCCGCACGAAGACCGCCTCGGGGCAGCGGCGCATGGCCTCGGCCGCACTCATCGCCGAGCGGATCCCGTACTGCCGCGCGACGTAGTTCGCCGTCGCCACGACACCTCGTCCCCGAGGGTCGCCGCCCACCACGAGCGGACGGGCGCGGAGCGACGGGTCCTCGAGCTCCTCGACCGCCGCGTAGAACGCGTCGAGGTCGAGGTGGGCGAGGATCGGCGCCATGAGCGACAAGGCTACGGTTCGTCCGTGATCGACACGCCGCCGCCCCCGGCCACGCCGCCACGGCCTCCGGTCGTCGAGCGGCCGGCGGCGTACCAGGTCTCGTACGGCCTCGTCCAGGGCAGCGTCGCGCCGGGAACGCGGCGCGTCGTCATCCGTGTCGACGGTCGCATCGTGCGCGCACTGCGGCTCCGCGGCGGGACGACGTTCTCCGTCGACGTCCCCCTTCCCCCGCGCGACACACGCGTCCGGGTGGAGACGATCGATCGAAGCGGACGCCGGGCGGGCCGAACGGTCGACCACGTCTTCGGGCTCCCGCGCGCGGCTCGCCCGCGGGTGCGACCCCTCCGTCTCGACCCCCGGCTCCAGCGTGACGTGCTCCGGCTGACGCGCGCCTATCCGGGCACGTCCGCGGCCTACGTCGAGAACCTCGCCACCGGAGCCGGCGCCGCGTGGAACGCGCGCGCGACGTTCCCGGCGGCGTCGACGCTCAAGCTCGCGATCGGGGTGACGCTGCTCACCCGCCTCGAACGGCCGCCCGCCCCGGGCAGCCACCTCGACCGGCTGTTCCGGGCGATGCTGATCCCGTCCGACAACGAGGCGGCGAACCGCATGCTCGTCCTGCTCGGCGGCTCGACGAGCGGCGGCGGCGCCGTCGTCAACGCCACGATGCGGTCGATCGGCCTCGAGCGCACCGAGATGTACGGCGGCTACATCCTCGGCACCTCGCTCGTGCCGGCCCCGACACGCGACATCGCCGCGCGCGGCGTGCCGCTCGACGTCGTCGCGCAGCCGTCGTGGGGGATCGGGAAGGCGACGACGGCGCTCGACCTCGCGCGGCTGTTTCGCGCGATCTGGCTCGGAAGCGGCGGGCTCGGGCCGCTGACGTCACGCGCGGGGGTCAGCCCCGCCGAGTCGCGGTACCTCCTCTACGTGCTCGCACACGGACGCGACCGCGAGAAGCTCGGGCGCCTCGTCGGCAAGCGCCACGGGCGTCGTCCTCATGCACAAGGCCGGCTGGGTGAACGCGGCGCGCCACGACGCGGGGCTGATCGTCTGGCGAGGCGGCCTGTTCGTCGCCGCCGTGATGACCCACCGCGCGGGCGACGCGGGAGTCCGCTCGGACGTGCTCGCGGGCCGGATCGCGGACGCGGCCTTTCGCCGCTTCCGCGGCTAGAGCGGAAAGAGCGCGAGGGCGCCGGGGGGCGCCCTCGCTACGAGCCGGCGAGCGCCCTCGGAGTGCGCTGCCTGCCCATCCTGCGATCCGTGGGAGGCGGGTTGGGATCGCTGAATGGCTCGTGCCCCATTGGAGCGGACATCTGAGAGGGCTTTGTGAACCTTCGGTTCGGGTGGGATCAAGATCCGCACGCACCAGACGCGAGTAGCTATATTTTTGATACCAACTGACGTGACTGACACGACTGACACGAGGAGCGTGAACCCCGTCGTGAGCAAGCTGTTGCTCGTCCCACTCGACGACATCGTCGTCTTCCCCCAGATGAACGTGACGCTGACGGTCGACGTCGGCGATGAGGAGCGCGTGCTGCTCGTTCCCAAGCACGACGGCGAGTACGCCGCCGTCGGCACGGTGGCGCGCGTCACCGACCGCGTCCGGCTTCCCGGCGGCTCGACCGCGGTCGCGCTCGAGGGGCTGCACCGTGGAGTCGCCGGCGCGGCCGAGACCGACCCGAGCGGGCGGCTCTTCGTCGAGGTCGAGGAGCGCCGCGACAGCGAGCGCACCGACGAGCAGATCCGCGAGCTCGAGACGGAGTACCGCGCGGTCGTCGAGGAGATCCTCGAGCTGCGCGGCGACGACGGGCGCATCCAGGCATTCGTCCGCTCCATCACGGAGCCGGGCGCGCTCGCGGACACCTCGGGCTACGCGCCGGATCTGAGCTTTGCCCAGAAGGTGCAGCTGCTCGAGACCGTGGACATCGCCGAGCGGCTCGGGCTCGCTCTCGCGTTCCAGCGCGAGCGGCTCTCGACGATGCAGATCCGGCAGCGGATCCGCGAGGACGTCAACGCGGGCATGGAGAAGCAGCAGCGCGAGTACCTCCTCCGCAAGCAGATGGACTCGATCCGGAAGGAGCTCGGCGAGGACGACGCGTCCGTCGTCGAGGAGTACCGGACGAAGATCGAGGAGGCGGGGATGCCCGAGGCCGTGCGCGAGCAGGCCGACAAGGAGCTCGCCCGCTTCGAGCGGATGGGCGAGAGCTCGCCCGAGTCGCAGATGATCCGCAGCTACATCGACTGGCTCCTCGCGGTGCCCTGGGGCGTCACCTCCGAGGAGGTGCTCGACCCCGAGCGCACACGTGAGGTGCTCGACGCCGACCACGCGGGCCTCGAGGACGTGAAGGACCGGATCGTCGAGTACATCGCCGTCGCGAAGCTGCGCAAGGAGCGCGGAATCGAGGTCGACAAGCGCGCGGGCGCGATCCTGACGCTGATCGGGCCTCCCGGCACGGGCAAGACCTCGATCGGCGAGTCGGTCGCGAAGGCGCTCAACCGCGAGTTCGTCCGGATGTCGCTCGGCGGCCTCCGCGACGAGGCCGAGATCCGCGGCCACCGGCGGACGTACATCGGCGCGCTGCCGGGCCGGCTGGTCCGCGCCCTCCGCGACGCGAAGACGATGAACCCCGTGATCCTCCTCGACGAGGTGGACAAGGTCGGCGCCGACTGGCGTGGCGACCCGTCCGCCGCGCTGCTCGAGGTGCTCGACCCGGCGCAGAACTCGACGTTCCGCGACCACTACCTCGACGTCGAGGTCGACCTGTCGCAGGTCTTCTTCATCGCGACCGCCAACATGGCGGAGACGATCCCCGGGCCGCTTCTCGACCGCATGGAGGTGATCCGCTTCGACGGATACACCTCGGACGAGAAGGTCGCGATCGCCCGCGGCTACCTCTGGCCGCGGCAGCGCGAGCGGGCCGGCCTCCACGAGGAGGAGGTCGCGGTCTCGGACGACGTCCTCGAGACGGTGATCTCGGAGTACACGCGCGAGGCGGGTGTCCGTCAGCTCGAGCGCGAGCTCGGGTCGATCCTGCGCAAGACCGCGACGAAGATCGTCACCGACGTGGTGGAGCCGCCCGTCGAGGTCGACATCGAGTCGGTGCGTGACGCTCTCGGCCGCCAGAAGTTCTTCCGCGAGGCGGCGGAGCGGACGGCCGTGCCGGGCGTCGCGACCGGGCTCGCGGTCAACATCACCGGCGGCGACGTGCTCTTCGTCGAGGCGACGTCGATCCCCGGCGAGGGGCTCGTGCTCACCGGCCAGCTCGGCGACGTGATGAAGGAGTCCGCGCAGATCGCGCTCTCCGCCGTTCGCTCGCAGGCCGACCGACTCGGAATCGAGCAGCCCGACTTCGACCGGAAGTTCCACGTCCACGTGCCGGCCGGCGCGATCCCGAAGGACGGCCCGAGCGCGGGCATCACGATGGCGACCGCGCTCGCCTCGCTCCTCTCGGGGCGGCCGGTGAAGCACACGGTCGGCATGACCGGCGAGCTGACGCTCCAGGGGCGCGTTCTCCCGATCGGCGGCCTCAAGCAGAAGGTGCTCGCCGCGCACGCGGCCGGGCTCACCGACGTGGTGATCCCCGAGCGGAACCGCGCCGACCTCGACGACGTGCCCGAGCACGTGCGCGACGAGCTCCGGTTCCATCCGGTCATGTCGCTCGACGAGGTGCTCGGCATCGCGCTCGAGCCGACGCCGGCCACGCAGCACCACGCCACGCTCTGATGCGCTGTCGGCAGTGCACACCCGTACCCGAGGAGGTCCGCCGTGCGGCGGGCCTCCTCGAGGGCCGCTGGACGGTCTCGATCCTCTGGGCGTCCGTCGAGGGCGCGAGCCGCTTCAACGAGTTCAAGCAGGCGGTGGGGGAGATCCCGCCGCGGACGCTTGCGCAGCGGCTCCTCGAGCTCGAGGACGCCGGCCTGCTGGAGCGGCGCGTGATCGATGCGCGCCCGCCCCGCGTCGAGTACATCCTCACGGACGAGGGGCTCCGGCTGCGCAACGTGCTCGACGCGCTCGCGGTCTACGCCGGCGGCTAGGCCGCGGCTGCGAGCGCGCGGGCGAGCGCGGCGTGGCCGTCCGCGAGAACGGGCGGCCCGTGCGTCGTCAGCACCCGCTCGACCGGCAGGTCGAGGAGCGGCGCAAGGCTCCGGGCGAGCTCGTCGATGCTGCCGCGGTCGTCGAACCAGGACGCCGGGCAGAGGGTGAGACCGTCGGGCGTCCCGAGCAGCGTGTCGCCCGGAACGAGCGCCCGCGCCTCCGGAAGCCAGTAGACGACCTCCTCGGGCACGTCGAGGGCGGTCGCGTCGCCCGGCAGCCGCTCGGCCGTCGGCGGCGTGAAGACCCGGGCGTCGTAGCGCTCGGCGAGCTCCGCCTGGCTGCGGCCGTGCCACTCGCACGTGAGGAGAATCGCGACGGGCAGCGCCACGCGCTCGACGTCGCGGTCGAGCGCCTCGAGGAACCGGGCGCGGTCCGCCTCGCCCGTCGGCACGAGTGGATCGACGAGCACGACCGCGTCGCCCGCCTCCCAGTACACGCACCCGACGTCCCGCTCCCAGTCGTCGCCGGGCTTCCACTCGGGATGCGGCGCCGTCCAGTGCCAGAGCCCGTCGTCGACCCGCTGCACCTCCACGGCGGCCACCGTAGCGCTAGCGTCCCCCGGATGGAAACGGCGCATCAGCCCGAGCAGGACCCGGTCGCCGCGGCAGACCGTGCCGTCGCCGAGGAGCGCCGGAGGATCGCGCGCGAGCTCCACGACGTCGTCGCGCACTCCGTCTCGGTGATGACGGTGCAGGCCGGCGCGGTCCGTCGGCTGCTCCGCCCGGAGCAGGAGCGCGAGCGGCAGGCGCTCGAGGTGATCGAGGCGACGGGACGCGAGGCGCTCACCGAGATGCGGCGCCTCGTCGGCCTGCTCCGCGAGCAGGGCGCGATGCCCGAGTTCGCGCCGCAGCCGTCGATGCGAACGGTGGACGTGCTGGTCGGGACGGTGCGCGAGGCCGGCCTGCCGGTCGAGCTCGAGATCGAGGGCGAGCCGCAGGAGCTGGCGCCCGGCGTCGACCTCTCCGCGTACCGCGTGATCCAGGAGGCGCTGACGAACGCGCTGCGATACGCCGGCCCGGCGCACGCGTGGGTGACGGTGCGCTGGCTCGCGGACGCGCTGGAGCTCGAGATCGCCAACGACGGCCGGTCGGAGCCGGGAAACGGCGGCGGCGGCCACGGGCTCGCGGGGCTGCGGGAGCGCGTCGCGCTCGTCGGCGGCACGGTCGACTCCGGCCCGCGGGACGGCGGCGGCTTCGTCGTCCGCGCGCACCTGCCGTTCGGGGAGGACGCGTGACGACGCGCGTCCTGATCGCCGACGACCAGGCGCTCGTCCGCGACGGCTTCCGGATGATCCTCGAGGCCGAGGACGGCTTCGAGATCGTCGGCGAGGCGGCGGACGGGCTCGAGGCCGTGCTCGCCGCGCGCGAGACGAGCCCCGACGTGATCCTCATGGACGTCCGCATGCCGAAGGTCGACGGGCTCGAGGCGACCCGGAAGCTGCTCGAGCGGAACGAGTCGGGCGCCCGGATCCTGATCCTCACGACCTTCGACCTGGACGAGTACGTCTACGAGGCGCTCCGCGCCGGCGCGAGCGGGTTCCTCCTGAAGGACACGCCTCCGGAGGAGCTCGTCGAGGCGATCCGCACCGTCGCGGCGGGCGACGCCCTGCTCTCACCCGAGGTGACGTGCCGCGTCGTGGCGGAGTTCACGCGCCGAACGGACGGCGGCGAGCGGCCGCCCGAGGTCGATGAGCTCACCCCCGATGACCTCTCGCTGCTCGCCCGCGTCGCGCGGGGGCAGTCGAACGCCGAGATCGCGGAGGAGGACGACGTGGACGTCGAGCTCGTCGACCAGGACGTCGGCCGCATCCTCGCGACGCTGCGGCTTCGCGACCGCGTTCATGCGGTCGTGTTCGCGCACGAGCACGGCCTCGCCGAGCGTCACTGAGCGCCCATACACGTTTGGCCCGATTCCCTCTATAGCTCGAACGAGGGACAGCCGATATGGGGAGGGTGAACGTCGCCGAGACCCTCACCGCCCGCCTGATCGGCACGGTGTTCGTCGAGCGGGGCCTTCTCTCCGAGAGCCAGATCCGCGTCGCGCTCGAGATCCAGCGCGAGACCGGACAGCAGCTCGGCCAGATCCTCGTCGAGCGTTTCGGCGTCTCGCGTCACGAGCTTGCGAGCGTCGTCGCCGAGCAGTGGGCCGAGTTCGGCCGTTCGGGGGCGGACACCGATCCGGCGTCGAACGAGTCCTGGCGACGGCTGGGGGACATCTTCGTCGAGCGCGGCTTCGTCACGCCGGAGCAGCTCGAGCAGGCGCTCGCGCGTCAGCGCGAGACCGGCGAGCGGGTCGGCGAGGCGCTCGTCGCGCAGGGGTCGATCAGCAAGTTCGAGCTCGCGGGCGCTCTCGCGGAGCAGGCCGCGGCCCTCGATCAGGCGGCCCTCGAGGCGGCGACGCCGCAGGGGGAAGCCGCGCCCGAGGCCACCGTCGTCCCGATCGCGCCGCGTCTCGAGGAGCCCGCGACCGTGCTCGAGGCCATCGCCGAGAGTGCGCCCGAGCCTCCTGCCGTCGAGGCTGTCCCCGAGCGTCCCGCGGCCCCGGTGTCGGTCGTGACCAGCCTGCCCATCGCTGTCGTGCAGCCCGAGTCGCAGCCGTCGTTCGGCTGGGTCGCCTTCGCCTCGACCACGACGGGGTACCGGCTCATCCACCTCACGGGCGCGATTCCCGCGGTCGGCGCGACCGTCGACATCCCGGACCTCGGCGAGCGCCTCGTCCTCCGCCTCGGCCGCTCGCCGCTCTGGCAGGACCAGCGCACCTGCGCCTTCCTCGAGCAGCTCGTCCCGCAGGAACCGGCGCTCGCCGGCTAGCCGCCGCTCTTCGGCGCGAGCAGGTCGACGGGGCTTCCCACCTCCTCGCCGCCGAGGCGGGCGCGGAAGACGTGGTACGTCCACGCCTGGTAGAGCAGCACGACGGGGAGGAGAACGACGGCGACGACCGTCATCACGGTGAGCGAGTAGTGCGCCGACGAGGCGTTCTCGACCGTGAGGCTGTTCCCGAAGTCGGGATCCGACACCATCACCCGCGGGTACAGGCTGACGAAGAGCGTCACGACGACCGCGCCGATCGCGGTCGCGGTGGCGGCGAATGCCCATCGCTCGTTGGCGGCCCTCGTGAGCACGACCGCGGCGACGGCGGCGATCGCGGCGACGGCGGCGGGGACGATCCCCGGGAACAGCCCCTTGTCGTTCACGTCGCCCGCGACGACGAGCGTCCAGACGAGGAAGGCGGCGCCGACGACCGCCGCGACCGGCGCGAGGCGCGCCGCCGTTCGCTGCGCGCGCTCGCGGAGGTCACCGAGCGTGCGGAGGCTGAGGAAGACCGCGCCGTGGAGCGCGAAGAGCAGGCAGACCGCGATCCCTGCCAGGACGGTGTACACGCTGAACAGGTCGGCGAAGTCGCCGGCGTAGCTCTGGTCGGAGGCGATCGGGACGCCGTGCAGCAGGCTGGAGAGCGCGATGCCCCAGAGCAACGGGGCTCCGATCGACCCGACGGTGTTCATCCAGGTCCAGAACGACCTCCACCGCGGGCCATCCGCCTTCTCGCGCCACTCGAACGAGAGCACGCGCACGATGAGGAGGGCGAGGATGAGGAGGAGGGCGAGGTAGAAGCCCGAGAACATCGTCGCGTACCAGACCGGGAACGCGGCGAACGTCGCGCCGCCCGCGATCACGAGCCAGACCTCGTTGCCGTCCCAGAGCGGCCCGATCGACTGGAACATCGTGCGGCGGTCCGCGTGGCTCCGGCCGAGAACCGGGAGGAGCATGCCGACGCCGAAGTCGAACCCCTCGAGCAGGAAGTACGCGGTCCAGAAGAAGGCGAGCAGGCAGAACCAGAGGATCTCGAGCGTCATCTCAGTACGCGGGCGCCGGCTCGGGCGCCGCCTCCTCGTCTCCGCCGCGCCCGACGGTGGGCGGGTCGAGCCGCGCGTAGCGGCGCATGAGGATGAAGTCGACCAGCCCGAGCGCCGCGTAGAGCGAGACGAACACGGTCAGGCTGAGGCCGACCGTCCACGTGCTGACGGTGCCCGAGACCGCGTCCTCCGTCTTGAGGAGGCCGTAGACGACCCAGGGCTGCCTTCCTGCCTCGGTCAGGATCCAGCCGGCGAAGTTGGCCAGGAACGGGAACGCGATCGCCACGAGCGCGGCGCGCTGGAACCACGTCGCGTCGTGCAGCTTCGTGTGCCGGAGGAGCCAGGCGCCCCACAGCGCGAGGAGGACCAGGAGCGTGCCGAGGTACGCCATCACGCGCATGCTCCAGTAGACGAGGCGGACGTCCGGGATGTAGTTGCCCGGCCCGTACTGCTGCTCGTACTGGCTCTGGAGCTCGTTCATTCCCACCACCTGGCTCTTGAACGAGTTGGTGGCGAGGAACGACAGCAGGCCGGGGATCTCGATGTCGAACGACGGCGTCTGGTCGTCCTCGGTGAAGCCCCCGATCTGGAAGAGGGAGAACGCGGCAGGCTTCTCCGTGTCCCAGAGCGCCTCCACCGCCGCGATCTTCATCGGCTGCGCGTCCGTGACGGCGACGCCGAACTCGCTCCCGACGCCGAGCTGGGCGACCGACACCGGGAGCCCGACGATGATCGCGAGCTTCGCCGCCGCGCGGAAGACGTCGACGTTTCGGCGGCGGAGGAGGTGCCAGCAGGACACGCCGAGCACGAAGAAGCTCGCCGTCACCAGCCCGGCCAGGACGACGTGCGTCCAGGCGAAGAGCACGAACCCCTGGGTCAGGATGTCGACGATGTCGTTCGCCTCCGCGCGCCCGGTCTGCTCGTTGATCTGGTAGCCGACCGGGTGCTGCATCCAGGAGTTCGCCGTGAGGATGAAGTAGGCCGAGAGCCACGTCCCGATCCAGACCAGGTAGATCGTCGCGAGATGGACCCTCGGCGAGAGCCGGTCCCAGCCGAAGACCCAGAGGCCGATGAAGGTCGCCTCGAGCATGAACGCCCCGATCCCCTCGATCGCGAGCGGTGTCCCGAACACGTCGCCCACGTAGGTCGAGAACGCAGACCAGTTCATCCCGAACTGGAACTCCATGACCAGGCCCGTCGCGACCCCGATCGCGAAGTTGATGACGAACAGCGTCCCGAAGAACCGGGTCAGGCGGAGCCATCGCTCGTCGCCGGTGCGGTGCCAGAGCGTCTGCATCACCGCGAGCAGCGGCGCCAGCCCCAGCGTCAACGGGACGAAGATGAAGTGGAACAGCGTCGTCAGCGCGAACTGCCAGCGCGCGAGCTCGAGAGCGGTGTCGGCAACGGGTCGTCATGGAGCAGGCACGAGGAGGGCCCCGGCTTCGGGGCCGATCGCGATCACGTCGTCGTCGCGTCCGTTGTACGCCATCGACCGCCTCGTGACAAACGTCCATCCGGGCGTGGCCCGGCGCTCGCGGGGGAGGCTAGGGCGGTGGAGAACCCCGGGCATCGTCCCGAGGGGGTGATCCGTCGGCTCGGTGGCAGGGCTAGCGTCGAATCCACCGCGCTCCGCCCGGCCGCCCGAGCGATCGGTGGCCGAGCGGGACGCGGGCCAATGCCTGCTGGGCGGTTCCGACACCGAGCGCGACAGAGTCCTGTCGGGCGTTACGCCGTCTCGTGGGTGAGTGCCACGCTTGTGTCGGCGCTCACGGAGCTCTCGTGCAGGGGCGGGCCTGCGCGGAACGCTCCCGCGAACCGTCGTACCCTCGCCGAGGCGGGACTCCACCGCAAGCTCTCCGCCGACGGCGGCGATCCGATCGGCCATGTTCGTGTACCCGGCTCCCGACCTCGATACGGACTCCACGTCACAGCCGACGCCGTTGTCCTCGATCTCGAAACAGAGTCGGCCGGCGTCCTGCCAGAGGCGTACCACCGCGTTTGCTCCGACCCCGGCGTGCTTCCCGACATTCTGGAGGCTCTCGACGCAGCAGAAGTAGACGGCTGCCTCCGTGTCGTCGGAGAAGCGGCCGATTCCGGAATCTTCGACTCTCGCCGGCGGTGCCGAACGCCTCGCGACGCTGACGAGAGCGTCGTGCAGGCCGAAGTCTCGGAGCAGGGGTGGGAAGAGCCCGTGCGCGAGGTCGCGGAGCTCGTCGAGGATCTCCTCGAGCTCGATGCCGACGTCGGCCAGTCGGCGGGCCATGACCGGATCGGCCAGCTCGGTGGCAAGGCCCACCCGAATGCGAAGGGCGACGAGATGCTGCTGCGCGCCGTCGTGGAGGTCGCGCTCGATCTTGCGGCGCTCGGAGTCGCCCGCGGACACGATCCGCGCCCGCGTGGAGCGAAGCTCCGCGTTGGTCAGCTGCAGCTCGCGCTGGAGCCGGTCGTTCTCGACAGCGAGGAGAAGCGCGTTCCCGGCGACGTCGACGAGCTCCGGATCCGTGTTCAGCGCATCGTCGTGCACGACGACCGCAACGGTGTCGCCGTTCTGCGTGACCGGAGTGGCCGTTCTACCCGCCGCCGGCATCGGGTCGATCGGATTGCCGTTCGCATCGACGAAGCCGAAGCCGTCGTCACGATCTACGGCGAACGCGATCTCGAGCGACGGGTCGTCGAGCGCATCGGCCATGGTCGCGCGGAGCTGCGGGCCTGTCGGGCTCTCGTTCATACGCCCGACGATCATCTTCAGCGCGGCAGCGGCGAAGAACGCTGACTGGACGACCGCCAGCAGGAACCCGTACGGCAGCACCACACGACTGACGGTCACGAACCAGCCGGCGTTCGAGATGACGTCCGGATCCGGCGACAGCAGCTCCGTGATGATCCCGTGGAACACGAGGATCGGCAGCGTCAACGTGAGGGCGGGCAGGTAGACCGGGATCAGCGCTCGTCGTCTCGGACGGGTGGCAGTCGCGAGGCGATAGACGAGGCAGGCCAGGGTAGCCAGCATGATCACGATCACCGCGTATGACCCATCGCTGCCGTAGCTGGCGGCGATCGTCGGCCGGTCGGCGATCATGAAGGCGTTCTCGGGGCACGCCGCCCCGCAGCCACCGAGTGGCGCTCCGCCCGAGACGACGGGAGAGAAGAAGAGATACGGAACGAACCCCGTCAGGAAGTAGAGCGCCATCGCCGCGAGGAGCGCCTTCTCCCAGAGACCTCTGAGCCGTCCGTCGGGGAACGCGAACACGACGTAGTACGAGAGGAGGAAGAACACCGGCTCGATCGCGACGCCCAGGGTATGGAGCAGCGGTGAGGACGCTCCGTTGAGCGTCAGCACTCCGGTCGCGCCCGCGAGCGCGAGCAAGGCCAAGCCCAGGCGGTTTCCCGGCCTCCGAACAAGCCAGTAGAGGGCCGCCGCGACCGTTCCGACGAGCATCAGCGCCAGCTGAATGCCGTACCCGACCGGGTCGAGGAGGTGGTCGCTCGTCCCGACGAGCAGGCCGCCTCCAACAGCTGCGAGCAGGCCGCCGACCGCGATCGCCACGAGGGCGCCGCGTCCGAGCGGGATCGCCGAGTCGGTTCGCGGCGTAGAAAGCGAAGCCGGTCGTGCCACGACGGTGGACACATTCACTCCTTGGGAGCCAGGCGGGGCGGACCGCAGTCGAACCGTATATTCAGCCACGATCGCCGAGTGTTGTCCAACCGCGCGCGTCCGTACGGGCTCGCGCCCGTTCGATCTGCCCATCGGCAGGACCGTGCTCCCCGGTCCTCTCGCTAGTACTCGCTGACGTCTGCGGCGGATGACGGGGGGACGTTCGGCGAGGCGCGCGGACCGGCGAGGCGCGTCGCGAGGAACGGGTACACGAGGACGGAGATCATCCCGGCCCCGATGAGCGACGCGCCGACGTCGGGATCGATCGCGCCCCGGTCGGTGCCGATGTCCACGATCGCCACGATCAACGGCAGCCCGGTCGCGACGAAGAGCGCCAGGGAGAGCGTTCTGGGCGCATCGAACGCCCGCCGCCACAGCAGCGCTGCGGAGCCACGGATCACGAACAGCAGGGCGAGGAACAGTGCCGCGAGTGCGAGGCCCTTCGCCGTCAGGAGGCTGTCGACGTCGAAGTCGAGCCCCGTGGTGACGAAGTAGATGGGGATGAGGAGGCCGAAGCCGATGCCCTCGAGGCGCATGCGGACGACCTCGCCGTCGGGCGTGTCGAGGACGAGCCCCACGACGAGCCCCGCGGCGAACGCACCCAGCACGAAGTCGAAGCCCACGTCTCGCGCCAGAAGCACGAGCGCGCCGAGGATGACGATCGAGAGCCGGACCGCGGCCTGCCCGGTGGTGTGCACGGTCTCCTGCAGCACGCGGACGACCCCCGGTGGACGTGCGCGAAGCGCCGTCCACCCGGCAAGCGCCACGAGGACGCCGAACCCGACGAGGAGGAGCACCTCGGCGACAGAGCCGTACACACCGGTCAGGAAGACCGAGATGACGACGATCGGCCAGAACTCTCCCGCGACGCCGTTGCCGAGAACCGCGGTGCCGAGCGGCGTCTCTGAGGAGCCCGGCGTCGGACAGGATCGGGACGAGCGTCCCGAGCGCCGTCGTCGCGAGCGCGACGCCGAGGATCCATCCCTCGGCGTCGACGCCGGACTTCTCGAGGATCGTCCCGGCGGCGAGGCCGATCGCCAGGGACATCGCCCAGCCGGCCGTGCCGAGCCCGAGTGCGCGGCGGGGAACGCGCTTCTCGACCACCTCGAGCCCGGCGAAGAAGAAGAGGAACACGAGCCCGAAGTTGGAGAGGAACTCGATGTACGGGTCGGAGTCCGCGAGGCCGAGCGCCTCGGGGCCGATGAGGATCCCCAGGACGATCTCGACCACGACGGTCGGCAGGAGCAGCCGGTGATGCAGCCGCGCGAGGATCGCCGCGACGGCCGACGCGGCAAGGATGAGGACGAGCGAGCGGACGTCGGGTGCGACCACTGCGCGCTCAGCGAGCGCTGCGGGGCGCGATGCCCCACGAGCTCGTGAACGAGGCGCCGGGCTCCAGGCGGATCAGCCCCTCGCCGCTCCGGAACGCGTTCGGCGGGCAGGTCATCGGCTCGACGGCCAGGCTGCGCCGGCTCACGTCCGGCAACGGGTCACCCGTGAAGAGCATCAGGTAGCCATAGCGGCTGTCGGCCCAGAGCGCGAGCGCGTTCCCGCTCTCGGGGTCCTCGAGCTCGACGTGCGCGAGACCGTCGTCGCCGCGCTCGAGGTCCGTGAAGCAGTTGTCGAGCCGCGTCGCGCCGATCGGCCGCGGCCGCCGGAAGTCGTACTCCGTCCCCTCGACCGACGACCTCCCGGTCGGAAGGCCGCGCTCGTCGGAGGACAGGACCGTGCCCCCGGGGGCGCGCAGGACGAGCGAGTCGACCCGCTCGGTGCCGAGCGTCAGGTACGGATGCGAACCGCATCCGTAGGGACAGGGATCGGGACCGACGTTCGTCGCCGTCGTCGTGACCGACAGCCCGGCGTCGGAGAGCGCGTACTCGATGCGGAGCGCGAGCGAGAACGGGTAGCCCGGCCGCGGATGGAGCAGATGCTCCATCGCGACGGACTCCGGCGCCTGCCGGCCGACTCTCCACGACGCCCAGCGGACGAGGCCGTGGATCGCATCGTTCTCCGCCGGATCGTCGATGGGCGCCTGATGGCGGCGACCGTCGAACTCGTAGCTCCCGTCCTCCAGGCGGTTGGGCCAGGGGATGAGCACCTGCCCGCGACCCGACGGGCAGAGCTCGTCGGCGCCGTAGCCGTCGAGGACATCGCGGCCGGCGACCGAGTACGTCCGCAGCCCGCCTCCCACCTCGACGACGACCACGCGCTGGTCGCCGTACGCGATCTCGACCTGCTCGCCGGAACGCTCCGTCATCGTTGTCCGGACCCGGGGACCGCCACGGACGCCGAGCTCGACCGGCGACCGGCGACCAGGAACGACCAGGCGCACATCGCCACGGCGACGATCGCAGCCAGCGCGTAGACGGTCGACAGCTCGACGCCGGCGTCACGGAGCGGCCCCACGCCGAAGGCGGCGATGCCGTACCCGAGCTGGTAGAAGGCGATCACACCGCCCGCCGCGGCCGCCGCGTAGGCCGAGAGCTCTTTCTGGCCGAAGCTGATCGTCAGCGGCAGGAGCGCCGAGCAGCCGAGCCCGGCGAGGCCGAACGCGACGATGCCGAGAGCGGGCTGATCGTCCGGTAGCAGCGCGATGAGCACGAAGGCGCCCGCAAGGACGAGCGGGAGCACGTGGAACGTTAGCCGGGAGGGGAACCGCGCCTCGATCGCGGCGAAGAGGATCCGGCCCAGCGTGACCATCGCCCAGAACGCCGTGAGCGCGAGGGACGCCGCCGTGGTCGACGAGCCGAGCTCGGTCATGTCGAGCTGCGCCCAGTTGCCGTTGACCGTCTCGCAGATGCCGTAGAGCACGGCGAATCCCGCGTACGCCCAGAACCGCCTCGGGATGCCGCGCGGGGCCTGCGACGCCGTCGCGGGGGCGGCGCGGATCTCCAGCGGCAGGCGCACGCTGACGAGCACGAGCACGACGAGGAGCGTCGCGGAAACCAGCGGCAGGCCCCACCACGCGCCGAGCCCGTCGAAGATCGCGACGAACACCGGGGCGAGCACCGTGCCGAAGCCGAGGAGGGCGTTCAGCACGAGGACCGCGCGGTCGGGGGCGTCCGGGTGGAAGTCCGCGGTCAGCGTGTTCAGCGCGGGGACCGTGAGGCCGAAGCCTGCGCCGAGGGTCGCGGTCGCGAGGAGCAGCAGCGGGTACGCGCCCGCGTCGCCCGCGACGAAGGCGCTGGCGAGGAGCAGCGTCATCGAGACCAGGCCGGCGCAGAGGCCGGCCAGGTAGACCTGCTTCGTCCCGAACCGCTCGCCGAGGCGTGCCCCGAGCAGCGCTGCGATGATCGCCGTGACGACCTGCGGCAGGAAGAGCGCCCCGTACTGGCTCGAGGACAGGTCGTACTCGGCCGGGTCGGTGAGGATCGTGCTCGCCGCGGGGAACGTGACGAGCGCGATGCCCTGCACGACGCCCGCGGCGTTGACGACCCTCGTCTCGGCTGACGTCGCCATCGTCCGCCGAGGCGGTGCTACCGCAGCCGCTCGAGCAAATGGTCGCCCACGCGCAGCGAGTTCGCCATCGCCGTGAGGGCCGGATTCACCGCGCCGATGCTCGGGAAGACGCTCGTGTCGACGACGTACAGGTTGTCGAGCTCGTGCGCCTTGCAGTTCACGTCGAGCACTGACGTCTCCGGATCGGTACCGAACCGGCAGGTGCCCGCCTGGTGGGCGCAGCCGGCGATCGGGATGTCGTTCTTCATGTACGCGAAGCGGTGGATGAGGTGGCCCGGGTTCATGTCCAACTGCCCGAGCAGCGACTTGACCCTCGCGTAGAGCCGCTTCTTGGGCTCCAGGTTCGTCTCCGCGTAGGTCAGCTTGATGTTGCCGTCCGGCTCGAGGGTGACGCGGTTCTCCGGCCGTGGGAGGTCCTCCGTGGAGAGCCAGAAGTCGATCGCATGGCGCGCCATCCGCTCCAGCGTCCACTCGGGCGCGAGTTTCGTGTCCCGCGGTCGCTCGCCGCGGAACATCGCTGCCGTCGACTTGCCGACCATCTGGACGTTGCCGAGCGGGTACTCGAAGTCGCCGTCCCCGAAGTAGAAGTCGTTGAGCCCGAGCGTCTTCTGATAGGCGGTCTCGTTCTCCTCGCGCGAGAGGGCAAGGACGGCCGTCGAGTCGTGGAACATGTAGTTGCGGCCGACCTGATCCGAGCCGTTGGCGAGACCATTCGGGTGCTTGTCGCTCGCCGACTGCAACAGCAGCTTGGCCGTGTTGGCCGCACCGCATGCGAGCACGACGACGTCGCCTGCGAACCGCTCCTCGGCGCCGTCGCCCTCGACGACCACCTCCGTGACGGCGGTGCCTTCCCCGTTCGTCTCGAGCCTGACGACCTTCGCGTTCGTACGAAGCGTCACGTTCGGGTGCTCGAGGGCCGGCCGAACGCCGAGCACCTCGGCGTCGGACTTCGCGTGCACGAGACACGGGAACCCGTCGCAGGTCGCACAGCGGATGCAGGTCGAGAACGGCGGGTTCGACTCGTCGAGCATGATCCCGCACGGCGCGTGGAACGGCCGGTAGCCGGCTGCCGCGAGGTCGTCGGCGAGCTGCTGGATCCGCGGCTCGTGCGACACGGCGGGATGCGGGTAGGGCGCGCTCGCCGGAGGCTCGGTCGGGTCCTCGCCGCGGGCGCCGTGCACGTGGTAGAGCTGCTCGGCGAGGGAGTAGTAGGGCTCCAGCTCGTCGTAGGCGATCGGCCAGGCCGGCGAGCTGCCGTCGTGATGCTGAAGCTCGCCGAAGTCCTCCTTGCGAAGCCGGTACAGGGCAGCGCCGTAGAGCTTCGTCGCTCCACCGACGTAGTAGTGGACACCGGGCTGGAAGGGCTTGCCGCTCGCGTCGTACCACGTGTCCGGCGAGACGTAGCGGTTGTCGACGAACACCTCCTGGTCCGACCAGTTCTGCGGCTCGCGCGGCAGCCAGTCGCCCCGCTCGAGGAGCAGGATGCGCTTGCCCGACGGGGCGAGGTGGCGTGCGAGCGTGCCGCCTCCGGCGCCGCTGCCGATGATGATGACGTCGTAGCTCTCCATCTCGTCCTCTCTAGGTCGCGGGATCGGGGGTGAGCGGATCCTGCGTCGCCGTGAGCGGCTTCGTCACCGTCTCGAGCGACTTGCCCTCGGCGTTGATCCCGATGAGCAGCTCGACGATCCCGCCGAGGATCATGATCCCTCCCCCGACGACGTAGCCGATGTAGAGCCCCGTCGGGTCGGTGCCGTCACCGATCAGCGCGCCGTAGAAGACGGGGCCGAACGCTCCGAAGATCTGCGCGATGGCGAAGAAGACCGCGATGGCTTCGGCACGGATCTCGATCGGCCACGTCTCGCTGACGGTGAGGTACGCGGCGCTCGCGCCCGCAGAGGCGAAGAAGAAGATGATGACCCAGCAGAACGTCTGCGTGGTCGCCGTCAGATCGCCCCGATCGAAGAGCCAGCCGCTGATCGCGAGCAACACGCCCGAGATGATGTACGTCCCCGAGATCATCGGCTTGCGTCCGACGCTGTCGAAGAGCGGGGCGAGGATGAGCGGCCCGCACAGGTTGCCGACTGCGAAGGCGAGGCCGTAGAGCGGCACCTTGTCCGCGCTCACGCCGTAGAACTGGACGAGCACCAGCCCGTACGTGAAGTAGATGGCGTTGTAGAGGAACGACTGGGTGATCATCAGCGTGGCGCCGAGAACCGCCCGCTTCGGGTACGTCCGGAAGACGAGGCCGAGGAACGTCACGTAGCCGTAGCGCTTCTCGGGGGTGAGCTCGGTCGCCATCGAGTCGTCGACGGGCTCGAGCTCCTGGCCGGTCGACCGCACGATCTCCTCGATCTTCGCGAGCTCCCTCTCCGCCTCCTCGACGCGGCCGTGCGTCATCAGCCATCGCGGGCTCTCGGGGAGCGTGCGGCCGACGAAGATCACGACGAGCGCGAGCACGGGCCCGAGCAGGAATGCGAGGCGCCAACCGACGTTGGGAGCGAACGCGTTCAGGAACACGAGCGAGGCGAACGAGCCGAGGATCGCGCCGGCCCAGTAGCTGCCGTTGATCCAGATGTCGACGCGGCCCCGATACTTCGAGGGCATCATCTCGTCGATCGCGGAGTTGATGGCGGCGTACTGCCCGCCGATTCCCATGCCCGCGATGAAACGCGTCCCGTAGAACCAGGCGAGCCACAGCCAGCCGCCGTCGTTCACCGTGAACGCCGCGAGCCCGGTGCCGAAGAGGTACAGGAGGAGGGTGATGATGAGCAGCCGCTTCCGCCCGAGCTGATCGGAGAGCCTCCCGAAGACGAGCGCACCGACGACCTGGCCGACGAGGTACACCGACGCGATCAGCCCGACCTCGGTCGAGCTCATGTCGAGCGTGTCGGGCTGGATGAGGACGCCGGTCACCGAGCTCGCGATCGTTATCTGCAGGCCGTCGAGGACCCATGCCGAGCCGAGCCCGACCACCATGTGGGTGTGGAACTTCGACCACGGCAGGCGATCGAGCCGTGCGGGGACGGTGCTGCGGATGGTCGGGCGCGCCGCGTCGGTGGCCATCGTTTCCTCGCTCTCTCGGTCGTTACTGCTGCTGCAGCAGCTCGGGGACGATGATTCGGGCTGCGGCCTCCATCAGTGCCAGGTGCGAGAAGGCCTGCGGGAAGTTGCCGAGGTGGCGGCCCGTGTCGGCGTCGAACTCCTCCGCATAGAGGCCGAGCGGCGATCCGATCCGCAGGAGCCGCTCCATCAGGTCGCGTGCCTGCTGCAGCTCGCCGACGATCGCAAGGGCCGAGACGAGCCAGAAGGAGCAGATGAGGAACGTCCCCTCCTTGCCCGACAGGCCGTCGTCGGTCTCGTCCGTGCGGTACCGGAGGACGAACCCGTTCTCGGTCAGGTCGGTCGCGATCGCCGCGACGGTCGCATGGAGTCGATCGTCGTCGCCGGGGAGGAACCCGAAGATCGCCGCGAGCAGCACCGACGCGTCGAGGGCGTCCGTCGCATAGTGCTGGCGAAGCACGCCCTTGTCGGAGACGCCGTGCTCGAGGATGTCCGCACGGATCTCCTCCGCGGTCGCCCTCCAGGCCGCTGCCTTGTCCTGGTCACCGCGGATCGTCGCGAGCTCGGACGCGCGGTCGAGCGCGACCCAGCACATCAGCTTCGACGACACGTACTGCTGCGGCGCCCCGCGGGCCTCCCAGATCCCCTGGTCGGGCTCGCGCCAGACCTGCGTGGCGCACTCGGCCTGCGTCTCGACGATCGGCCAGAGTCGCTGCGGCAGCCGGTCGCTCTTGCGCGTGTGGAGCAGGATCGAGTCGAGCACGGCACCGAAGACGTCGTTCTGGCGCTGGTCGTACGCGCCGTTGCCGATCCGCACGGGGCGTGCTCCGGCGTACCCCGTGAGGTGGTCGAGGGTCGATTCCGTCAGGTCACGGCGACCGTCGATGCCGTACATGATCTGGAGCGCACCGTCGCTGTTCGGCTCGAGGTCGGCGACGAACTGCATGAACTCGTCGGCTTCCCAGTCGAGGTTCAGCCAGTGCAGCGCCTGCAGCGTGAAGGTCGTGTCGCGCATCCACGTGTAGCGGTAGTCCCAGTTGCGCTCGCCGCCCGGTGTCTCGGGGAGCGAGGTCGTGAGTGCCGCGACGGTCGCGCCGGTCGGCATGTAGGTCAGGCCCTTGATCGCCAGCGCCGAGCGCTGGATCGGGTCGCGCCAGCGGTGGTCGGGGATCCGTGCGCGCCCGAGCCACCCGCGCCAGAAGCGCGTCGTGGCGGCCATCCGCTCCTCGGCCTCCTCGACGCTCCGCGGGCCGACGAGCCCCTCGGCCCAGGTCATGCAGCAGAACGCGCGCTCTCCCTCCTGGAGGACGTGGCGGCCGCGGACGCGGTTCCCCTCGATCCCGAGCGCGAGATCGGACAGGAGGCGAAAGGTCTGCCCGGCACCCGTCGCGTCGGCGCTGTGGACGTCGTCCGTCGGCCATCGTCCACTCGGCGGGCGTCCGGCCGTAGTCGAACGCCGGCTCGCAGATGACCTCGACCTCGACCCGGCCCTCGATGCACTCGATCGTTCGGACCAGCATGTGATCGCCGTCCTCGTCGGCCGGCGGCCGCGTGTGGGGCGTGACGGAGTCTGCGCCCGAGTACGGCCCCATCGTCAGGGCGTCCCGGACGACGATCCAGCCCATCGGCGTCTTCCAGGTCGTCACGAGGACGTTCGTCCCCGGCTCGTAGCTTCGCGCCGAGGGATGGTTGATGCCGTACGGCCCGACCCGCATGAACCCGGCCTGCCGGTCCAGCAGGCTGCCGAAGACGCTCGGCGCGTCGAAGGCGGGGAAGCAGAGCCAGTCGATCGCCCCGTCGGCCGCGACGAGGGCGCCGGTGTGGCAGTCCGACAGGAACGCGTAGTCGGCGATCGGCGGGAACGGCGACGGCGCCGCCGCGCTCTGCGGTGCTCGCGCCTGCGCTCTTCTTCGCGTCGCTCATGACGCCAGCCACGGGCCGTGCCAGCGGCCGAAGCCGGACACGAGCTTGTCGGCCGCCTCGGGGCCCCATGACCCGGGCGCGTACGCGTGCACCGGCGGCGGCGCGTCGAGGAGCGGCTGCATGATCCGCCAGGTCTCCTCGACGCCGTCCTGTCGGGTGAAGCGCGTGGTCGTCGCCCACCATCGCGGCGTGGAGGAGCACCTCGTACGGCGTCGCGCCCTCGCCGCCCTCGGCGGCGAACTCCATGTCGAGCTCGATCCGGGAGGCGCCCGGGGCGTCCGCCCGGTGCGCCGCGAGGATCGCCTGGATCCCGGTGGAGGGGTCGAGCTTGACGACGATCTGGTTCGGGTCGGAGGACGCGATCCCGAAGCCGAGCCGCGGCGGATGCTTGAACACGACGCGGACCTCGGTCTGGGTCACCGGGAGGCGCTTCCCGGTGCGGATGAAGAACGGCACGCCCGACCAGCGCCAGTTCTCGATCTCGAGCCGCAGCGCCGCGTACGTCTCCGTCGCCGAGTCGGCGGCGACGCCGTCGATCCCGAGGTAGCCCTCGTACTGCCCGCGGACGTAGTGCGCGGGGTCCGCCTCCAGCACCGCGCGGAACAGCGCGACCTGCGAGTCCTTGATCGTCGAGGTGTCGCCGCGGGACGGCGGCTCCATCGCCGTCGCGGCCACCACCTGCATCAGGTGGTTGACGACGACGTCGCGCAGCGCGCCGACCGGATCGTAGAAGTGGCCGCGATCCTCGACGCCGAAGTCCTCTGCCATCGTGATCTCGACGCACTCGATGTGCTCGCGGTTC
>CAVQHL010000003.1:0-25263 GCA_963712255.1 uncultured Actinomycetes bacterium
CAGCGCGTCCTGCGACCACGAGCGGCGCTTCCAGTCGGGGATCGGCGCCGGACGCCCGTCGCGCGGCGTGAAGCGCGACCGCTCGACGAGCTCCATCTTGTGGATGTAGCGCGGGCAGTTCGGGAACACCTCGGTCACCTGCACCCGCACGACGAGCTGCGCCTGCGGGTAGCCCGAGAGGAGCGGGTCGTCGTCTGCGATCGAGGCGACGCCGTTGAGCCGCAGCCGCTTCTGCCCGACGAAGTCGACGAAGAGCAGACCGACGTGGGGGTTCGCGAGCGCGTTGCCGAGCGAGAGGTACATGCCGTTCCCGTCCCAGCTCGGGAACGCGATCGTCCGGTCGTCGACGACGCGGACGAAGCCCGGCTCGCCGCCCTTGTACGAGCATTGCGGCCGGCCCTCGTCGTCGGCCGTGGCGAGGAAGAACATGTCCATTCGCTCGATGAACGCGCGATCGTCGTCGTCGATCCGGTCCCGCACGGTGCGCTCGGTCAGCCGATCGGCGATCCGGCGGGTGTCGAATCGATCCTGGAGGCGAGCGCGACTGCTCGTGGTAGCGCTCGGCCATTCGGAGATGATGCGCGTCGTGCGCCCCCGCGTCCACGTCACGGAGACGGTTCTCGACGAGGTGACCGCCGCGCTGGCGGCGGACTTCGAGCTCGTCGACGGCCCCGAGGGCGCGGACGGCATCCTCTCGCTGCTGACGACGACCGTCGACGGCGCGCTCCTCGACCGTGCCGGCCCGCAGCTGCGCGTCGTCGCGAACTACGCGGTCGGCGTCAACAACATCGACCTCGCCGCCGCTGCGGCGCGCGGCGTCGTCGTCGCGAACACACCCGATGTCCTCACCCGGACCACCGCGGAGCTCGCGGTCGGGCTGATGCTCGCGCTCCTCCGGCGGATCGCCGAAGGCGACCGGTTCGTCCGGCGCGGAGACGAGTGGGAGTTCTCGCTCGAGTTCATGCTCGGGGCGAGCCTCGACGGCAAGCAGCTCCTCGTCGTCGGCCCGGGCCGGATCGGTCGCGAGACCGCCCGCCTGGCGGAGGCGTTCGGCGCGACCGCGCGCTTCGCCTCCCGGGCCGACGACCTCCGCTCGCTGCTGGCCGAGGCGGACGTCGTCAGCCTCCACGTGCCGCTGACCGCCGAGTCGCGGCACCTCATCGGTGCGGCGGAGCTCGAGGCGATGCGCCCGAGCGCCGTCCTCGTGAACACGGCGCGCGGGCCGATCGTGGACGAGCGCGCGCTCGTCGAGGCGCTTCGCGCCGGTGTCATCGCAGGCGCCGCGCTCGACGTCTTCGAGCGGGAGCCCGAGGTCGAGGAGGGGCTCCTCTCCCTGGAGAACGTCGTGCTGACGCCGCACCTCGGGAGCGCGACCCGGGACACGCGGATCGCGATGGGCATGCTGTGCGTCGAGGCGCTCCGCGCCGTCCTCCTGGAGGGGCGGCGGCCGGCGAACGCCGTCGGGTAGCGTGCCGCGCCGTGAGCGGGTACGGCAGCGCATCGATGTGGGGCGACCTCCGGCGGGTCCTCGTCCGGCGCCCGCTGCCCGAGGACGCGGCGGCGTGGCAGGCGTACGGATGGCGCGCCGCGCCCGACGTCGCCGCCGCGCAGGCCGAGCACGAGGCGTTCTGCGCGCTGCTCGAGAGCGCGGGCGCGGAGGTCGTCGTCTCCGAGCACGACCGCGGGAACCCGGACGCGATCTACACGTACGACCCGACGCTCGTCGGGCCAGACGGCGCGGTGCTGCTCCTCCCCGGGAAGGAGGGCCGCCGGCGGGAGCCGGAGGCGACCGCCGCCGCGCTGGAGGGGGCCGGCGTCCCGATCGCGGCGCGGATCGAGCTTCCCGCCACCGTCGAGGGAGGCGACACCGTCTGGCTGGACGGGCAGACGCTCCTCGTCGGGATCGGCTACCGCACGAACCCCGAGGCGATCGACGCTCTCGCCGGCGCGTTCCCGGGCGTCGAGGTGATCGCCTTCGACCTCCCGCACTGGAACGGCGCGGGCGAGGTCATGCACCTCATGTCGTTCATCTCGCCGCTCGACCGCGACCTGGCGCTCGTCTACACGCGCATCGCCCCGACGCGGCTCATGTGGCTCCTCGCAGAGCGCGGCATCGAGGTCGTCGAGGTGCCCGACGACGAGTTCGAGACGCAGGGGACGAACGTGCTCGCGCTCGGGCCACGGCGTGCACTGGCGCTCGAGGGCAACGACGAGACGCGCCGCCGCATGGAGCGAGCCGGCGTCGACGTCGTCACCTATCGCGGCGACGAGATCTCCCGCAAGGGAGACGGCGGGCCGACGTGCCTGACGCGCCCGCTGCTTCGCGGCTGAGCGTCAGAGCTCGTCGAGCGTCAGCTGCCGCACGGTCGTGAGGCCCGAGACGCCGACGCCGACGAGCCGGAGCGCGCCCGGGCGGTCGCGGAGGCCGCGGTCGAGGAGCTCGCAGGCCAGGTCGCCGATGCGCTCGGGCTCGTCGATCGGCGTCTGGAGCGTCGTCGAGCGCGAGCGGAGCGAGAAGTCGGCGTAGCGGAGCTTCGCCGTCACCGTCCGGGCCGAGAGGCCGTCGCGGCGCAGGTAGGACGCGACCTCTCCCGCCATCCGCCGCAGCTCGGCGTGGAGCGCCGCCCGGTCGACGAGGTCGCGCTCGAAGGTCTCCTCCGTCGAGATCGAGACCCGCTCCGCGTCGAGCTCGAGGTCGCGTGGATCGATCCCCCGCGCGCGGTCGCGGAGCAGCCGTCCCACCTGGCCGGGGAGCACGGCGCGCAGCGCGACGTCCGAGAGCGACGCGAGCCCTCCGATCGTGACGATGCCCGCGGCGGCCAGCCGCTCCTCCGCGCGCGGGCCGACACCCGGCAGGACGCGGGTCGCGAGCGGAGCGAGGAACCGGGCCTCCCGTCCCGGGGGCACGACCGTGATCCCGCCCGGCTTGCGGCGCTCGGAGGCGACCTTGCAGACGACCTTTGCCGTCGACACGCCCAGCGAGCAGGAGAGGGACGTCGCGCCGCGGACCGCGACCTGCACCGCCTCCGCCAGGCGTCGCGCCCCGGAGAACGACGTCAGCACCGATCCGAGGTCGAGGTAGCCCTCGTCCAGCCCGGTGCGCTCGACGCGGGGAACGACCTCGCCGATCGCCGACCAGACGGCCAGCGAGTACTGCCGGTAGAGGCTGTGGCGGGGCCGGACGAAGACCGCCTCGGGGCAGCGGCGCATGGCCTCGGCCGCACTCATCGCCGAGCGGATCCCGTACTGCCGCGCGACGTAGTTCGCCGTCGCCACGACACCTCGCCCCCGAGGGTCGCCGCCCACCACGAGCGGACGGGCGCGGAGCGACGGGTCCTCGAGCTCCTCGACCGCCGCGTAGAACGCGTCGAGATCGAGGTGGGCGAGGATCGGCGCCATGAGCGACAAGGCTACGGTTCGTCCGTGATCGACACGCCGCCGCCCCCGGCCACGCCGCCACGGCCTCCGGTCGTCGAGCGGCCGGCGGCGTACCAGGTCTCGTACGGCCTCGTCCAGGGCAGCGTCGCGCCGGGAACGCGGCGCGTCGTCATCCGTGTCGACGGTCGCATCGTGCGCGCCCTGCGGCTCCGCGGCGGGACGACGTTCTCCGTCGACGTCCCCCTTCCCCCGCGCGACACGCGCGTCCGGGTGGAGACGATCGATCGGAGCGGACGCCGGGCCGGTCGAACGGTCGACCACGTCTTCGGCCTCCCGCGCGCGGCTCGCCCGCGGGTGCGACCGCTCCGTCTCGACCCCCGGCTCCAGCGTGACGTCCTCCGGCTGACGCGCGCCTATCCGGGCACGTCCGCGGCCTACGTCGAGAACCTCGCCACCGGAGCCGGCGCCGCGTGGAACGCGCGCGCGACGTTCCCGGCGGCGTCGACGCTCAAGCTCGCGATCGGGGTGACGCTGCTCACGCGCCTCGAGCGGCCGCCCGCCCCGGGCAGCCACCTCGACCGGCTGTTCCGGGCGATGCTGATCCCGTCCGACAACGAGGCGGCGAACCGCATGCTCGTCCTGCTCGGCGGCTCGACGAGCGGCGGGGGCGCCGTCGTCAACGCCACGATGCGGTCGATCGGCCTCGAGCGCACCGAGATGTACGGCGGCTACATCCTCGGCACCTCGCTCGCCCCGGCCCCGACGCGCGACATCGCCGCGCGCGGCGTGCCGCTCGACGTCGTCGCGCAGCCGTCGTGGGGAATCGGGAAGGCGACGACGGCGCTCGACCTCGCGCGGCTGTTTCGCGCGATCTGGCTCGGGAGCGGAGGGCTCGGTCCGCTGACGTCCCGCGCGGGGGTCAGCCCTGCCGAGTCGCGGTACCTCCTCTACGTGCTCGCGCACGGACGCGACCGCGAGAAGCTCGGGCGCCTCGTCGGCAAGCGCACGGGCGTCGTCCTCATGCACAAGGCCGGCTGGGTGAACGCGGCGCGCCACGACGCGGGGCTGATCGTCTGGCGAGGCGGCCTGTTCGTCGCCGCCGTGATGACCCACCGCGCGGGCGACGCGGGAGTCCGCTCGGACGTGCTCGCGGGCCGGATCGCGGACGCGGCCTTTCGCCGCTTCCGCGGCTAGCGCGGAAAGAGCGCGAGGGCGCCGGGGGGCGCCCTCGCTACGAGCCGGCGAGCGCCCTCGGAGTGCGCTGCCTGCCCATCCTGCGATCCGCGGGAGGCGGGTTGGGATCGCTGAATGGCTCGTGCCCCATTGGAGCGGACATCTGAGAGGGCTTTGTGAACCTTCGGTTCGGGTGGGATCAAGATCCGCACGCACCAGAAGCGAGTAGCTATATTTTTGATACCAACTGACGTGACTGACACGACTGACACGAGGAGCGTGAACCCCGTCGTGAGCAAGCTGTTGCTCGTCCCACTCGACGACATCGTCGTCTTCCCCCAGATGAACGTGACGCTGACGGTCGACGTCGGCGACGAGGAGCGCGTGCTGCTCGTTCCCAAGCACGACGGCGAGTACGCCGCCGTCGGCACGGTGGCGCGCGTCACCGACCGCGTCCGGCTTCCCGGCGGCTCGACCGCGGTCGCGCTCGAGGGGCTGCACCGTGGAGTCGCCGGCGCGGCCGAGACCGACACGAGCGGGCGGCTCCTCGTCGAGGTCGAGGAGCGCCGCGACAGCGAGCGCACCGACGAGCGGATCCGCGAGCTCGAGACGGAGTACCGCGCGGTCGTCGAGGAGATCCTCGAGCTGCGCGGCGACGACGGGCGCATCCAGGCATTCGTCCGCTCCATCACGGAGCCGGGCGCGCTCGCGGACACCTCGGGCTACGCGCCCGACCTGAGCTTTGCCCAGAAGGTGCAGCTGCTCGAGACCGTGGACATCGCCGAGCGGCTCGGGCTCGCTCTCGCGTTCCAGCGCGAGCGGCTCTCGACGATGCAGATCCGGCAGCGGATCCGCGAGGACGTCAACGCGGGCATGGAGAAGCAGCAGCGCGAGTACCTCCTCCGCAAGCAGATGGACTCGATCCGGAAGGAGCTCGGCGAGGACGACGCGTCCGTCGTCGAGGAGTACCGGACGAAGATCGAGGAGGCGGGGATGCCCGAGGCCGTGCGCGAGCAGGCCGACAAGGAGCTCGCCCGCTTCGAGCGGATGGGCGAGAGCTCGCCCGAGTCGCAGATGATCCGCAGCTACATCGACTGGCTCCTCGCGGTGCCCTGGGGCGTCACCTCCGAGGAGGTGCTCGACCCCGAGCGCACACGCGAGGTGCTCGACGCCGACCACGCGGGCCTCGAGGACGTCAAGGACCGGATCGTCGAGTACATCGCCGTCGCGAAGCTGCGCAAGGAGCGCGGGATCGAGGTCGACAAGCGCGCGGGCGCGATCCTGACGCTGATCGGGCCTCCCGGCACGGGCAAGACCTCGATCGGCGAGTCGGTCGCGAAGGCGCTCAACCGCGAGTTCGTCCGGATGTCGCTCGGCGGCCTCCGCGACGAGGCCGAGATCCGCGGCCACCGGCGGACGTACATCGGCGCGCTGCCGGGCCGGCTCGTCCGCGCCCTCCGCGACGCGAAGACGATGAACCCCGTGATCCTCCTCGACGAGGTCGACAAGGTCGGCGCCGACTGGCGCGGCGACCCGTCGGCCGCGCTGCTCGAGGTGCTCGACCCGGCGCAGAACTCGACGTTCCGCGACCACTACCTCGACGTCGAGGTCGACCTGTCGCAGGTCTTCTTCATCGCGACCGCCAACATGGCGGAGACGATCCCCGGGCCGCTTCTCGACCGCATGGAGGTGATCCGCTTCGACGGGTACACCTCGGACGAGAAGGTCGCGATCGCCCGCGGCTACCTCTGGCCGCGGCAGCGCGAGCGTGCGGGCCTTCACGAGGAGGAGGTCGCGGTCTCGGACGACGTCCTCGAGACGGTGATCTCGGAGTACACGCGCGAGGCGGGTGTCCGTCAGCTCGAGCGCGAGCTCGGGTCGATCCTGCGCAAGACCGCGACGAAGATCGTCACCGACGTGGTGGAGGCGCCCGTCGAGGTCGACATCGAGTCGGTGCGTGACGCTCTCGGCCGCCAGAAGTTCTTCCGCGAGGCGGCGGAGCGGACGGCCGTGCCGGGCGTCGCGACCGGGCTCGCGGTCAACATCACCGGCGGCGACGTGCTCTTCGTCGAGGCGACCGCGATCCCCGGCGAGGGGCTCGTGCTCACCGGCCAGCTCGGTGACGTGATGAAGGAGTCCGCGCAGATCGCGCTCTCCGCGGTTCGCTCGCAGGCCGACCGGCTCGGGATCGAGCAGCCCGACTTCGACCGGAAGTTCCACGTCCACGTGCCTGCCGGCGCGATCCCGAAGGACGGCCCGAGCGCGGGCATCACGATGGCGACCGCGCTCGCGTCGCTCCTCTCGGGGCGGCCGGTGAAGCACACGGTCGGCATGACCGGCGAGCTGACGCTCCAGGGGCGCGTTCTCCCGATCGGCGGCCTCAAGCAGAAGGTGCTCGCCGCGCACGCGGCCGGGCTGACCGACGTCGTGATCCCCGAGCGGAACCGCGCCGACCTCGACGACGTGCCCGAGCACGTGCGCGACGAGCTCAAGTTCCATCCGGTCATGTCGCTCGACGAGGTGCTCGGCATCGCGCTCGAGCCGACGCCGGCGACGCAGCACCACGCCACGCTCTGATGCGCTGTCGTCAGTGCACACCCGGTACCCGAGGAGGTCCGCCGCGCGGCGGGCCTCCTCGAGGGCCGCTGGACGGTCTCGATCCTCTGGGCGTCCGTCGAGGGCGCGAGCCGCTTCAACGAGTTCAAGCAGGCGGTCGGGGAGATCCCGCCGCGGACGCTTGCTCAGCGGCTCCTCGAGCTCGAGGACGCCGGCCTGCTGGAGCGGCGCGTGATCGATGCGCGTCCGCCCCGCGTCGAGTACATCCTCACCGACGAGGGGCTCCGGCTGCGTAACGTGCTCGACGCGCTCGCGGTGTACGCCGGCGGCTAGGAGAGCTCTGGCCCCCGACCCCGCCCGCTAGGTCGCGGCTGCGAGCGCGCGGGCGAGCGCGGCGTGGCCGTCCGCGAGAACCGGTGGCCCGTGCGTCGTCAGCACCCGCTCGACCGGCAGGTCGAGGAGCGGCGTCAGGCTCCGAGCGAGCTCGTCGATGCTGCCGCGGTCCTCGAACCAGGACGCCGGGCAGAGGGTGAGACCGTCGGGCGTCCCCAGCAGCGTGTCGCCGGGCACGAGCGTCCGCGCCTCGGGAAGCCAGTAGACGACCTCCTCGGGCACGTCGAGAGCGGTCGCGTTGCCCGGCAGCCGCTCGGCGGTCGGCGGCGTGAAGACCCGGGCGTCGTAGCGCTCGGCGAGCTCCGCCTGGCTCCGGCCGTGCCAGTCGGACGTGAGGAGAATCGCGACCGGCAGCGCCGCGCGCTCGACGTCGCGGTCGAGCGCCTCGAGGAACCGGGCGCGGTCCGCCACGTCCGTCGGCACGAGTGGATCGACGAGCACGACCGCGTCGGCCGCCTCCCAGTACACGCATCCGACGTCCCGCTCCCAGTCTTCGCCGGGCTTCCACTCGGGATGCGGCGCCGTCCAGTGCCAGAGCCCGTTGTCGACGCGCTGCACCTCCACGGCGGCCACCGTAGCGCTAGCGTCCCCCGGATGGAAAGGGCACCGCATCAGCCCGAGCAGGACCCGGTCGCCGCGGCAGACCGTGCCGTCGCCGAGGAGCGCCGGAGGATCGCGCGCGAGCTCCACGACGTCGTCGCGCACTCCGTCTCGGTGATGACGGTGCAGGCCGGTGCGGTCCGTCGGCTGCTCCGCCCGGAGCAGGAGCGGGAGCGGCAGGCGCTCGAGGTGATCGAGGCGACGGGACGTGAGGCGCTCACCGAGATGCGCCGCCTCGTCGGCCTGCTCCGCGAGCAGGGCGCCATGCCCGAGTTCGCGCCGCAGCCGTCGATGCGAACGGTGGACGTGCTGGTCGGGACGGTCCGCGAGGCCGGCCTTCCGGTCGAGCTCGAGATCGAGGGTGAGCCACAGGAACTGGCACCCGGCGTCGACCTCTCCGCGTACCGCGTGATCCAGGAGGCGCTGACGAACGCGCTGCGATACGCCGGCCCGGCGCACGCGTGGGTGACGGTGCGCTGGCTTGCGGACGCACTGGAGCTCGAGATCGCCAACGACGGCCGGTCGGAGCCGGGGAACGGCGGCGGCGGCCACGGGCTCGCCGGGCTGCGGGAGCGCGTCGCCCTCGTTGGCGGCACCGTCGACTCCGGCCCACGGTCGGGCGGCGGTTTCGTCGTTCGCGCGCACCTGCCGTTCGGGGAGGACGTGTGACGACGCGCGTCCTGATCGCCGACGACCAGGCGCTCGTCCGCGACGGCTTCCGGATGATCCTCGAGGCAGAGGACGGCTTCGAGATCGTCGGCGAGGCGGCCGACGGGCTCGAGGCCGTGCTCGCGGCGCGCGAGACGAGCCCCGACGTGATCCTCATGGACGTGCGCATGCCGAAGGTCGACGGGCTCGAGGCGACCCGGAAGCTCCTCGAGCGGAACGAGTCGGGCGCGCGGATCCTGATCCTCACGACCTTCGACCTGGACGAGTACGTCTACGAGGCCCTTCGCGCCGGCGCGAGCGGGTTCCTCCTGAAGGACACGCCTCCGGAGGAGCTCGTCGAGGCGATCCGCACCGTCGCGGCAGGCGACGCCCTGCTCGCACCCGAGGTGACGTGCCGCGTCGTGGCCGAGTTCACGCGCCGGGCGGACGGCGGCGAGCGGCCGCCCGAGGTCGACGAGCTCACCCCGGACGACCTCTCCCTCCTCGCCCGGGTCGCGCGGGGGCAGTCGAACGTCGAGATCGCGGAGGATGACGACGTGGAGGTCGAGCTCGTCGACCACGACGTCGGCCGCCTTCTCGCGACGCTGCGGCTTCGCGACCGCGTTCATGCGGTCGTGTTCGCTTACGAGCACGGCCTCGTCGAGCGTCCCTGAGCGCCCGTACACGTTTCGCCCGGTTTGCTCTATAGCTCGAACGAGGGACAGCCGATAAGGGGAGGGTGAACGTCGCCGAGACCCTCACCGCCCGCCTGATCGGCACGGTGTTCGTCGAGCGGGGCCTTCTCTCGGAGAGCCAGATCCGCGTCGCGCTCGAGATCCAGCGCGAGACCGGTCAGCAGCTCGGCCAGATCCTCGTCGAGCGCTTCGGCGTGTCGCGTCACGAGCTTGCGAGCGTCGTCGCCGAGCAGTGGGCGGAGTTCGGCCGTTCGGGGATGGATACCGATCCGGCGTCGAACGAGTCCTGGCGACGGCTGGGAGACATCTTCGTCGAGCGCGGCTTCGTCACGCCGGAGCAGCTCGAGCAGGCGCTCGCGCGGCAGCGCGAGACCGGCGAGCGGGTCGGCGAGGCGCTCGTCGCGCAGGGCTCCATCAGCAAGTTCGAGCTCGCGGGCGCTCTTGCAGAGCAGGCCGCGGCGCTCGATCAGGCGGCGGCCCTCGAGGCCGCGTCGACTGGGGAAGCGGCGCCCGAGGCCACCGTCGTCCAGATCGCGCCGCGTCTCGAGGAGCCCGCGATCGTGGTCGTGGCCGCCGTCGAGAGCGCGCCCGAGCCTCCTGCCGTCGAGAGTGCGCCCGAGCCTCCTGCCGTCGAGACTGCCCCCGAGCCGCCCGAGGCCCCGGTGTCTGTCGTGACCAGCCTTCCCATCGCTGTCGTGCAATCCGAGTCGCAGCCGTCGTTCGGCTGGGTCGCCTTCGCCTCCACGACGACGGGGTACCGGCTCATCCACCTCACGGGCGCGATTCCCGCGGTCGGCGCCACGGTCGACATCCCGGACCTCGGCGAGCGCCTCGTCCTCCGCCTTGGCCGCTCTCCGCTCTGGCAGGACCAGCGCACCTGCGCCTACCTCGAGCAGCTCGTGCGCCCCGAGCCGGCGCTCGCCGGCTAGCCGCCGCTCTTCGGCGCGAGCAGATCGACCGGGCTACCCGCGTCCTCGCCGCCGAGGCGGGCGCGGAAGACGTGGTACGTCCATGCCTGGTAGAGCAGCACGACGGGGAGGAGAACGACGGCGACGACCGTCATGACGGTGAGCGAGTAGTGCGCCGACGAGGCGTTCTCGATCGTGAGGCTGTTCCCGAAGTCGGGAACCGACACCATCACCCGCGGGTACAGGCTGACGAAGAGCGTCGCGACGACCGCGCCGATCGCGGTTGCGGTGGCGGTGAACGCCCATCGCTCGTTGGCGGCCCTCGTGAGCACGACGGCGGCGACGGCGGCGATCGCGGCGATGGCGACGGGGACGATCCCGGGGAACAGGCCCTTGTCGTTCACGTCGCCCGCGACGACGAGCGTCCAGACGAGGAACGCGGCGCCGACGACCGCTGCGACCGGCGCGAGTCGCGACGCCGTTCGTTGCGCACGCTCGCGGAGGTCACCGAGCGTGCGTAGCGTGAGGAAGACCGCGCCGTGGAGCGCGAAGAGCAGGCAGAGCGCGACCCCTGCGAGGACGGTGTACACGCTGAACAGGTCGCCGAAGTCGCCGGCGTAGCTCTGGTCGGAGGCGACCGGCACGCCGTGGAGCAAGCTGGCCAGCGCGATGCCCCAGAGCAACGGAATGCCGAAGGAGGCGATCGTGTTCAGCCAGGCCCAGACCGTCTTCCAGCCCGGCGACTCCGCCTTGCCACGCCATTCGAACGAGAGCACGCGCACGATGAGGAGGGCGACGATGAGGAGGAGGGCGAGGTAGAAGCCCGAGAACATCGTTGCGTACCAGACGGGGAAGGCCGCGAACGTCGAGGCCCCGGCGATCACGAGCCACACCTCGTTCCCGTCCCAGACCGGGCCGATCGTCGCGAACATCGTCTTGCGGTCGCCTTCGCTCCTGCCGAGAACGGGGAGGAGCATGCCGACGCCGAAGTCGAACCCCTCGAGCACGAAGTAGCCCGTCCAGAAGAACGCGAGCAGGCAGAACCAGAGGATCTCGAGCGTCATCTCAGTACGCGGGCGCCGGCTCGGGCGCCGCCTCCTCGTCTCCGCCGCGCCCGACGGTGGGCGGGTCGAGCCGGGCGTAGCGGCGCATGAGGATGAAGTCGACCAGCCCGAGCGCCGCGTAGAGCAAGACGAACACGGTCAGGCTGAGGCCGACCGTCCAGGTGCTGACGGTGCCCGAGACCGCGTCCTCCGTCTTCAAGAGGCCGTAGACGACCCAGGGCTGCCGCCCAGCCTCGGTCAGGATCCAGCCGGCGAAGTTCGCCAGGAACGGGAACGCGATCGCCACGAGCGCCGACCGCTGGAACCATGTCGCGTCGTGCAGCTTCGTGTGGCGTAGGAGCCAGACACCCCAGAGCGCGAGGAGGACCAGGAGCGTGCCAAGGTACGCCATCACGCGCATGCTCCAGTAGACGAGCCGGACGTCCGGGACATAGTTGCCGGGCCCGAACTCCTGCTCGTACTGGCTCTGGAGCTCGTTGATCCCCACCACCTCGCCCTTGAACGAGTTCGTGGCGAGGAACGACAGCAGGCCGGGGACCTCGATGTCGAACGACGGCGTCTGGTCGTCCTCCGTGAAGCCCCCGATCTGGAAGAGGGAGAAACCGGCCGGCTGCTCCGTATCCCAGAGCGCCTCCGTCGCGGCGATCTTCATCGGCTGGGCGTCCGTGACGGCGACGCCGAACTCGCTCCCGACGCCGAGCTGGACGACCGCCACCGGGAGCCCGACGACGATCGCGAGCTTCGCCGCCGCGCGGAAGACGTCGACGTTGCGGCGGCGGAGGAGGTGCCAGCAGGACACGCCGAGCACGAAGAACGACGCCGTCACCAGCCCGGCCAGGACGACGTGCGTCCAGGCGAAGAGGACGAACCCCTGGAAGAGGATCTCGACGATGTCGTTCGCCTCCGTGCGGCCGGTCTGCTCGTTGATCTGGTAGCCGACCGGATGCTGCATCCAGGAGTTGGCCGTGAGGATGAAGTATGCGGAGAGCCAGGTCCCGATCCAGACGAGGTAGATCGTGGCGAGGTGAACCCTGGGGGACAGCCGGTCCCAGCCGAAGACCCACAGGCCGATGAACGTCGCCTCGAGCATGAACGCGCCGATCCCCTCGATCGCGAGGGGCGTGCCGAAGACGTCTCCCACGTAGGTCGAGAACGCCGACCAGTTCATCCCGAACTGGAACTCCATGACGAGGCCCGTCGCGACCCCGATCGCGAAGTTGATGACGAACAGCGTCCCGAAGAATCGCGTCAGGCGGAGCCATCGCTCGTCGCCGCTCCGGTGCCACATCGTCTGCATCACCGCCAGAAGCGGCGCGAGCCCGAGCGTGAGCGGGACGAAGATGAAGTGGAAAAGGGTCGTCAGCGCGAACTGCCAGCGCGCGAGCTCGAGCGCGGTGTCGGCAACCGGTGTCATGTGGCAGCCACGAGGAGGGCCCCGGCTCCGGGGCCGATCGCGATCACGTCGTCATCGAGTCCGTTGTACGCCATCGACCGCCTCGTGACAAACGTCGATCCGGGCGTGGCCCGGCGCTCGCGGAGGAGGGTACGGCGCTCCGGAACCGCGGGCATCGTCCCGAGGGGGTGATCCGGCAGCCCCGCGTGCGGGCTAACGTCGCCTCCACCGCGCTCCGCCGGCTGCTCAAGCGATCGGTGGCCGCCCGGAGCGCGGGCCAGCGCCCGCTTCGCGCGAGCCGGCGTTAGTCCACGCGGTCGGCCACGGGACCGCGCCGGACACCGTCGTCCCACGCCCGAGCGCCGAGACCACTTCGATCCGGCCGCCGACGGTCTCGATGCGGTCGCGGACGTTCGTCAGGCCCGCTGCGGCAGCGGGACCTGTGCGAACGCTCGTGCGAGAAGGTCGCCGAGAAGAACTCCGGGCAACCAGCGCAGCCCGCCGAGGTAGAGCACGGCGATGCCAACACCCGTCGCCGGCCAGATGGTTCCCGACGGTCCCGTCAGCAAGAGGGCCTCGCCGCCCGCATGAGCGATCTAGCAGCAGGCCGTGACCAGGACCGTACCGGCGACGTAGCGCCAGGACACGACCGACGCCAGGCGCCTGGGGCGCGCGTCGCCCGTCACGGGGATCTGGAGCTCGGTGCTCGTGCGCTCTCCTTCGCCGAGTGCGTTGTCCGCGCGGCTACCGCATGGGCGCCGCGACGGTCGGTAGGCGACCATTTAGCCACCCCAGGCGCCGTCTGTCCATCGACCTGCGCGCTTGCCCCGTCCCTCGCTAGTACTCGCTGACGTCGGCCGCCGGCGACGGAGTGCGCGCTCGCGGCCGCGCTGCGCGCCTGCGAGGCGCGTCGCGACGAACGGGTACACGAGGACGGAGATCATCCCCGCCCCGATGAGCGATGCGCCGACGTCGGCGTCGATCGCGCCCCGGTCCGTGCCGATGTCGACGATCGCCACGATCAGCGGCAGGCCCGGTCGCGACGAAGAACGCGAGGGGCAGCGTCCGTTGCGGGCCGAGCTCGCGCCGCCACAGGAGCGACGCGGAGCCACGGATCACGAACAACAGGGAGAGGAACAGAGCTGCGAGTGCGAGGCCGTTTGCCGTCAGAAGGACGTCGACGTCGAAGTCGAGCCCCGTGGTGACGAAGTAGATCGGGATGAGGAAGCCGAAGCCGATGCCCTCGAGACGCATGCGGACGACCTCGCCGTCGGGTGTGTCGAGGACGAGCCCCACGACGAGTCCCGCGGCGAACGCACCCAGGACGAAGTCGAAACCGACGTCGCGCGCGAGGAGCACGAGCGCGGCGAGGATGAGGATCGAGAGCCGGACAGCTGCCTGCCCGGTGGTGTGCACGGTCTCCTGCAGCACGCGGACGACCGACGGCGGGCGTGCGCGAAGCGCCGTCCACCCGGCAAGCCCGACGAGGACGCCGAACCCGACGAGGAGGAGCACCTCGGCGACCGAGCCGTACACACCGGTCAGGAAGACCGAGATGACGACGATCGGCCAGAACTCTCCCGCCACGCCGTTGCCGAGAACCGCGGTGCCGAGCGGCGTCTTGAGGAGCCCGGCGTCGGACAGGATCGGGACGAGCGTCCCGAGCGCCGTCGTCGCGAGCGCGACGCCGAGGATCCATCCCTCGGCGTCGACGCCGGACTTCTCGAGGATCGTCCCGGCGACGAGACCGAGCGCCAGGGACATCGCCCAGCCGGCCGTGCCGAGCCCGAGCGCGCGGCGGGGAACGCGCTTCTCGACCACCTCGAGCCCGGCGAAGAAGAACAGGAACACGAGCCCCATGGTCGAGAGGAACTCGATGTACGGGTCGGAGTCCGCGAAGCCGAGCGCCTGGGGGCCGATGAGGATCCCCAGGACGATCTCGACCACGACGGTCGGCAGGAGGAGCCGGTGATGCAGCCGCGCGAGGATCGCCGCGACGGCTGACGCGGCGAGGACGAGGACGAGGGAGCGGACGTCGGGTGCGACCACCGCGCGCTCAGCGAGCGCTGCGGGGCGCGATCCCCCACGAGCTCGTGAACGAGGCGCCGGGCTCCAGGCGGATCAGCCCCTCGCCGCTCCGAAACGCGTTCGGCGGGCAGGTCATCGGCTCGACGGCCAGGCTGCGGCGGCTCACGTCCGGCAGGGGGTCACCCGTGAAGAGCATCAGGTAGCCATAGCTGCTGTCGGCCCAGAGCGCGAGCCCGTTCCCGCTCTCGGGGTCCTCGAGCTCGACGTGGGCAAGACCGTCGCCGCCGCGCTCGAGGTCCGTGAAGCAGTTGTCGAGCCGCGTCGCGCCGATCGGCTGCGGCCGCCGGAAGTCGTACTCCGTCGACTCGACCGACGACCTTCCGCTCGGAAGGCCGCGCTCGTCGGAGAACAGGACCGTGGCCCCGGGGGCGCGCAGGACGAGCGAGTCGACCCGCTCGGTGCCGAGCGTCAGATACGGATGCGACCCGCATCCGTAGGGACAGGGATCGGGGCCGACGTTCGTCGCCGTCGTCGTGACCGACAGCCCGGAGTCGGAGAGCGCGTACTCGATGCGGAGCGCGAGCGAGAACGGGTAGCCGGGGCGTGGATGGAGCAGATGCTCCATCGCGACGGACTCCGGCGCCCGCCGGCCGACGCTCCACGACGCCCAGCGGACGAGGCCGTGGATCGCATCGTTCTCCGCCGGGTCGTCGATGGGCGCCTGATGGCGGCGACCGTCGAACTCGTAGCTCCCGTCCTCCAGGCGGTTGGGCCACGGGATGAGCATCTGCCCGCGACCCGACGGGCAGATCTCGTCGGCGCCGTAGCCGTCGAGAACCTCGCGGCCGGCGACCGAGTACGTCCGCAGACCGCCTCCCACCTGGACGACGACCACGTGCTGGTCGTCGTACGCGATCTCGACCTGCTCGCCGGAGCGCTCCGTCATCGTGCCCCCGACCCGGGGAGTGCCATGGACGCCGGGCTCGGCCGCCGGCCGGCGACCACGAACGACCAGGCGCACATCGCCACGGCGACGATCGCGGCCACGGCGTAGACGGTGGACAGCTCGACGCCGGCGTCGCGGAGCGGCCCCACGCCGAACGCGGCGATGCCGTACCCGAGCTGATAGAAGGCGATCACGCCGCCCGCAGCTGCTGCGGCGTAGGCCGAGAGCTCTTTCTGCCCGAAGCTGATCGTCAGCGGCAGGAGCGCCGAGCACCCGAGTCCCGCGAGGCCGAACGCGACGACCCCGAGGACGGGCTGATCGTCCGGAAGCAGCGCGATGAGCACGAAGGCGCCTGCGAGGACGAGAGGGAGCACGTGGAACGTCAGCCGGGACGGGAACCACGCCTCGATCGCGGCGAAGAGGATCCGGCCCAGCGTGACCATCGCCCAGAACGCCGTGAGCGCGATGGACGCCTCCGTGGTCGACGAGCCGAGGTCGGTCATGTCGAGCTGCGCCCAGTTGCCGTTGACCGTTTCGCAGATGCCGTACAGGACGGCGAACCCTGCGTAGGCCCAGAACCGCCTCGGGATGCCGCGCTGCCCCTGCGACGCGCTCGCAGGGGCGGCTGCGCGGATCTCCAGCGGCAGGCGCGCGCTGACGAGGACGAGCACCACGAGGAGGATCGCGGACAGGAGCGGCAGGCCCCACCACGCCCCCAGTCCATCGAAGATCGCGACGAACACCGGGGCGAGCACCGTGCCGAAGCCGAGCAGGGCGTTCAGGACGAGGACAGCGCGGTCGGGGGCGTCCCGGTGGAAGTCCGCGGTCAGCGTGTTCAGCGCGGGGACGGTGAGGCCGAAGCCTGCGCCGAGGGTCGCGGTCGCGAGGAGCAGCAGCGGGTACGCGCCCGAGTCGCCCGCGACGGTGGCGCTGGCGAGGAGCAGGATCATCGAGACCAGGCCGGCGCAGAGGCCCGCCACGTAGACCCGCTTCGTCCCGAACCGCTCGCCGAGGCGCGCCCCGAGCAGCGCTGCGACGATCGCCGTGACGACCTGCGGCAGGAAGAGCGCGCCGTACTGGCTCGAGGACAGGTCGTACTCGGCCGGGTCGGTCAGGATCGTGCTCGCCGCGGGGAACGTGACGAGCGCGATGCCCTGGACGACGCCGGCGGCGTTGACGACCCGCGTCTCGGCTGACGTCGCCATCGTCCGCCGAGGCGTTGCTACCGCAGCCGCTCGAGCAAGTGGTCGCCCACGCGGAGTGAGTTCGCCATCGCCGTGAGGGCCGGATTCACCGCGCCGATGCTCGGGAAGACGCTGGTGTCGACGACGTACAGGTTGTCGAGCTCGTGCGCCTTGCAGTTCACGTCCAGCACGGACGTCTCCGGATCGGTGCCGAACCGGCAGGTGCCCGCCTGGTGCGCGCAGCCGGCGATCGGAATGTCGTTCTTCATGTACGCGAAGCGGTGGATGAGGTGGCCCGGGTTCATGTCCAGCTCCCCGAGGATCGACTTGACCTTCGCGTAGAGCCGCTTCTTGGGCTCCAGGTTCGTCTCGGCGTAGGTCAACTTGATGTTGCCGTCCGGCTCGACGGTGACGCGGTTCTCCGGCCGTGGGAGATCCTCCGTGGAGAGCCAGAAGTCGATCGCGTGGCGCGCCATCCGCTCCAGCGTCCACTCGGGCGCGAGCTTCGTGTCCCGCGGTCGCTCGCCGCGGAACATCGGCGCGGTCGACTTGCCGACCATCTGGACGTTGCCGAGCGGGTACTCGAAGTCGCCGTCCCCGAAGTAGAAGTCGTTGAGCCCGAGCGTCTTCTGATAGGCGGTCTCGTTCTCCTCGCGCGAGAGGGCAAGGACGGCCGTCGAGTCGTGGAACATGTAGTTGCGGCCGACCTGATCCGAGCCGTTGGCCAGACCATTCGGATGCTTGTCGCTCGCCGACTGCAACAGCAGCTTGGCCGTGTTGGCCGCACCGCATGCGAGTACGACGACGTCGCCCGCGAACCGCTCCTCGGTGCCGTCGCCCTCGACGACCACCTCCTTGACGGCGTTGCCGTCCCCGTTCGTCTCGAGCCTGACGACCTTCGCGTTCGTCCGAAGCGTCACGTTCGGGTGCTCGAGGGCCGGCCGAACGCCGAGCACCTCGGCGTCGGACTTCGCGTGCACGAGACACGGGAAGCCGTCGCAGGTCGCACAGCGGATGCAGGTCGAGAACGGCGGGTTCGACTCGTCGAGCATGATCCCGCACGGCGCGTGGAACGGCCGGTAGCCGGCTGCCGCGAGGTCGTCGGCGAGCTGCTGGATCCGCGGCTCGTGCGACACGGCGGGATGCGGGTAGGGCGCACTCGCCGGAGGCTCTGTCGGGTCCTCGCCGCGGGCGCCGTGCACGTGGTAGTGCTGCTCCGCGAGGGAGTAGTAGGGCTCCAGCTCGTCGTAGGCGATCGGCCAGGCCGGCGACGTGCCGTCGTGATGCTGCAGCTCGCCGAAGTCCTCCTTGCGAAGCCGGTACAGGGCGGCGCCGTAGAGCTTCGTCGCTCCACCGACGTAGTAGTGGACACCGGGCTGGAAGGGCTTGCCGCTTGCGTCGTACCACGTGTCCGGCGAGACGTAGCGGTTGTCGACGAACACGTCCTGGTCCGACCAGTTCTGCGGCTCCCGCGGCAGCCAGTCCCCCCGCTCGAGGAGCAGGATGCGCTTGCCCGAGGGGGCGAGGTGGCGCGCGAGCGTGCCGCCGCCCGCGCCGCTGCCGATGATGATGACGTCGTAGCTCTCCATCTCGTCCTCTCTAGGTCGCGGGATCGGGGGTGAGCGGATCCTGCGTCGCCGTGAGCGGCTTCGTCACCGTCTCGAGCGACTTGCCCTCGGCGTTGATCCCGATGAGCAGCTCGACGATCCCGCCGAGGATCATGATTCCTCCCCCGACGACGTAGCCGATGTAGAGCCCCGTCGGGTCGGTGCCGTCACCGATCAGCGCGCCGTAGAAGACGGGGCCGAACGCTCCGAAGATCTGCGCGATGGCGAAGAAGACCGCGATGGCTTCGGCGCGGATCTCGATCGGCCACGTCTCGCTGACGGTGAGGTACGCGGCGCTCGCGCCCGCAGAGGCGAAGAAGAAGATGATGACCCAGCAGAACGTCTGCGTGGTCGCCGTCAGATCGCCCCGATCGAAGAGCCAGCCGCTGATCGCGAGCAACACGCCCGAGATGATGTACGTCCCCGAGATCATCGGCTTGCGTCCGACGCTGTCGAAGAGCGGCGCGAGGATGAGCGGCCCGCACAGGTTGCCGACTGCGAAGGCGAGGCCGTAGAGCGGCACCTTGTCCGCGCTCACGCCGTAGAACTGGACGAGCACGAGCCCGTACGTGAAGTAGATGGCGTTGTAGAGGAACGACTGGGTGATCATCAGCGTGGCGCCGAGAACCGCCCGCTTCGGGTACGTCCGGAAGACGAGGCCGAGGAACGTCACGTAGCCGTAGCGCTTCTCGGGGGTGAGCTCGGTCGCCATCGAGTCGTCGACGGGCTCGAGCTCCTGGCCGGTCGACCGCACGATCTCCTCGATCTTCGCGAGCTCCTTCTCCGCCTCCTCGACGCGGCCGTGCGTCATCAGCCAGCGCGGGCTCTCGGGGAGCGTGCGGCCGACGAAGATCACGACGAGCGCGAGCACCGGCCCGAGCAGGAATGCGAGGCGCCAACCGACGTTGGGAGCGAACGCGTTCAGGAACACGAGCGAGGCGAACGAGCCGAGGATCGCGCCGGCCCAGTAGCTGCCGTTGATCCAGATGTCGACGCGGCCCCGATACTTCGAGGGCATCATCTCGTCGATCGCGGAGTTGATGGCGGCGTATTGCCCGCCGATTCCCATGCCCGCGATGAAACGCGTCCCGTAGAACCAGGCGAGCCACAGCCAGCCGCCGTCGTTCACCGTGAACGCCGCGAGCCCGGTGCCGAAGAGGTACAGGAGGAGGGTGATGATGAGCAGCCGCTTCCGCCCGAGCTGATCGGAGAGCCTCCCGAAGACGAGCGCACCGACGACCTGGCCGACGAGGTACACCGACGCGATCAGCCCGACCTCGGTCGAGCTCATGTCGAGCGTGTCGGGTTGGATGAGGACGCCGGTCACCGAGCTCGCGATCGTGATCTGCAGGCCGTCGAGGACCCATGCCGAGCCGAGCCCGACCACCATGTGGGTGTGGAACTTCGACCACGGCAGACGATCGAGTCGTGCGGGGACGGTGCTGCGGATGGTTGGGCGCGCCGCGTCGGTGGCCATCGTTGTCCTCTCTCTCCGTCAGTACTGCTGCAGCAGCTCGGGGACGATGATTCGGGCGGCGGCCTCCATCAGCGCCAGGTGCGAGAAGGCCTGTGGGAAGTTGCCGAGGTGGCGGCCGGTGTCTGCGTCGAACTCCTCCGCGTAGAGGCCGAGCGGCGATCCAATCCGCAGGAGCCGCTCCATCAGGTCGCGTGCCTCCTGCAGCTCGCCGACGATCGCAAGGGCCGAGACGAGCCAGAAGGAGCAGATGAGGAACGTCCCCTCCTTGCCCGACAGGCCGTCGTCGGTCTCGTCCGTGCGGTAGCGGAGGACGAACCCGTTCTCGGTCAGGTCGGTCGCGATCGCCGCGACGGTCGCATGGAGGCGATCGTCGTCGCCGGGAAGGAACCCGAAGATCGCAGCGAGCAGCACCGACGCGTCGAGGGCGTCAGTCGCATAGTGCTGGCGAAGCACGCCCTTGTCGGAGACGCCGTGCTCGAGGATGTCCGCACGGATCTCGTCCGCGGTCGCCCTCCAGGCCGCTGCCTTGTCCTGGTCACCGCGGATCGTCGCGAGATCGGACGCGCGGTCGAGTGCCACCCAGCACATCAGCTTCGACGACACGTACTGCTGCGGCGCCCCGCGGGCCTCCCAGATCCCCTGGTCGGGCTCGCGCCAGACCTTCGTGGCGCACTCGGCCTGCGTCTCGACGATCGGCCAGAGCCGCTGCGGGAGCCGCTCGCTCTTGCGCGCGTGGAGCAGGATCGAGTCGAGCACGGCCCCGAAGACGTCGTTCTGGCGCTGGTCGAATGCGCCGTTGCCGATCCGCACCGGGCGTGCTCCGGCGTACCCCGTGAGGTGGTCGAGGGTCGATTCCGTCAGGTCACGGCGACCGTCGATGCCGTACATGATCTGGAGCGCACCGTCGCTGTTCGGCTCGAGGTCGGCGACGAACTGCATGAACTCGTCGGCTTCCCAGTCGAGGTTCAGCCAGTGCAGCGCCTGCAGCGTGAAGGTCGTGTCGCGCATCCACGTGTAGCGGTAGTCCCAGTTGCGCTCGCCGCCCGGCGTCTCGGGGAGCGACGTGGTGAGGGCTGCGATGGTCGCCCCGGTCGGCATGTAGGTCAGGCCCTTGATCGTCAGCGCAGACCGTTGGATCGGGTCGCGCCAGCGATGGTCGGGGATCCGCGCACGTCCGAGCCAGCCCCGCCAGAAGCGCGTCGTCGCGGCCATGCGCTCATCGGCCTCCTCGACGCTCCGGGGGCCGGCGAGCCCCTCGGCCCAGGTCATGCAGACGAACGCGCGCTCTCCCTCCTGGAGGACGTGCCGGCCGCGGATCCGATTGCCCTCGATCCCGAGCGCGAGATCGGACAGGACGCGAAACGTCTGCCCGGCACCCGTCGCGTCGGCAGTGTGGAGGTCGTCGGCAGCCATTGCCCACTCGGCGGGTGTCCGGCCGTAGTCGAACGCGGGCTCGCAGATGAGCTCGACCTCGACCCGGCCCTCGATGCACTCGACGGTGCGGACGAGCATGTGGTCGCCGTCCTCGTCGGCCGGCGGCCTCGTGTGTGGCGTCACGGAGTCTGCGCCCGTGTACGGCCCCATCGTCAGCGCGTCCCGGACGACGATCCAGCCCATCGGCGTCTTCCAGGTCGTCACGAGGACGTTCGTGCCCGGCTCGTAGTTCCGAGCCGACGGGTGGTCGATCCCGTACGGCCCGAGTTGCATGAACCCCGCCTGCCGGTCGAGCAGGCTGCCGAAGACGCTCGGCGAGTCGAACGCGGGGAAGCAGAGCCAATCGATCGCCCCGTCTGCCGCGACGAGTGCGCCGGTGTGGCAGTTGGACAGGAAGGCGTAGTCGGCGATCGGCGGAAACGGCGACGGCGCTGCCGCGCTCTGCGGTGCCTCGGCGCTCTTCTTCGTGTCGCTCATGTCGCCAGCCACGGGCCGTGCCAGCGGCCGAAGCCGGCCACGAGCTTGTCGGCCGCCTCGGGCCCCCACGAGCCGGGCGCGTACGCGTGCACCGGGGGTGGCGCATCGAGGAGCGGCTGCATGATCCGCCAGGTCTCCTCGACCCCGTCCTGCCGGGTGAAGCGCGTGGTGTCACCCACCATGGCGCCGTGGAGAAGCACCTCGTACGGCGTCGCGCCCTCGCCTCCCTCGGCGGCGAACTCCATGTCGAGCTCGATCCGGGAGGCGCCCGGGGCATCCGCCCGGTGCGCCGCGAGGATCGTCTGGATGCCGGTCGAGGGGTCGAGCTTGACGACGATCTGGTTGGGATCCGGGGAGGCGATCCCGAAGCCGAGCCGCGGCGGATGCTTGAACACGACGCGGACCTCGGTCTGGGTCACGGGGAGGCGCTTCCCGGTGCGGATGAAGAACGGCACCCCCGACCAGCGCCAGTTCTCGATCTCGAGCCGCAGTGCCGCGTACGTCTCCGTCGCCGAGTCGGCAGCAACGCCGTCGATCCCGAGGTAGCCCTCGTACTGCCCGCGAACGTAGTGCGCGGGGTCCGCCTCCAGCACTGCGCGGAACAGCGCGACCTGCGAGTCCTTGATCGTCGAGGTGTCGCCGCGCGACGGCGGTTCCATCGCCGTCGCGGCCACCACCTGCATCAGGTGGTTGACGACGACGTCGCGCAGCGCGCCGACCGGATCGTAGAAGTGGCCGCGATCCTCGACGCCGAAGTCCTCGGCCATCGTGATCTCGACGCACTCGATGTGCTCGCGGTTCCAGACCGGCTCGAAGATCCGGTTCGCGAACCGCAGGTAGAGGATCTCCTCGAGGCCCATCTTCCCGAGGTAGTGGTCGATGCGGAGGATCTGCGACTCCTCGACGTACTGGTGGAGCTCCGCGGCGAGCGCGCGCGCCGACTCGCCGTCGTGACCGAACGGCTTCTCGACGACGATCCGGGCGTTCTTGGTCAGGCCGGCCTCTGAGAGGCCCTGGACGACCCGGCCGAAGAGGAACGGCGGGATCTCGAGGTAGAAGACGGGGCTCGCGGCGCCGGAGATCGCGGTCGCGACGCGCTCGTACGCGGCGGCGTCGCCGAAGTCGCCCTGGACGTACGAGAGCCGGTCCGCGAAGCGCTCGAACACCGCCTCGTCGAGCTGCTCGCCGGTGCCGACGATCGAGTCGCGGGCGCGCTGCACGAGCTGGTCGATCGTCCAGTCGTCGACGGCGACCCCGACGATCGGGCACCCGAGCAGCCCGCGCTGCTCGAGCCGGTACAGCGAGTGGAACGTCATCACCTTGGCCAGGTCGCCGGTGATCCCGAAGACGACGAAGACGTCGGCCTCCTTCGCCTCCGTCGACGCCGGCGCCGTGGCGGGCATTGCTGCGCTCGTCACCTCGTACCTCCTCCGTTGACCGGGTCCCAGCACGGCTCGCTCATGCATGCCGCAGCCACGCCGCTCATTGGTTCGCGTTCACCTCGGACTCGTACGTGATCCGGCCGGTGCGCTGGTGGGTGAGCCCGGAGCCGGCCCAGTCGACGATCGCCTTCGCGCGATCCTCGTTCGTCGGCAGGAGCGCGAGGTGCACGACGCCCCAGGCGGCCTGGGCCTTGCGGCCCTTCATCGTCCGCCCGCCGAGCATCTCCACGACGGCGGCGCCGCGTCCGATCGTCGCCATCGTCCCCTTGTCCTTGTACTTGAACGGTTTCGGCTCCTTCCCCTCGAGGCGCCGCGCGATCGTCTCGCCGACATGCTCGCCGGACTGGAGCGCGACCGAGCCGAGCTGCGGCAGGACGTGGTCTGTCTTCGCATCCGTGATCGCGGCGAGGTCGCCGACGGCGTACACCTCTGGATGACCCGCGACCGTGAGATCGGGCCCGACGGCGATCCGGTTGCCGCGCTCGAGCTCGAGCCCGAGCGACTGGACGAGCTGGTTGCCCTGCAGGCCTGCGCCCCAGACCAGCGTGTGCGCGGCGATCTCGGTGCCGGACTTCAGCGTGACGCGGGTCGGCGCGACGGACGCGACGCGGGTGTCCGTGACGACCTCGACGGTGCGCTTCTCCAGCGCCTCTCTCGCGTACGTGCGGAGGTTCGGCTTGAACATCCCGAAGATGTCAGGCCCGGCCTCGACGAGCACGATCCGTGCCTTCTCCTGCGGGACGTCCGGGTAGTCCCTCGCGAAGTCGCCGCGGTAGAGCTCCGCGATCGCGCCTGCGCTCTCGACCCCGGTCGGCCCGCCGCCCACGACGACGACGTTGAGCGCGCCGTCCTCGATCAGGCTCGGGTCCTTGTCGGCCGCCTCCCACCTCCCGAGCACGTGCTCTTTCAGGCGGATCGCGTCGGTCAGCGTGTACATGGGGAACGCGTGCTCGGCGGCACCCTCCGTCCCGAAGAACGTGACCTCGGCGCCGAGCCCGAGCACGAGGAAGTCGTAGGTGAGGGGCGCCATCTCCGCGAGCGTGACCTGGCGCGCCTCGAGGTCGATCGCGGTCACCGGCGTCTTGTGGACGGCGACGTTCTTCTGGTCGTGGTGGACGAGGTCGCGGAGCGAGTGTCCGACGGCGCTCGGCTCGAGGAGGCCCGTCGCGAGCTGGTACAGGAGCGGCTGGAAGGTGTGGTAGTCGTGCCGATCGATCAGGACGACGTCGGCGTCCGCCTTACTCAGCTTCAGCGCCGTGCCGAGCCCGCCGAAGCCTCCGCCGAGGATGACGACGCGTGGACGGTCGGGCTCGGTCATGGGCGGACGGCGGTGACGACCTGGGCGGGCATCGGGGGAGCATCGCCCGGCGGGCCGAGCGGTTCATCGTCCGAAGGGGATGACGCGGGGCGGGAACTCACGCGAACGACCTGCACAGCGTCACGGCCCGGGACGGCCCGGCTCGAGCCGCTCGAGGGCGTCGCCGACGTCGTAGCCGATCGCCAGGCCCAGATTCGGCGCTGCCGAGACGACGCGCGCGACGCCGACCACGGTCATCACCGCGATCAACGTGCCGACGATCTCCTCGTGGGTCACGCCTGCGTCGCCGGCGGCCTCGACGGCGCTCATGTAGGACGGCGGGGCCGCGTCCATCGCTATCAGCGCGCCGACGCGGGCGAGCGCGTAGGCGCCGGGATCGAGCCGTGACAGCGCGGCGCTTTCGCGCTCGTCTGCGAGCAGCGACTCGATGTAACGGTCGTCGCGCACTGCCAGACGCCGGAGAGTGGTCTTGTAGTCCTCCACGACCTGCCTCCATTGGAGGGCGTCGGCCGTCGCGTTACATCATCCGGGGAGGGTGATCC
>CAVQHL010000004.1:0-166811 GCA_963712255.1 uncultured Actinomycetes bacterium
GCACGGTGTCGACCGGCCCGACGAGGGCCTCGGGTGTGCCGAGGAGGTGACAGCCGAGGGCACAGTCGCCGAGCGCAGCGACCAGACGCGGCTCCGGCATCGCCTCGTAGGCGGTGAGGAGCGGCTCGCGCATGCGGGTGGTGACCGGCCCGGTCACGAGCAGCAGGTCTGCGTGTCGCGGCGACGCGACGATGCCGAGCCCGAACCGTTGGAGGTCGTAGTACGGGCTCGAGGCGAGGGTCAGCTCGTGCTCGCACCCGTTGCAGGAGCCCGCATCGACGTGACGGATCGCGAGGCTGCGGCCGTGATCGGGCCGCGGAAGCGCAGCAGCGCGGCGGAGTCGTCGGAGGTCGCGGAGCAGGGTCAGCATCAGCGGTCGGCGCAGGCGTAGCAGAGCTCGAAGCTCTTGTTGATGAGCGGGAAGTCGGGGAGCAGGTTGTCCGACGGCGGCGTAGGCGACCGACGGCCAGTTCGCGTACGCGCCGGTGCGTAGATGGACGCGTGTCAGTCGGTCGCCGTCGCGCTCGACGATGCAGAGCGTCGCACCCCGCGCGGATTCGACGAGCCCTTCGGCGCACGCCGCCTTCGGCCCGGTCGGCGTCGAGCCGGTCGGCCTGACGGGCCCGTCGAGGAGCCGGTCGAGGAGATCGAGCGTCTGGCGCAGCTCGAGGATGCGCTGGTCGAGCCGGGCGCGGACGTCCCCGTCCGAGCCGGTCGGGGGTGCGTGGCTCGAAGTCCGGGTACTCCATGCGGAGACTGTGCTCGCGGACGTCGACGGCGACGCCGGCTGCGCGTGCCGCCGGCCCGACAGTGCCGAGCCGTTCGACGTCGTCGGGTCGGAGGACCCCGATGTCCGGGAGCCGATCCTGGAACGAGGCGTTGAACTGGAGCTCGCGCCAGCCACGTTCGGTCGCGGCGCGAATCGCGTCGAGCTCCTCGTGGGCGTCGTCGCACGGTGTCGGCGTCCAGCTCGAGCGAGCTGCCGCCGAGCTCGATCGTGCCGAACAGGAAGCGGTGCCCTGTCAGGACCGCGTTGAGTCGGCGCGCGCGTTCGGTGAGCGCCGCGAAGTGGTTGTTGCCCGCGGCGAGGCCGACACCGGCGCAGACGGCGGCGATGTCGTTGAGGTGGCTCCAGAGACGCTCGAGCTCGAGCAGGATCGTCCGTGCGCGGGCGAGCTCCCGGGTCGGTGCGAGCCCGAGGGCCGCTTCGCATGCGTGGGCGTAGGCAAGGCCGTTCGCGACCGCGCAGGCTGCGCAGGCGCGGCCGACGTAGCGGGCCCCGTCCGCGAGGGTGCTCTGCTCGGCGGCGCGCTCGAGGCCGCGGTGCTTGTAGAAGAGGCGCGCGTCGAGGTGGAGGATCCTGTCGCCGACGACGTGGAAGCGGAAGTGGCCGGACTCGATGACGCCGGCATGGATCGGGCCGACCGCGACCTGATAGACGTCCTTGCCGCGTACGGGCACCGTCCAGTGGGCGAGCAGCGGATCGTGCTCGACGAGTGGCCGCAACGGCTCGTGGCCGTCGAAGTCGGACGCCGTAGAGGTCGTGTGCCTCGCGCTCGTCCCAGTCGGCGGCCGGCGCGAGATCGACGATCGTCGGCACCACGCCGGCTCGGGCCGCGACGGACTCGATCGCGACGGCGCCGTCCGGCGCGACGAGCGCAGCCCGAACGACGGCTCCGCCTTCCGAGGCGTAGAGCCCGGCGAAGCGGGAGCCGCCTGCGAGGGCCTCCTGCACGGCCTCGCGGTACGAGAGGGCTGCGTGGACGGTCACCCGAGCCCCTTGACAAGCGCTTCGACGATGTCGGTGTCCGGCAGCCAGAACGCGGCGCCGGCGAGCACGAGCAGGATCAGGCTCGCAGCTGCGGAGAGGCCCATCACTGCGCGGAGCCCGGGCGCCTCGGCGCGCTCGCGACGGCGCGTGCTGCCGCCCGTCGTCTCAACCAGGGCGTGGGCCAGCCCGACGAACCCCAGCGCGAGCAGGACCGCTGCTCCCGCTGCCGCCCACGGGTGTCCCGCCTCGAAGCCGCCGGCGATGATGAGGATCTCGCTGAGGAAGAGCGGGGACGGCGGCAGCCCGGCGAGCGTCCCGAGCGAGAGGCCCATGGTCGTGCCGAGGGCCGGCTGGGTGCGCGCGATGCCTGTGACGGCGTGGCCGGCCGAGCGCGGCTCGTGCCCGAGCAGCGGCGTCGCGGCGTAGAAGCCGAGTGCCTTCGCGACCGCATGCCCGACGATGTGCACCGCGACGCCGGCGAGCGCGATCGGCGTCGCGAATCCGACTCCGAGTGCGATCACGCCCATGTGCTCGAGGCTCGAGTAGGCGAGCAGCCGCTTCCAGGCGAGCGGCCGCCACAGGAACGGGACGGCGACGGCCAACGACAGGAGTCCGAAGCCGATCAGCACGACGCGCCCCGTGTCGGCTCCGACCGCGGGCTCGAGCGCGCGCTCGACGCGCCAGGCGACGAGCAGCACGGCGGGCAGGAGCGCGGCGGAGAGCAGTGCGGACACGGGCGGCGGCGCCTCGGAGTGAGCGTCGGGCAGCCAGTTGTGCACCGGCGCCCAGCCGATCTTGGCCGCGAGCCCGACGAGAACGAGCAGGAATGCGACCAGTGTGGTCTCGCCCTGCCGGCACGTCGGCGGACAGCGAGCGCCACGACAGCAGCTCGAGCGTCCCGCCCGGCGTGACCGACGCCAGCAGCACGATCCCGAGCAGGGAGAAGCCGAGCCCGAGCGAGGTGAGGAGCAGGTACTTCCAGCCGGCCTCGAGCGCGCGCGGCTTGCCGCTCAGCCCCACGAGGATCGCCGAGGCGGCAGTCGTCGCCTCGACCAGCAGCCACGCCGCGCCGAGATTGCCGGCCAGCGGGACCGCTGTGAGCACGGCGACGAATGCTGCCAAGCGCGGCGTAGTAGGCACGAGGACCGTTCGAGGCGCCGAAGAGCCCCGACGGAGCGCCGTCGAGGTACGCCGGCGAGGCGATCGCGCTCGCGAGAGCGACGAGCCCGACCACGCCGACCATCAGCCCGCCCGCCGCGTCGATCACGACCCAGTCGGACACCTCGAGCTGCCCGGGATCCTCGAGCGCCACGATCGAGAGCACGATGGAGGCGACACCCGCGAGGCCGAGCCCGGTCAGTGCGACCGGCTGGACCGCGCGGCGCGGCGCGACGGCGACCAGGATCGCCGTGAGGGACGGAAGGCCGACGGCGAGGAGCGCGATCGTCTCGCGGCTAGTCACGCAGGGTCTCCAGCACGGCGGTGTCGCCCGATCCGAACTCGGCGAAGATCCGCTCGTGGAACACCATCGCGACGATCGCGATGAGCGTCAGGTCGAGCGCGACCCCGAGCTCGATCGCGAGCGACGCGCCGCCGGGAAGCGCGATCGCCCCGAGCACGAGCCCGTTCTCGACCATCACGATGCCGAGGAGCTGGTGCAGCGTCGCACGGCGGGTCGCGACGACCGCGGTGCCGAACGCGACCAGCGCGAGCATCGCCCGCTCCGACTCCCCCGATTCGAGGCCGATCCGTGGCACGAGCCACGTGAGGGCGAGCGCCAGCCCGACCGCGAGCCCGGCACGCGCGAGCGGCGCGATACCGGCGCGCACCGGGCGCGGCTCGCGTGTCCGCGCGACGATCACGAGGAAGAGGGATGCGAGCGCGACCCCGCGCACGGCGAGCGCGACCGCGGCGGCCAACTCGTCGGCGGACGAGGCATCGGCGATCGCGACGGCCGCCAGCAGCAGCGCCTGGGTCGTGACGAGCCCGACCGCGACGGAGCGTCGCCGCACGACGACCACACCGATGCCGAGCGCGACCACTGCCCAGGCGAGCGTGCCGGTCACGCTGCCTCCACGAGCCAGGTGACGACGCCGAGCAGCGCGACGACTGCTGCGACCCCGAGGAGCCTCGGAGCGAGGAGGATCCGCATCTTGGCGACGAGCGTCTCGGTCAGTGCCAGCGCCGCGCAGAGCAGCACGAGGACGAACGGCAGCAGCGCGAGCTGCCGCACGGGGTCGGTCGGATGCGGGAGGAAGAGCTGGGCGGCGAGCACGAGCACGAGCCAGTGACGGGCGGACGCAGCCCACTGCAGCAGCGCCAGGTCGCGCCCGGCGTACTCGAGCAGCGGGCCTTCGTGGATCATCGTGAGCTCGAGATGGGTGTCGGGATTGTCCACCGGCTGCCGTCCCGTCTCGGCGACGACGACCAGCGCGAACGCGACCGCGCCGAGCGCGAGCGCCGGATCCGTCCAGGCGCCGGTGCCGGCGGTGCCGCCGACCATCCCCACGAGATCGGTGGTGCCCGAGACGAGTGCGGCGACGGCGAGCGCGAGCACCAGCGCGGCCTCGACGAAGACCGCAATCGTCAGATCGCGGCTCGCGCCCATCAGCGCAAACCCGTTCGCGACGTCCCAGGCCGAGGCGGCGACGGCGAACCGGGCCAGGGCAAGCAGCCCGGCGAGCACGAGCGCGTCCCTGCCGACGCCGAGATCAGGCACGTCGGAGGTCAGCGGCACCACCAGCACGGCCGCGCGACGCTCGCAGCGGCGACCGCCGGCGCAAACCGGTAGACGAACCCGGCTCCCTCCACGTCCACGGCGCTCTTGCCCCACAACCGGCGGAGGTCACGGTAGGGCTGCAGCGGCGACGGGCCCCGCCGGCCTTGAAGGCGCGCCTTCCAGTGCTGCACCAGCCCCGGCAGGAGCGGAGCGAGGGCGACCCCGCCCACCACCTGGGCCACCGTCGCCGCGGCCGCAGGACCGCTCACCCGATCACCCCCAGCTTCGCCGCGGCAAGGACGACGAGCACGAGCGCGATCAGGTAGCCGACGTACGTTCCGAGCCGTCCGCTCTGCGTCCGTCGTGCGTGATGGGCGCCCCACATCGCGAGCGGCCGTGACGGGCCGGTACAGCCGGTCCTCGAACAGATGCGGAACGCGGCCCTCGTAGGTGATCTCCTGGACGATCCCTCCCTCGGCCCGCACCACGATCTCCCGCTCCGGACGCAGGACGTTCTCCAGCACGAGCCGCAGCGGCTTCGTGAACCCGGCGCTCGTCCAGTCGAGCGAGCGCTCGACGCGCTGGCCGCACGCCCAGGTCGGCGCGGGCGCCGCCACTCGCCGACCCCGAAGCGCGACGAGCGCGACGACGACCGCGACGAGGACCAGCGCGATCCCGCCCGTCGGAAGCGACCCCGTCCCTGGAAGCTCCAGGCCGACCGTCGTCGGCGTGTCGTCCGCCCAGGGCGCAAGTCCGACGAGCGAGCCGAAGAGCAGGCCCGGGGCAAGCCCGAGGACCACGCACCCCGCTGCAAGGCCGACGACGGCGGCCCGCATCGGGACAGGGGCCTCCTCGGCGTGAGCCACGACGTCGCGGCGCGGAGGACCGAGCAGCACGAGCCCGATGACCTTGACGAAGCAAAGCGCCGCGAGCGCGGCTGTCGCTGCGAGCGCCGCGAGCGCGAGCGCGCCCGCCGTGCCGTCCGCGATCCCGCCGTACATCGGCACGCGGAGGAGCCCCTGCAGCGTGACCCACTCCGACACGAATCCGTTGAGCGGTGGCAGACCGGCGATCGCGACCGCGCCGACGAGGAACGCCGCCCCCGTCCACGGCATCCGCCGGATCAGGCCCCCCAGCCGGTCGAGCTCCAGCGAGCCCACGGCCCTCTCGAACGAGCCGGCGCCGAGGAACAGCAGCGACTTGAACAATGCGTGGTTGACGGTGTGCAGCAGCGCGGCCGCCAATGCGAACGCCGCCCACTCGTCCGCGCCTCGTGCCCGCAGCAGGAGGCACGCGCCGAGACCGAGGACGATGATCCCGATGTTCTCGATCGAGTGAAAGGCGAGCAGCCGCTTCAGCTCGTGCTGGAACAGCGCGTAGACCACGCCGCCCACCGCCGACAGCGCGCCGAGGCCGAGCACGAGAACGCCGAGCCACTCGGGAAGGACGCCAAGCCACTCGACGAGCACGCGAACGAGCCCGTAGATCGCGATCTTGATCATCACGCCGCTCATCAACGCCGATACCGGGGCCGGCGCGATCGGATGCGCGAGTGGCAGCCAGACGTGCAGCGGCATCAACCCTGCTTTCGCGCCCATGCCGACCAGCGCGGCGAGCGCGACCGCGATCTGCACGCCGGACCCCGACGTCATCACGGCGGCGTCCCCGATCGCGCCTTCGCGGGCCAGAAGCAGCACCGCCACCCATGTTCCGACGCCTGCCAGGTGCGTCAGCGCGACATAGAAGAACACCGTGCGCCGCGCAGCCTCATCGGCGCGGCCGACGAGGATCACCGCCGCAGGCACCAACGTCATGGCCTCCCAGCCGAGGAGGAAGGTCAGCGGGTCCCGAGCCACCAGCACGAGGAGCTGCACCAGCACGAACAGCCCCGTCAGCGAGGCGATCGCCCGGCCACGGCCCGACGGCTCCAGGTACCGAACGGCGAACACCAGCGCCGCGGCGCCGCAGACGCCGAGCACGCCGAGAAAGAGACCCGATAGCCCATCGACCCCGATGCGGGGATCGAACGCAGCTCGTGAAGGCATTCCCCGCGACCTCACCGGCCGCGAGCGACCACAGGCCGCCGACCGCGATCAGGGCGCAGCCCACCGCCTGCAGCCAGATCCCCGCCGCGAACGTCCGCCGAGCAACCGCCGCGAGACTCCCGGCACCGACCGCTCCGACGCCGAGGAGGAGCAGAGCCGCGAAGCTCACGGGCCGGCGAGCTCCCTCAGCATCGACTGCTGCTCCTCGAGCTGGCGCGTCACGAGCGCCCGGCCCGCCTCGAGAAGCTCGAAGACCCGTTCATCCGATGCTCGGTAGTAGACGCTCGTTCCCTCACGCCGCGACTCCACGAGCCCCACCCGACGGAGCGCTGCCAGATGCTGGGACGTCGCGCCCGACTCGAGCCCCAGTCCCTCCTGGAGAGCGCCGACCGACCGCTCCCCTTCACGCAACAGCTCGATGATCCGGACGCGCGCCGGATGTCCCAACACGCGGAACAGGCCCGCCTTCACCTCATGGACAGGACGGACATTCGATGGCACTGGAGGATAGTTACATAAATCTCTTAAAGTTGAGAGATTTATAGAATCAGCGGGACGCCTCGGACCCGGAAGGCACTGCCGGGTCGGCCCTGCCGGCCAGACGTCGATCAGCCGGCCGGCTGGAAGAGCTCCACGGGATTGCCCGACGGATCCTCGAGGAGGATCTGCCGGCCTCCGGGGCCGGAGACGATCTCGTTGCGAAAAGCGACTCCTCTGGCGCCGAGCCGCTCGACCTCCGCCTGGATATCGTCGACGATCAGATGGATTCGGTTCCACCCGCCAGGCCCCGGAGTGCGTCCGTCGGGCATGGGCCTCGCTGCGGAGCTTGCCGGGCCGCTCAGCAGGAGCCTCAGCGCCCCGCGTCGGATATCGGCGAATGCAGGCGCCATGCTCGAGATCAGCTCGAATCCCAGATGGCTGACGTAGAAGGCGATCGACGCCTCGACGTCCTCGACCATGTAGCGCACGTTGACCGTTTCCGTGCTCATCTCCTCGACGCTCCTTTCGGTCGCGAGCGATCCGCGATCAGGTACAGCAGGAAGGAGATCCGGGTCTCGAGCTCGGCGCAGACCCGCTCGAAGGCCGGGTAGGTCTCGGCGTCAGGCCCGGGTTCTGCGGCCGGGTCGCGGATGCTCCAGTGCATCGTCTGGGGGTCGCCCGGAAACTCGGGGCAGACCTCGCGCACGCGGTCGCAGAGGCTCACGACGTAGTCGAAGCTCGTGTCGGTGAACCGGTCGACGCCCTTCGATCTGCGCGTCGAGATGTCGATCCCGCGCGCCTGCATAACGCGTACCGCGTTCGGGTGGAGCGGCTTCGGCCGGCTACCGGCGCTGGACGCCTCAACGGCTCCGTTCGAGAGCTGCTCGAGCAGCGCCTCGGCGATCTGCGAGCGCGAGCTGTTCCCCGTGCAGACGAAGAGCACGTGCGGTCGACGAGGCTGCCGCCGCGCGTCCTCGGGCATCGCAGGCCTGCCCCCCAATGCCGGGTGGAGCGCAGCCCCCGCCTCGTCGATCAGCTCTCCGTAACGGTCGAGGTCGAGGCTGTAGTAGGCGTCCCGCGCGTCGTGCGAGCTGCGTCGGGCCGAGAGCAACCCGGCAGCGCGCAGCCTGGCGAGGTGATACGAGACGAGAGGCTGCGGCTTTCCGACCGCTGCGCTCAGCTCGCGAACGCGGCGATCACTTCGCGAGAGCTCCGTGAGGAGGAGCCAGCGGAGTGGGTTCGCCGCGAGCGCGAAGACGAGAGGCTGCTGCTCCCGCTGTTCGGTGCGTTCCTCCCGCACACACGGACAATACATCAAGGACAATTGATCGAATTTCACTGGACGTGGCTGATCCTGGCGTACCCTGGAGCCTTCATGGCGTACCTGGATGCTCTGGGACGGGTCATCGGACCCGCGCGGAAGCGGGCACTCGGAGCCGACATGCGGGCGCGCGCAGCCTCGTAACGAGGCGCGGTCCGTGCCGGTCGAGCTGACGACGCTGACCGACGGCGGCCAACCCGCGGGACGCGTCGCGGCCGAGATCGCGACGTTCGTCAGCGCCGCGCGCGAGAGCCTCGACCTGGCGCTCTACGACGTCCGCCTCGAGACGGAGGCCGGAGCGCTCGTCCTCGCATCCTTGCTCGCCGCGCAGCAGCGCGGCGTCCGCGTGCGACTCCTCTACAACGTCGACCATCCCGGGCCGATCCCCGTGCCGCCGCCTCCGGAGACGCGGCCGGAGGCGATCGAGGCGCTGCCCGTCGAGACGCGCGGGATCGCGGGAATCCCGGACCTCATGCACCACAAGTTCTGCGTGCGCGACGGCCGCGACGTGTGGACGGGGTCGATGAACTGGACCGAGGACTCGTGGACCCGTCAGGAGAACGTGGTCGTCCGCGTGCTCGGCGCCGAGCGGCTCGCGTTCGCGTTCCGGCTCGCGTTCGAGGAGCTCTGGGAGCGCGGCACGGTCGAGCGCACCGGCACCGTCGAGCCCCGCCCCGTCGCGCTCGACGGGGGCATCACCGTCCGTCCGTGGTTCACGCCCGGTCACGGCGACGCGCTCTCGCACCGCGTCGCGAAGCACCTCGGTCGTGCGCGCCGGCGAATCCGCATCGCGTCTCCGGTGCTGACCGCCGGGCCGATCCTCGGCACCCTCGTCGAGGTCGTCAACGAGCGCCGCTGCGACGTCGCGGGCGTCGTCGACGACACGCAGTCCGACGACGTCTTCCGTCAGTGGGCGCGAAACGGCGTCAGCGCATGGAAGATCCCGCTGCTCGACACGATCGTCACCGCCGGCGCGTTCTCCGGGAAGCCGTCGACGCCGTGGTCGCCCGGCGCCGTCCAGGACTTCATGCACGCGAAGGTCGTGGTCGCCGACGACGTGTCGTTCGTCGGCTCGTTCAACTTCTCGCGCTCGGGCGAGCGGAACGCCGAGAACGTCCTCGAGATCGAGGATCCCGTGACGGCCGACGCCCTCGCGGGCTACGTCGACGACGTTCGGGGCCGGTACCCGCTCGCGACACCGCCCGCCGTCCGGGTGCTCGCCGAGCACGCAGGCCTCCGGCCCGTCAGGGAGAATCCGGGCGCATGAGCACCCAAGCGTCCACCAGCGGCCCTCCGGGCAAGCAGCGCGGGATCGGCTTCGCGATCCTCATGGCGATCATCACCCTCGGCATCTACACCTTCTACTGGGTGTTCAAGACCCAGGAGGAGGTCAAGGAGCACTCGGGCATCGGCGTCGGCGGCGTCCTCGGCTTCGTCATCTATTTCCTCCTCTCGCCGGTCACCTGGTTCCTGATCCCCTCCGAGGTCGGGAAGATGTACAAGGCGGACGGCCGCGAGGCGCCGTTCAGCGGCTGGACGGGGCTCTGGATCCTGCTCCCGCTCGTCGGCGCGTTCGTCTGGTTCATCAAGGTGCAGGGCGCGCTCAACCGGTACTGGGCGAGCAAGGCCGAGACCGCAGCGGTCTAGGCGTCCCCGCTCGAGACCGGGTCGCCTCGGCGCGCGCTCGCCGGCGCCTCGTCGTTCGACCCGGTCGGCAGGGGTCCGGGCAGCGCGTCGTGCGCTGCCGCGGAGCGGCGCTCGACGAGCCGCGGCATCACGAACCGGCGCACTCTCGACACGAAGCCGTCACCCATCCGTCACGGGTTCGCCGATAGCGTGGCATCAGGGCACGCGGGGGTGCCCCTGGGGGTGGTTGTCGTGCGTCTCGGGGCGCTTGCCGGTTCGATGCGACCGTTACTTGCGCGACTGAAGTAACGTTGCTATACGTATTGAAGCGTTAGCCATCGCGAGCGGTCGAGGGATCTGGCCCGACGACACCGCCGCAACCGGGGCTTCGGCCCGCCAGGTGCGACGTCCAGCCGCAAGCCTCCCCCCGGAGCGGCAAGCGGGTAGATGGCAACCGCGACGCGACCGCCCGACCGGCGATCGCACCCGTTGAACCCTCCGGGACGACCGAGACGGCGACCGAGAGGAGCGAGCGGATGGCAGGCACGGCACCCGGCCGCGGAGCGACCGCCGAGCCGCCCACGCTCGAGCTCGTCCTCAAGCGGAACGGCGTCGAGCGGCTGAAGCGCGAGAAGAGCCCGCTCGGGATGCTCGACGAGCTCCCCGCCCTCATCGCAGCGGGCTACGCCGACGTCCCCGAGGAGGACATCGTCCGGCTCAAGTGGTGGGGCCTCTACCACGACAAGCCGAAGGTCGGCACCTTCATGCTCCGCATCAAGCTCGCCGCGGGACGCCTCACGCCGGCGCAGCTGCGAGCGATCGGGCAGCTCTCGATCGACCACGGCAAGGGCGAGGCGGAGCTGACGACGCGCCAGAACGTCCAGCTCCACTACCTTCGCCTCGCCGAGCTCCCCGACGTCTTCGAGAAGCTCCACGCGGCCGGGCTGACGAGCCTCGGCGGCTGCGGCGACGCCGTCCGCGCGATCACCGGCTGCCCCGTCGCCGGCATCGCGCACGACGAGCTCTTCGACGCGACGCCCGTCGTCGAGGAGGCACATGCGTTCTTCACCGGGCATCCGGACTACGTCGACCTGCCCCGCAAGCACAAGATCGCGATCGGCGCCTGCGCCGACCGCTGCTTCGCGCCGGAGATCAACTGCATCTCGCTCGTCGGCGTCCTCCGCGACGGCGAGCCCGGGTTCGGCGTGCTCGTCGGCGGGGGCCTCTCGTCCGTGCCGCGCATCGCACGCGACCTCGGCGTCTTCGTCCGGCCGGACGAGGCGATCCCGGTGCTGCGCGCGCTCCTCGACGCGTGGCGCGAGGACCTCCGCTACCGCGTCTCGCGCGTCAAGTCGCGCATGAAGTTCATGGTCGACGACCTCGGGCCCGAGGGGATGCGCGCCGAGGTCGAGCGGCGCCTCGGGTACGCGCTGCCGGACTTCCCGCTCCCGCCGCTCGACGGCCAGTTCGCCGACCACGTCGGCGTGCAGCCACAGAAGCAGGAGGGCCTGACGGCGATCGGCATTCCCGTCCACCTCGGGCTCGTCTCGGGGGAGCAGCTGCTCGCGATCGCCGAGCTCCTCGAGGAGCTCGGCGGCGAGGCCCGCGTGACGCGGCAGCAGAACCTCGTGCTCGCCAACGTCCCCGACGCGGCCGTCGACGCCACCGTCGCCCGCCTGCACGCGCTCGGGCTGCCGCTCGACACGAACCCGATCCGCGGCGGCTCGATCGCGTGCACCGGCGAGCCGCACTGCAACTACTCCGTGACCGAGACCAAGACCCGCCTCGCCTCGCTCGTCGACGCGCTCGAGGCGCGCTTCGGCGACGACGTCGCCCCGCTCCGCCTGCACCTCGACGGATGCCCGCACGCGTGCGCGCAGCACTGGGTCGGCGACCTCGGCTTCCAGGGCACCACCGCGCGCGACGAGGAGGGCAAGCGCCAGCAGGCCTTCGACGTCTACCTCCGGGGCGCGCTCGGGCCGCGGGCCGCGATCGGCCGACCCGTGTTCCGCCGGGTCCCGACGCAGGACCTCGACGAGCTCGTCGGCCGCCTGGTGTCCGGCTGGCTCGAGCGACGCGTGGACGACGAGGACTTCCGGTCGTTCTGCGACCGGGTCGACGACGACGAACTGGGCGAGCTCGCCGGCCGCGAGCCGGCGAAGGCCCGGGCTGCGAGAGAGGAGGCTGCATGAGCACGGTCGAGCTGCTGGACGATTTCGAGGCCGGCGAGCTGTCGGTCGAGTTCGAGGGACGCGAGCCGTGGGAGCTGCTCGAGTGGGCGCTCGACCGCTACGGCGACGGCCTCTCCCTCTCCACGGCGTTCCAGGAAGGGGACGTCGCGCTCATCGACATGGCGTACCGCATCGACCCCGCGGTACGGGTCTTCTCGATCGACACCGGTCGCCTGCCGCAGGAGACGTTCGACCTCATCGAGGCGCTCCGCGAGCGATACCCCGGGCTGCGGCTCGAGCTGCTCTCGCCGGAGGCCGAGCAGGTCCAGCGGCTCGTCGACCGCAACGGGCCGAACCTCTTCCGCCAGTCGGTCGAGCTGCGGCTCCTCTGCTGCAACGTCCGCAAGGTGCAGCCGCTCAACCGCGCGCTCGCCGGCCTCGACGCGTGGGTGACGGGCCTGCGCCGCGACCAGTGGGCCTCCCGGTCGGACATCCGCAAGGTGGAGATCGACCACGACCACGACGCGATCGTGAAGCTGAACCCGCTCGCCGAGTGGACCGAGGAGGAGGTCTGGGACTACCTCCGCGAGAACGACGTGCCCGTCCACGGGCTCTACGCGAAGGGCTACACCTCGATCGGCTGCTCGCCCTGCACGCGCGCGATCGCGCCCGGCGAGCCGACGCGCGCCGGCCGGTGGTGGTGGGAGTCCAACGCGCCGAAGGAGTGCGGCATGCACTGCGCGATCGAGACCGGCGGCTTCGAGCACGAGCTCCACGCGATCCTCGGCGACGAGGCCCACGCGTGACCGCCCTCGCCCTCCGAGGAGAGGAACGCGAGGTCGCGCTCGCAGAGGTCGACGCCGTCCGCGCGGCCGTCCAGGACGACGACTACCGCGAGCGGCTCGACGCGCTCCGCGAGTCGATCGAGGACGAGGGGGCGGTCGAGCCCGACGAGATCGCCGAGCTCGAGCGGCTGGTGACGATCGCGCTGCAGTCGGGTCGCATCCGTGCGCTCTACGGCCCCGGCGGCGAGCAGGCGCTGCTCCGGCTCTACCGCAAGCTCCCGGGCGGCGTCGAGCTCGCGCAGAGCGCGGCGGCCGTCGGCGAGGCGCTGTCCGGGCTCCAGGGCCGCACCCTGGAGAGCGTCGCGCTGACCGCCGTCGGCCCCGGCGCGTTCAGCCTCACCGTCGCCGCCGGCGGCGTCCAGCTGAAGGTGCACCTCGACCGGCAGGGCGCGCGGCTCGCGAGCGTGGAGGCCTGATCGCGTGCCCGACGAGAAGCGCTACTACATGGCGTGCCTCGACCTCGAAGGACGCGAACGTGCTCGTCGTGGGCGGCGGGCCGGTCGCCCTCGAGAAGGTCGAAGGGCTGCTCGCCTGTGGGGCCTCCGTCACGATCGTCGCCCCGGAGATCGCACCCGAGCTGGAGCGGCCCGGCGATCGCGCTTCGCCGTCGCCGCCTACCGCGCCGACGACCTCGAGGGGCACTTCCTCGTGGTGGCGGCCACCTCGACGACCGCCGTCAACCGGCGGGTGTTCGCCGACGCCGAGGCGCGCGGGATGCTGTGCAACGTCGTCGACGTCCCCGAGCTCTGCAGCTTCATCCTCCCCGCCGTCCACCGCGTCGACCCGATCGCGGTCGCGATCTCGACCGGAGGCGCGTCCCCCGCACTCGCGCAGCGGCTCCGGGACGACATCGCCGGCGTCGTCCGCCCCGAGCACGCGACGCTGGCGCGACGCCTCCGGGACCTGCGCCCCTGGGCGAAGGAGACCTTCGAGACGTACGAGGAGCGACGCGACTACTTCCAGCAGCTCGTCGAGGCGGAGCTTCGATGAGCGTCACGCTCGTCGGCGCCGGGCCGGGCGACCCGGGCCTGATCACCGTCCGCGGGCTGGAGCGCCTGCGCGCCTGCGACGCCGTCGTCTACGACCGGCTCGTCTCGGAGGAGCTCGTCGACGAGGCGCCGGCCGACGCGCTCCGCATCTGCCGCGACGGGCTGACGCAGGAGCAGGTCGACCGCCTCCTCGTCGAGCTCGGGCGCGACCTCGACGTCGTGCGCCTCAAGGGCGGCGACCCGTTCGTCTTCGGCCGCGGGAGCGAGGAGCTCGAGGTGCTCCGCGATGCGGGGATCGACTACGACGTCGTCCCGGGCATCTCGTCGATCGCCGCCGTCCCGGCCGCCGCCTGGATCCCCGTCACGCACCGCGGCCTCTCCGACCGCGTCACGATCGCGACGGCGCACGCGGCCGACGGCTCGGAGCCGGACTACGACGCGCTCGCCGCGACGGGCGGGACGCTCGTCCTGTTCATGGGGCTCGCGCGGCTCCCCGCGCTGGCGGCCGGGCTGATCGCCGCCGGCCTTCCTGCCGAGACCCCCGCCGCCGTCGTCTCCCGCGGCACGCTGCCCGACCAGGAGGTCGTCACCGCGCCGCTCGCCGAGCTGCCTGCCGTCGCCGCCGACCTGCCCGGCCCCGCGCTCGTCGTCGTCGGCGAGGTCGTCGGGCTCGCCGCGTCACTCGCTCCGCTCGCGGCGCTCAGCGCGTAGAACTGGGGACGATGGCCCACTCCCCCGCGGTCGAGCCGCTGCGTGCCGACGTCCACCTCCTCGGCGACCTGCTCGGGCAGGTGCTCGTCGAGCAGGAGGGCGACGCGTTCCTCGCCCTCGAGGAGCGCATCCGCGCGCTCGCCCGCGGCGCCCGGACGGGCGGCGACCACGGCGGAGCTCGACGACGCGGTCGCCGGCCTCGACGTCGCGACCAAGGATCGCGTGCTCGCCGCGTTCTCCCTCTTCTTCCAGCTCGCGAACATCGCCGAGCAGCACCACCGCGTCCGCCGCCGCCGCGACTACGAGCGCGAGGGCGCCGTCGCACGCGAGTCGATCGCCGACGCCGTCGAGCTGCTCGGCGCCGCGGGCGTGACCGGGGACGAGCTCACCGACGCCGCACGTCGGCTCCACGTCGAGCCCGTGCTCACCGCCCACCCGACCGAGGCGACCCGGCGAACCGTCCTCGCCGCCCACCAGCGCATCGCCCGCCGCCTGCGCGCGCTCGACGACCCGTGGCTGACACCGCTTCGGCGCGAGCGCGTCGTCGCCGGGCTCCACGCCGAGATCACCGCGCTCTGGCAGACCGATCCGGTCCGCACGACGCGTCCCCGCGTCGTCGACGAGATCCGCGCCGGCCTGTGGTTCTTCGAGACGTCCCTCTGGCAGGCCGTCCCCGCCGTCGTCCGCGCTCTCCGCCACGAGATCCCCGACGCCCCGGCTCCGCTCCGCTTCGGCACCTGGATCGGCGGGGACATGGACGGGAACCCCTCGACCGGCGCGGAGACCGTGCGCGAGGCGGTCGAACGGGCGCGCGAGCTCGCGCGGGAGCTGCTCATGCGCGACGTCCGCGCCCTGGCGGTCGCCTGGGGCATGTCGACGGAGGTCGCCGGCCCCGTCCCCGAGCTCGGCACGGATGCGGACGAGCCGTACCGCGCCTTCCTCACCGGAATCTGGGAGCGCCTCCGCGCCGACGGCTATCGCACGGCCGACGAGCTCGCGGCGGACCTCGAGCGGCTCGACGGGGCCCTCCGGGCGCACCGCGCGGGAGCGATCGCCGACGGCGCGCTGGCCGACCTGCGCACGCGCGTCGAGGTCTTCGGCCTCCACCTCGCCTCGCTCGACCTTCGCGCGCACGTCGACGAGGTCCGCGACCGCGGACCGCGGCTCGTCCAGGCCCTCGAGGCGGCCGCCTCGGCGCAGTCGCGCTTCGGTGACGAGGCGGTCGGCCGGCTCGTCCTCTCCATGACGTCGTCGGCCGAGGACGTCCTCGTGGCGGAGCGCCTCGTGGCGGACGCGGGCTGCCGGCTGCAGGTCGTGCCGCTCCTCGAGACGATCGACGACCTCCGCGGCGCCCCCGCACTCGTCGCCGAGCTCCTCGACGCGAGCCCGCGAGAGGCGCTCGAGGTGATGGTCGGGTACTCCGACTCGGGGAAGGACGGCGGCGCGCTCGCCGCCCAGTGGGAGATCCACGCCGCCCAGGAGAAGCTCGTCGCCCTCGCCGACGCGCGCGGGGTCGCGTTGACGTTCTTCCACGGCCGCGGCGGCAGCACCGGGCGCGGCGGCGGCCCGACGCACGCCTCGATCCTCGCCCAGCCCGCCGGCGCGGTCTCGGGCCGGCTCCGGCTGACCGAGCAGGGCGAGACGATCTCGTTCAAGTACGGGCTGCACGGCCTCGCGGAGCGGAACCTCGAGGCGGCCGTCGCGGCAACGCTGCTCACGACGTCGCCCGGAACCGAGGCGCTGTCGGTCCCCGACACGGCCGCCCGCGAGCTGATGGAGTCGCTCGCGGACGACCTCGCGGCGTGCCTACCGCGCGCTCGTCTGGGAAGACGACGACCTGCCCGCGTTCTTTCGCTGCTTCACGCCGGTCGACGAGCTCACGCTGCTCTCGATCGGGTCGCGCCCGGCGTCGCGCCCCGACGCGCCCGGGCGCGGCGAGCTCGCGGCGCTCCGCGCGATCCCGTGGGTCTTCGCCTGGACGCAGAACCGCTGCCTCCTCCCCGCCTGGTACGGCTGCGGCACGGCACTCGCCGCTGCGATCGCCGACGGGTCGCTCGACGAGCTCCGCCGCCTCTACCGCGACTGGCCGTTCTTCCGCACGTTCGTCGAGAACCTCGAGATGACGCTCGCGAAGTCGTCGATCGAGATCGCCCGCGGCTATCTCCGTCTCGTCCCGGCAGGCCCGACGCGCGACCGGCTCTGGGGCACGATCGAGGACGAGCACGCGCGGACGGTCGAGGCCGTTCTCGCCGTGGTGGAGTCCCGTGACCTGCTCGACGGGCATCCCGTCGTCCAGCGCTCGATCCGGCTCCGCAACCCCTACGTCGACCCGATGAACGCGATCCAGGTCGAGCTCCTCGCCGCGCACCGCGCGGGCGACGAGACGGCGACCCGGCCGCTGCTCCGCTCGATCGCGGGCATCGCCGCCGCGCTCCGGAACACCGGCTGACGCGGCGACGCAGAGGCCCGGAGGTAGAACATCGCGATGGAGCTCCGCCGGATCGACTCCCTCCCGCCGTACGTCTTCGCGACGATCCGCGACCTGACGCTCGAGCTGCGGAGGGCGGGCGAGGACGTCGTCGACCTCGGGTTCGGGAACCCCGACCTGCCGTCCCCGGAGATCGCGGTCGCGAAGCTCCAGGAGGCGGCGGCGAAGCCGCACAACCACCGCTACTCCGCGTCGCGCGGGATCCCGAAGCTCCGGCTCGCGTGCGCCGAGCTCTACCGCCGCCGCTTCGGCGTCGAGCTCGACCCGGAGACGCAGGTCGTGACGACGATGGGCGCGAAGGAGGGGTTCGTCCACCTCATGTGGGTGCTGCTCGAGCCCGGCGACGCGGCCCTCGTCCCGTCGCCGAGCTACCCGATCCACATCCACGGGCCGATGCTCGCGGGGGCGAGCGTCTTCCAGGTGCCGATGGGGCCCGACGAGGACCTCTTCGCGAACCTCGAGGAGGCGTGGGAGCGCGCGCGGCCGCGACCGCGCGTGATCGTCCTCTCGTTCCCGCACAACCCGACGACGGCGACGGTCGACCTCGAGACCATGGCGCGCGTGGTCGCGTTCGCGCGCGAGCACGACGTCGTCGTCGTGCACGACTTCGCGTACGCCGACCTCGCGTTCGACGGGTACGTGCCGCCCTCGATCCTGCAGGTGCCGGGGGCCGACGACGTGGCGGTGGAGCTCTACACGCTGACGAAGTCGTTCTCGATGGCCGGCTGGCGGGTCGGGTTCCTGTGCGGCAACGCACGGCTCGTCGGCGCCCTCGGCCGGCTGAAGTCCTGGCTCGACTACGGGACGTTCCAGCCGATCCAGATCGCGGCGATCACGGCGATGAACGAGGCGCCCGACACGCCGAGCGAGGTCGCCGAGGTGTACCGGTCGCGCCGTGACGTGCTCTGCGACGGGCTGGCCCGCGTCGGCTGGGACGTCCCGCGACCGCGGGCGACGATGTTCGCGTGGGCGCCGGTGCCGGAGCCGTTCGCGGAGCGGGGCTCGCTCGCCTTCGCCGAGCTCCTCGCCCGTGAAGGGCGTGTCGCCGTCTCGCCCGGCGTCGGCTTCGGGCCGGGCGGCGAGGGCTTCGTCCGCTTCGCGCTCGTCGAGAACGAGCACCGGATCCGGCAGGCGGTGCGCGGGATCGGCGCCGTGCTGGCGCGCGTCGAGCACGTTCGGCTAGGCGACGCCGGCGAGCAGGAAGGCGCGGCTCTCCTTGAGCATCTCGCGCGCGATCACGAGGCGCTGCACCTCCTGGGTGCCCTCGTAGATCTGGGTGATCTTCGCGTCGCGCATGAAGCGCTCCACCGGGTACTCCTTGACGTACCCGTAGCCGCCGAGGATCTGCACCGCCTCGGTCGTGACCTCCATCGCGACGTCGCCGCAGATGAGCTTCGCCATCGCCGAGGCCTTCGTCAGCTCGCTCTCGGGGACGCCCGCGTCGGCCATCTGCCCGAAGCGGTAGAGCACGCCGCGCGCCGCCTCGGTCGTCGTCTCCATGTCCGCGAGCTTCGCGGCGATCAGCTGATGCTCCGCGATCGGCTTCCCCATCGTCTCGCGCGTGCGGGCGTACTCGAGCGCGTAGTCGGTCGCGCCCTGGGCGATCCCGAGCGCCTGGGCGGCCACGCCGGGGCGCGAGCGGTCGAGGATCCGCATGGCGAGCCTGAACCCCGTCCCCTCCTCCCCGAGCCGGTTCGCGTCGGGGATCCGGCAGCCGTCGAACACGAGCTCGCCGGTCGTCGAGCCCGCGATCCCCATCTTCTCCTCGAGCCGCGACACCTCGAAGCCCGGGGTCCCGTCCTCGACGAGGAAGGCCGAGATGCCGTCGTGGCCCTGGTCGGGGTCGGTCTTCGCGAACACCGTGTAGAGGCCGGCGACGCCGGCGTTCGTGATGAAGCGCTTGGAGCCGTCGAGCACGTACTCGCCGCCGTCGCGACGTGCGGTCGTGCGCATCGCGGCGGAGTCGGAGCCCGACCCGGCCTCGGTCAGCGCGTAGGCGGCCAGAACCTCGCCCGACGCGAGCCGCGGGAGCCACTCGGCACGCTGCTCGTCGGTGCCGCCGAGCTTGAGCCCGAGCGAGCCGAGCTCCTGCACGGCGAGGATCAGGCCGCTCGTCGCGCAGACCTTCGAGACCTCCTCGATCGCGATCAGCGCGAGCAGCGTGCCCGGTGCCGGTTCCTCCGTGCTCCTCGTCGTAGAGGAGGCCGAAGATGCCCTGGTCGCGATACAGCTCGACGATGTCCCAGGGGAACTCGTGGGTCGCGTCGATCTCCGCCGCGCGCGGTGCGATGCGCTCGCGCGCGAGCGTGCGGACGAGCTCCCGGAGCTCTCGCTGCTCGTCGCTCAGGACGTCCCAGGGCACGCCCGAAGTCTACGAGCCGAGCACGCAGGCATTGCGTCGCGCGTGCGGCGCCGAAGGCGACGCCTTCAGGGATCTGCCCCGCCGGAGGCGGGGATCAAGCCGCAGGAATCCGCTCCGCGGATTCCTGCCTGGCGAGCAAGCCTCAGCCGGCCAGCGACTCGGCCGGCACGAACCTGCTCACCTCGACGATCTTGTCGGCCGGGACGTTCGCCCGGCGCGCGGCCGCGACGATCGCGTCCGGTGACGGAGCCTCGTAGAGGCAGTACGTGTGTAGGCGGTCCGCCGAGATGAACGAGAACAGCCAGCTGACTCCCTCGTCGTCGTTGATCTCCTCGATCAGCCGGACGTCGTCTCCGGCGAGCTCGAGCTGCTCGGCGAACGCGCGCTCGATGACGTAGAGCGGCATCGGCCGATGGTAGCGCGTCCGCTCAGTCCTGCACGAGGCCCCTGCGGTGCGCGTAGGCCGCCGCCTCCGTCCGGTTGGCGCTCCGCGTCTTGCGGAGGATCGAGCGGATGTGGTTCGCGGCCGTGTGCTCGCTGATGTGGAGGATGCGGCCGATCTCGCGGTTCGAGCGCCCCCGCGCGAGCTCGACGAGGATGTCGAGCTCGCGCGCGCTGAGCCCGTCCGGGAAGCTCGGCGACCGGGTCGACCCCTGCGCGGAGCTCGTCGATGCGCGCGAGGAGCGTCGGCATCCCGATCGTCCGGCGCGAGCCCGACCGCGATGCTGAGCTGCGTCCGCGCGCGCTGGCGGTCGCCGTTCCCGTTGCGGGCGAGCAGCATCCGCCCGTACTCGTGGGCGGTGTGCGCCAGCCAGGTACGCGCGCCGAGCCGCGTGTTGAGGGCGAGGGCCGCCTCGAAGTGCTCCTCCGCGCGCTCCCACTCCCCGAGGACGGCCGCGTTCATCCCGAGGTAGCGGTCGGTGGCGCCGTAGCAGGCGACGAGGTGCCCGACCATGGTGTTCGAGCCCGCGTGCGGCAGGAGCTCGCGATAGAGGGTCTCCGCGAGCACCTCGTCGCGGAGCACGGCGCATGCGTCGCTGAGGTACACGAGCGCCGCGACCCACAGCGACGGCCGCAGCGCGCCGATCCCGTCCCCGACCAGCCGGCCGAGCTCGCGGCGCGCGTCGTCGACCATGCCGAGCTCGGCGAGGACGGCGATGAGGCCGGGCCCCCACGCGCTGTCGCGCGCGGAGCCGCCGAGGAGGCGGACGACCGGCGCGATCTCCGCGAGCCGACCCTGCTCGCGCCGGACGCCGAACATCTGGATGCCGTACGAGCCCGACGCATCCCGCGCGGTGAGGAGCCGTCCCCACTCGTGTGATCGCATCGCCGCGCTCTCGGCCGAGACGAGGTTGCCGTCGCAGAGCTCGAGCGCGGAGCGGTAGTGCTCCGTCACGTGGAGGAGGAACGGCTCGCTGAGCGCCCGCGCGGTCGCAGAGGCCTCGTCGAGCCGGTCGCGCGCGGCGTCGTGGTCGCAGATCGCGACGGCGGACGGGACGAGCCAGGCGAGCGCGTTCCCGGCGAGCTCGAGGTCGTCGAGCGCGCGTGCGATGGCGACCGACTCGAGCAGCATCTCGTACACCTGCTCGTTCGTCCTCGGCCCCCGTGACCAGAACGCGGCGGCGAGCGTCTCCGCGAGGCTCCGCTCGTCGCCGAGCCGGCGGGACATCGCGATCGACGCCTCGCGCACCTCCATGCCTCGGTCGGGATCGCCCCCGAGCGTCCGTGCGCGAGCGAGGCCGCCGAGCACACGCGCGCGGAGGGGCGAGTCGCCGTCGGGGAGCGCGCCCGCCGCCTCCTGGAGCAGCTCGACGGCGCCGGCGTCGTGGATCGCCGGCCGCCAGCAGGTCTCCTCGAAGCCGATCGCGGCACGGGCGAGCAACTCGTCGTCGCCGAGCGCGCGGGCGATGACGGCTGCCTCGCGAAAGGCGCCCAGTGCCTCCTCGGCGTCGCCCGCGCGATGACGCGCGTCGCCGAGGCGGAGCAGCACGTCCGCGCGTGCGGCGGGGTCGACGAGCCCGAGCTCGAGGGCGGTGCGGAACCGGCGGCCGGCCTCGTCGAAGGCGAGCCCGCTGAGCGCCGACTCCGCGGCGAGGAGGTTCACCTCGACGGCGCGTTCGACGTCGCCGAGCGGGGCAGCGGCCGCGTAGTGATAGGCGAGCGCGGCGAGCTCGGCCGTCCGGTCGGGTCGCACGCCGCCGTGCTCGAGCGCCCGGGCGACACGAAGGTGGAGCTCGGCGGTCCGGGAGGCGGACAGGCGCCCGACGACCGCCCGCCGGATGAGCTCGTGCGTGAACTGGTACGCGAGCCCGGTTCCCGGACGCTCGACGAGCAGCCCGGCGCGGACGGCCTCGTCGACCGCATCCAGGAGGGCCGCCTCCTCCAGCACGTCGGCGTGGCGGATGGTCGCGAGCTCGAAGTCGGAGCCGGCGACCGCGGCGAGCTCGAGCAGCTCGATGGCGGGGACGGAGAGCCGCTGGAGCCGCTGGTTGGCGACCTCGCGAACGGTTGCGGGCGTCCCGAGCTCCGACGCGGGTCGCACGAGCCGCGCCGACGGACGGCCCGATCGCGACCGCTCCCTCGTCGACCAGCTCGCGCCAGAGCTCGGTGACCAGGAAGGCGTTGCCGCCGGTGAGGTCGCGGACGACGCCGGTGAGCTCCTCCGTCGGCTCGGCACCGGCGGCCAGGCGGATGAACTCCGCGAGCTCGGCGTCTGCGAGGCCGCCGAGCCGGATCCGGACCACGCCTTCCGTCCGGTACACGTCCACGAGCGCCTCGGAGAGCTCGGCGGCGACGTCCGCCTCGGTGTCCCGGAACGTCGCCACGACCAGCATGCGCGCCGCGGCGCCCGACCGGACGAGGTGGCGGACGAGGAGGAGCGTCGACGCGTCGGCCCAGTGGAGGTCCTCGAGCACGAGCAGCACGGGCGCCTCGTCCGAGACCGCGACCAGCAGCTCCGTCACGGCCGTGTGGAGTCGCAGCCGCTCCGCGTCCGCGTCCGACGAGCGCCGGCGCGTGGAGCGGGCCGGGGCGAGGTCGGGGACGAGCCGCGCGAGGTCGGCCCTCGAGGCGCCGAGCCCGTCGAGGACGGCCGGCCCCATGCCGCCGCCGCGGGCGAGCTCCACGAGGGCCGTGGCGAACGGCGCGTACGGGGATCCGACGACCGCGTCGCAGTCGCCGTACAGGACGATCGCGCCCTCGTCGGCGAGCTCTCCGGCGAGCTCGCGGACGAGCCGGCTCTTGCCCGAGCCCGGCTCGCCGGCGACGAGCGCCGCCCGCCGTCCTTCCCCGACGGTGCGCGGCAGGAGGGCCCGCAGCTGCGCGAGCTCGCGCTCGCGGCCCGCGAACCCGTACGCGGGCAACAGCCGGAGCGGGCCCGGGAGAGGCGTCGCCTGGCCCATGATCAGTTCTGATCATTGCGCAGACGGGCCGACTGCGGCGGAAGTCGGTCAGGCCGGGTCATGACAGGCGGGCGGCGCCGCCCTACCCTCGTTGACGACCCCTGCGAGACGGAGGAACGCGCATGAGCACGACCATCTCGATCAACCAGGCCGCGCGCAGCGAGCTGAGCTCGTTCGGCGAGCGGCTGATCGGCCCGGACGACAAGCAGCTACGACGAGGCCCGGGCCCTCTTCAACGCCATGATCGACAAGCGGCCGGCGCTGATCGCCCGGTGCAAGACGGCCGCCGACGTCGCCGCGGTGATCCGGTTCGCGCGCGAGCAGGGACTCCCACTCGCGGTGCGCGGCAGGCGGCCACAACTGGGGCGGCCTGGCAAGCGCGGACGACGGCGTCGTCATCGATCTCTCGCCGATGAACTCGGTCACGGTCGATCCCAAGAGCGCCACGGTCCGCGTCGGAGGCGGCTGCCTGTGGCAGCGAGGTCGACGCGGCGACCCAGCCCCACGACGCTCGCCGTGCCGACCGGGATCATCTCGACGACCGGTGTCGCAGGGCTCACGCTCGGTGGAGGGCATGGCTACCTCACCCGTCGGCACGGGCTGACGATCGACAACCTGCTCTCGGCGGAGATGGTGCTCGCCGACGGCACGCAGGTGACGGCGAGCGCCGACGACAACCCCGACCTCTTCTGGGCGATCCGGGGCGGAGGCGGCAACTTCGGCGTCGTCACCGAGTTCACGTTCCGGGCGCACCCGCTCGAGACCATCGTCGGGGGGCCGACGTTCTGGGCGCTCGAGGACTCGGACGAGCTCCTCGCGGCCTACCGCGAATGGCTCCCTTCCGCTCCGCGCAACGTGTCGGGCTTCTTCAACTGGCACACGATCCCGCCGGCGGAGCCGTTCCCGGAGGAGATCCACATGCGTCTCGTGTGCGGGATCGTCTGGTGCATCGACGCCTCCGACGAGGAGGCCGAGAAGGCGATCGCGCCGTTCCTCTCCATCGCGGAGCCGCTGATGCACGGGATCGGGCGGATGCCGATCGCGGGGCTGAACGGCGCGTTCGACGGGCTCTACACCCGGGCGACCAGTGGTACGCGCGCGCGGACTTCGTCCGTGAGATCCCCGACGAGGCGATCGAGCGGAACCGCGAGTGGAACGCGAAGATGCCCACCTTCAAGTCCGGCTCGCACCTCTACCCGATCGACGGCGCCGTGCACGACGTCGCACCGGAGGACACGGCGTTCTCCTTCCGCGACGCGACCTGGTCGCAGGTGTTCATCGGCGTCGACGGTGACCCGGCCCAGGCGCAGGCGCTCAAGGACTGGACGATCGGGTACTGGGAGGCGCTCCACCCGTACTCCGCCGGCGGGGCCTACGTCAACTTCATGATGGACGAGGGCCAGGCACGCGTGAAGGCGACCTACGGGGCGAACTACGCCCGCCTCGCGCGGGTGAAGGCGGCGTACGACCCGGACAACGTCTTCCGGGTGAACCAGAACATCCTTCCGGCCGCATAGACCATCGCTCGGGGGCCCGGCATGCCGGCCGGGCCTCTCGGCGCCGCGCGAGCAGCGCTACGCGAAGACTCCGTCTACGCTCCTCGCGTGATCATCACGAACGGCGTCGTCCGCACGATGGACCCGTCGCTGCCGACCACGGCGGCACTCGCGATCGCCGGGGATCGCATCGCCGGCGGCGTCGGGACGCACGAGACGTCCCTCCCGACCCCGGATCGCGTCGACCTGCGGGGCCGCTGCGTCCTGCCGGCGTTCACCGACGCGCACGTCCACTTCCCGACGTGGTCGCTGTCGCAACGAGACGTCCAGCTCGAAGGAGCAGCGTCGCTCGAGGAGACGCTCGCGCGCGTCGCGGCGCATCCGCGGCAGGGCGAGTGGATCCGCGGCCGCGGCTGGCGCGACGCCCTCTGGTCGGAGCACCCGTCGCGCGAGGCGCTCGACGCCGTCACGGGCGAGACACCGGCGGCGCTCTGGTCGAAGGACTACCACTCGCTCTGGGTCAACACCGCGGGGCTCGCCCGCGCCGGCGGCGACCTGGACGTCGACGGGGGCGTCGTCGAGCGCGACGGCTCCGGCGAGCCGACGGGCGTCCTGCGCGAGGAGTCGGCGTGGCGCTTCCGCGACCGCCACGTCGTCGTCTCCGAGGACGAGCTCGTCGACGCGACGCGCGCGGGCATCAAGCTCGCGAACGCGCGCGGCGTCGCCGCGATCCACGACAAGGACGGCTGGCTCGGCGCGCACGCGATCTTCGCGCGAATCCACGGCCGCGACGGCCTCACGCTCCGCGTCTGGCAGTCGCTCCCGTACGACCACGTGGGCGAGCTCGCGGAGCTCCGGCTCCGGGCCGGCCTCGGCGACGACTACCTGCGCCTGGGCTACCTCAAGGCGTTCATGGACGGGACGCTCGGCTCGCAGACGGCCTGGATGCTCGACGGGAGCGGCGTGCGCATCACGAGCGGCGAGGAGCTGGCCGAGATCATCCGCGCGGCAAGCGCCGCCGGCTGGCCCGTGGCCGTCCATGCGATCGGCGACCGCGCGAACCGCGAGGCGCTCGACGCGTTCGAGTCGACCCGCGAGCTCTGGGCGCCGCTCGGCCTCCGCCAGCGGATCGAGCACGCGCAGTGCGTGGACCCGGCGGATCTCGGGCGCTTCGCCGAGATCGGCGTCGCGTGCTCCGTCCAGTTCAGCCATGCGCCCTCCGACCGCGACCTGGCCGAGCGGTTCTGGGGCGACCGGCTCGACGGCACGTACGCGTTCGGGACGCTCCTCCGAAGCGGCGCGGTCGTCGCGAACGGCTCGGACGCGCCGGTGGAGGAGCTCGACCCGCTCGCGGGGATCGCGGCGGGCGTGCGCCGCACGATCGACGACCGCGCGGCCTGGCGACCGGACGACGCCGTGACGGTCGAGCAGGCGCTCCATGCCTCGACGGTGACGCCGGCGTGGCTCTCGGGCGACGAACGGCGCCGCGGGAAGCTGCTGCCCGGCTTTCTCGCCGACCTCGTCGTCCTCGACCGCGACCCGGTCGCGTCCCCGCGGACGAGCTTCCCGAGATCCGCGTCGTGGCGACGATGGTGGGCGGGCGCTGGGTGCACAACCCGCCACCCTGGGACTGATCTTGTCTCGCGAAGCGGGAATCCGCTTCCGCGGATTCCCGCCGCTGATCCCCCGCCTGCGGCGGGGGCAGATCCCTGAAGGCGCCCGCTGTCGCGGTCGCAACTGCCTCCGTTCCCGAAAAATCCGTGGCTCCCCGAACGCCGCCGCTCTGCCGTACACTTCGTGTATGGCCATGAGCACCGAGTCGGCACGCACGATGCTCCCGGTCCATGAGGCGGGGCAGTGCTCCGTCGCCGCGGCGAGCGAGATCGTCGGCGCGAAGTGGACCGCGCTGATCGTGCACGACCTCTCCGAGGGGCCGCGACGTTTCACCGAGCTCGAGCACGCCTGCGAGCGGATCAGCCCGCGAACCCTCGCCGAGCGGCTGCGCTGGCTCGAGGCGGAGGGCATCGTCGTCCGGCGGAGCTACGCGGAGTCACCGCCGCGCGTCGAGTACGAGCTGACCGACAAGGGTCAGGCGCTGCTGCCGATCATCGACGAGATGCGGCGCTTCGGGCACGAGTGGCTCGGTTGCGAGGTCCACGCGACCGACGCCCCGAACGTCTGACGGTCGCGCGCTAGCCCGTCGACCGGCGCTCGCCCCAGAGCTTCACGAGCTCGACGCACGTGGCCGCGGCCGCGGCCATGTCCTGGAGCGAGGCCCACTCGCGCAGCGAGTGGTAGTGCTGCCCGCCGGTGAAGAGGTTCGGCGTCGGAAGCCCCTTCTCCGTGAGGCGCGCGCCGTCGGTGCCGCCCCGGATGATGGTGTGGACCGGCTCGACGCCTGCACGCCGGATCGCCTCCTCGGCGACGGCGACGATCTCGGGGTGCCGGTCGAGCACCTTTCGCATGTTCCGGTACTGCTCCTCGACGTCGAGCGTGAACGACGCGCGCGGCTCGCGGCCGACGATCTCGGTCGCCAGCTGCCGGACGACCTCGACGTGCTCCTCGAGCAGGTCGTCGTCGTGGTCGCGCGCGATGAACCACACCGTCGCCTCCGACGTCCCGCCCGCAAGGCGCATCGGGTGGACGTACCCCTCGCGCTCCTCCGTCGTCTCCGGCGAGAGGCCGTCGCGCGGGAGCGCCGCCACGACGTCGGCGAGGAGCTTCACCGCATTGACGAGCCGGCCCTTGGCGGTGCCGGGATGGACGCCGACGCCCTTGATCGTGAGCTTGAGCTGGTACGCCGAGAACGACTCCGTCTCGATCTCGCCGAGGCCCGAGCCGTCGAACGTGTACGCCAGGTCGGCGCCGAACACCTCGAGGTCGAAGTGGTCCGTCCCCTTGCCGATCTCCTCGTCCACCGTGAAGGCGATCCGGGCGGTGGCGCGCGGCGCGTCGTCGCGGACGAGCTGGGCGACGGCGGTCATGATCGCGGCCACGCCCGCCTTGTCGTCCGCCCCGAGCAGCGTCGTCCCGTCGCTCGTGACGAGGTCGTGCCCGCGCTTGTCGGCGAGCGCGGGCATCTCGGCGGGGTCGAGGACCTGGGACGGATCGCCCGGAAGGCGGATCGTCTCGCCCGCCCACGCGCGGTGGACGATCGGCCGGACGCCCGTCCCCGGCGTGTCGGGGGTGGTGTCGACGTGCGCGATCAGCCCGACCGTCGGGGCGTCGGGCACCGTGCCGGGCAGCGTCGCGAAGACGTAGCCCGGCTCGGTCAGCTCGGCGTCCTCGAGACCGAGCGCGTGGAGCTCGGCGACCAGGAGGCGCGAGAGGTCGAGCTGCTTCTCGGTGGACGGGTACGTCGGGGAGTCGACGGCCGACTGGGTGTCGATCGCGACGTAGCGGAGGAACCGCTCGAGCAGCTCCTCGCCGAGCGCCTCGGCGAGCGGCCCCGCGTAGCGGGGATCAGCCAAGCGTCGCGAGCCGGCGGAGCAGCTCGACCGTCGTCGTCAGTCCGTCGCGCAGCGCGGCGGTGGGGATCCGCTCGTTCGGCGAGTGGAGCTGCGAGCTCGGTCGCGTGAACCCCGTCACGATGGTCGGCACCCCGCGCGCGCCCAGCGCGGCGACGATCGGGATCGAGCCACCGGAGCGCGTCAGCACCGGTCGCGCCCCGAGCACGTGCTCGAACGCGTCCTGCGCGATGCGCACCGCCGGAGCCGCGGGATCGACGAAGCCCGGGTCGCCGGTCGACCAGAGCTCGACCTGGAGGCTCGCGCCTTCCGGCGTGGCCTCGTGGAGCATCCGCTCGAGCACGGGCGCCATCTCCGCGGGCGACTGCCCCGGCGCGAGCCGGATCGAGATGTTCGCCTGCGCCTCGACCGGAAGGACGGTCTTCTGGAGGCGCGGCGAGCCGCCCTCGAAGCCGTTGACGGTGATCGAGGGCTCCGCCGTCGTCCGCACGTAGAACTCCTCGGCGGCCGAGCCGTCCACGGCACGCGCACCCTGGGACGCGAGCTCCTCGCTTCCCGAGGGAAGCGCCTCCCACCCCGCGATCTCGTCGGCGGTCGGCGGGACGATCCCGGCGCGGAGCGGCTCGGGCAGCAGCCCGTCCGGCCCGGGCAGCACGGCCTGGAGGATCTCCATCAGCGCATGCGTCGCGACGAGCGCCGCACCGCCGAACATGCCCGAGTGGAGGTCGCGCTCGCCCGTGCGGACGGTGAGGTGCAGGTAGCAGATGCCCCGCAGCGCGGTGCAGATCGACGGCAGCGTCTCCGTCGCGTAGCCGCCGTCGAGGACGAGTGCCACGTCGGCCGGGCCGGTGTCCTCCTCGACCCAGTCCACGACCGAGTGCCCGCCGATCTCCTCCTCGGCGTCGATCGCGAAGCGGACGTTCACGGGTAGCTCGCCGGCCTCCGCGAGGAGCTCGGTCGCACGGAGCAGCATGAACACGTGCGCCTTGTCGTCGGCCACGCCGCGGGCGACGAGGCTCCCGTTCCGCTCCTCGAGCGCCCAGGGGTCGGTGTCCCAGAGCTCGAGCGGGTCGGGGGGCTGCACGTCGAGATGCGCGTACACGAGCACGGTCGGCGCGTCGCCCGTCGACGCCTTCACGTCGCCGATGACGAGCGGGCGCCCGCCGCGCTCCACGATCTCGACCGTCCCGCCGGCGCGGCGGATGCGCTCCGCGACCCAGTCGGCAGCGCGCCGGACGTCGTCCGCATGCGCGTCGTCGGCGCTGACGGACGGGATCGCGATCAGCTCGGCGAGCTCGGCGACCAGGGCGTCGTGCGGCGGAATCACCCGCGCGATTCTAGGGACGAGCGGTGGCAGCACGTCCTATGGAACCGACGTCGCGGTCGTCCGGCTCGTCGAGCGCGACCGCACCCGACAGGCTCGGCTGCCGCGGACGGCGTGGCTCGCGGACACCCGCGTCCGGGTCGTCCGGGCCGCCGCGGAAGAGCGCACGGACACCGTGCCCGCGACGCCGGTCCCACCAGGCGCGAAGCCGGGCGAGCATCAGGCGACGTCGCGCACGCTGGCCGCGTCGGCCAGCGCACGGAGCTTCTTCAGGCTCTGGTGCTCGATCTGCCGGATCCGCTCACGGGTGACGTTGAAGGCGCGCCCGACCTCGTCGAGCGTCCGCGGCTGCCGGCCGTCGAGGCCGTAGCGGAGCTCGAGCACCTGGCGCTCGCGCGGCGACAGCGCCCCGAGGATCGAGCGGAGGGCGTCGCGGCGGAGGGCGACCTCGGCCGCCTCGTCGGGGAGCGGCTCCGACTCGTCGGTGAGGAAGTGCCCGAACTCGGACTCGTCCTCGTCGCCCACCGGCTTCTCGAGCGAGACCGGGGTCTGCGCGCTGCGCTTGATGTGCTCGACCTCCTCGAGCGGCAGGTCGAGGTCGGCGGCGATCTCCGCGGACGTCGGCTCGCGCGCGAGCTCCGCGCGAAGCTTCCGCTCCGAGCGGTTGATCTTGTTCAGCTTCTCGACGACGTGCACCGGCATGCGGATCGTCCGCCCCTTGTCGGCGATCGCCCGCGCGACGGCCTGCCGGATCCACCAGGTCGCGTACGTCGAGAACTTGTAGCCCTTGCGCCAGTCGAACTTCTCGGCGGCACGGACGAGCCCGATCGTCCCCTCCTGGATCAGGTCGAGGAACGGGAGGCCCTGGTTGCGGTAGCGCTTCGCGATCGAGACGACGAGGCGGAGGTTCGCCTCCACCATCGCCTGCTTCGCCGAGTGGTCTCCCTGCTCGATCCGCTTCGAGAGCTCGACCTCCTGCGCGGCCGTGAGGAGCGGCACCTTGCCGATGTCCTTCAGGAAGAGCTGGAGCGTGTCGGTCGAGATCTCCGGCTCGGCGTCCCACTGCTGCTCGCGCTCGGGCTCGGCCGTCTCGACGACGACCTCGATCTGCTCCTCGTCGAGCGCGGTGTAGAAGGCGTCGATCTGCTCGGGGTCGAGATCGAGCTCGTCGAGGGCCAGCGCGAGCGCGTCGGCGTCGACGCTTCCCTCGGCGCGGCCACTCTCCACCAGCGCCGTCGCCTCGCCGCCAAGCGCCAGGGCGTCATCGGTCGCCGCAACCGAGCTCTGGGGTTCGCGTGCTTCGCTCAGGACCACCCCTTCCGTCGCGTGCCCGGACACGGTAGCCATCAGCCTCCCACCACGTCAAAGAATTCGGCCATCTGGTCAGACCCCTGCCTTCCGGAGCTCGGCGAGGTAGCGCTCCGCCTCGCGGGCCAGGGGCGTGCCCGGCTCCGCCTGGATGGCGCGCGCGAGCTGCGTCTTCGCCTCCTTCACCTCGCCGGCCCAGAGGAGCAGGAGGCCGAGGTGGAACCGCACCGTCGCCCGGTTCGGGAACCGGCGCGTCAGCGGCCCGAGGCGCGAGAACGCCTCGGCGGGTCGCGCCTTGTCGAACCGCCCGACAGCGGCCGCGACCTGCGCCTCGACGTTGTCCGGGGCCTCCTTCGCCGCGGCGTCGAACTCGCGCACGGCAGAGAGCTGCCGCCCGAGCCGCTGCAGCGCGACGCCGTAGAGGAGCTTCCCGTCCGCGCCCGTCGCGGCGCCTCGCCGGAGCAGGTCGAGCTGGGCGGCCGGCGCGAGGTCGTCGAGACCCTTCGGGCAGGGGCACGGTCGTGACGAAGAGCGGGACGCCGCGGGCGAAGTCGGGATGGAGCAGGTTCCCGGCGGCGATCGCGTACGGCGTGTCCGGCTCCGAGGCGGCCGCCGCCCGCCATGCGTCCTCCGCCCCGGCCAGCCCCGCCCAGAAGAGGGCGACGCCGAGGTTGAGCTGGACGACCGCCTTCTGGGAGTGAAGCCCGGCGAGCCGGTTGAGGCGGTCGACGGTCCCGTCCGGCCAGGTGGAGAACGCCTGCCCGACGCGCGCCTCGAGTGAGTCGAATCGCGCGAACTCCCGGCCGGCGGCTGCGCGGCGGCCGTCGGCGTACAGTCGTGCGGCGCGCCGGAGCGCGACGGCCTCGCGGTCGGCGCGGACACCGAGCTCGAGCGTCAACGGAGGCGCCCCCGGACGCGGTGTGGGCCCGACGGCGACACCCTCGGGCGTGTCGACCTGGAGCGCGGCGACCCCCACGACGAGGGCCGCGGCACCTGCAGCCGCGGCCGCGGTGACGGCGATGACGCGCGACCGGGGCGACACGGCGCCACGGTAGCCGCGGCACGCCCGACCCGTTGCCTCGATCGCTCCCCCATTCCCTCAGGACGCGGCCGGGACGCGATCTCTTCCGTCGTCCCGTCCGCCGCCGCAGGCGAGGCTCCGTCACTCGCTATATTCTGGAAAGTAATGCCGACCTACCGTGAGCTCCTGGCCCAGGCGCGCGCCGAGATCGACGAGATCTCGACGCCGGAGGCCCACGCGCTCCTCGAGAGCGACGAGCAGCCGCTCTTCGTCGACGTCCGTCCGCGCGAGGAGTGGGACGAAGGGCACCTGCCGGGCGCGATCCACCTGCCGCGCAACAACCTCGAGTCCCGCGTCGAGTCGATGATCGGCGACAAGACCCGCCGGCTCGTCGTCTACTGCGAGAGCGGGCCCCGGTCCGCGTTCGCGACGAAGAGCCTCGTCGAGCTCGGCTACGAGAACGCGGCCAACCTCGCCGGCGGGTTCGCCGACTGGAAGCGGAACGGCTACCCGTTCGTCACGCCCGTCGCCCTCGCGCCGGCGCAGCGCAAGCGCTACGCGCGCCACCTGCTCATCCCCGAGGTCGGGGAGGAGGGCCAGCAGAAGCTGCTCGACTCCCGCGTCCTCCTGATCGGCGCCGGCGGCCTCGGCTCGCCGGCCTCGCTCTACCTCGCGGCCGCGGGGGTCGGGACGCTCGGGATCATCGACGGCGACGTCGTGGACGACTCGAACCTGCAGCGCCAGATCGTCCACTCGACCGAGCGGCTCGGCGAGCCGAAGGTCGCATCGGCGCAGCGCACGATCGAGGCGCTCAACCCGGACGTGAACGTCGTGCCGTTCCAGGAGCGGCTCGACTCGGAGAACGTCGAGCGGATCCTCGCCCACGGCTGGGACGTGATCGTCGACGGCACCGACAACTTCCCGACCCGCTACCTCGTCAACGACGCCTCGGTCTGGCACGGGATCCCCGTCGTCCACGGCTCGATCTACCGCTTCGAGGGCCAGGTCACGGTCTTCCATCCCGGGAACGGCCCCTGCTACCGCTGCCTCTACCCGGCGCCGCCGCCGCCCGAGCTCGCGCCGAGCTGCGCGGAGGGCGGCGTCCTCGGCGTCCTCCCCGGCATCGTCGGCTCGCTCCAGGCGAGCGAGGCGCTGAAGCTCGTCCTCGGCGCAGGCGAGTCGCTCGCCGGCCGGCTGCTCCTCTTCGACGCGCTGCACACGACGGTCGACGAGGTCTCGATCCGCCGCAACCCCGAGTGCCCGGTGTGCGGCGATCACCCGACGATCACCGAGTACATCGACTACGTCGAGTTCTGCCAGGGGCCGGTGCACGCGTGATCACGGTTCGCATCCCCCCGACGCTTCGCGGCGAGGTCGGCGGCGTCCGCCAGGTCGAGGCCGTCGGCGACAGCGTCCGCGAGGTGCTCGACGACCTCGTGGCGCAGCACCCCGCGCTCGGCCCGCAGATCCTCGCGAACGGCGGCATCGCCCCCTTCGTCAACGTCTACGTCGGCGGTGAGGACGTCCGCACGCTCAACGGGCTCGACACCGCCGTCGCGACGGGCGACACGGTGATCCTGCTCCCCGCGATGGCCGGCGGCAGCTCGCGCCCCTGGTCGCCGCCGGTCGCGACGAGCGTGCTCGACCTGATCGGCTCGACGCCGCTCGTGGAGCTGGCGAAGCTCTCGCCGAAGCCGGACGTCCGGCTCTACGCGAAGCTCGAGGGCCAGAACCCGACCGGCTCCATCAAGGACCGCGTCGCGAAGGCGATGATCGAGGCGGCCGAGGCGTCCGGCGAGCTCGAGCCGGGTCGCGCCCTGCTCGAGCCGACCTCGGGCAACACCGGGATCGCGCTGGCGATGATCGCCCGCCTGAAGGGCTACCCGCTGACGTGCGTGATGCCCGAGAACGCGACCGAGGAGCGCAAGCGGCTCCTTCGCCTCTACGGCGCCGAGATCATCTCGTCGCCGGCCGCGGAGGGCTCGAACGGCGCCGTCCGGCTCGCGCTCGAGCTGGCCGAGGCCGATCCGCGCTGGTTCGTCCCGTTCCAGTACGCGAACCAGGCGAACGTCCGGGCGCACTACGAGGGCACCGGGGCCGAGATCGCCGAGGCGCTCGACCGCGTCGACGTCCTCGTCGCGGGCCTCGGCACCGGCGGCACCCTGATGGGCGCCGGCGAGCGCGTGCGCGAGACCTTCCCGGACGTCGTCGTCGCCGCCGCGGAGCCGATGCCGGGCGATCCGGTGATGGGCCTGCGCTCGCTCGACGACGGCTACGTGCCACCGATCCTCGACGTCACGCGGCTCGACCGGAAGGTGCTCGTCTCGAACGAGGAGTCCGTCTCGGCCGTGCGCGAGCTCCTGCGGCTCGAGGGAATCTTCGGCGGCGTCTCCGCCGGCGCCGTGCTCCACGTCGCCCGGCGGCTCGCGGACGAGCTGGACGAGGGCGTCGTCGTCGCGGTGCTCGCCGACGGCGGCTGGAAGTACCTGAGCGCCGACTTCTGGGACGCACCCGACGAGGACGTCGAGTCCTCGATGGAGTCGACCGTCTGGTGGTGATCCCGGCCGCGGTGCGGTCGGCGATCGCCGAGCACGCCCGCGCCGAGCTCCCGAACGAGGCCTGCGGCCTCCTCCTGCTCGAGGGCGACGTGGCCGTCGAGTACGTCCCCGCCGAGAACGCCTCCCCGTCGCCGTACTTCTTCGAGCTCCGCCTCGATCCGGTCGTGTGGGCCGACATCGGCGAGCGCGACGTCGAGCAGGCGGTCGTCCACTCCCACGTCTCCTCCCCGCCGCGCCCCTCGCGCACGGACGTCGAGCGGATCGGGCTCTGGCAGGGCCAGCCGTACGTCATCTACTCGGTGCGGCTCGACGAGCTCGCCGCCTGGCGGATCGCGGACGGCGAGATCGCGCCGATCCCGATCGCCTGAGGCACCCGGCCCACCCGCCGGGCGCCTCAGCGCGAGCTCGACGGCTAGGAGACCTTGAACGACCCCTTCATGGAGGTCGCGTGCGGGTCGCACACGAACCGGTACGTGCCCTTCTTCAGCGTGACGGTGAACGTCTTCGTTCCCTGGAAGCCGACCGAGGTCTTGACGTTGACCCCGGGGCCGGTCAGGTGGAAGTTGTGGAAGTCCGACTTGTCGGAGACCGTGAGCTTGATCTTCCCGGCCTTCGTCGGCTTCTTCGCCATCGAGATGGTGAAGCCGGGGCCGACCGTGCCCTTGAACGTCGGCGTCGTCGCGGCGACGGCCGGGACGGCGACGACGAGGAACAGCGCGCTCACGGAGGCGACGAGGATTGCTCTCATGACTCTCCCGGATCGATTGCGGGGGCTCAGTGGTTGTACGCAGCGGTCACGGCGCCGGTTTCCGGGCCGCCGCTACCCAGCTACCCTGTTCCTACCCAATGTCCGCGACGCGACGCTCCGCGGCCGAGCGGTAGAGCGCCTCGATCGTCCGCGCCTGGCCGAGCGCGTCGTCGCGACCGAGGAGCTGCGGCGCGCGCCCCGCGATCGCGTCGGCGAGGTTGTCGAGCTGGAGCCGGTACGAGTTCCCGGTCTCGATCGGGATCGTCTCGACCTCGGTCGCCTGCTCGCCGCCGGCACGCCGGGCGACCGTGACCTGCCCGCCCCAGTCGATCCGCCACGGCGCCTCGACGATCAGCACGCCGTCCTCCCCGACGACCTCCATCCGCTGGCGCCTCGGAGAGCGGAACGAGGCCTCGAACTGCCCGACGACGTCGTTCGCGCAGCGGAGCGTCCCGTGGAACGCCATGTCGATCCCGGTCGTCCCCGTGACCTGCTCGCCGCGCACGTGCTCCGGGTCGCCCGCGACGAGGCGGATCCCGCTGATGCAGTAGCAGCCGACGTCCATCAGCGCGCCGCCGTCGAGCTCCGGCAGCGCACGAACGTTCGACAGGTCCTCGAGCGGGAACGAGAACGTCGTCTTGACGGCGCACAGCCGTCCGACGGCGCCGCCCGCGACGAGCTCGCGCACCTTCGCCGACTGGGGGTGGTGGCGGTACATGAACGCCTCGGTCAGGACGAGACCCGCCTCGTCTGCAGCGGCGAACGCCTCCTCGACCTCCGCCGCGCGACGCGAGTACGGCTTCTCGCAGAGGACGTGCTTGCCCGCGGCGAGGGCATGCATCGTCCACTCGTGGTGCATGCCGTTGGGGAGCGAGATGTAGACGGCGTCGACGTCGTCGTCGGCCAGGAGCGCCTCGTACGAGGAGTGGGCGCGCTCGATCCCGTGCTCGGCGGCGTACGCCTGTGCCTTTGCGCCGTCGCGGCTGCCGACCGCGACGACGTCGACGAGGTCCGACTCGGCGGCGCCGCGAAGGATCTCCTTGTTGATGTTCGCTGTCGACAGCAGGCCGAGTCTCATGCGCGGGGCTCCTTCTTCAGGTTCGGTCCGGGACGGGCGGCCTGATGTGCGGCGGCGGTGCCGGCGGCACGTCCGACCCGGCTCCGGTCGCGGCGATCGCCTCGTCGATCGCGCGCAGTGTCTCGTCGTCCAGCGCGATCTCGGCTGCGGCCACCCAACCGTCGACGTGACCCGGCAGGCGCGACCCGACGATACTCGCCGTGACGCCGGGCTGCGCCAGCACCCATGCGATCGCGAGGCGCGGAATCGTCGTCCCGAGCCGGTCGGCGACCTGCCCCAGCCGCTCGACGAGGGCGAGGTTCTGCGAGAGGAGCGGCTCCTGGAACGCCGGCGCGTCGCGGCGCCAGTCGTCCTCGTCGAGCGTCGCGATCCGCGCGCGGTCGTAGGAGCCCGTGAGCATCCCGGACGCGAGCGGCGAGTAGCCGAGCACGCCGGCGCCGTGCTCCTGCGCCCACGGCACCACGGTGGAGAGCGCCCCGCGGACGAGCAGCGACAGCGGCGGCTGCACCGAGTCGACGTGGCGCACGGCGGCGCAGCGCTCGAGCTGCTCGACGTCGAAGTTGGAGACGCCGATCCAGCGCACCTTGCCCTCGTCGACGAGCGCCGCCATCGTCCCCCACGACTCCTCGAGCTCGGTGCCCGTCGTCCAGTCGGGCCAGTGCGCCTGGTACAGGTCGATTCGCTCGACTCCGAGCCGGCGCAGGCTTCGCTCGCACTCCTCGCGGATCGACTCGGGGCGCAGGTCGTTCCCGATCGCTCCCTCCGGACGGCCCTCCCACCGGCGGCCGCACTTCGTGAAGACGAGGACCTCCTCGCCGACCCGGTACGGGCGGAGCGCGCGTCCGACGACCTCCTCCGAGTGCCCGAGCCCGTAGACCGCCGCCGTGTCGACCCAGTTCACGCCGAGCTCGATCGCGCGCCGGATGGACGGCGATCGACTCGTCGTCGTCGACCTGCCCCCACCCGAACCGCCACGGGCCGCCGATCGCCCAGGCTCCGAAGCCGACGACGCTCACCTCCGGCCCGTGCCGGCCGAGGGCTCTCGTCCTCACGCGCGTGCCCGCCCCTCGTCGTCGAGGTAGTCGCGCCACGAGCGCGTCGGCATCCAGCCGAGCAGCCGCTCGGCCTTGGCGGTCGAGACGGCCGAGGCGTCCTCGCGCGCGGTCGGCCGGAGCTCGATGCGCTCGGCGCCGTAGTGCGTCCGCACCGTGTCCGCGAGGGGGTGCCCGCCGATCGTGTCGGGGGACGCGATGTAGAACACCTCGTGCCCGGGCAGGTCGGTCTCGATCGCGAGCACGACCGCGTCGGTGAGGTCGTGGACGTCGATGTAGGAGCAGTAGTTCCCGATCAGCACGGACGGGTCCCGGACGATCGGCCCGAGGTTCCGCTCGTAGCTCCCCTCGTCCTGCACCCACGACGGCCGGATCGACGTGCAGCGGATGTCCGAGCGCTCGACCGCGCGATCGCAGAGCAGCTCGCCGAACCACTTCGCGGTCGCGTAGGCGTCCTGCGGCCGGACGGGGTGCTCCTCGTCGATCGGGAGGTAGTCCGGCTCGAAGGGACGGTGCGCGAAGACGAAGCCGGGGACGGTCTCGCTCGAGAAGTGCACGAACCGGCGCGCGCCGCCCGCGATCGCCGCCTCGAGCAGGTTGAACGTGCTCATCATGTTGTTCTCGAAGACGACGTGCGGCGCGTTGTGGATCGGCTGCGGGATCGCCGCCGTGTGGACGACGGCGTCGACGCCCGCGGCGAGCGCATAGGCGGCGCCGGCGTCGGTCAGGTCCGCCTGCCAGTAGTCCTCCGGCTCGCTCGGGTCGACGCGGTCCCAGACCGGGCGCGTGAGATCGCTTGCCCGCACGTCGTGGCCCGCCTCGGCGAGCCGCGGGACGAGCGCGCGGCCGACCTTGCCGTGGGCGCCGGTGACGAGGACCTTCACAGGTACGTCACGTGCTCCGTGACGACGCCGGACGTGCCGCGCAGGAAGTCGAAGTCGCAGCCGTAGTTCGCCTGCAGGACGTGCTCGCAGTGGAGCCTGCGGAAGCCCCGCACGTCCGGCGGGGCCGGCGGCTGCCAGACGGCCCGGCGCTCCGCGAGCTCGCGCGTCGTCGACGAGGACGTCGAGCGTGCGGGACGCGACGTCCAGGCGAATCCGGTCGCCGGTGCGGACGAGTGCGAGCGGTCCACCGACCGCGGCTTCGGGCGCCACGTGGAGCACCACGGCACCATACGACGTGCCGCTCATGCGGGCGTCGGAGATCCGCAGGAGGTCGGAGACCCCGTTCGCCAGCAGCCTGGCGGGGATCGGCAGGTGGCCCCACTCCGGCATGCCCGGCGCGCCGACGGGGCCGGCGTTGCGGAGCACCATCACGCTCGAGGCGTCGCAGTCGAGGTCGGGCGCGTCGACGCGCGCGGCGAGGTCGTGGATGTCGTCGAACACGAGCGCCGGCCCCTCGTGCGCGAGGAGCGCCGGGTCGGCTGCGGTGATCTTCATCACGGCGCCGTCGGGGCACAGGTTGCCGTGGAGCACGACGAGCGAGCCTCCCGCCTCGAGCGGGTCGGCGGCGGGGCGGATCACGTCGGTGTTCTCGATCGCCGCTCCGGCGATGTTCTCCCCCACCGTCTTGCCGGTGACGGTGATCGCGTCGAGGTGCAGGAGGTCGCCGAGCTCCGCCATCACGGCCGGCAGGCCGCCCGCGTGGAAGAAGTCCTCCATCAGGTAGCGTGCCTGCCGGCTTCAGGTTCACGAGCCAGGGGGTCGTCCGGCTCAGCTCGTCGAAGAGGCCGAGCGGGACGTCGATCCCGACGCGACCCGCGTAGGCGAGCAGGTGGAGGATCGCGTTCGTCGAGCCCGAGATCGCATGGAGCACGCGGATCGCGTTCTCGAAGGCCTCGCGGACGAGGATGTCGCTCGGCTTCAGGTCCTGCTCGACGAGCTCGACGATCTGCCGGCCGGCCGCCTCCGCGAGCTGGGCGCGGCGCGAGTCGACGGCCGGGATCGCAGCGCCGCCGGGCAGCGTCAGGCCGAGCGCCTCGGTGACGCAGGCCATGGTCGATGCCGTGCCCATGGTCATGCAGTGCCCGTTCGAGCGCGAGAGCGAGTTCTCGATCTCCGTCAGCTCCTCCTCGGTGATCCGGCCCGCCCGGCAGCTCCTCGTTGTAGTGCCAGCAGTCGCTGCACGACCCGAGCTCGCGCCCGCGCCACCGGCCGTTCAGCATCGGCCCGCCGGTGACGACGATCGACGGGACGTTCGCGCTCGCGGCGCCGAGCACGCTGGCGGGGTTCGTCTTGTCGCAGCCGGTGAGGAGGACGACGCCGTCGAGCGGATACGCCCGGATCGACTCCTCGACGTCCATCGCCATGAGGTTCCGGTAGAGCATCGTCGTCGGCTTCATGAGCGACTCGCCGAGCGACATGACCGGGAACTCGAGCGGGAACCCGCCGGCCTGGAGCACGCCGCGCTTCACGGACTCTGCGAGGCCGCGCAGGTGGACGTTGCAGTTCACGAGCTCGCTCCAGCTGTTGCAGATGCCGATCACGGGGCGTCCGCGGAACGCCTCGTCGCCCGACGCCGGTCGACTTCAGCCAGGAGCGATGGAGGAAGCCGTCGAGGTCGTTCCGGTCGAACCACGCGCTGCTCCGCCTGCCGCCGTTCGCTCCGCTTCCGGGAACGTTTCGCATGCGACCTCCACTCGTCCTGGCTTGCGTCAGAAGGCGTATCATATGATGATTAGTGTCATTCTCCGCAACCGCTCGTCCAGCCCCCGGTCTACGATCCCGCGATGAGCCGTCGGCGCGCGTGACCAGCAGGCCACACATCTATCCCCGGCGCGGGCTCCACGGCGAGGTCGTCCACACGATCGGGCTGCAGATCGTCAGCGGCCAGCTCCAGCCGGGCGATCCGCTGCCGCCGGAGGACGAGCTGACGTCCGATCTCGCCGTCAGCCGAACGGTCCTGCGGGAGGCGGTTCGCGTCCTTGCGGCCAAGGGGCTCGTCCTCGCGCGACCGAAGATCGGGACCCGCGTGCGGGAGCGAAGCGAGTGGAACATCCTCGACCCCGACGTGCTCAGCTGGCGCGCCGAGGCGGGGTACGACCAGAAGCTCTACGAGGAGACGACCGAGGTCCGCCTGGCGATCGAGCCACTCGCCGCCCGGCTGGCCGCGACGCGCGCGACGGACGAGGAGGTCGTCTCGATCACCGAGGCGTTCGCCGCGATGGAGGCCGGCGTCGACGACCAGCCCGCGTACCTCGCCGCGGACCTGGAGTTCCACGCGCGGATCCTCGCCTCGTGCCACAACGAGCTCCTCGAGCACCTCGGCCGGATCCTGCGGGCCGTCCTGCGCGCGACGTTCTTGCTCACCACGACGCCGAGCCGGTCGCGGCGCCGGGCGCTCCCCCTCCACGGGGCGATCCTCGACGGGATCGTCGCCGGGGACGAGGATGCGGCCGAGATCGCCGCGCGGACGCTGATCGCCGACACGGCCGCCGACATTCGCCGCCTCGCGCGGGACGACGCCACGCGGCGCTGAGCACAGCCCCGGGTCAGGGAAGCTCGATCGCCCCGAAGCGGCTCGGGACGACGACGTGGAGGCGCCCGGCGGCCAGGTCGGCCGTGGCGCCCGGGGACACCGTGTTCCCCGCGAAGCCGTCCCAGTGGTAGGGAACGAGGGTCGACGACCCGATCGCGACCGCGAGCTCGACCGCCTCGGCGGCGTCCATGTTGCCGACGATGCCGCGCGCCTCGCGCTCGGCGTCCCGGCCGTTGATCGGGAGCAGCGCGACGTCGATCCCGAGCGGGTCGAGTGCCTCTCGCAGGGCGTCCGTCACGATCGTGTCCCCCGCGTGGTACAGCGCGCCGATCGCCGCCGAGCACGTAGCCGACGAAGCGCGGCCCCTCCCCCAGCGCGCTGCCGTCGCCGTACGCGTCGTCCATCGTCACGCCGTGGAACGCCGGAACCACGCGGCACTCGACACCGCCGAGGTCGAGCACGTCGCCCGGCTGCACGGCGACGACGCGCTCGGAGCCGACGATGTCCTCGACGAGCGGGGCGATCGCGCCCGGGAGGACCACCCGGGCGGTCGGCGAGCGCTCGAGCGCGAGGCGGAGGACGGGAGGGTCGAGGTGGTCGAGGTGCTCGTGCGTCACGAGAACCCAGTCGATGCCCTCGGCCACGACTGCCCACGGTGGCGGCGGCGCGAGCCGGAGCTCGTGCGGGCTCGCCCACGGATCGACGACGCAGCAGATGCCGTCGACCTCGATCCGGAAGCCGGCCTGCCCGAGCCACGTCAGCCTCATCGGCGACTCGGCTCGCCGGTCAAACAATACTATGATATTGATACAGCGGGCCCTCTTCACGGCCCTCCTTCTCGGGTCGCTTCGGCGCCTCCCTCGGGCGCCGAAGGCGGCTCGAGTAGCCTCGCAGATCAGCGCTCGCGTGCGTCGTCCGGCTCGCGCGGGACCGGTCCGTTGACGCCGATACTCGCGCGCGACGAGCTCGGTCAGCTCCTCCGCCGAGGTCTCGGACGAGAGCCGGTCGAGCGTGATCCGGCCGTGCTGCAGCAGGTTGACGCGGTCGCACACCTCGAGCACGTGCACGTAGTTGTGGGCGACGACGATCATCGAGTGCCCCTTGGCCTTGAGGTCGCGGATCAGGTCGAGGATCATCTCGCCCTCCTTCGCCCCCATCGCCGCGAGCGGCTCGTCGAGGAGGAGGATCCGGGCGCCGGAGTGCACGGACCGCGCAATGGCGATCGCCTGGCGCTGGCCGCCGGAGAGCATGGCGACCTCCGCGCGCACGGAGCGCAGGGTGCGAATCCCGATGTCCTCGATGTAGCTGCGGGCGCGCTGCCGCATCTCACCGTTCGCCAGCCAGCGGAACGGGCCGATCCCGCGCGTCAGCTCGCGGTTCAGGAACATGTTGTGCGCGACGGACAGCGTCGGGATCAGCGCGAGATCCTGGTAGACGGTGTCGATCCCGAGCGAGCGTGCGTGGTCGACCGACCGGAGGGTCGCCTCCTCGCCGTGGACGAAGATCCGGCCCGAGTCGGGCCGGTGGAACCCGCTCAGGATCTTGACGAGCGTCGACTTGCCGGCGCCGTTGTCGCCGATCAGGCCGAGGCACTCGCCCTCGCCGAGTGAGAGCGAGATGTCGACGAGGGCCGTGACGGCGCCGAACCTCTTCGCGAGGCTCTCGACCCGGATCGCGGCCGGCGCGTCGGCGCTCATTGCAGCCTCCCGAGGTTCCGGAGCCGCGCGACCTGCACGTTGACGACCATCGAGGCGATGATCGCGATCCCGATGATCAGGTCGAACGTGAACGCGCTCACGCCGATGATGCTGAACCCCGTGCGGAGAATCACGAGCACCGCGACGCCGATGAACGCGCCGATCACGGAGCCCTGACCCCCGAAGAGCGACGTGCCGCCGATCACGGCGCCCGCGACGGCGAGGAACATGATGTCCGCGCCGCCCTGGAGCGGCACGATCGTCGTGATCCGCGTCGAGTCGAGGATGCCCGCGAACCCGGCGAGGACGTTGGCGAGGACGAAGTTCCCGATCTTGACCATCCGGACGTTGACGCCGGCCTCGGCAGCGCCGATCAGGTTGCCCCCCGTGGCGACCGTATGGAGCCCCCAGCGCGTCCAGGTGAGGACGAACTGGAGCGCGAGCACGATGCCGAGCGCCCACCAGAACTCCGAGTTCAGGTAGAGCAGGTACTCGAACGGCTGGGAGCCGAAGATGTTCTTGAAGAGGTCGCCGCCGGGCATGAACACCTGCGTGCCCGAGAGCAGGTGCAGCGTGATCCCGTTGAGGAAGAAGAGCATGCCGAGCGTGGTGATGAACGACGGGACGCGGAGGAACGTCGTGATCGCGCCGCTCGTCAGTCCGACGAGGGCCGAGAAGACGAGCGCCGCCGTCACCCCGACCCAGATCGGATAGCCGTGCTGCTCCTCGGACGAGACGACGTAGACGATCGCGGGCGCGAGCGCGTACACCCGCCCGAGCGCGAGGTCGATCTCGCCGCAGATCAGGAGCATCGCCTGCCCGGCCGCGATCAGCGCGATCGGAGCCATCGTCTCCGTGATGTTCTTGAGGTTGTCGCTCGTGTAGAACGCCGCGCTCTCGAGCGAGAAGTACACGCAGAGGAGGACCGCGACGAAGAAGATGCTCGCCTCGCGGCGCCGCACGAACCAACCAGCGACGCGCCAGCCGTAGCCGGCGCGTCGCTCACCTGCGGTCAGATCGTCCTCCGTGATGCTCAAGTGTTACGAGACCGGGTACTTGTGTGCTTTCGAGCTCCCGTGGTACCGGGTCTTGGTGTTCAGGTACGGCTTGACGTTGTCCTTCGTGACGAACAGCAGGCCGGTGTTCGTGTCCGACGGCGCCACGAGCCCACCGGACACCTTCTGGAGGAACAGCTGCACGACCGGGTAGAAGCCCTGCAGGTACGGCTGCTGGTCGATGGTGAACTGGAGCGACCCGTTCTGGATCAGCTTGAGGGTCCCGGGCAGCAGGTCGTACCCGCCACCCTTGACCTTGTTCTGGAGCTTGTACTTCTGGATGACCTGTCCCACGCCCTGGGTGTCGCCCGCGTCGACCGCGAACATCCCCTTCAGGTTCTTGTGCCCCTGGTAGTACGCGTCGATCATCGACAGCTCCGTCGCGAGGTCCGGGCTCGTCGGCACGGCCGTCGCCTTGACGGGCTTGCCCGACGCCTTGATGGCTGCGATCGCGCCGTCGATCCGCGGCTGGATGTTGAGGGCGCCCGGCGTGGCGATGAACAGCGCGACGTCGCCGCTCGGGACGAGCTCGACGATCCGCTTGCCCATCTCGAAGCCCGACACGTACAGGTCCTGGCCGATGTAGGCCATCCGTGCCTTGGCCCCTGCCCGGGCGCCGTCGGCGTTGTACGACACGACGGCGATCCCACGACTGAGAGCGCGCTTGATCGGCGCCTCGAACGCGCCCTTGTCGACCACGCAGACGGCAATGCCGTCGGCCCTCGCGCTGATCGCCGCATTGAACGCGTTGATCATCTCGCCGACGTCCGCCTTCGTCGAGCCCGTCCACGTGTAACTCGCGTCGATCATCTTCGCCGCGTCCGCGGCGCCGTACTGGGTCGGGACGAAGAACGGGTTCGTCGTCACGTGGTTGACGAACGCGAACTTCCACTTCGGGTGCTTGGGGAACACCGTGGCGGTCGCGGCCGCAGGGGCGGCGACCGCCGCCTCGACCGCAGCCAGGGACGGAATCGACAGCGCCGCGCTCCCGAGGGCGAGGCGCTTCAGCAGTGAGCCACGGTTCATGCCACCCGCGTCGTTCTCGAGCCCGCTGCGCTCGTCGTCACTCACAGCGTCCTACCTCCTTGTCTGGGGCGGCGCGCGAGTCCGGCACCGCACGGTCGATGTCGGACTATTGAAATATCGTATGACTGTATTGTCAAGCGCACGATCTCCGCTCGGGCCGCGCCTCGTGCGATGGGTCAGGCGGGGGCTTCGGCGTGGGAGCCGAACGGCCGCAGCGCCGGGTAGAGCGCGCGGAACCGCTCGTGGGCGTCGCGGTACGCGGCGCGCAGCGCAGGATCGGGCTCCACCGGCCGCTCGCCGACGCGGACGCACCGTGCGACGGCCTCGGAGGCGTCGGCGAAGACGCCGCCGGCGACACCGCCGAGCAGCGCGGCACCGAACGCCGATCCTTCCTCGGACTCGGTGCGCTCGAGCGGGATGTCGAGCACCGAGGCGACGATCTCGAGCCACAGCGGGCTCCGGGCGCCGCCGCCCGAGACCCGTCCCACCGACGCGTCGACGCCGAGCTCGCGCACGGCGTCGAGCGCGTCCCTCAGGCCGAAGGCGACGCCCTCGAGCACCGCCCGCACGAGCGCGCCGCGGTCGTGGCGCAGCTGGAGGCCGACGAACGCGCCGCGCGCGTCCGGGTCGGCATGGGGCGTGCGCTCCCCGGCCAGGTACGGCGCGAACAGGAGCCCCTCGGCCCCGGGCGGCCACGCCGCGGCCTCGGCGACGAGCTCGTCGAACGACGTGCCCGGTGCGAGCCGCTCGTGGAGCCACTCGAGCGAGCCTGCGGCCGACAGCATCACCCCCATCGCCTGCCACGTTCCGGGCACGGCGTGGCAGAAGGCGTGGACGCGGCCCTCCGGATCGTGCGCGTACCCGGGCAACGCGGCGAGCACGACACCGGACGTGCCGAGGACGACGGACACCGGCCCCGGCCGGTCGATCCCGACACCGAGCGCCGCCGCAGGCTGGTCGCCTGCGCCCGCCGCGACCGGGACGGCCCGCGCGCCGCCGATCGGTGGCGACGCCGGCCTGCTCCGGCGACTCGAGCACCGGCGGGAACCAGTCGCGCGGGAGCTCGAGCGCGTCCAGCACCTCGTCGCTCCAGCGACGCCGCGCGACGTCGAAGAGCAGCGTCCCCGACGCGTCCGCCGCGTCGATCGCCCACTCGCCCGTGAGGCGCAGCCGGACGTAGTCCTTCGGCAGCATCACGCGCGCGATCCGCGCGTACGCGTCGGGCTCGTGACGGCGCAGCCAGAGGAGCTTCGGCGCGGTGAAGCCGGTCAGCGCCCGGTTCCCCGTCAGCTCGATCAGGCGCTCCGCGCCCACGCGCTCCTCGATCTCGACGCACTCGGCGGCGGTCCGCTGGTCGTTCCACAGCAGGGCGGGACGGATCACGCGGCCCTCGGCGTCGAGCACCACGAGCCCGTGCATCTGGCCGGAGAGGCCGATGCCCGCCACGGAACGTCCCGCGGACACCTCGGCGAGCGCCGCCGAGGCGCCCTCCCACCAGTCCTCCGGGTCCTGCTCGGACCAGCCCGGCCGCGGAGTCGAGAGCGGGTAGCCCGCGCGTCGCGCTCGCGAGCACGGCCCCGTCCGGCGAGACGGCGATCGCCTTGACGCCGGTGGTGCCGACGTCGAGGCCGACGAGGGTAGGCTCAGCCGCCATGGAGCTGCACGAGCTGCGGCCGGGGCTCTGGCGCTGGACGACGCACCATCCGGAGTGGAAGCAGGACGTCGGCTCGGTCGCCTACGAGGGGCCGGACGACCTCGTGCTGATCGACCCGCTCCTCCCCGCGGACGACTCCCTCGACTCCCTCGTGGCGCGCGTCGGGAAGCCCGTGTCCGTTCTCGTGACGATCTTCTGGCACACGCGAAGCGCGGACGTCGTCGCTGCGAGGCACGGCGCGCGCGTGCTCGCGCCGTCGGGCGGGAAGGCGGCCGTGAAGCGGCGCGCGCCCACGACGACGGCATTCCGGCCGGGCGATCCGCTGCCGGGCGGCGTCGAGGCGGTCGCGACGGCGCGCAGCTCCGAGGTCGTCTACTGGATCCCGGCGCACCGCGCGGTCGTGCCCGGGGACGTGCTGCTCGGCGCCGACGACGGTGGCGTGCGGCTCTGCCCCCGAAGCTGGCTGCCCGAGAGCACGACCGTCGAGCAGCTGCGGACCTCGCTCCTCCCGCTGCTCGAGCTGCCGGTCACGCGGGTGCTCGTCTCGCACGGCGAGCCGGTCCTGCGGAACGGCCGCGCGGCGCTCGAGCAGGCGCTCGCGCGCTAGCGTCACTCTGCGCCGAGCGCCGCGTAGACGAGCTCGTAGGCGCGAACCGCGTCCTTGCGCGACTGGGCCTCGCGGAGCGCGGCGTCGTCGATCCGGCCGGACACGTCCCAGATGAAGTTCCACTGCTTCACGCTCCGGGCGACGGCGGCGACGGCGTCCTCGGTGTACGGGTAGAGGTCGAAGCCGAGCCGCTCGCCGTTCTCCCCGTACCGCGCGCGCCGGAGCTCCAGCGCGAGCTCGAGCGTCTCCATGAACGCCGTCGCGCCCACCATGTTGTCGTCGTCGAAGGTGCCCCAGCCCGAGTTGGCGTGCTGGTGGCCGAGGAGCCCCTCGGCGGCGAGCATCGCCGCGTACTCGCCGAGCGACTCGCCGTTCATGATCAGGTGCTGCCAGTCCATGTTCACCTGGACGCTCGTGATGCCGCGCTCGCGGAGCTTGTGGATGACGTGGAGGGTCATGCCGATGTTCCGCATCAGGATCTTCATCGCCGGCTCGGAGTTCTTGTGCTCGAGGAACAGCCGGATGCCCCGCTCCTGGCATCGCGTCGCCACGTCGCCGACACCGTCGACGAAGCGCGCCCACGCGTCGCCGTAGAGCGTCTGGAACGGATAGTTGTAGCCCTCGACTCCCGGCCACAGGATCAGCTGGGCGCCGACGGAGGCGGCGAAGTCCGCGGCGCGCAGCCCCTCGGCGAGCGCCTCGGCCCGGACGTCGTCGTCGGGCGACGAGAGGCCGCCCTTCCCGAAGCGCGGATTCAGGTGGGTGCCGGTCGCGATCGCGTAGATGCCGTGCCCGTCGAGCGCGGCGCGGACCTCGTCGACGTTCTCCTCGGAGAGCTCCTGCGGGTAGTGGAACTCGTAGTCGTCCATCATGTCGCCGAGCCCGGCGACGGCGCGTGCGACCTTCTCGGCCGTCGTCTCGCCCAGATGCTGCGGCTGGTAGCCGCCGGGGACGAAGCGCGTGACCATCGGGCCGAGGGCCCAGATGCCGAGGCTCGTCTTCATGCGCTCAGCGACCCGCGCGCACCTGGAGCCGTCGGGCGACGGTGTCGAGCGTGACGGCGAGCAGGAGGATGACGCCGGTGACGATGTAGATCGTGCCGGTCGAGTAGCCACCGATGTTCAGGCCGTTCGCGATCGTCGCGATGACGAGCGCGCCAAGGAGGGCGCCCCGAACCTCGCCGCGCCCGCCGAAGAGGCTGACGCCGCCGATGACGGCTGCCGAGATCGCGTCGAGCAGAAGCGTGCCCCCGCCCTGGTTCAGGTTCACCGAGCTGGAGCCGTGCCGCGAGGACGATGCCGCCGACGCCGGCCATGACCGACGAGATCACGAACACGATGATCCGAACGCGGGGAACGTTGATGCCGGCCCGCCGCGCCGCCTCTGCGTTCCCGCCGACGGCGTACACGTGGCGACCGAACGCGGTCCGTTTTGCGAGGTACGTGAGGCCGACGAGAAAGATGACCATCAGGAGCGCAGCGAGCGGAAGGCCGAGAGGGCGGAAGCACGACTCGGTGAGAGGCGTGCCAGCCGGGCACGCAGTCGGGCGCTGGGCGTGGTTGCAGATGGCGACCGTGCCGAAGCTCGCGACGGCAACGCCGACGAACTTGGCGATCGCCGTCCCGGTCCCGGTGGAGAGGCCGGCCCGGCGGAGGCCGATCACGCCTCCGAGCGCGACGACCCCGTACAGAATGGTGATCGCGGCGGCGATCAACCATCCGACGTTCGCGGAGAAGTAGTACGTCGCGGCGTAGTTGACCCAGTTGTCCTCGATGATGATCGTGTCGCGCGCTTGGAGGGTCTTGAGGATGACGCCCTGCCAGATGAGCAGACCGGCAAGCGTGACGACGAACGATGGCACCCCGATTCTCGCCACGACGGTGCCCTGGGCGAACCCGATCACGGCGACGATCGCGAGACCGAGCAGGATCGCGAGCCACCCCGGGTAGTCGTGCGACGACGAGGGCAGCTGGAACTCGGCGACCGCGACGGCCGCGATACCGCTCACGTACGCGATCGAGAGATCGATCTCCCCGAGCAGGAGCACGAAGACGACCCCGAACGCGATCATGGTCGTTCCCGCCATCTGGAGGATGACGTTCACGAAGTTGGGCGCCGTGAAGAAGTTCGTCGCGGTGAACGCGAAGTAGGTGACGATCGCGATCTCGCCGAGGACGACCGGCAGGACGCCGAGATTTCCGGATCGGACGTTGCCCTTGGCGCGCTCCCAGAACCCGGCTTGCTCGGGCGTGTCCGGCGCCTCGATCCCTGGAGCGACGACGTCGGCCCCGGAGGTCATAGCTCGTCCTCCGGCGGTCTCGGCGATCCCCGCGACCTTCGTCGGAATACCTGCCGTGATCGCGGTCACGACCTCCTGCTGGCTCGTCGCGGCGCGCTCGTAGACGCCGACGTCGTGGCCGAGCCGAAGGACGGTGATCCGCGTCGCGACCTCGAAGATGTCGTGGAGGTTGTGCGAGATGAGCACGACGGCGAGCCCCTGTTCGGCGAGCCGCTTCACGAGCTCGAGCACCTGTCGTGTCTGGGCGACGCCCAGCGCCGCCGTCGGCTCGTCGAGGATGACGAGGCGCGAGTTCCACATGGACCGCGCTTGGCGACGGCGACCGACTGGCGCTGCCCGCCGGAGAGGCACGCGACGGGCTGGCGGATGGAGCTGATCGTGGTGACGGCGAGCGAGCGGAGCGTGTCCGCCGTCCGCTTCGCCATGACCGGCTCCTTCAGCCGGAAGAGCCAGTCGCGCTCCTCGCGGCCGAGGAACATGTTCTGGACGACGTCGAGGTTGTCGCACAGCGCGAGATCCTGGTAGACGACCTCGATCCCGAGCCTCGCCGCGTCCTTCGGGCCGCTGGATCGTCACCGGCTCGCCGTCGAAGAGGATCTCGCCCGACGTCGTAGCCGTAGATGCCGGCGATGCACTTGATGAGCGTCGACTTGCCCGCGCCGTTGTCGCCGACGAGCGCCATCACCTCGCCCTCGCGCACCTCGAAGTCGACCTCGGTCAGCGCCTGACCGAGCCGAAGGTCTTCGACAGGCCGCGGATCTCGAGGAGTGGGGTATCGGCTCATGGGCCGGCTCCGGACGACAGTGGAGGCACCCGGAGGTGCCTCCACCCTTGTCGTCGATCTACTTGCAGTACTGCTTGTACTCCCCGCGAGCACACGTCGCTGCGCTTCAGGAACTTGCCGTTGAAGAGCCGCGTGTAGTTCGCCTTCGTGATCGACACAACCGGGATCATCAGCGTCGGCTGCTTCTTGCTGCCGTTCGGCCGCGTCGCGTTCGACTTCGGCGCCTTTCCCTTGGCCAGCGCGATCGCTGCCGCCGCCGCAGCGTTCGCCTCGATCGGCACGTACTTGTAGACGGTGTTCGTCTGCCAGCCCGAGATGATGTTCTGGACGCCCTGCGACCGTCGCGTCCTGCCCGACAGCGCGATCGGCTTCAGCTCTTCGCCTTGAGCGTCGTCGACGACCGCGTTCGGCGATGCTGTCGTTCGCCGCCACGACGCCGTCGATGTTGTTGCTCGTCTGGACGAGCATCTGCTCGAAGATCGTCCGCGCCTTCTGGTTGTCCCAGCCGGGCACGAACTGCTCCGGGCCCTTCGTCAAGCTTCTTCCCCTTGAAGAGCGGGTTCAGGATCGTAGTCGTACCCGCTCTTGAAGAGGAACGAGTTGTTGTCCGTCTGGCCGCCCCACAGCTCGGCGACGACGCCGCTTCGCACTGTACGTCTTCGTTCGCCCTCATTCCGGCGATGACGCCCGTGCCCTGAGGATGCGACCGACCTGGTTGCCGTCGAACGAGATGTAGATCGGACGCGGGCGGCCTGCCGACCTGGCGGTCGTACTCGATCGCCTTCGCCACCGCGCAGCCGTGAACTTCTTCTCGATGGCGATCGACGTGCCGGCGTCGAGCGAGACGAGGATGCCGACCTTGGCGCCGTTCGCGAGGCACTGCTCGGCCTGCGGCCGCTGCTTCTGCGGCGTCGCTGTCGGCGTTGACGACGGACGTCGTGAGCTCCGCCTTCTTGAAGGCGGCGACGAGCGCCGGCTTGTCGAACTGTCTGCCAGCGGACCGACGACTTCGTGTCCGGCAGCAGGACGCAGATGTCCGCCGTCGTCGCCGTGGACTTCGCGCTCTCCCGGCTGCCCCGCTGACCATGAGACCCACGGCCAGTGCGGCGACCAGGATCGCAATGCTGAGCTTCTTCACTCCGTGCCCTCCTTTGGGTTCTTCCGTGCCTCCAGCGCGGGACGCTACTCGGTCACGCGCACTCGATCAAACATGCGATGCTCGACACTCACGGGTGCCCGATCGCCACCTCCTTCCCGCGCCCGGCGCTGCCGGGCACGGACGCAGGAATCTCAACGGCGCCCGGCTCCTGCACCGCCTGTGCCGCCCAGGGCGCCTCGAGGGCGCGTCGCAGGGAAAGAGCCGCGGCGCCACGGACGGCGGCGCCGTCCCCGAACGCCGACGGGACGACGACGAAGGACCCCGACCGGGCGGCGAGCGAGCGCTCCTCGAGCGTGCGGCGGACATCGTCGACGAGCCAGGGCGCGAGCGGGCCGAAGCAGCCGCCGAGCACGACGGCCTGCAGGTCGAGGACGTTGAACGTCGACGCGAGCGCGATCCCGAGCCACCGGCCCGCGTCGTTCAGGGCGGCGACGACCTCCTTCGAGCCGTCCTCCGCGCGACGGACGAGCTCGTCGGTCAGGCTCTGCGTCCGACCGTCCGCCGTCGAGATGCCTGCCGCGGCGGCGATCGACTCCTGCCCGACGAGCGTCTCGACGCACCCGCGGCTGCCACAGGCGCACCGGCGTCCCTCGGGGTCGACGGAGACGTGGCCGAACTCGCCGCCGAACCCGTGCGTGCCGCGGAACAGCCGGCCGCCGAGCACGACGCCGCCGCCCACGCCGACCTCACCGAAGACGCAGACGAAGTCGTCGATCCCGACCGCCGCGCCGGTCCAGTGCTCGGCGAGGGCCGCGAGGTTCGACTCGTTCTCGACGAGCACCGGGAGCCCGAGCCGCGTCCGGAGCTCGTCGGCGACGGGGATGCCGTGCCAGCCGAGGTTCGGCGCGAAGACCACCGTGCCGGACGCCTCCTCGACCAGGCCGGGCACGGCCACCGTGATCCCGATCGGCCGCAGGCCCTCGCCGGCCGCGGTGGCCAGCGCGGCGCGCGCGGCGCTTCCGAGCCGGTCGAGCACCGGAGCCGGAGCCGAGCCGCGGTTGTCGCCGTACGACCGGTGCTCGTAGCGCACCGTGCCGGTGAGGTCCTCGAGCGACACGGCGACGTAGTCGACGTTGATCTCGAGCCCGATCCCGACCATCACGTCCGACAGCGCGAGCGCGACGCCCGGACGCCCGACACCGCGCGGCGCGGGCGCCTCCCCCTTCTCGCGCACGAAGTCGAGCGCGACGAGCTCGGAGACGAGGCTCGAGACGGTGCCGCGGGTGAGGCCGGTGCCCGCCGCGACCTCGGCCCGCGAGCACGACCCGTTGGCGGCGATGTGGCGCAGGACGACGCCGAGGTTCGCCCGGCGGACGGTCGTCTGGTCGGCGCGACTCGCGCGAGCCCTGGCGTCGAAGCTCAACGCAGGTCTCTCACGGGCGAGGCGATCGGCATCGTTCGCGGCGGCATGAGGGCGCTTCTCCATACGACTTTGTATGGAGGCCGACCAAACTAACCTGGTGCGCGGACGCCTGTCAAGCGCGGACGACTATCGTCGCGCCGTGATCGCGGACGCGCACGTCGACCTGCTGCTCGAGCTCGCGTACCGCGAGCGCCGGCTCGGCGAGACGAACGTGTTCGCGTCGACCTGGCTCCCGCTCCTCGAGCAGGGCGGCGTCGGGCTGCAGGTGTGCGCCGTGTACGTCGACGTCGTCGTGCAGCCCGAGGGCTCGTTGCGGGAGGCGCTCTCGATGGTCGCGTCGTTCCAGCGCGCGGTCGCCGAGAACCCCGACCGCGTCGTCCAGGTGACGACGGCGTCCGACCTCGACGCCGTGGAGTCCGGCGAGCGGATCGGCCTGCTCCTCTCGCTCGAAGGCGTCGAGTGCTTCGGCGTCGAGACGTGGCCGGCCGACGTCTTCCACGCCCTCGGCGTCCGCATGGCGGGGCTGACGTGGAACCGCCGCAACGCGTTCTCCGACGGCGCCGCCGAGGAGGGCGGCGGCCTCTCCCGCCTCGGACGCGAGCTCGTCGACCGGCTCGTCGAGCTGGGCGTGATCCTCGATCTCGCGCACGCCTCGCGCGGCGCCTTCGCCGAGATCCTCGAGCGCGCCGGCGGCGCGCCGGTGCTCTGCTCGCACGGAGCCTGCAGCGCCGTCCACGAGACGCCGCGGAACCTCGACGACGACCAGCTTCGCGCGCTCGCGGACGCGGGCGGCCTCCTCGGCCTGATGCTCCACCCGATCGCGATCGGGCCGGAGCGACGGACACTCGACGGCGTCGTCGACCACCTGGAGCACGCTGTCTCGGTGATGGGCGCCGACCGCGTGTGCCTCGGCGGCGACTTCACGACGCGCCTCTGGCAGGCGATGCCGCCGCCGCCCATCCCGAAGGACGGCCTGATGCCGCCCGGCCTCACGCCCGGCCTCGGGATCGAGAGCCTGACGGGCTCCGAGCACTACCCCGCGCTCGTCGAGCGGCTCGCGTGCCCGTGGCTGGAGCGAGGAGGAGGTCACCGCCGTGACCGGCGGCAACCTCCTCCGCTTCCTCCGCGCGTCGCTCTAGGCGCGGCGCGCGACGAGCAGCGAAGACGGCGGCGACGGCGATCCAGGCCATCCAGGCGAACATGCCGAGGAACGCGACCGTCCCGAGCGACGCGATGCCCGCGACGACGCCGAGCCAGCCGAGCCAGGCCGGGAGCCCGCCGCGCATCGCCGCGAGCGAGGCCGGGACGATCATCAGCGCCGCTGCCACGCCGGCGGTGCCGAGCAGGAACCAGCCGACGTCGTCGTAGCCGAGGTAGGCCTCGGCCTGGGCGATCGCCCGCGCCGGGCTCGTCGGGCATGTCGACCAGCGGCGCCATCCAGAGGATCCAGCAGAGCGCGAAGCAGAGCGCGAAGACGATGCCGCCGATCAGGACGAGCACCGACTCCGTCTCGGTGGCGACGGGGCGGAGTCTCGTGTAGAGCCCCGCGGTGAAGAGGCCGCCGAGGGCGACCGACGCGAGGCCGAAGAGCAGGATCGCGACGTTCCAGCTCTCGTGGGACGCGGCGTACGCGACGACCTCCGCGGGAGTCTCCCCGGTGTCGTCGCTCGCAGGCGAGACCATCAGCGCGATCAGGCCGGCGACGAGACCGAGCCCGCCGATCGGGCCGAGCAGCCGTCCCCAGACCGTCCGGGACCCCTCGGTGCGTCCGACGGCTGCGATGCGGGTGTCGAGTGTCGTGGTCATGCGGTCACTCCCCTCTCCGTGATGTCGTGTTGGTGGTTCAGAACGCGGCTCACGAGCGACCGGGCGGCCGGCGGCGCCCGCGGTGTGGTGGGGCGAGATCGGTCTCGCCACCGGACGGCGACGCTCGATCGGACGGTCTCTCGAGGATGCTCATGCGCTGTCTCCTTGGATTCGTGAGAGGGTCAGGCGGGGATGAAGGTCGGACGCACGCCGCTCGGCCGGACGAGCCGGCCGAGCAGGCGAGCGAGCAGGTTGGCGCGGCGGCGCACTAGACGCCGAGCGCGGTGGGCGCCTTCGGGGCGGCCGGCTCGTAGGTCGCCGTGTACCCGAGGAGGCGGCCGAGCGGGCGCGCCGAAGGCGAGGCCGAGGCGCTGGAGCCACGCGGGCGGGAACGGCAGCCGCACGTCACCGAAGTGGTGGCGGGCGATGACCGCGAGCCGCAGCGGGTTCGGCATCCCCTTCTTGTTGACCTTGCCGTCCTCGGCGAGCGAGAACATCGTCTCGATCAGCTGCTCGAAGCCGAGCGCCGGGGAGACCTCGCAGACGAAGTGGGCGGTCTCGTTGCCGATGTTCTCGAACCTGTGCGCCGTCCCGGCGGGGACGAGCACCCGGTCGCCGGGCTTCGCGACGATCGTGTTCTTGCCGACGCGGAACTGGAGCTCGCCGGCGAGGATCTCGAAGAGCTCCTCCTGCTCCGGGTGCACGTGGGCGGCGGCGACTGCGCCGTTCGGCTCGACGAAGGTCTCGACGACGACGCGCTCGCCGTTCGTGTCGGCGGAGGTCGTGCGGAACACGAGGGTCTCGCCGGTGACGCTGTTCCTGAGGGTCTGGCCGGTGGTGATCACGTTGCTCTCCTTCGTTCGGGCTGGACTTGACGTGACGCACCATCGGGGAGGGCGCTTAGGATCCGCCCAAGCTCGGCTTAAGGGGGGTCTTAAGCGTTGGAATTCCGCTTGTTGGGGCCGTTGGAGGTGCTCGACGACGACGGCGCGCCGGTGCCGCTCGGCGGCCGGAGGCCGCGCGCGTTGCTCGCCCAGCTCCTCCTGCAGCCGAACGCGGCCGTCTCGACCGACCGGCTGATCGACGGGATCTGGGGCGAGTCACCGCCCGCAAGCGCCCAGAACGCGCTCCAGGTGCACGTCCACGCGCTCCGCAGCGCGCTCGGCGCCGACCGGATCCAGACCCGCCCGCCCGGATATCTCGTCCGCGTCGACGAGGGCGAGCTCGACGCCGAGCGGTTCGAGCGGCTGGTCGCCGCCGGCGAGCTGCACGACGCGCTCGCGCTCTGGCGCGGCCCGGCGCTCGCCGACCTCGCGAGCGAGCCCTTCGCCCGGGCCGGCGCCGCACCACTCGAGGAGCGTCGCCTGGCGGCCCTCGAGGCGCGAATCGATGCCGATCTCGCCGCCGGACGCGACGCGAGCCTCGTCGCGGAGCTCGACGCCCTCGTCGCAAGTCATCCGCATCGGGAGCACCTTCAGGCGCAGCGCATCGTGGCGCTCTATCGCGCCGGCCGCCAGGCCGACGCCCTCGCCGCGTACCGCGACGCGCGCTCGGCACTGGACGAGCTCGGGCTCGAGCCGTCGCCCGAGCTCCGCGCCCTCGAGCGCCGTGTCCTCGAGCACGATCCGGCCCTGGCGCCCCCGTCGGCGGTCACCGAGCCCGAGCGCGAGCCGAGGCCCCGCGCTGGTCGGACGCGAGCTCGCTCAGGCTGCCGTCTCGGCGCTGCTCGAGCGTCCCGAGACCCGGCTCGTCACGCTGACGGGATCCGGCGGCACGGGGAAGACGAGCCTCGCCCTTGCGGTGGCGGCCGGCGCGCCGTTCGTCGACCTCGCGCCCGTCGCGGACCCGGCACTCGTGCTGCCGAGCATCGGGACCGCGCTCGGAATCGAGGAGGCCCCCGGCGACTCGCCCGCAAAGACGATCGCCGCCGGGCTCGCCGCACGCGCCCCGACCGTCGTCCTCGTCGACAACCTCGAGCACCTGCCGCAGGCATTCACCGACGTCGCGGAGCTCCTCCGCGCGGCGCCGACGCTGAAGATCCTCGCAACCAGCCGTGTCCCGCTGCACCTCGCAGCCGAGCGCGAGTACCGCGTGCCGCCGCTCGACGTGCCCGACCTCGGGGAGACGAAGCTCGACGCGATCGCCGCCGCACCGGCCGTCCGCCTCTACGTCGAACGGGCCGCCCAGGTCGCGCCCGACTTCGAGCTGACGGATGAGAACGCCCTCGCGGTCGTCCGGATCACGCGGGCGCTCGACGGGCTGCCGCTCGCGATCGAGCTCGCCGCCGCGCGCGTTCGCGTGCTCGGCGTCGAAGGGACGATCGATCGCCTGGGCGAGGCGTTGTCTCTCCTCCGACGGTCGGCGCCGGACCTTCCCGAGCGCCAGCGCTCGCTCCAGGCGACGATCGAGTGGAGCGTCCGCCTGCTCGACCGACCTGCGCAAGGGGTGCTGACGACGCTTGCGGCCTTCCCGGGCGGCGCGACGCTCACGGCGCTCGAAGCCGTCGCGGAGCCGGGCACCGACGTCGCGGAGCGCGCTCGACGTCCTCCTCGACGCGAGCCTCGTCACGTCGACGTTCGCAGCCGGCGAGCCACGGTTCGGGATGCTCGACACGATCAGGGCCTACGCGACGGCAGCGCTCGACCGAGACGAGCCCGGCCACGAGACGCGGCGGCGACAGCTCGCGTGGTGCATCGCGCTCGCAGACGACGGCGAGCCGCGGTACTGGACGCGCGGAACGCCCTGGCTCGACCGCGTCGAGCCGGAGCTCGCGAACGTTCGCGCCGCCCTCGACTTCGCGCGCGAGACCGGCGACGTCGTCGGCGAAGCACGGCTGGCGAGCTCGATGCGCCACTACTGGCGCGTGCGCGGTCACGGCATCGAGGGGAAGCGGCGACTGGAGGAGGCGCTCGAGCACGCCTCGGGCATCGAGCCTCGGCTGCTCGCGCGGCTGCAGCGCGAGACGGCGGTCATGCGGCTGGTGACGGGCGACTTCGATGGCGCGCGAGCGCTGTTTCTCTCGGCGCTCGAGGCGTACGCCGAGCTCGGCGACACGATCGAGGTCGGACGGGCCTATGCCGAGCTCGGCGCGCTGGCGAACGCCGTGGGCGACCCTCGGGCCGGAATCCGGTACAGCGAGACGGCCGTCGAGATGCTGGAAGGCGAGGAGTTCATCCAGCTCATCTGTCTGGGCAACCTCGCCGAGTCCTACGAGCAGTCCGGCGACCTCGGTCGGGCGCGCGAGACCGCACATCGCGTGCTCGAGGCACAGCGCCGCAGCGGCGACCGGGACGGTGTCGCGTACATGAGCCTCACGCTCGCAAGCGTCGCGCTCGCCCAGGGTGACATCGCAGAGTCGCACCGTCGCCTCGTCGAGTGCTTCACCGTCGCCGCGGAGGTCGGCTTCGTCGAGGTCACCGGCTACGCGCTCGGCGTCGCAGCCGACCTCGCCGTCGTCACGGGAGCACGGGAGGACGGCGCGCTGCTGATCGGAGCGTGCCGCGAGAACTTCGAGCGGCTCGGCGTGACACCCCACACACCGGAGGCGTCCCGGCAGGCGCGTGTCGTCGCGACGCTGCAAGAGACGCTCGACGACGCCGATGCCGCCATCGAGCGGGGCATGTCGCTCGGCGTCGACGCCGCGGTCGCACTTGCCATGACCCTCGACGCCGCGGAAGGCTGAGCGCATGGACTTCCGCCTGCTGGGGCCGCTCGAGGTGGTCGACGACGACGGCGTGGTGCTGCCGCTCGGTGGCCCGCGGCCTCGCGCGCTGCTCGCGCAGCTGCTGCTGCATCCCAACGAGGTCGTCTCGACCGACCGGCTGATCGACGGGATCTGGGGCGAGACGCCCCCGGCAAGCGCAACCAACGCGCTCCAGGTGCACGTCCACACCCTCCGCAGCGCACTCGGCGCCGACCGGATCGTCACGCGGGCGCCGGGGTATCTCCTGCGCGTCGAGGACGGCGAGCTCGACGCCCAGCGCTTCGAGCAGCTGGTGCGCCGACGGGAAGCCGGTCGAGGCGCTCGCGCTCTGGCGCGGGCCCGCGCTCGCCGACGTCGCATTCGAGCCGTTCGCCCAGGCGGAGGCCGCGCGCCTCGAGGAGCGCGCGGCTCGCCGCGCTCGAGGCACGAATCGACGCCGACCTCGAGACGGGGCGTCACGCCGAGGCTCGCCGCCGAGCTCGAGGCGCTCGTCGCGGAGCACCCGCATCGTGAGCGCCTCCGGGCGCAGCAGATGCTCGCCCTCTACCGCGCCGGCCGACAGGCCGACGCGCTCGCCGCGTACCGCGACGCGCGCGGCGTCCCTCGACGAGCTCGGGCTCGAGCCGTCCGCCGACCTGCGCGCGCTCGAGCAGCGCATCCTCCGCCAGGACCCGGACCTCGACGCGCCTCCTGCGGCCCCGCCACGCCAGCTGGACGGCCTTCCCCCCGCGTCGACGCCCATCGTCGGCCGTAGCCTCGAGCTCGCGGCGGTGTCGGCGCTCCTGGAGCGCCCCGACACGCGGCTCGTGACGCTCACCGGGCCCGGAGGGACGGGCAAGACTCGCCTGGCGCTCGAGGCCGCGCGCGCGTCTGCCCGCCGGGCGGTGTTCGTCGACCTCTCCTCCGTCGAGGACCCGACGCTCGTCGTCCCGACGATCGGACGTGCGGTCGGCGCTCCCGAGTCACCCGGCGAGGACGCGGTGGCGACGGTCGCGCCGACGCTCGACGCGGCGGTCTCGCTGCTCCTGCTCGACAACCTCGAGCAGGTGCTCGACGCCGCGCCGGACCTCGGCCGGCTCCTGACGCTCGCCTCCGGACGTGACGATCCTCGCGACGAGCCGGGCGCCGCTGCGGATCGCCAGCGAGCACGAGTACCGGGTCCCTCCGCTCGCCGTACCGGCGATCGGCACCGACTCGGTCGGCGACGTCGAGCGATCGGCCGCGGCACGGCTCTACGTCGAGCGTGCGCGGAGGAGCGTGCCCGACTTCGCGATCACCGAGGCAAACGCCGCCGCGATCGCGCGCATCTGCCGCGCGCTCGAGGGTCTGCCGCTCGCGCTCGAGCTCGCGGCCGCTCGGGTGCGGCTGCTCGGCGCCGAGGGCACGGCCGACCGCCTCGGCGACATGCTCGGCCTGCTGAGCCGCGGCGCCCGCGACCTCCCGGAGCGCCAGCGCTCGCTCCGGGCGACGATCGACTGGAGCGTCCGCGGCCTCGACGACGGGGCTCGCACGGTGTTCGCCGCGCTCGGGGCGTTCAGCGGCGGTGGGACGCTTGCAGCCGTCGAGGCGGTCGCCGGCGACGGCGTCGACGTGCCCACCGCGCTCGACGATCTGCTGGACGCCGCCCTCGTCGCTCCGGGGGCCCGCGGTCCCGAGCCGCGGTTCACGATGCTCGAGACGGTGCGCGAGTACTCGGCGGAGCTTCTCGCGACGTCCGGCGCCGAGGCCGCCGTACGCAACCGCCACCTCGACTGGTTCCTGCACGAGGCCGAGGGCGAGGGCGTGTACTGGCGCCGGAACACCGACGCCGCCTGGCTCGAGCGCGTCGAGACGGACCACGACAACTATCGCGCGGCTCTGACATATGCACGATCGGCGGGCGACGCCGCGCGAGAGCTCCGCCTTGCGAACGCGCTGCGGTACTTCTGGCGCGTTCGCGGGTACGTCGAGGAGGGTCGCCGTCGCCTGGAGGCGGCAGTCGAGCTGTCCGACCGGGTCGAGCCCGCCTTGCGGGCGCGGACGCTCGGCGAGGCGGGCGTGATGGCCTTCGCAGGCGGTGACTACGGGCGGGCACGCGAGCTCTGGAGCGCGGCGCTTCCGATTTTCGAGCAGTTCGGCGTGCCGCGGGAGATCGCGCGCTCGCTCGGCGAGCTCGGTGCGTGCAACGCGGCCGAGGGAGACATGCGAGGCGCCGTGCCGCTGTACGAGGCGGCTCTCGCAAAGCTCGGCGAGACCGACGACCTCCACGGGATCGGCGTCATGCTCGCCAACCTCGCGGCCGCGTACGAGGGGCTCGGTGAGACGCAGAAGGCACGCGACGCGTCGCTCGAGGCGCTCGAGCTCCAGGAGCGGATCGGCGACGACGACGGCGTCGCGATCTCGAACCTCAACATGGCGAGCCTCGAGGCGTCCCTCGGTGACCTGGACGCCGCATCCCGCCACCTTCGCCGATCGCTCGACGCCTCGGAGCGGCTTGGGTACCGCGAGGGCGTGCTCTACGCGCTCGGGATCGGCGCCCAGATCGCGCTGGAGCGCGGCGCGACCGAGGAGGCTGCCGTGCTTTGCGGCGCGTTCGAGGAGCAGTTCGGCTCGCTCGGCACGCCCCAGGCCGAGGAGGCCGAGCGTCTGCGCCGGGTGCGCGAGCGTGCCGGTCCGCTGGTCGACCTCGACGAGCTCATGGAGCGGGGCCGGCGGCTGACGCTCGAGGAGGCGGTCGCGCTCGTGCACGGCGTGATCGACACGGGCGAGCCGGACGACGGCTAGAGGCTCGCGCCGCCGTCGGCGACGAGCACCGAGCCCGTGACGTAGGACGCCTCGCCGGACAGGAGCCAGGCGACGAGCCCGGCGATCTCCTGCGGCGCCGCAAGCCGTCCGAGGGCCGCCTCGGCGGCGAGCGCGTCGAGCTGGTCGCCCGCCAGCTCCCGCACCGTCTCCCCGTCGATCGTGCCGGGCACGACCGCGTTGACCGTGACGCCCGACGGGGCGAGCTTCGCCGCCGCACGGCGGGTGAGCGAGATGACCGCCGCCTTCGACGCCGCGTAGTGCGCTCCGACGACCCCACGCCCCTTGAACGCGGAGTCCGACGAGACGTTGACGATGCGGCCGCCCTCGCGGGCCGACAGCAACGGCCCGATCGCGCGGATGCCGAGGAACGGGCCCCGGAGGTTCGTCGCGAGCACGTCGTCCCACTCCTCCGGCTCGATCTCGTAGAGGTCGCGGACGATCGTCCGTGCGGCGCAGTTGACGAGCGCCCACGGCTCCCCCGCCGCTTCGAGCGCACGCGCCGCCGCGTCCCAGGCGGCGGGATCGCGGACGTCGAGCGCGAGGTCGGCGTTCGCGAGGTCCGCTCCGACGACCGCGAAGCCGTCGGCCGCAAGTCGCTCGACGACGGCGGCACCGAGCCCGCGTGCCGCACCGGTGACGAGCACCGCTCTCATCGGACGAGCAGGCTCGCGCCGATCGCGCCGCCGAGGTCGCCGAGCTCGGCGAGACGGTACTCCGGCGGGTCGCGGAAGAACGTGTGCGCGCGGGCCGCGCGCTCGATCCGGCCGAGCCAGCGCGGGCCGAGCCGCTCGCCGAGGCCGCCGCCGAGCACGACCGCCTCGACGTCGAGCAGCGTCACCGCCGAGCCGATGCCGACGCCCAGCGCCTCGACCGCCTCGCCGAGCAGATCGCGCGCGACCTCGTCGCCCGCGTCGAGCGCTCGCAGCCACACCCCGCTCGTCAGCCGGTCGCGCCCGCGCTTGCGCTGCAGGTCGAACAGCACCGTCTTCCGCTTCCGGGACTCCTTCCGTGCGCGCTCCTCGAGCGGGCCCCGGCCGGCGTACGCCTCGACGCAGCCGCGCAGGCCGCAGTTGCAGCGCCTCCCGCCCGGCTTCGCGCACATGTGGCCGATCTCTCCCGCGGAGCCGCGGCCCGTGAGGAGGCGGCCGTCGACGACGAGGCCGCCGCCGACGCCGGTGCCCCAGAAGACGCCGAGGAACGACCGCAGCCCGCGACCGGCGCCGAGCCGGCGCTCTGCCTCCACGGCGACGGTGACGTCGTTGCCGAGCATCGCGGGCACGCCGAGCGCGGCCGCGACGGCGGGCGCGAGAGGGAACGGCCGGTCGAGCCCCTCGACGTTCGCGACCTGGAGCACCGACCCGGTGGAGGCGTCGATGCTGCCCGGCGCCCCGATTCCCACGCCGGCCAGGCCCGACGGGTCGACGCCGGCCGCCGACGCCGCGTCGCGGACCGCCTGTGCGATCTCCGTCGCGACCGCCTCGGGACCGCCGCGCGTCGGCGTGTCTCGCCGCGCCGCGCCGAGGACGCGTGCGCCGCGGTCGCCGACGACGACCGCCTGGATCTTCGTCCCCCCGAGGTCGACGCCGGCTTTCAATCCAGTCGGCGGACGAGCTCGGCCAGGGGTTTGCGGTTCGCGCGGGCGCTCCACTCCTCGGCGCTTCGTGCGGCGACGTCGCGCGGCTTCTCGGGCAGCCCGAACGAGAGCACGATCGCAACCTCCTCGTCGTCCGCGAGCTCGAGGGCGGCGTGGAGCCCCTCGGCGTCACTCAGGCCGTTCGGGCACGACGAGACGCCCGCGTTCCAGGCGGCGAGCAGCATGTTCTGCGCCGCGCGCCCGGCGTCGAAGCGCACCGGCCCCTTGCCCTTGACGACGATCGCGACGACGAGCCCGGCGCCGTGGATGTTGCCGGGCTCGAACACCGTCCCCGCGATGCGCTCGAGGCGCGCCGGCGACGACGGGATCACGAACGTCCACGGCTGGCGGTTCGACGCCGACCCGGAGAGCCGGCCCGCATCGAGGATGCGCTCGACGACGTCGTCGGGCAGCGGGTCGGGACGGTAGCGGCGCTCGTCCCGACGGCTCGCAATGGCGAGGTACGCATCCATGGAAGTAGCCTAGACCTGTGGTCATGGCGACGGATCAGGCGGGCGTCAGCCTCCTCCGGTGGCTCCGGCGCCAGCTCCGCCAGCCGACGCCGCTCCGGGAGCACCTCGAGGCGGCCGTCGCGAACGACGACCCGGCCGAGGCACGGCGCCTGCTCGCGCGGTTCGACTTCACGGAGGCGCAGCGCCGGCATGTCGAGGGTCTCATCGAGCGGTGGGAGACGGGCCGTCCCAAGCGCTGAGAACGCCGAGCTCGTCCGACGGATCTTCGACGCCTTCGCCCGCAAGCAGGGCTTCGCGCTCCGCGGGCTGTTCGCCGAGGACGCGACATGGGTCGTCCCGGGCGACGGCATCATGGCGGGCACGTTCACGGGTCGCGACCAGATCTTCCGTTTCCTCGCCCGGCTGCCGAAGGAGACCGGAGGCACGTACGGCTCCCGTCTGATCGACGTGCTGGCCTCCGACGATCGCGCCGCGGCGCTCTACCGCGCGTTCGGCAGCCGGAACGGCCGAGCGCTCGACATCGACCAGGTGCTCCTGTTCCGGATCGAGGACGGGCTCGTGCGGCACGTGCTCGCGCTCCCGTGCGATCCACCCGCATTCGAGGAGTTCTGGGCGTCCTAACAAGCGTGGATTTCGCGCGTACATGGTCGGCCGATGACGAGCGTTCCCGCCGTTGCCGGGGGTCGGCCGACGGTGCACATCCGCGGCACCGCGTACCCCGTGCTGCTGCCGACGATCCGCGACCCGCGGCTCCACCTCGCGGGCGTGATCGTCACGCTGCAGGTCCTCGGGCAGACGACGTTCGACTTCGACCTCTCGATCGCGCAGATCCTCGTCTCGCTGCTGACGTGCGCCGTCCTCGAGGTCACGATCGCCTTCCGCCGCCAGCGGGTGCTGATGTGGCCGGCGAGCGCCCTCCTGACGGGGAACGGCGTCGCGTTCGTGCTCCGCGTGCCGGGCACCGAGCACGGCGACTGGTGGAGCATGCACGGCTGGTGGATCTTCGCCGGGACGGCCGCCGTCGCGCTCCTCTCGAAGTACCTGATCGTGTTCCGCGGGCGCCACATCTTCAACCCGTCGAACTTCGGGCTGGTCCTCTGCTTCCTGCTCATCGGCCCCGAGCGCGCCGACCCGCTCGCGTTCTGGTGGGGGCCGATGTCCGTCTGGCTCGCGCTCGCGCTCGTCCTCATCGTCGGCGGCGGGCTCGCGATCCTCCGCCGGCTCCGGCTCGTGGCGATCGCGGTCGGGTTCTGGCTGACCTTCGCCGCCGGCATCGCGATCCTCGCGGCCAGCGGGCACGAGATGACGGCCGCATGGCACCTCGGCGCCATCGGCGGCGTGGACCTCTGGTGGCTGCTCGTCACCTCGCCCGAGATCCTCGTCTTCCTCTTCTTCATGATCACCGACCCGCGGACGATCCCGACGAGCGACGCGGGCCGGCGGGTCTACGCCGTCTCGGTCGGGTTCCTCGCGGCGCTCCTGATGGCGCCGTGGACGACGGAGTTCGCGCACAAGGTCGCGCTGCTCGGGGCGCTCACCCTCGTGTGCGCCGCGCGACCGCTCCTCCTCCTCACGGCCGCGGGCCGTGCGGAGCGGGCGCGGAGCTGGGCGCGGCGGCACATCCACCGCCGCCCGCGCGGGCGGCGCGGCGCTCGCCGCGGCCGCGGCCGGGGCGCTCATCGTGCTCGCCGGGCTGCCGGCACGTCCGGAGGCCGCGCTCGCGGCGCCCGGCCGACACGGATCGCGTGCCGACAGGTCACCGTCGCGCTCCTCGCCCGGGCTCGCGCCCGTCGACCGGAGGACCGCGCGGCGGATCGCCGCGGACCTCGTGACCGACCTCGAGGTCGCGGCCGAGGCACTGCGCACACGCAACCGTGCTCGGGCCGAGCGAGGCGGCGAGCGGAAGCTGGCTCGCCGACCTCTGGAGCCGCATCGACGCGTCGCGCGGCGGCGAGGTCGAGGTCGCGACCTACGACGCGCGACCGCATCCGCCTTCGGCTCGAGCCCGGCGAGGGGCAGGGGCCGCCGCTCGTCGTGGCGACGCTCCATCGGCACGACGCGCACGGCGACGTACGGCGCGTCCGGCGACGAGCCCGTCGCGCAGGGCGAGCCGGTCGAGATCCAGCGGACGTTCGAGATCGTCGAGCACGGCGGCCGGTACCTCATCGCAGCGGTTCGCGGTGCGCCCGGCGCCGCGGCGCCGGCCCCGTCCGTGCGCGCATCGTTCACGCTGACCGACGTCGCCCCGAGCGTCGGCCTCGACTTCCGGCACGGCGCGTTCCGGTACACCCCTCCGGAGAGTTCCACGACGAGACCGCGATGATGGGCGGCGGCGTCTGCTGGCTCGACTACGACCGCGACGGCTGGCTCGACCTGTACGTCGTGAACGGGTACGCCGAGACGGACATCGCCGAGTACCTGGCCCGGGGCGGCCTGCCGCGAAGAGCCGCCTCTTCCGCAACGTCCACGGCCGATTCGAGGACGTGACAGCCGCCGACTGGCGCCGGCCTCGGCGTTCGCGGCAGCGGGTGCGTCGGCGGCGACCTCGACGGCAACGGCGCGACCGACCTCTTCGTGACGACGGCGGGGTACGACGTCGCGCGCGACGCCTACGACGCGCTCCTCTGGAACGACGGCGACGGCCGTTCACGGAGGGCGCCTGGACGCGCCGGGATCCGCGCGCCGGCTGGCACACCGGCGCGGCCGTCGCGGACGTGAACGGCGACGGGCGGCTCGACGTGTTCGTCGCGGGCTACACGGACGTCAACATCGCGATCCCCCGGGTCGGAGTCGGGGTTCCCGGCCAACCACGCCGCCGTGCGCGACCTGCTCTACCTCAACAGCGGCGGCCCCGGCGCGCTACCCGACCTTCCGCGAGGTCGGTCGCACGGCCGGGCTCGAGCCGCGCGGGCTCGACCACGGTCTCGGGGCGTCGTTCGTCGACGTCGACCGCGACGGCCGCCTCGACCTCTACGTCGCCAACGACCTCGACCCGAACCGGCTCTACTTCAACGTCGCCTGCTCCAGCTGCCCGCTCGGGTTCCGTCTCGTCGAGCGCGGGAAGGCGGAGCGGGTCGACGACCCGAACGCCGGGATGGGCGTCGCCGCGGGCGACTACTCGGGCGACGGCCTCGACGACCTCTTCGTGACGAACTCCCGCGGCCAGCTCCACGCCGCGTACCGCAGCCGCGCGGTCGGGCCGTTCGCCGACGCGCGGCCCGACTTCTCCGCCGCGCTCGGCCAGCGCTCGACGGGCTGGGGCGCGACGTGGGTCGACCTCGATCTCGACGGACGCCTGGAGCTCGCGCTCGCGAACGGCGCGATCCCCGTGACGAACCTCGTCGAGAACGCCGAGCGCCTCCAGGTCGTCAGCACGGCGAACGGCGACGTGCGGCCGCTCCGCGTCGGTGCCGTCGCCCCGCGGAACGGCCGCGGGCTCGCGGCCGCCGACTTCGACAACGACGGCGACCTCGACCTCGCCGTCGGCTCGATCGGCGGGCGGCTCCAGCTTCTTCGGAACGACCGCGCGGGTGGGCACTGGCTCGAGGTGGCGCTTCCGCGGTTCGCCCCCGGAGCGCGCGTGACGGTGGTGCTCGACGACGGCCGCCGCCTGGTGCGCGAGGCGCGCGCGGGCGGCAGCTACCTCTCGTCGGAGGACCCGCGGCTCCACTTCGGGCTCGGAGACGCGACGCACGTCCGCGAGGTCGTCGTGCGGTACCCGGGCGGCGCGGTGACCCGCCTGGCCGACGTCCGCGCCGACCGCCTCGTCCGGGCGGGTTAGATGATCGATTCCGAATAGCCGCACACGCGGCTGGTGGCTGTGACGCATCGCCTGGGCGCGACGATCGGCCACGACACGTATCACCCGATATGCGCCGCGACCGCTCCTCGCACCATGCTCGGTCACAGCCATCCCCACGCACACGCCTATCCAGAATCGATCATCTAGGGTCGCGCTGTGCGGCAGCGATTCGGAGCGGTGCCGACCGCGGCGCTCGTGGACGTGATGGACGACCTCGGGCTCCGCGAGCAGACGCTGCCGCCGTCGATCGGCGCGCTCGCGGCCGGCATGCGACTTGCGGGCCAGGCGTTCACCGTCGAGGGCCGGCCGTCCGAGCACGGCGACTGGGACGCGGCGATCCGCAAGACGCTCGCGATGCTCGGTGAGGTGCCCGCGGGGCACGTCGCGGTCTACCAGTGCAACCACGACCGCTCCGCACACTTCGGCGAGCTGTCCGCGACCTCGCTCGCAGCGCGCGGCGTCGCCGGCTGCGTGATCGACGGCGGCTGCCGCGACGTCCGGCTGATCGAGACGCTCGGCTTCCCGGTCTTCGCCCGCTTCGTGACGCCGGAGGACTCGACCTGGCGCTGGGAGGTGACGGCGACCCGGGAGCCGATCACGATCGGCACGGTCGGCATCGACCCGGGCGACTGGGTCGTCGGCGACGAGGACGGCGTCGTCGTCGTTCCGGCCGCCCGCGCCGAGGGCGTCCTCACGGCGGCAGAGGCGAAGGTGGGGACCGAGAGCCTCGTCCGCGACGCGGTTCGCGACGGGATGACGCCGCTCGAGGCGTTCGAGCGGTACGGGACGTTCTAGGTCAGGCGCCCCACCCGGGCTCGCGGCCCGACGCCCCGAGCGTCTCGAGCACGATCTCGATGAGCCGGTTCGACGAGAGCACGTGCTCGCGCGCGAGAATGCGCGCCGCCTGGGCGCTGCCCGCGCCGATCGCCTCGCGGATGGCGCGGTGCTGGAGGTCGTTCTTCGCGTAGAGCTCGTCGAGCTCCGCGCGTGCCTGCCACACCCGGTCGCCGATGAACGTCCGGCGGGCGCCCTTCGCGATGCGCTCGACGAGCGGCATGCTCGGCGACGCGGTAGATCACGTCGTGGAAGGCGTAGTTCGCCTGCATCCACTCGACGAACAGCGTCGCGTCGCGCGCCGCCCCGCTCCGCGCCTGCGCCCGGAGCTCGAGCGTGAGCTCGCCGAACCGCCGCTCCATCGCGTCGAGCGCGGCAAGGTCGTCCGGGGTCATCTTCGGCGTCGCGACCTCGGTCGCGAGCGCCTCGAGCTCGGCACGGACGAGGAACGCCTCGCGGAGCTCGTGCGCGGAGATCGAGCGGACGCGAACGCCGCGGTTGGGCTCGAACGAGACGAGGCCGAGCGCGGCGAGCCGGCGGAGCGCCTCGCGCACCGGGGTCCTGCTGACGTCGAACCGCTCGGAGAGCGTCTCCTGCCGGAGGACGGTGCCCGGCGGGATGACCCCCGAGACGATCTCGTCCTCGAGCTCGCGCGCGATGTCGTCGGCCTTGGTGGAGACGGTGCTCACGACGCCGAGTGTACAAACCGCGTCCTCGTATCGTCATTTGGGATCCCAAATGACAGAAATATGCCCCTTGCGGCCCATGAATTGCTCATCTAGGATCCAATCACGTCAATCTTGGATCCGAAAGGACGCGCATGAGCGACATCGTCACCCGCCCGTACAGCACCGAGGACGTCGAGCGCCTGCGCGGCTCGGTGCGGATCGAGCACACGCTCGCGCGGCTCGGCGCCGAGCGGCTCCGTCACCTGCTGGACACGCGTGACTGGGTTCCCGCACTCGGCGCGATGACCGGCGGTCAGGCGGTGCAGATGGTGAAGGCGGGCCTCGAGGCGATCTACCTGTCGGGCTGGCAGGTGGCCGCGGACGCGAACCTCGTCGGCGGCACGTACCCCGACCAGAGCCTCTACCCCGCGAACTCGGGGCCGGCGCTCGCGCGGCGCATCTCGAACGCGCTGCTCCGCGCGGACCAGATCGCGCACGCCGAGGGCGACGACGAGACGTACTGGCTCGCGCCGATCGTCGCCGACGCCGAGGCCGGCTTCGGCGGGCCGCTCAACGCGTTCGAGATCATGAAGGCGTACATCGAGGCGGGTGCCGCGGCCGTCCATTTCGAGGACCAGCTCTCGTCCGAGAAGAAGTGCGGCCACCTCGGCGGCAAGGTGCTCGTCCCGACGAGCCAGTTCGTCCGCACGCTCGTCGCCGCGCGCCTCGCGGCCGACGTGCTCGACGTGCCGACGCTGATCGTCGCCCGCACCGACGCCCTGTCGGCCTCGCTCCTGACGAGCGACGTCGACGAGATCGACCGCGAGCTCTGCACCGGCGAGCGGACGCCCGAGGGGTTCTTCCGCGTCCGCGACGGGATCGACGCCGCGATCGCACGCGGGCTCGCGTACGCCCCGTACGCCGACCTCGTCTGGTGCGAGACGTCGACGCCCGACATGGCGGAGGCGGAGCAGTTCGCCGCGCGGATCCACGAGCGGTTCCCGGGCAAGCTGCTCGCGTACAACTGCTCGCCGTCGTTCAACTGGCGGGGTCACCTGTCCGACGGCCAGATCGCGGGGTTCCAGCGCGACCTCGCGGCGATGGGCTACCGCTTCCAGTTCATCACCCTCGCCGGCTTCCACGCGCTCAACCTCTCGATGTTCGAGCTGGCCCGCGGCTACCGCGCCGACGCGATGCCGGCGTACGTCGAGGTGCAGGAGCGCGAGTTCGCGCTCGAGGAGGCCGGCTACACGGCGACCCGCCACCAGCGCGAGGTCGGCGCAGGCTACTTCGACCAGGTGATGCAGGCGGTCTCCGGCGGCGAGTCCTCGACCCTCGCCCTGACCGGCTCGACCGAGGAGCAGCAGTTCCACGAGGAGAGGAGCGCAGCATGAACGCCACGACGCTGATCCGCGAGAAGCCCGTCAAGCCTTCACTCGCGAAGCGGGAATCCGCAGGAGCGGATTCCCGCCGCTGGATCCCCGCCTACGGCGGGGCACACCCCTGAAGGCGTCGGCTTCGCCGCCGCAACTGCACGGTTTCCCGCGCCGATCCTCACGCGCGCCGAGACGGCTCCATGCACGTGCCCGGAGCACTGCGAGCGCGACCACGAGAACGACTAGCCGCCTCCCGCCGCGCGGCGACCCTGAACCGACGAGAATGCCGGCATGCAGGTCGACGACGTCCTGAGCCCAGACGCGGTCGAGTTCCTGACCGACCTCCAGCGCGAGTTCGGCGACCGGCGCCGCGAGCTCCTCGCGCGCCGCGCGGAGCGGCTCGGCCGGCTGGCCGCAGGCGAGCTGCCCGACTTCCTCGCGGAGACGGCCGACGTGCGCGCCGGCGACTGGCGGATCGCGCCGTTCCCGGACGAGATCGCCGACCGTCGCGTCGAGATCACCGGCCCGGTCGACCGCAAGATGGTGATCAACGCGCTCAACTCGGGCGCGAAGGTCTTCATGGCCGACTTCGAGGACGCGAACTCCCCCACCTGGGAGAACTGCATCTCCGGCCAGCGGAATCTCACGGATGCGCTCGAGCGGACGATCTCGCTCGACACGGGCGAGAAGCAGTACTCGTTGAACGACGAGGTCGCCGTGCTGTTCGTCCGCCCGCGCGGCTGGCATCTCGAGGAGCGCCATTTCGAGGTCGACGGCGCCGCGATGTCCGGCTCGCTGTTCGACTTCGGCCTCTACTTCCTCCGGAACCACGGGCGCAACGGGCGGTACTTCTACCTCCCGAAGCTCGAGTCGCACCTCGAGGCGAGGCTCTGGAACGACGTCTTCGTCTTCGCACAGGAGCGGCTCGGCGTCGCGCAGGGGACGATCAAGGCGACCGTCCTGATCGAGACGATCCTCGCCGCGTTCGAGATGGACGAGATCCTCCACGAGCTGCGCGAGCACTCGGCCGGCCTCAACGCCGGCCGCTGGGACTACATCTTCAGCGTCATCAAGAAGCTCGGGCACCGGCCCGAGTTCGTGCTCCCCGACCGTGCCGCCGTGACGATGGCGGTGCCGTTCATGCGCGCCTACTGCGAGCTCCTCGTCAAGACGTGCCACCGGCGCGGCGCGCACGCGATGGGCGGCATGGCGGCCTTCATCCCGTCGCGTCGCGACGCCGAGGTGAATGCGGTCGCGCTCGAGAAGGTCCGGGAGGACAAGGACCGCGAGGCGTCGCAGGGCTTCGACGGGACCTGGGTCGCGCACCCCGACCTCGTCCCGGTCGCGATGGAGTCGTTCGACCGCGTCCTCGGCGACCGCCCGAACCAGATCGAGCGGCAGCGCGACGACGTCGAGGCGCGTGCGGCCGCCCTGCTGGACGTCGCCGCGACGCCGGGGGACGTGACCGAGGAGGGTCTCCGCAGCAACGTCTCGGTCGGGATCCAGTACCTCGCGGCGTGGCTGCACGGGTCGGGTGCCGTCGCGATCAACAACCTGATGGAGGACGCGGCGACCGCCGAGATCTCGCGGTCGCAGATCTGGCAGTGGCTCCGGCACGACCGCATCGACGAGGCGGACGTCCGCCGGATCACCGAGGAGGAGATCGCGAAGCTCGGACCGGACTACGCGGACGCACGCGCCATCTTCGAGCGGATCGCCACCGAGCCCGACTTCGTCGAGTTCCTCACGCTGCCGGCGTACGACCGGCTCGTCGCGACCGAGAGCTAGCCGAGGAACGCGACGACCGCGTCGGCGGTCGCGTCCGGGTCGTCCCAGAGGACGCTGTGACCTCCCGGCACGGGCGTGCTCTGGAGGTGCGGCAGTCGAGGCACCCGGTTCGGGATCCAGGACTTCTCGCCGATCACGACGAGCGTCGGGCACTCGGGCCAGGGCGGCGCCGGCGACGCCATCTCGCTCCATGCCGCGATCACGGCCGTGGGCGAGAAACGCCAGCGCCAGCGGCCGTCCTCGCCCTGGTCGAGGAACGCGGCGGCTTCCTCCTCGAGCGTCGCACGGGGCGTCGAGACGAGGCTTCCGTCACCGAGCCGTGCGTCGATCGCCTCGTCCGGCGAGCCGAACGAGAGATCGCCGCGAAGGCCCTCGGCGCGCTCGGTCGCGACCGGCGGCTCGACGTGCATCGCCGGATCGAGGAGGACGGCGCGCTCGACGCGGTCGGGGTGTCGCGACGCGAGCTCCGCGACGAGCCGTCCGCCGAAGCTGTGCCCGATCCAGGTGGCCGCGCCGATGCCGTGGGCGTCGGCGGTCTCGAGCAGGTCCGCGAGGTGCGTCTCGGCCGTCCACGGCGCCTCCCACGGGGAGCGCCCGTGCCCCCGGAGGTCGACGGCGACGACGCGGTTGCCGGGAAGCCGCTCGGCGAGGCGCCGGAAGCGCCCGCCGTGCCCGGTGACGCCGTGCACGCAGACGACCGGCGCGCCGCCGTCGTCGTTCCAGGTCGTGGTGTGGAGGACGGCCATGCGCGCGGCTCAGCGCAGGCCCGACCAGGGCTCCTCGGCCGACACGTCGACGGCCGTGTACCCGCCCTCGCCGTACGCGGGCGCGAGGACGACCTGGAGGTGTGCGGGCTCGTCGAAGTCGTTGTACGACCCGTGGACGACGTCGCGGTCGATGTGGACCGAGTCGCCGGGGCCGAGCTCGCGATGGTCGTCGCCGAGCCACTGCACGATCCGCCCCGCCTTGACGATGATCATCTCGTCCTGCTCGGGGTGCTTGTGGAACGAATGCGCGAACCCCGGCGCGAGCTCGACGTCCATCACGACGTACGTGTCGCACCCCGTGCTCGTCGGCGCGCCGCGCATCCCGGCGCTGCCCCAGTCGAACGTCGTCGTCTCGACCTCGTCGTTCATCACGAATCGACTCACGTCTGCTCCTTTGCGGTTGGGATCGCCTTGAAGCGCTTCATGTTCTCGGTCATCGCGACCTCGGTCGGGAGCCGCTCCATCGACGAGGCGCCGAAGAAGCCGTCGATCCCGGTCGTCCGCGCGATGACGTAGGCGGCGTCGTCCGGCTCGGCGATCGGGCCGCCGTGGCACAGGACGATCAGCTCCGGGTTGACCGTCTTCGCGGCGTCGTGCATCGCCTGGATCACCGGGATGCAGTCGTCGAGCGTCTTCGCGCTCTCGGCGCCGATCGTGCCTCCGGTGGTGAGCCCCATGTGGGGGACGAGCACGTCCGCACCCGCCTCCGCCATCGCGACCGCCTCGTCGACCGTGAAGACGTACGGCGCCGTGAGGAAGTCCTTCTCCCGGGCGAGCCGGATCATGTCGACCTCGAGCCCGTAGCCCATGCCCGTCTCCTCGAGCCCCTGGCGGATGGTGCCGTCGAAGAGGCCGACGGTCGGGAAGTTCTGGACGCCGCTGAACCCGATCCGGCGGAGCTCGTCGAGGAAGACGTCCATCAGCCGGAACGGATCCGTTCCGCAGACGCCCGCGAGGACCGGCGTGTGCTCCACGATCGGGAGCACCTCGCGCGCCATGTCGACGACGATCGCGTTGGCGTCGCCGTACGGCAGCAGCCCGGAGAGCGATCCCCGGCCGGCCATCCGGTAGCGGCCCGAGTTGTAGATGATGATCAGGTCGGTGCCGCCGGCCTCGGCGCACTTCGCCGAGAGGCCGGTGCCCGCACCTGCCCCGATGACCGGGCGGCCCGCGTCGATCTCGGCGCGGAGACGTGCGAGTGCCTCGCTCCTCGTCATGCGCGCGCGCCGATCAGCTCGTGCAGCCGGTTCGCCATCGCGAGCGCGAACGCCGGGTCGTTCACGTCGGCGTCGAGCTCGTGCACCTCGACCCGGGTCGCGTCGACCTCCTCGCGGAGCGTCGAGAAGAGCGCCTCGTCGGCGTCGGGATCGTGGAACGGCTGCCCCTCGGTCGCGATCGCCGAGACGCCGCGGAGCGGCACGAAGAGCACCGTCGGCCCGCTCGCCGCGTTGAGCTTCCGCGCGATGACGGCCGCGATCTCGCGGCACTCGTCGGGCGTCGTCCGCATCAGGGTGATCGTCGGGTTGTGGACGTAGAGGTTCCGGTCGCGGTAGCGCTCCGGGACGGAGTCCTTCGGGCCGAAGTTGACCATGTCGAGCGCGCCGAGCGAGACGACCTGCGGGATCCCCGCCCGGCCGGCCGACTCGAGCCGCTCGGGCACCGCGGCGAGCACGCCACCGGCGACCTGGTCGCAGAACTCCGTCGTCGTCACGTCGAGCGACCCGACCGCGAATCCCGCTTCGAGAAGCTTCTCCATCGAGCCGCCGCCCGCACCGGTCTGGTGGAAGACGAGCACCTCGTAGCCGAGCTCCTCGAGCCGCTCGCGGGCGGTGGTCACCGCCGCGGTCGTGACGCCGAACATCGACGCGACGACGATCGGCTTCTCGTCACCGAGCGGCGGCACCGTCGCGCCCGCCATCCCCGCGAGCGCACCCGCGGCGTTCGCCATGATCCGCGCCGAGACGCGGTTCACGCCGGCGATGTCGACGACCGAGTACATCATCGTCACGTCGACCGAGCCCGACGTACGGGCTCGTGTCGCCGGACGCGACGGTCGAGACCATCAGCTTCGGGACGCCGATCGGGAGCTGTCGCATCGCGTGCGTGACGAGCGCCGAGCCGCCCGAGCCGCCGAGCCCGCCGATCGCGTCGAGCCGTCCCTCGGCGTGGAGCCGCTTCACGACCTCCGCGGCGCCGCGCGCCATCGTCTCGACGGCGGCCCCGCGATCGCCGGCGGCGGCCAGCGCTCCGACGTCGGCTCCGGCTGCCGCGGCGACCTCGTCCCGCGTGACGTCGGGCGTCGCGAGCGGCTCGCCGACGATCCCCGCGTCGACGAGCACGACGTCGACGCCGTGCTCGCGGATCCGGTCGGCGAGGAACGCGTACTCGTGGCCCTTCGTGTCCAGCGTTCCGACGAGGACGACTGTTGGCACGGCTCCTCCCTCGTTCAGGATGCGAGTGGCTCGACGCCGAGGTAGCGCCGCTGCGCGTCGGCGTCGCCGACGAGCGCGCTCGCGGTCGTCTCCGCCGCGATCCGGCCCGTGACCATCACGAGCTGCCGCTCGGCGATGGACGTGGCCACGCCGAGGTTCTGCTCCACGAGGAGGATCGCCATGCCCTCCTCGACGAGCGTCTTGCAGGTCGCGATCAGCCCTTCGACGATCGCCGGAGCGAGCCCCTCGGACGGCTCGTCCATGATCAGGAGCTCCGGGTTCGCCGAGCAGCGCGCGCCCGATCGCGAGCATCTGCTGCTCCCCGCCCGAGAGCTGTGTGCCGCCGTTCTTCTTGCGCTCGGCGAGGCGCGGGAAGAGCTCGTAGACCGCGTCGGGCGTCCACCGCTTGCCGCGCGTTCCGCGCGCGAGCATCCGCAGGTGCTCGTCGACCGAGAGCGAGGGGAAGAGCCGCCGCCCCTGCGGGACGTAGCCGATCCCGAGGCCGGCGATCTTGTACGAGGGCCGGCCGAGGATCTCCTTCTCCTTGAAGCGGATCGAGCCGGTCGCCCGCGGCATCATCCCCATGACCGCCGCGCAGAGGGTCGTCTTGCCCATGCCGTTGCGCCCGATCACGGCGACGCCCTCGGCGCCCATCGCGAGGCTGACGCCCTCGAGGACCTGCGCCTGGCCGTAGTAGGCGTCGAGGCCCTCGATCTCGAAGAGCGTGCTCACTCGTAGTGCCCCGAGCCGAGGTAGAGGTCGTGGACGGTCTCGTTCGCGCGGATCTCCGCGGGCGTGCCTTCGACGATCTTGTGGCCGTCGTGCATCATCGTCACGTACTCGGCGACGTTGAGCGCGACGTCCATGTCGTGCTCGATCAGGACGAGCGTCACGTCGCGCGGGATCGCGAGCAGCAGCTCGGTGAGGCGCTCGCGCTCGCCGCGGGAGAGGCCGGAGGCCGGCTCGTCGAGCATGATCACGTCGGGGTCGGTGACCTGCGCCATCGCGACCTCGAGCTGGCGCTGCTCGCCGTGCGAGAGCGACGCGACGGGCGTGTCGACCACGCCGCCGAGGGCGACCTGGTCCGCCGCGTGCCGCGCGCGCTCGAGCAGCTCGGCGTCGCCGCGGCCGCGGTACCACCGAAGCCGGCCGCCGCGCCTGCCGCGCAGGGCGAGGTAGAGGTTGTCGAGCACCGTCAGCCCGCCGAAGAGACGGGACTTCTGGTAGCTGCGGGAGAGCCCGAGCGCCGGGCGCGCCCGTGGGGGCAGCGTCGTGACGTCGGTGCCGAGCACCTCGATCGTGCCCGACGAGGGCGGGAAGTCTCCCGCGATCAGGTTGAACAGCGTCGTCTTCCCGGCCCCGTTGGGGCCGAGAATGGCGCGGCGCTGGCCGTGCGGGACGTCGAGATCGACGTCCTGCACGGCCTGCACGCCGCCGAACCGCCGGCCGACCCCCCGCAAGCGGAGGGCCGGCACGGCGTCGTGCGCTGGTGCTTCGGCGGTCACCGACCTACTTCAGGGTCTGGTTGGTGATGACGCCGTTCTTGACGACCTTGATCTTGCCCTGCCACGGGCATCTTCTTCTTCACGCACGGAGGCTGCGTGCGGCCAGGCGGCGGGCTCGTCTTCTTGAAGAGGCCGCCGAAGGACTGGTCGACGTTCGGCACGTAGCCGACGACGGCCGTCCCGATCGTGTTCCCGCTCTTGACGACCTGCAGCGGGTACTGATCCTGGATCGCCTGCCGGTTGCGGTCGAGCCGGAGGACACCGTTGTTGGTGACCTGGTAGCCCGGCTTGAGCGTGCGCGGCAGTGCCGTCTGGAGCGACTTGCCGAGCTGACCGCCGGACTTGGTCAGACCCTGGACGAGCGCCCACGCGGCGTTGTAGTAGTTGTAGACGAACCCGTCGGCGTAGTTCCCGCCGTTCAGGCCCGGGTAGTGCTTCGCGACGACGGCCTCGTACGCCTTCGCCGACCGCGTCTTGAGGCCGGGGCCGGTGCCGAAGCCGCCGACGTACGAGCCGACGACCTTGGGGGCGACGACCTTGTCAGCACCGAGGAACGCGAAGAACAGGTTCCCGATGTGCTGACTCGGCTTGAGAGCCCCGTAGGTCTGCTCGAACGCCTTCAGGCTCGCCGACGTGCCCGTCCCGCCGACGACCCAGAAGTACCCGTCCACCGAGTCGGGGGCGGGCAGCTGCTGGACGTACGACGAGTAGTCGGTCGTGTTGAGCGGCGGGTAGACCCGCTTCGTGATCTTGCCGCCGATCGCGCAGAAGTCGGCGATGAGGCCCGCGGCGGACGTCCAGCCGAAGCTGTAGTCGTCCATGATGATCGCCGCGTTGCGCCACTTGAGCCGCTTGTACGCGATCTCACCGGTGCCGGCGTTCCACTGGGCGCCGTCACCGTGGTAGCGGAAGACGTTCGGCTGTGCGAGCTGCAGAGTCGGATCCTGCGAGCCGGCGGTGCCGATGACGAACGTCTTCGTCGGATGCGACTTCGCGTACCGCGCGACGTACACCGCCTCGTCGCCCGACAGCGGGCCGATCATGACGTCCGCACGGAGCTGCTCCATCAGGCGCCGGGTCTCCTTGACCGCAGTCGGCACCGTGTCGTCGCCGCAGCCGTAGCCGACGATCCGCACGTCCTTCCCTCCGGCCTTGATGCCGGTCATCCCGGCGGACGGCTTCTTCGGGTTCTTCACCTTGCCGCCCGCGTACTGCGCGAAGGCCGCCTGCGCGCCTCCGATGTCGATCTCGTAGCCGAAGCCGAACGCCCCCTTGCAGTCGGTCATGATCGCGACCCTGATCTCCCCGGCCGACGCACCCGACGCCGCAAGCGACGTCGATACGGCCACCGAGGCAGCGATCGCGAGCACACCGAGCGGGAGAATGAGCTTCCATCTCCTCGAGAGACGGCTCATACGCCTTTCTCCTCCTTGGTTGTGTGTCGTGTTGCCATCGTGCTGGACTTGCCTGACACGTCCGACCGATCCCTCCTTTGGTCAGCCTTGCTGGACGGATCTCGCCACCGGGGCCCCTGACCCGCCTCGGGGCCGGCGCACGGTACTCCACGCGCGGTCCCAGAGGCCCATCAGCCCGTCGGGCGAGAGAACGACGATGAGTAGGAAGACGACCCCGATGATGGTGTTGAAGCTGCCGCCGATCCTGACCGTGTCGAGGACCTCGGTCAGCCAGCTGTCACGGATGTAGTTGTTGATGACGATGAAGGCGAGCGCGCCGACCCAGGCGCCCTCCACCCGCCCGAGCCCGCCGATCACCGCGACGATCAGCAGGTCGATCGTCGCGCCGAGGCCGACGTCGCCCGGGGCGATCTGCCCCTGCCACCAGACGAGGAGGATCCCCGCCAGCGACGCGAGGAACGCGGCGAAGCCGAACGCGAGCGTGCGGTGGAGCGGGACGATGTAGCCGAGCGACGTCATCCGCACGTGCTCGTCCCGGATCCCCTGCAGCGAGACGCCGAACGGCGTGCGCACGATGTAGCGGATGAGGCCGTAGACGACGAGCGCGACACCGAGCGCGATGTAGTACAGGCGGTTGCGGTCGGTGACGATGTCGCCGACGAAGCCGGGCGTGTAGCGGTCGATGCCGCCGATGCCGGAGAAGCCCGAGACGACCGTCACCTGGCCGACGAAGTAGAAGGTGATCACCGAGAACGTCAGCGTGATCATGAGGAAGTAGATCCCGAAGCTCCGCGAGGCGACCGCGCCGAAGATCATCCCGAGCAGCGTCGTCCCGACGAGCGCGAGCACGAGCGAGAGCGTCGGATCCCAGCCGAGCGTCAGCCCCTTCGACTCGCCGCCGCCCCCGCCGACCGTGACCATGTTCCCGATCATGAAGCCGGCGGAGCCCATGAGGGCCGTCTGGGCGAGCGAGATCATGCCGCCGTACGCGGCGAGGAAGATGAGGCTCGCTGCCGCGATCCCGACGATGAAGACCTGCGTCAGGATCGCGTCGACCCAGTAGTCGTTGAAGATGACCGGGCCGAGCGCGACGACCACGAGCGCCCCGACGGCGATCACGCGCTCCGTCGTCTGCTTCGTGTCGAACGTCATCCTTCTCTCCCGAAGAGCCCCTGCGGCCGGACGGCGAGCACGAGGGCGAGCAGCGCGAACGTGACGACGATCGAGTACTGCGTGCAGCAGTTGTTGCCCGTCGTCGGGAGGTAGACGGCCGAGAAGGCGAAGACGAGGCCGTAGAGCAGCGACCCGGCCGCCGCGCCGATGAGCGACCCCATTCCGCCGATGATCACCACGACGAGCGAGTTGAGGAGCCACTGCCCGTCCTGACCGGCGGCGACCGCCCCCTGGGACGCGCCGACGACGCCGCCGAAGGCCGCCAGCGCCGAGCCGACGATGAACGCGATGGCGAACGTGAGCTGGATGTTGACGCCGAGCGCCGAGGTCATCTGCTGGTCGTCGACGCCCGCCCGGATCACCATGCCGGTGCGCGTGCGGTGGAGCCAGGCCCAGAGGGACGCGCCCACGGCAAGGCCGAGGAAGAGCACGACGAGCCGTGCGACCGAGTACTCGATCCCGAGGAGCGGGAGCTCGACGAGACGCTCGGTCCACCCGGGCCAGGTGAGGCTGACGGCGATCCCGTCGTTGAAGTGCGCGATCACCTGGTCGGCGAGGATCACCGAGATCGCGATCGTGATCAGGGCCTGACGCAGCTCCTGGCCCTGGTTCCAGCGCAGGAAGACCTGCTGCACGACGAGGCCGACGCCGCCGATGACGCGCGACCGCGACGAGGGCCGGCAGGATCCACTCCCACGTGCTCACCTCGCTGCCGACGAGCGAGAACCCCTGGCCGGTCATCCTCTGCTGCACCTCGTACGCGATGTAGCCGCCGAGGAGGTAGAACGAGCCGTGCGCCATGTTGACGACGCGCATGAGGCCGAAGATCAGCGAGAAGCCGCTCGCGACGATGAAGAGGAGCCCGGCCGCGGTGAGCCCGTTGAGGAGCGTGCGGGTGAAGCTCTGCCAGTCGTCGACCGCCGAGCCGAAGCTCGTCGTGCGCCAGTTGCCGCCGAACTCCGGAGGCGGCTCGGCGATCACGAGGACGTAGAGCAGCGCGAACACGATCCCGGCGCCGATGAGCACGCGCACGGCGATCCGCAGTGGACGCTGCAACGTCGTCGCGCTCATGCGCGGCGACGCCTCCGCGAGGTCGTTCGCAGTGGTCCAGAGAGCGGCCTCAAGACCGGATGAACCTACCAACCCGCATGGAACGGTTCAACGATCAACCGATAATCGATTGTTCTGGCCACGCGGAATCGCCCGCGACCACGTAGCGGCTGGACACTCTGCCATATCGACCACGACCCCGTCTCGAACGTCGCCGGATACGACGCGCGAACGGCCGGGGAGTTGGTCGATCGTGCGCCTTCGCCGCGCCGGCGAGAGGCGATCACGCCTCGTCGAACGGCCGCCGGGTGCACTCCGTGGCCCCGAGCTTCGTCGCGGCGGCGTCGGCATCCGCCTGGAACGCCTTCGCACGCTCGATCGTCTGGGCGTAGGCCTCGGCGCTCCGGGTCTGCTCGTAGATGGTGTGTCCGAGGCGGAGACCGGCGTAGTACTCGTCGAGCGCCGTCGCGAGCGCAGCGACGGTCTCCTGCTCGCTTGCGCTGCCGCCGTCGAGCGCCCGGATGTCCTTGGCGAGCCGCGTCCCGCGGTTCGCCCAGGGCGTGATGACCGCGATGCCGGTCTCCGACGGCAGGCCGAGCGCCTCGATGTCCAACCGCGCCTCGTCGCAGAGCGCGCCGACCTGCATCGGAGAGATCGGAGCGGTCGTCGCCGCCGCCGCAGCCCGCTGCGAGCACGGCGAGCGCGACGACGAGGACGGATGCGATGCGCCGGCCGCAGATCACCGCGGGAGGTTAGCCGCGCTCCCAGGCCAGGCCGGCGGCGAGCACGGTCTCGTCGTGCGGCGCGATCAGCTGCAGGTTGCCGATCGCGAGCGCCGCCCAGCCGAGCAGGTTGACCCAGCGCAGGAACGACGAGAGCGGGAGGCGCACGTCGAGCTCGTCGGCGTCCTCCGGCGGCCAGTCGATCGCGACGCACGGGCTGACGAAGAGGTCGACCTCCGGCACGAGCTGGCGCCACGCGAGGAGCGAGCGGTACCCCTCGGTCACCGCATCCGGGTCGACGCGCTGCGGCGCCTCGAGCTTGGTGCGGATCGCGTCTCCGTACTCGTCGGCACGGCTCGGGAAGGTCGCGGCATGCGAGCGGGCGGCCTCGTGCAGGAACACCGGCCACGTGTCGGCGGGAGGCCCGGGGACTGTCGCCTCGACGACCCGTGCGCCGAGCTCCTCGAGGCGGCCGACCCACGCCTCGGCGGCGTCGCTCGCCTCCGTCTCGCGGCCGTCCGCCAGATCGGCGCCTGCCGCAGGAGCCCGACGACGAGCCCGTCGAGGCGCGGCTCGGGGACTGGCCGCCCGGAGAGCACCGACCAGAACGCCGCCACGTCCGTCGACCGAGCGGGCCATCGGGCCGACGGTGTCGAACGACGGGCACAGCGGGAAGACGCCGTCGATCCGGCACCGACGCCGAGCCGAGGCTTCAGGCCGACGAGCTCGCACGCCGCGGCGGGCAGCCGGACCGAGCAGCCCGTGTCCGTGCCGATCCCCAGGTCGCAGAGGCCCGCCGCGATCGCCGCGGCGTTCCCGCTCGACGAGCCGCCCGGTCGTGGGCCCGGGCCGGACGGGGTTGTCGACCGTGCCGTAGAGACTCGTTCGCGCCGAGGACGCCCCAGGCGAACTCGACGAGGTTCGCCTTCCCGAGGATCGTCACGCCCGCGTCGAGCGCCCGCTGGACGACCGTCGCGTGGCGCGTCGGGACGTGGTCGGCGTACACGCGCGAGCCATACGTCGTCCGGATCCCGGCGGTGTCGATCAGGTCCTTGACGAGCAGGGTGCGCCCGGCGAGCGGCCCCGACGAAGCGCCCTCGAGCGGCTCGTCGAGCCAGGTGATGCCTGCGTTCCAGCGGTCGTCGGGAGCAGTCACGCGGGGATCAGCGCGATCGGCGTCGACCTCGATGCGCGCGCCGGGGATCACGAGGGCCGACACCTCGACGAGGGTCGAGGCGGGACGGGCGTCACCGAAGACCTCCTGGCGCACCGGGTTGACGAGCGGACGGTCGTCGATGTCCGTGAGGAAGACGGTCACCTTGACGACGTCGGCGAAGCTGCAGCCGGCGGCCGCCAGGATCTCGCCCATGTTCTCGAACACGGCGCGGGCCTGCGCGACGACGTCGCCGCCGCCCACGAGCTCCCGGTTCGCGTCCACGGGGACGATGCCGCTGACGAAGAGCAGCTCACCCGCCTGGACGGCGTCGGTGAAGTGGGAGATCGGCTCGGCCTGACCGGCGACGCGGAACTCGCGACGGGTTGCCACGCATCGACGTTACCGCCTGGGCACCGAGGATGTTGCGGCCGTCGGATCGCGCGTCGTGCGGGCTAGCTCCGCGGAACGAGGGCGAACGAGCGCGCCGCTGCGAGCGCGTCCTCGACCGTCTCGGCGCTCGCACGGTCGCCGACCATCACGTTGACCTGGAAGTCGCGGTTGCGCCGCGTGACCTGGGCGACCGCGCCGCGCCCGGCGAAGCACTCGAAGGTGCCGCGACGGAGCTTCAGCGCCGAGAGCGGGAGGAAGCCGGAGTTGCCGACCGCGTCGCGCCAGCCGATGACGACGACGACGGCGCCGTTCGCCGGGACGCGGTACGACGACACCTGACAGTCGCTCTCCACCGCGCGGACGCCGTCCGTGCCGATCACGAGCAGGGTCTGCGGGTCGCCGACGGTCGTCCCGCGTGCGGGCACGACCTTCTCCCAGCCGGCGGGCAGCTCGAGCTCGACGCCTCCGCCACGCGCCGTGCCGACCATCGCGGCCGCTGCAACGGACGCGAGCGCCAGCGTCGCGACGCTCGCCGCGAGCAGGGCAACCAGAGTTGTTCTCCGCAGGCCGCTCATCTCCTCCGCCAATGGTACTGCCTCCGCGCGCAAATGGAAGGCGAGATTCCCTGCTCAGGGGTGGAAACGATCCTCCCCGTTGGGCTAGTGCCCGTGCGGCGGCCTCGTCACGGATCTCGGACAGCGTCCGGCGCGGCGTGAGAGCCTCCGGATCGACCGGGAGATGCAGGACGGCCGGGACGCCTGCAGCGAGCGCGCGGTCGAGCGCGCCCGGCACGTCCTCGCTCCGCTCGACCCGCTCCCCGTGCGCCCCGAACGACCGTGCAAGGGCCGCGAAGTCCGGGTTGACGAGGTCCGTGCCGCTCACGCGGCCCGGGTAGTTCCGCTCCTGGTGCATGCGAATCGTCCCGTACATGCCGTTGTCGACGACGAGGACGACGATCGCCGCGCCGTGCTGCCGGGCGGTGGCGAGCTCCGGCACGCTCATCAGGAAGTCGCCGTCACCCGCGATGCACACGACGTCGCGGTCCGGGTGAACGAGCTTCGCCGCGATCGCCGCCGGCAGGCCGTACCCCATCGCGCCCGAGAGGGGCGCGAGCTGGGTGCGGTAGCGCCGGAAGGCGTAGAAGCGGTGGGCCCACACGGTGAAGTTGCCGGCGCCACTCGCGACGATCGCGTCCGGCCCGAGCCGCTCGCGCAGGACGGCCATGACGTCGGTCATCTGGACGGCGCCGGGCAACGGCCGCCCTGCGAGCGTCTCGAGGTAGGCGGCGTGCGCAGCGTCCATGTCCTCTCCGCTCCGCTCGAGCGGGTCGAGCGGCGTCGAGTGCGGCCGCGAAGCGCGGGCCCGACGCGACGATCCCCAGCGTCGGCTCGTAGACGCGGCCCAGCTCGTTCGGGTCCGGGTGGACGTGGATCAGCGTGCGCCCGACCCCGGGCGGCGGGATGGTCGCGAAGCCCGACGTCTCGATGTCGCCGAGCCGCGCGCCCACGACGAGCAGCGCGTCGGCGTCGCGGAGCCGGTCTGCCAGGGCGGGATCCGGGCCGATGCTCAGGTGGCCGGCGTAGCAGCGGGACTCGTTGTCGACGTAGTCCTGGCAGCGCCAGGCGGCGGCGACGGGCACGCCGCTCTCCTCGAGCCAGCGCCCGAGCTGCGTTCCGGCCTCGGCCGTCCACGGCTGACCGCCGACGATCGCGAGCGGTCGCTCCGCCGTCGCGAGCAGCCGCCGGAGCTCGGCGAGCTCGGGCTCGCCCGGCGACGCCTGCGCCGGGAACGTAGGGCGACGCGTCCGGCACCTCCGCGCGCTCGACGAGCATGTCCTCGGGCAGCGCGAGCACGACGGGCCCGGGCCGCCCGGACGTCGCCGTTCTGAACGCCCGAGCGACGAGCTCGGGGATCCGCTCCGCCCGGTCGACCTGTGCGACCCACTTCGCGAGCGAGCCGAAGACGAGCCGGTAGTCGAGCTCCTGGAAGGCCTCCCTCCCCACGTCGCTGCGACGGATCTGACCGACGAGCAGGATCATCGGCGTCCCGTCCTGGAACGCCGTGTGCACCCCGACCGACGCCTGCGTCGCGCCCGGGCCGCGGGTCACGAGGCAGATGCCCGGGCGGCCCGTCAGCTTCCCGTACGCCTCGGCCATGTTGGCCGCGCCCGCCTCGTGCCGGCACGTGACGAAGCGAACCGGGCTGTCGCGCAACGCGTCGAGGACGTCGATGTAGCTCTCGCCCGGCACGCCGAACGCGAGATCGGCGCCGTGGACGGCGAGCTGGTCGACGAGCAGCTGCCCGCCGGAGCGACCACGCGGCTCGTGCGTCACAGCGGCAGGGTGATCGGGTGCTCGAGATAGACGGAGGCGGACTGCTTCGGCGACGTCTCGTCGATCGGGTCGACGTACCGGATCGTCCGCTTGCCGGCCCACTCCGCGGGGAGCACGAGCACGCGAACGAACGACGTCTCGACGTGGGCGGACGCGCGCGCGACGACCGGCTCGGGCCCGCTCTCGAACCAGGCGCCCCCCGGCCCGTAGAACCTCGACCGTCCCTCGGTCTCGATCTCGAGCTCGCCGCGGAGGAGGTAGCGGATCCCCGGGCCGGGGTGCGTGTGCCGGTGCGCGACGCCGCCGAGCGGGAAGTCGATCCGGTCGCAGCGCACGATCCAGGACGCGAACGGGTCGAGCTGGACGAAACGCGACTCGAGGGCTCCCGCCGCGTCACCCTCGTCGCGGTCGAGCTGCCACACGAGCGCGCGCCCGTCGACGGTCGCCCGCCCGAAGCTCGCGGTGTCGGCGGCGACGTCGTACACGACGCGATTCCCGCCGATCGTCTCGACGCCCGTCTCGAAGCGGTGGAGGGAGAGCCGCACGTCTCAGTGGAAGTACTGGCCGCCGTCGATCACGATCGTCTGCCCCGTGACGAACGAGGACGTCGGGCCGGCGAGGTAGACGACGGCGCCGACGACGTCGTCGGGCTCCTGGTCCCGCTGGATCGTCCGGGCGGCGACCGAGACGTCGCGCAGCTTCTCGATCACCTCCGGGTGCTCCTTCACCCCGTCCGACATCGTGAAGCCCGGTGCGACGCAGTTGACGCGGACGCCGTCCTTCCCGAGCTCCTTCGCGAGCGCCCGCGTGAACGCGACGATCGCGCCCTTGCTCGTCACGTAGTGGAGCAGGAACGGCACGCCCCGGAACGGCGTCCCCGACGAGATGTTCACGATCGCGCCGCCGCCGCGCTCGCGCATCGCCGGCACGGCGGCACGGCACGTGAGGAACATCGACGCGACGTTGACGTCCATCACCCGGCGCCACTCCTCGAGCGGGATCGCCTCGAACGGGCGCATCTCGAGCGATGCGTAGAGGCCGGCGTTGTTGACGAGGACGTCCAGCCCTCCACAGCGCTCGACGGTCTCGGCGACCATCCGCTCGACGGCGGCCTCGTCGGCGACGTCGACGGTCAGGCCGAGGCCGTCCGGGTACGCGGCCGCGGCGTCCTCGGCGCCCTGGAGGTCGGCGACGACGATCCGTGCGCCCTCGGCGGCGAGCCCGTCGGCGATCGCGCGGCCGATCCCCTGCGCGGCGCCCGTGACGACGGCGACCTTCCCGTCGAGCACGGCCATCTAGTGCCCCTTCACGCGCGGCCGATCGGGGAGAACGACGTCGGGACGAGGATCCGGTTCTGCTGCGTGTGGATCAGGGGCTGGATTCGGGCGAGAAACGCCTGCCAGTCGTCGCGGGCCTGGAGCGTCGCCCGGCGCTCCTCCCGCTCGCCGTGGCTCGCGTAGCCCCACATCGAGGTGTACGTCGACAGGGCCCCGACGTCGGTCGTGAACGCGCCGATGAAGCCGCCGAGCACCTCCTGCTGGATCGCGATCCCCTCGTCGGCGTAGAGCCGCACGAGCTCCGGCAGCTTCCCCGTGAGGACGTGGTAGTCGCGCTGCTCGACGATCACGTCGCGCTCCTAGCCACGGGCCGCCAGGCCCGCGATCGCCCAGTACTTGAGCTCCGTCCAGTCGTCGACGCCGTAGCTCGAGCCCTCGCGGCCGATCCCGGACTCCTTCACTCCGCCGAACGGTGCGACCTCGGTCGAGACGAGCCCCGTGTTGACGCCGAGGATGCCGTACTCGAGCGCCTCGCCCACCCGCCACGTGCGCCCGAGGTCGCTCGTGACGAAGTAGGCGGCAAGTCCGTACGGGGTCGCGTTCGCGATCCGGATCGCCTCCTCCTCGGTCTCGAAGCGCGCGATCGCGGCCACCGGGCCGAACGTCTCCTCGCGCGTCATGCGCATCTCGGGGGTCACGCCGGCGAGCACCGAGGGACGGAAGAACTGGCCCTCGATCCGCGCCCCGCCGACCACGAGCTCCGCACCCGAATCGAGCGCGTCGGCGACGTGCGCCTCGACCTTCTCGATCGCCGGCTCGTCGATCAGAGGCCCGACGTCGACGCCCTCGGCGAAGCCGTCGGCGACCTTCAGCCGGCCCACGGCGGCCGAGAAGCGGTCGACGAACGCCTCGTAGACCCCCGACTGGACGAGCATCCGGTTCGCGGAGATGCACGTCTGGCCCGAGTTCCGGAATTTGCAGACGAGAGCGGAAGCAACGGCGATCTCAAGGTCGGCGTCGTCGAAGACGATGAATGGAGCATTCCCGCCGAGCTCCAACGACACTTTCTTCACCTGGTCCGCACATTGCCGCATCAAGAGCTTCCCCACCTCCGTCGACCCGGTGAAGCCGAGCTTGCGCACCAACGGGTTCGAGGTCATCTCCTGCCCGATCTCCGGCGCGTCGGCGGCATCCCCGGTGACGACCGAGAAGACGCCCGGCGGAAGGCCCGCCTCCTCGGCGAGGGCGGCGATCGCGAGGGCGGAGAGCGGGGTCTGCTCCGCCGGCTTGAGCACCATCGTGCAGCCGACGGCGAGCGCCGGCGCGGACTTGCGGGTCACCATCGCCGCGGGGAAGTTCCAGGGAGTGATGCCGGCCGTGACACCCACCGGCTCGCGCGTCACGACGATCCGGCGGTCGCCCGCGGGGCTCGGGATCACCGCGCCGTCGACCCGCTTCGCCTCCTCGGCGAACCACTCGTAGAACGAGAGCGCGTAGCCGATCTCGACGCGGGCCTCGGCGAGCGGCTTCCCCTGCTCGAGCACCATCAGCGAGGCGAGCTCCTCCTCGTGGTCCGCCATCAGGGTCGCGAGCCGGCGGAGGGCGCCGGCACGTTCCTTCGCCGTCCGCCCACGCCACTCCGGGAGCGCCCGCGCGGCGGCCTCGATCGCGCGACGCGTCTCGGCGGCGCCGAGCCGCGGGACGTCGGCGACCGTCTCGCCCGTTGCGGGGTTCAGCACCGGGAACGTGGCACGGTCGTCCGCGTCGATCCACTCTCCGTCGACGTAGGCGCGCGTGCGGAGAAGATCGGGGGCGACGGTCGCCACGCTCGGACGATACCGCGTGCGCCGTCGGCCGAATCGATCATCGATCACCGGCCGCGTCGGGGGAATCGACAGGCGCGCGGAGTAAAGTTGTCCCCATGGAGCCCGTCTTCGTGCGCTTCGACGACGTGCGCCCCTTCGAGCTGGCCGAGGGCGTCAGCGGTCGGCCGCTGTTCGGCGAGGGCGCGATGCTGAACGTGATCGAGTTCGAGCCGGGAGCGACCGTTCCGCTCCACAGCCATCCGCACGAGCAGCTCGGGCTCGTGCTCCGCGGCATGCAGGCGCTCGTCGTCGACGGCGTCGCGCACGAGCTGCAGCCGATGGAGGGCTACGTGCTTCCCGGCGGTGTCGAGCACTCGGCGTACTGCGGCCCCGAGGGCGCGCTCGTGCTCGACGTCTTCCGCCCCGTCCGCGAGGACTACCGTTCTCGCTGGGAGACCGCGGCAGACTAGGGGGCTGAATCGTGGTGCTTCGCCGCAGACGCAAGAGTGACATTCCGCGCGCCGGCCCGTTCCCGCCGGGCTGGGACGTTCCCGCGCGGTTCAACTTCACCCGCGACGTCGTCGAGGCGCTCGGCGCGGGCGACTCGCTCCGCAAGGGCGTCGCCTACGTCGACCGCGAGGGGATCGTCGACCGGCGGACGTTCTCCGACGTCGCGAAGGACGCCGCGCGCTGGGCCCACCTGCTCCGCACCCGGCTGGATCGCGGCGACCGCGTGCTCATCGTGCTCGGGAAGGTGCCCGCCTGGCACGGCGCGATGCTCGGCGCGCTCAAGGGCGGGCTGATCGCCGTCCCGTGCTCGGACATGCTCCGCGCCCGCGACCTCGCGCACCGCGTCCGCGACTCGGGCGCCCGGCTCGTCGTCGCCGACCGCTCGTGCGAGGCGGAGGTCGAGGAGATGCTCAACCAGGTGGACGGCGGCGTCCCCGTCGTCTACCTCGACGAGGCCCTGACCGAGCTCCAGCGCTACGTCCCGCGCGCCCCGACCGAGGAGACGATGGCCGGCGACAACGCGCTCATCCTCTACACGTCGGGGACGACGAACGAGCCCAAGGGCGTCGTCCACACGCACGCCTACACCTGGGCGCAGCGCGCGCAGGCCGGCCACTGGCTCGACGCGCACGAGCAGGACGTCGTCTGGTGCACGGCGGGCACGGGCTGGGCGAAGTCGATCTGGAACGTCCTCCTCGGCCCGTGGTCGCACGGGGCCGAGGTGGTCGTCCACGAGGGCGCGTTCGACCCGGAGCAGCGCCTGTCGCTCATGGAGCGGCTCGGCGTCACCGTGCTGTGCCAGGCCCCGACCGAGTACCGCATGCTCGCGAAGCTCGACGAGCTGCAGACCGCGCACCTGCCGCGGCTGCGCCACGCCGTGTCGGCAGGCGAGCCGCTGAACCCCGAGGTGATCGAGCGCTTCCAGCAGACCCTCGGGCTCACGATCCACGACGGCTACGGCCAGACCGAGAACTCGCTGCTCGTGGCGAACTCCCCGGGCGCGCCGGTCCGCACGGGCTCGATGGGCCTCCCGACGCCGGGTCACGACGTCGCGGTGATCGACGAGTCCGGGCACGTCTGCCCGCCGGGCGTCGAGGGCGAGATCGCGCTCAACGGCCGCCCGCCCACGCTGTTCTCCGGCTACTGGGACGCACGCGAGGAGACCGAGGCGGTCTTCGACAACGGCTGGTACCGCACCGGCGACCGGGCGACGCGCGACGAGGAGGGCTACTTCTGGTTCGTCGGTCGCGCCGACGACGTGATCCTCTCCGCGGCATACCGGATCGGCCCGTTCGAGGTCGAGAGCGCCCTCCTCGAGCATCCGGCGGTGGCCGAGAGCGCCGTCGTCGGCGTCCCCCACGCCGAGCGTGGGCAGATCGTCAAGGCGTTCGTCGTGCTCCGGCCCGGGAACGAGGGCGACGACGCGCTCGCCACGGAGCTGCAGGAGCACGTGAAGGCGATCACGGCGCCGTACAAGTACCCGCGGGCGATCGAGTTCGTCCCGGAGCTCCCCAAGACCGTGAGCGGCAAGATCCGGCGCTCGGAGCTGCGCGCCCTGCCGTACGTCGAGGCGCCGGTCGCCTCGTCCGTCCTCCATCTCCCGGTGCGCCGGAGGGACGACGCGGCGGAGGAAGCCGCGCGCGCCGAGGCGCTGGCCGCCGAGGAGGCCGCACGCCGGGAGGCGGAGGCACGCGCGCTCGCAGAGGCCGAGGAGGCCGAGCGCGTGCGCGCCGAGGCGGAGGCACGCGCGCTCACCGAGGCGGAGGAGGCGGCGCGACGCGAGGCGGAGGAGGCAGCCCGCCTCGAGACCGAGGCGGCTGCGCTCCGAGAGGCCGAGGAGCGTGCCGAGGCCGAGGCGGCCGCGGCCCGCGAGGCCGAGGAGGAGCGAGCGCGCGCCGAGGCGGAGGAGGTCGCACGCCTTCAGGCAGCAGCGGCGGCCGCAGCCGCGGCGCGCGAGGCAGAGGAACGGGCCCGCGCCGAGGCCGTGGAGGCGGCCCGCCTCGAGGCGGAGGCGGCCGCGGCCCGCGAGGCGGAGGAACGCGCACGCGCCGAGGCGGAGGAAGCCGCACGCCGGGAGGCGGAGGAAGCCGCCAGGCGAGAGGCCGAGGAGCAGGAGCAGGCAGCCGAGGACCCCGTGGCCGCCGAGGAGCGCGCCCGCGCCGAGGCGGAGGAGATCGCGCGCGTGGAGGCCGAGATCGCCCTCCATCGCGAGGCCGCCGAGCGCGCACGGCTCGAGGCGCGAGCCGCAGAGGCCGTGCGCCGGGCGGCCGAGGCGCAGGCGCTGCACACGGTCACGACCCCCGACGCGCCGTCGGAGCCCAGCGGCCGCGAGAGCGGACGCGTGTCGCGCGAGGAGGCGAAGCGGGCGAAGGAGGAGGCGAAGCGCGCCGCGGAAGAGGAGAAGCGCCGCCAGAAGGAGGAGGCCGAGCGCTTGAAGCGCGGGTCGGCGGAGGCGAGGCAGCGCGCGAAGGAGGACGCCGCCCTGGCGAAGCAGCGCGCGAAGCACGAGGCGACCCAGGCGAAGATCGACGCGCGCGCAGCGGCCAAGCGCGCAAAGGACAACGCCGTGATCGCGGAGCGGCGCGCGAAGGAGGAAGCGGAGCAGCGCAAGCGCGACGAGGCTGCCGCCCGCGAGGAGGCACGCCGCCGCGAGGCGGAGGAGAAGGCCGCCGCGAGGCAGCGCGAGCGCGAGGAGAAGCAGCAGAAGAGCCGCAGCGAGTTCACGCGCTTCCTCTTCGGCGGGGAAGAGCCCGAGGAGGCCGTCGACGAGGACGCGCCGATGGCGCCGATCCCCGGGCTCGTCGAGCGGCTCCAGAAGTACTCGGGGCAGGAGACGGTCCCCCAGCCGCCCGACGACTTCCTCGGCGGCGGCACTCCCGCACCTCCCGAGCCCGAGCCGGACCGGAGCCCGTCGACGAGATCCCGCTGGTGGAGGACGAGGAGCGAGGTTCTCGGTCACACTGAGCGCGTGAGCCAGGTCGTCGAGGCCCCTGTCGAGATACGCGAGCCGTCGTTCGAGGACGATCGCGTCGAGGACCGCCCCTGGGTCGTGATCGTCTGGAACGACCCGATCAACCTCATGAGCTACGTGACCCTCGTGCTGCAGCAGCTCTTCGGCTACTCGCGAAGCCGGGCGACCAAGCTCATGCTCCAGGTGCACAACGAGGGGAAGGCGGTCGTGTCGTCGGGGACGCGTGAGAAGTCCGAGCTCGACGTCTCGCGCCTCCATGCGCACGGCCTCTGGGCCACGATGCAACAGGACTGACACGTGAGGCGCGGGATCGAGACGAGGCGCGACGGCACGTTCCGCGTCCACCTGCCGGAGGAGGAGCGCAACGTCCTCGCCGCGCTCCCGGATCAGCTTCGGGAGGCGCTCGACGCCGAGGAGCCGACGCTCTACCGGCTGTTCCCGCTCGCGTACGTCGACGACGACGCGGGGAACGCCGAGTACGCGCGCCTCGTGGGCGACGGCCTGCTCGACGGCAAGCTGCGGGCGCTCGATCACCTCGAGCGCACGGCGCACGCCAAGACGCTGACGCAGGAGGATCTCGGCGCGTGGCTCGGCGGGATCGAGAGCCTTCGCCTCGTGCTCGGGACCCAGCTGGACGTCACCGAGGAGAGCTACGGGCCGCTCGACCCGTCGGATCCGGACGCACCGCGCCTCGCGCTCTACCACTGGCTGTCCTGGCTCCAGGAGGAGGTCGTCCAGGCGCTGTCGACGACGCTCCCCCGCTCCCGCGACGACTAGCGGACTAGGGCAGGACGAGCACCCTGCCGGCCTCGCCCGCGAGGCTCGCCTGGACCGCCTCGTCCACGCGGTCGAGCGGGAACGACGGCCCGAGCGACGAGGCGAGCTCGAGACGACCGGCCCGAACGAGATCGAGCATCGCCGGGAGCGAGACCGCCGGGTCCTCGGACCCGTACAGCGTCCCGGTGAGCCGCTTCTCCTTCCGGATCAGCTCGAACGGGTCGAGGTCGAGGCGCAGCCCCTGTGCCGGGAGCCCGACGATGACCGTCGTCCCGCCGTCGCGCGTGAAGCGGAGCGCCGTCGCCGAGAGCTCGGGGTCGCCGACGGCGTCGAACCCGTAGTCGACCCCGTCGGGGAGCACGCCCCGGATCGCGTCCCTCAGCTCGTCGGGTGCCGCGACGTGCGTCGCACCGGCGCGCCGCGCCGCCTCGCGCCGGGCCTCCACCGGGTCGCAGACCACGATCGTCTCCGCGCCCGCGATCCGCGCGCCCTGCACGACGAACTGGCCCACGCCGCCCGCGCCGATCACGAGCACGGAGGCGCCCGGCGGTGACCTCGGCGGCGTAGAGCACCGCGCCGACGCCGGTGAGGGCCGCGCAGCCGAGGAGCGCGGCCTGCTCGAACGGGACCGCGCCGCCGAGCGGGAGCGCGACGTCCTCGGAGACGACGACCCGCTCGGCGAGGCAGCCGGTCGCCGTCCCGCGGTAGACCGTCTCCCCGCGGAAGGACATCCCGGTCGTCCCGTCGGGCAGCGTCCCGTTGGGAATTGCCGCGTTGAGCGGCTTGCACGTCGCAGGCCGGCCACGACGACATCCCGCGCACTCACCGCAGGACGGCGCCCACGAGAGCACGACGTCGTCTCCGGTGCGAACGCGCGTGACCGCGTCGCCGACCTCCTCGACCACACCCGCGCCCTCGTGGCCGAGCACCATCGGCGTGGGCCGGCGGAACTCGCCCTTCACCTGATGGAGGTCGGTGCCGCAGATCCCGACGGCCGACATCCGGACCACGACCTCGTGCGGCCGCGGCTCGTCGAGGTCGATCTCCTCGACCTCGAGGGGGCGGCCGACGGCGTGGAACAGCGCGGCGCGCGTCTTCACGCGTCGACCCCGGCTGCAACGAAGTACGCAGCCGCGAAGCTGCCGCCTTCAGGGATCTTTGCGCGGAAAGGATCCGCGCGAGCGAATCCCGTACGGATCCGCTCGCGGATCCGCCGCTTGCAGATCAAGCGAGCGCCGCCTTGACGTCGGCGCAGTTCGTCACCGTCGAGACGTTCTGGAGCGCGAAGTTGATCGACGCGTTGTGCCACTCGGCGTTCATCGTCGAGCAGCCGTCCTCCGGAACGACCATGTAGTAGCCCTTGTCGGCGCCGGTCCGCGAGGTGTGCTCGATCGACATGTTCGTCCACGCGCCGGTGACGATGACGGTGTCCCGTCCGAGGCCGGCAAGGAGGTTCTCGAGCCGCGTTCCCTGCCAGGCCGACATGCGCATCTTCTCGACGACGAAGTCGCCCTCCTGCGCCTCGAGCCCGTCGACGGGCGCCGCGCCCCACGTCCCGCGGACGAGCGCGCCGCCCGCGACGCCCTCGAAGAGCGGCGCATTGGTCTTCAGCCCCGGTGCGCCCTCGTCCACGAGGTACCAGACGTGGATCACCGGGATCCCCTTGCCGCGGCAGAACGCCGCGAGGTCCTTGACGTTCTCGACGACGTTCTGATCCTTGGCGTGCTGCGGAGAGCCGGACTCGGCGAAGGCGCCGCCGTCGATGATCACGTCGTTCTGCAGGTCCTGGACGATGAGCGCGCAGCGCGACGCGTCCAAGGTGTAGTCCGCCATCTCGTCCTCCTAACGCATGTACGGCTCGCGCCGCGGGCCGACCGTCGTCGTGATCGTGTAGACCGACGTGCTCGACGGGATGAACAGGGTGTGCCAGTCCGGCCCGCCCCAGGAGTGGTTGCCGGTGTTCTCGGGGACGAGGACCGTGCCGAGGTGCTCGCCCTCGGGGGAGATCACCCAGACGCCCTTCGGGCCGGTGACCCAGATGTTCCCTCGCTCGTCGACCTTCATCCCGTCCGGGATGCCCTCCTCGATGACGCCGGTGCCGATGCCGTCGAAGAACATCCGGCCGTTGGCGAGCGTGCCGTCGTCGTTCACGTCGTAGACCTTGATGTAACGCCCCCGGCGTGTCGTTGACGTAGAGGAGCGACTCGTCCGGGGAGAAGCAGAGCCCGTTCGGCATCTCGAACTCGTCCTTCCCGACGACGAGCTGCAGCTCGTCCTGCCCGCCGCCGGGCGGGATCAGGAAGACGCCCTGCCAGCCGAGCTCCCGCTCGCGCTCGATCCCGAAGCCGGGAAAGCGCCCGTACCACGGGTCGGAGAAGTAGATCGTCCCGTCCGAGCGGACGGTCACGTCGTTCGGGCTGTTCAGGTACTTGCCCTCGTAGTGGAACGCCAGCGTCTCGCGCACGCCGTCGGGGCGCTCGCGCACGAGCGAGCTCGTGACGTGCTCGCAGACGAGCAGGTTGAGGTCCGCATCGAGGGTCATCCCGTTGCACTTGAACGACGGGTTCCTGACCTCGGTCACCGTGCCGTCCAGCGTGACCTTCCGCCGGATGTCGGCCGGCATGTCGGAGAAGTAGAGGACCTGCTCCGTCGGGTGCCAGATCGGCCCCTCGGTGAAGGTGAAACCGGTTGCGAGCTGCTCGACGGCAGAGCCCTCCTCGACGAGCTCGTAGATCGCGTCCGACCTCGCTTCGATACCCGACACGGCGTCTCTCCTTTCGTGACTGCGTCGTCCCCGCCGACAATATCCTTGTTCGCAAGGTCTGCATCCGCGGAAGCGGATGCAGACCGCTCGGAATCCCCGCCTCCGGCGGGACACATCCCTGAAGGCGCCCGCTGTCGCGGTCGCAGCTGCCTCGGCAGGACACCGAATCGAGTCGTCAGTACGCTCCACGGCGTGCCCGACCGCGACACCGTCGTCTTCATCCCGGCCTGGAACGAGGAGCAGAGCCTCCCCGCCGTCCTCGCCGAGCTCCTGGCCGGGCTGCCCGATGCCGACGTCCTCGTGATCGACGACGGCTCGACCGACGAGACGGCGGCGGTGGCACGCGCTCACGGCGCGACCGTGGTCTCGTTCGGCGAGAACCGCGGGTTGCGCGCGGGCATCGCCGCCGGCTACCGGGAGGCGCACGACCGCGGGTACGCGTACTGCGGCCGCGTCGACGCGGACGGGCAGCACCCCGTCGACGAGCTCGTGCGCCTGCTCGACCTCGTGCGGTCGGACCTGTGCGACGTCGCGGTCGGGTCGCGGTTCGCCGAGGGCGAGGGGTACGACGCCGAGCGCTACGAGCCGTCGCCTGCCCGGCGCTTCGGGATCGGGCTCCTGCAGAAGGCGATGCATATCCGGCTCGGGCGGCCGTTCCACGACCCGACGAGCGGGATGGCAGCCGTGAACCGCAAGGCGATGCCGGTGATGGCCGAGCCCTACGTGAGCGGCGCGCCGGAGGTGGAGGCGCTGCTCCGGCTGAAGCGGGCCGGCCTGCGCGTGGACGAGGTCGCCGTCCACATGCGCGAGCGTGCACACGGCGAGTCGAAGCTGCAGGGACGCAAGGCGGTCAAGCTCGTCCTGACGGTCGTCGGCACGCTGCTCTTCTTCAGCTGGCTCCGCCGCCGCCGATCGTGAGCCAGCCGACGCGACTCGTCGTCGTCCTCGGCTACTCGGACGGCGGCCGCGGTGAGCTCCACCCCGTCTGCGCAGCCCGCCTGGAGCGCGCGGCGGAGGTGACCACCTCGGACGACGTCGTCGTGCTCTCGGGATGGGCGCGCGTGCCGGACACGCACTCCGGAGGCCGAGCTCATGCGCGCGGCATGGCGCGGCGCGGCACGGGAGGTCGTCGTCGATCCGGACGCCCGGACGACGGTCGACAACATGGCGAACGCGATGAACGACGTCCTCCGCGTGGGCGCCGGAGAGGTGCTCGTCGTGACGTCGTCGTGGCACGCGCCCCGGGCGAAGGCGGCGCTTCGCTGGCTGCTCCGCTCGACGGGGATCAAGGTTCGCGCCGTCTCACCGCCGGGCGAGTCGCGCGGCGCGGCGCTCCGCGAGCTCCCGCTCTGGCTGCTCCTGCCGTTCCAGCTCTGGGAGGCCGGCCGCAAGAGCTGGGCGCCGTAGCTTGCTCGCCAAGCAGGATTCGGCAGGAGCCGAATCCTGCGGCTTGATCCCCGCCTTCGGCGGGGCACGTCCCTGAAGGCGTCGCCTGTCCGGCGCCGCAAACTGCCTCGCGAGAGCTCGCCGCGCCTACGCCACCTCGACGTGGATGCGCTCCTTCGCGCCCTTGAGCGGCCCGCCGTCGCGCCCGGCGCGGACGGCGAGGATCTCGGAGAGGATCGACAGCGCCGTCTCGGCCTGCGTGTCGGCGCCGATGTCCAGGCCGCAGGGGCCCTTGATCCGCGCGATCGCCTCCTCCGAGACTCCGGCCTCGAGCAGCCGCTCGCGGCGGCGCTCCTGGTTCCGCCGCGACCCGAGCGCGCCGATGTAGAACGCCTCGGTCTCGAGCGCCGCGATCAGCGCGGGCTCGTCGAACTTGTCGTCGTGCGTGAGGACGACGACGGCCGTCTGGTGGTCGGGCGCGATCTCGGCGAGCGCCTCGGCCGGCCACTCGGCGATGCGGCGGTCGGCCGACGGGATCCGCTCCTCCGTGAGGAACGCCGCGCGCGCGTCCGCGACGATCGCCGTCCAGCCGAGCAGCTTCGCGCCCGCGCAGAGCGACTCCGCGGTGTCGACCGCGCCGTAGACGAACAGCCGCGGCGGCGGCCCGTACCACTCGGCGAACACCTTCGCGCCGTCGGTCTCGACGAGCCGGTTCCGGCCGCGGCGCACGATCTCGTCGAACTGCGCGAGCGCCTCGGCGGGCACGCCGTCCCCGATCGTCTCGCCTCCCTCGACGACGAGCGCCTTGGCGCCGACGCCCTCCCCCTCGACGACGGTGAAGAGGATGCCTCGAGTGCCGCTCTCGCGGAGCTCCGTGAGCCGTCCGACGAGCCCTGCGCTCACTCCACGGCCTCCACGAAGACGTCGATCTCGCCGCCGCAGGGAAGCCCGACCGACCAGGCGAGGTCGTCGCTGATGCCGTAGTGGAGGAGCTTCGGCTCCCCGGTCCGCATGACCTCCATCGCGTTGTCGTAGACGTCGCTCTCGACGCAGCCGCCGGAGACGGAGCCGCACATCTTCCCGGACTCGGACACGGCGAGGCTCGTCCCGACGGGACGCGGGGCCGAGCGGCGCGTCGCGACGACGGTGGCCACGACGACCTTCTCGCCGGCCTCGCGCCAGGCCTCGACCTCGGGCAGGATCTCCTTCACGCTGCGTGCCTCCTTTCGATGCCGGCGAGCACCGCCGCCAGCTCCTCGAGACTCCTCAGATTATGGCCGGGCAGGAACCGGTCGACGAACGGCAGCGCGGCACGCATCCCGCCCGCGAGCGGCTGGTACTCGGGGTTGCCCTTCAGGGGGTTGACCCAGATCACCGCGTACGCGGCGCGCGCGAGCTTCGCCATCTCGCGGCCGACGAGCTCCGGATCCTCGCGCTCCCAGCCGTCCGAGACGATGAGCACGATCGCGCCGCGCGACATTGCGCGACGGCCGTAGATCTCGTTGAACTCGCGGAGCGACGCCCCGATTCGCGTCCCGCTGCCCCAGTCGACGACCGCCTCGGTGCAGCGCTCGAGCGCCGCGTCCGGGTCACGCGTCGCGAGGTCGGGCGTCAGCCGCGAGAGACGCGTCCCGAACGCGAACGCCTCCACCCCGCGTCCCGTGCCGACGACGGCGTGCAGGAAGAGGAGCAACGCCCGCGCGTAGGCGTCCATCGAGCCCGAGACGTCGCAGAGCACGACGAGCTTCCGGGGGACGTCCTTCCGGGCGCGGAACGGGCGGTCGAGCGGGTCGCCGCCGGTACGGAGCGAGTGGCGGATCAGGCGCCGGACGTCGAGCCGGTCGCCGCGGGCATCGGCCGTGCGGCGGCGCGAGAGGCGCTTCGGGCGGATTCGGGCGATCCGCGCGATGAGCTCGCGGATGCGCCGGAGCTCGTCGCCGGTGAGCTCGGCGAAGTCCTTGTCCCGCAGCAGCTCGTGCCCCGAGGCGCCGAGCTCGAGCGGGTCGCCGGCCTGCTCGTCCGGCTCCCCGGCCCGCAACCGGTCGGACGGGGACTCGCCGACCTGGGTGACCGTCTCCGCGGCCGTCCGCTGCCGGACGGGCGGCAGCACCGGCGCTCGCAGGAACCACGCGCCGTAGGCGCGGTCGAAGAGATCGAGCTCGTCGTGGCGCGAGACGAGCGTCTGCCGGAGCGAGAAGTAGACGTCCTCCTGGCGCGCGAGGTCGACGGCGTCGAGGGCGCGCAACGCGTCCGCCACGCGGCCCGGCCCGATCTCGAGCCCGGCCTCGCGGAGCACGCGCCCGAAGGTCACGACATGCCCGACGATGGCGTCGCCCGCGGCCACGAGCGCGGCCTACGACGCGGCCGCCGCCGCGCGCGCCTCGTCCACGAGCCGCGCGAGCGTCTCGTCGCGGACGGCGTCGATGTCCTCGCGGTACTTCAGCACCGAGCCGAGCGTCTGCTCGACGACGTCGGCGTCGAGCTCCTGCCGGCCGAGCGCGTTGAGCGCCATCGCCCAGTCGATCGTCTCGGCGACACCGGGCGGCTTGGCCAGGTCGAGCCCGCGGAGCTCGCGGACGAAGGCCGCCGCCTCGGCCGCGAGCCTCTCCGGGATCCGCGGGACGCGCAGGCGGACGATCTCGATCTCGCGCTCGATCGACGGGTGCCCGATCCAGTGGAAGAGGGCGCGGCGCTTGAGCGCGTCATGGAGCTCGCGCGTCCGGTTCGAGGTGAGGATCACGGCCGGTTTGCGCCGTGCCGTGATCGTGCCGATCTCGGGGATCGTGATCTGGAAGTCGGAGAGGACCTCGAGCAGGAACGCCTCGAACTCCTCGTCCGCCCGGTCGATCTCGTCGATCAGGAGCACCACGGGCTCCTCGGAGTCGATCGCCTCGAGCAGCGGCCGCCGGATCAGGTACTCGGGCCCGAAGAGCTCGTCCTCGCTCACCGTCCCCTCCTGCGCGGCGCGGATGTGGAGCAGCTGGCGCGGGTAGTTCCACTCGTAGACGGCGTGCGCGACGTCGAGCCCCTCGTAGCACTGGAGACGGATCAGCCGCGCTCCCAGAACGGTCGCGAGCGCCTTCGCGGCCTCGGTCTTGCCGACGCCCGCCTCTCCCTCGAGCAGCACCGGCTTCGAGAGCGCAAGCGAGAGATAGAGCGCGGTCGACAGGCCTCGATCGGGAAGGTAATCGGCGTCGCGCAGGGCGCCTTCGAGCTGGTCGATCGACTCGAACTCCATCGAACGCAGCGTAGTCGACGCCCTCGAGGCTGCGTTTGCCGACGAACCGCTCGGGTATCCGGACCGGGTCAACCATGAACAGGGGGCGACCAATGCGCATCGAGCACGACATCTGGACCTTCAGCACTGACGTCGGCGACATCCGCAACATCGTCGGGTGCTCCGTCGAGGCGCTCGACGGCGGGATCGGGAAGATCGACGAGACGACCGAGGAGGTCGGCGCCGCGTTCATCGTCGTGGACACCGGCCCGTGGATCTTCGGGAAGAAGGTGATCCTCCCCGCCGGCGTCGTCGAGCGAGTCGACCGCGACGAGGAGCGTGTGTACGTCAACCGGACGAAGGAGCAGATCAAGGACGCTCCGGAGCTCGGCGAGCACACGATGTCGGATGACGCGCACCGTGACGAGCTCGGCCGGTACTACGGGCCCGAGGGGGCCGGCTGGCGCGAGCCGCCGCGCGGCGTCTAGACGCGTTCGGACAACGCGCGCAGCACCGATTCGAGGGGCCGGCACCGCCGGCCCCTCGTCGTCCGTCGTCCGCCTATCGCGGCCGGCTGCGAGCGGCGTAGACTCGCTGTCCATCGGGAAGGGTGGGCTGCGGTGAGCACGACGCACGTCACAGGGGCGACGCTGGCGGCGCGTTCCGCTGCTCTCCGGCGCGGACGCGGACGCTCTCGACGACCTCGCCGCCGACGCACGGCCCATCCGCGTCCTCGCCGGCGACTGGCTCCTGCGGGAGGGGGACGCCGCCGAGGACCTCTTCGTGGTCGTTCGCGGCCGCCTCCGCGTCGTCACGCGTGCGAGCGGCGACGAGCGGACACTCCGCATCCTCGGGCCCGGTGCCGCGATCGGCGAGCTCGCGCTGCTGACGGGCGCGCCGCGCTCCGCGTCGGTCCAGGCCGTGCGCGACTCGACCCTCCTCCGGCTTGCACGCGGCCCGTTCGTCGAGCTGCTCGCACGCGACGGCGCGTTCGCGGCGGCGGTCGCCCGGGAGCTCGCCCTGCAGCTCCAGGCGAGCGGCGGCCTCGACGCTCCACCCAGCCGGCCGGCGCTGCTCGGGCTCCGGGGGCTCGGCCCGGACGTGCCGGTCCGCGCCGTCGCCGCCTCGCTCGCGAGCGCGCTGGAGCGCTACGGCTCGGTCGAGGTGCTCGACGCCTCGGCCGCAGGCACCGGGATGCTCGAGCGCGCCGAGGACGAGCACGCGCACGTCCTTCTGGTGGACGAGGCGGGAAGCGGCGTGTGGAGCGACCTCTGCGCCCGCCAGGCCGACCGGACGCTGCTCGTCGCGACGGAGGCCAGCCCGCTGCCGGACACGCCGACCCCGACCGGCGACCTCGTGCTCCTGGGGCCGTTCCCGGGCTCGACGCTGCGCGACCTCATCGACCGTGTCGAGCCGCGCGCGTACCACCGGCTCGCCTCGACCGAGCCGATCGATCCCGGCATCGGCCGGCTCGCGCGGCGCCTCGTCGGCCGCTCGCTCGGCGTCGTCCTCTCGGGCGGCGGGGCGCGGGGCTTCGCGCACATCGGCGCCCTCGCGGAGCTCGAGCAGGACGGGATCGAGATCGACCGCTACGGCGGCTGCTCGATGGGCTCGTTCATCGCCGCGATGGCCGCCGCCGGCTGGCGGACCGAGGACATCCGCGACCGGTGCCACGAGGAGCTCGTGAAGCGGTCGCCGTTCAACGACTACACCATCCCCCGCGTCGCCCTCATCCGCTCGCGCAAGGCCGGACGGATGCTCGAGCGGCTGTTCGGCGAGCTCACGATCGAGGAGCTCGCGAAGCCGCTCTTCACCGTCAGCGCCGACCTCCTCTCGAGCCGTCTCGTGGTTCACCGGCGCGGGAGCCTGATCGAGGCGATCGGGGCGAGCATGTCGATCCCCGGGCTCGTCCCGCCGCTCCCGCGCGGCGGGCGCCTGCTCGTCGACGGGGGCGTCCTCAACAACCTCCCGGTCGACGCCATGGCCGACTCCGCCGAGGGGCCGATCGTGGCCATCGACGTCGTCCGCCGCATCGAGCCGTCCGATGCGGACGAGGCGCCGCTGCCGTCGATCATGGAGACCCTGTCTCGCGCCACGGTCCTCGGCAGCGTCGAGCGGGCGGAGCGGAACCGAGAGCTTGCGCTGCTCGTCGTCACCCCTGACGCGCAGGACATCGCGCTGCGCGACTTCCGCTCGCTGGACCGCGCGATCGAGGCGGGGCGGGTGGCCGCGCGACGCGTGCTCGACGAGGGCGGAGCCGACGTGATTCGCGCCGCCGTCGACGCGCCGGTCGTCTAGGCCGGCGCCCGGGCCGGGACGTCCACCTGCCGCTCAGCCGGTCACGGAGCGTGTAAGACTCGAACCGAGTTCGCCGACGACCGAGAGGAGAAGCCATGCCGATGATCGAGGTGAAGCTGTACGACCGCCGCGTGACCGAGGAGTCCGTTCCGCGGATGATCGACGCGCTGACGAAGGCCCTCGCCGACACGAGCGGCGCCGATCCGTCGCACATCCAGGTGGTCATCCAGGGCGTCGACCCCAAGCTGTGGGGCATCGCCGGCAAGCAGCAGTCCTGACGCGCGATAATCGATTATCTAGCGCGCGGACCGGGGAACGCGCCCCGGCCGGAATCCGAAGCAAAGGGCATCCATGACGCAAGCCACTGAGGTGCTGTTCCCCTCCTCGGTCGACGAGGCGGTCGCCCAGTTCGGCGACGGGGCGGGGGTCACGGTGGTCGCGGGCGGCACGATCGTCGTCCCGGAGATCACGTACGGACGGCTCACCCCCGGCCGGGCGCTCATGCTCGGCGGGGCCGGGCTCGACACGATCGACGACGACGGGACGACCGTGACGGTCGGCGCAGGCGTACCGGTCAGCCGGCTGACGGAGCTCGCCGACGCCGTTCCCGCCCTCGCGCAGTGCGCACTGAACGTCGCCGACGTCGAGATCCGCGGGCAGGCGACGGTCGGCGGGAATCTCTGCGCCGGCCACGGCCCGGACGCGCCCCGAGGCGATCTCCAGGGCGCGTTCCTCGCGCTCGGCGCGACGGCGCGCTCGGCCGGCGCGGGCGGCGAGCGCTCGGAGCCGCTGGAGGAGTTCCTCGACGCGCGGGACGGCAGGCTCCTGCTCGACGTCCGCTTCGAGAAGCCGGCGGCATCGGCCTTCGCCTCTCTCGACTACCCGCACACGCACGAGTACACGGTGCTCGCGGTGACCGGCGTTCGCACGCAGGACGGCGCCGTCCGGCTGGCCGCGACGGGCCTCGCCGACCACGGCCGGCGGCTCCCGTCGGCGGAGGCGGCCGCCGGCGGACCCCGAGGCAGCCGGCGCCGCGGCGCTCGACGACGTCGAGCTCGGCGACGACGCGCTCGCGTCCGCCTGGTACCGGTCGCGCGCCCTGCCGGTGCTCGTCCGCCGTGTCCTCTCCCAGCTCGAGGAGGCCTCATGAACCTGACGGTCAACGGCGTCGCGCACGAGGTCGCGAGCGCGCCGCTCACGACGCTGCTCGACGTCCTCCGCGAGGAGCTCGCGATCACGAGCCCGAAGGCCGGCTGCGAGCAGGGAGGCTGCGGCTCCTGCACCGTCCTCGTCGACGGCGAGCCGCGGCGGTCGTGCCTCACGGCCGTCGGCGCGATCGACGGCTCCGAGGTGACGACGGTCGAGGGGCTCGGGACGCCGGAGGCGCTCGCGCCCGTGCAGCAGGCGTTCACCCATCACTACGCCGCGCAGTGCGGCTTCTGCACGTCGGGGATGATGGTCGCGGCCGAGGCGTACATCCGCGGCGGGGGCACCGACGACCCGGAGGCGATCCAGGAAGCGCTCGCGGGCCACGTCTGCCGGTGCACCGGCTACGTCAAGATCGTCGACGCCGTGGCCGCCCTCGCGCGCGGCGACGAGTTCGACCTGACCGTCACGGCGGCGAGCGCCGGGATGACGAACCTGGGAGGCGCGCAATGAAGGCGGTAGGAGCACGACTCCCGCGCTACGACGGGATCGAGCACGTCACCGGGCGGACGATCTTCGTCGACGACGTGCGCGTGTCCGGGATGCTGTGGGCGAAGGCGCTCCGCTCGCCCGTCCACAGCGCCGAGATCAAGGGGCTCGACACCTCGAAGGCCGAGGCGATGCCCGGCGTGCACGCGGTCGTCACGTGGAAGGACGTGCCGCTCCTCGAGTACGGCCACCTCTCGGCCCTCGGCATCCCGGCCGACGAGCCGCTCCTCGCGAAGGACGAGGTGCGGTACAAGGGCCAGCCGATCGCCATCGTCGCGGCGGAGGACGAGGAGACGGCGAGCGCAGCGGTCGACGCGATCGCGCTCGACCTCGAGGAGCGGACGCCGCTCTTCGACATCCGGCGCGCCTTCGACGACGACGCGCCGAAGATCCACCACTGGGGCAACTGGTACCCCCACTTCGAGAACGAGATGGACCGCCGTCAGATCCGGAAGGGCTCGATCGCCGATGCGTTCGACAAGGCCGACGCGATCGTCCAGGGCGTCTACCGCCCGGCCGCGATCGAGCACGTGCCGCTCGAGACGCAGGTGGCGCTCGTCGTCCCGGAGGCGAGCGGGCGGCTCACGATCTACTCGTGCACCCAGGCGCTCTACTTCTCGCTCGGCGTCGTCGCGGCGCACCTGCAGGTGCCGCTCAACAAGCTGAAGGTCGTCGGCGGGACCGTCGGCGGCGGCTTCGGCGGGAAGGTCGACACCGCGACCGAGACGATGACGTCGCTGCTCGCCCAGAAGTCCGGGCGGCCGGTGAAGTGGCGCTGGACGCGCGAGGAGGAGTTCCTCTGCTCGTCGACCCGGGCGCCGTGGCACATGGAGGTCGCCGACGCGGTGACGAAGGACGGCTGGATCCTCGGCCGCAAGATGCTGACGCTCCACGACTCCGGCGCGTACGCGCGCTTCTCGCCGTACGGGCTCACGAAGCACTCGTTCCACCACACGGGCGCGTACACGATCCCGAACCTCGAGTTCGACGGCTTCGTCGTGTTCACGAACCGCGTGCCGACGACCGCGATGCGGGGCTTCGGCGTGACCTCCGTCTCGTTCGCGACCGAGCTCCACATGACGCGCATCGCGCACGAGCTCGGGCTCGACCCGTACGAGGTGCGCCTGAAGAACGCGAACCGCGTCGGCGACACGTCGCCGAACCGGATCGTCTACACCGACCCGTCGACCGTCGCGGTGGTGAAGGCGCTCGCCGGCGGCATGGACGTCGAGCTCGCGCCCGAGTACGCGGCGATGACCCGCGACCAGCGCGAGGGCGACCTGCTGCCGGAGCACCTCGTCGGCCAGCTCGCAAATCCGGAGGACCACTGATGGCCATCAAGAGCGGCCGCGGGATCGCGGCGATCGAGTACCCGACGGGGATGAACCAGAACGGCGACCCGTCGCAGGCCTGGATCAAGATGAAGCCGGACGGGCGCATCGACGTCTTCGCCGGCACGTCGGACATCGGCAACGGGTCGAAGACGATCCAGTCGCAGATCGTCGCGGAGACGATCGGCGTGCCGTACGACTGGATCACCTACGACAACTCGAACACCGACTCGTCGCCGGTCTGCACCGGCACGTTCGCCTCGCGCGCGACCTTCGTCGCGGGCAAGGCGGTCGAGAAGGCCGCGGAGCGCGTGCGCGAGCGGATCCTCGAGATCGCCGGCAAGGAGCTCGAGATCGACCCCTCCGACCTCGAGATCGTCGACGGCGAGGTGCTCGCGAAGGGCGCGCCGCAGAAGAAGATCGCGGTGCCCGACGTCGCCGGCGCGGCGACGTGGACGTACGGCGAGCTGATCACCGGCGACGGCGCGCAGCTGAAGCCGTACGCGGCGATCGTCGACCCCGAGACGGGCGAGGTCGACCTTCCGCCCCACTCCGCGATCTCGTACGCGGCGTGCGCCGCGGAGGTCGAGGTCGACGACGAGACCGGGGTCGTCACGGTGACCCGCCTCGTGCAGGTGTACGACGTCGGCCGGGCGCTCAACCCGACGCTCGTCGAGGGCCAGATCGAGGGTGGCGCGGTGCAGGGGCTCGGGCTCGGCGTGCTCGAGAACTGCTACCCGTACTACCCCTCGGTCGAGCACCGCGGCGGGCAGTTCGGGTCGTACCTCGCGCCCGGCATGCAGGACCTCCCGAAGATCGACACGATCATCATCGAGAACCCGTCCTCCGACGGGCCGTACGGCGCGAAGGGGATCGGCGAGATGGCGAACAACGCGCAGCCGCCGGCGATCGCGTCCGCGGTGTTCGACGCCGTCGGCGTCTGGGTCACGGAGCTGCCGGTGACGCCCGAGCGTGTCCTGCGCGCGCTCGAGGCGAAGGCCGAGCCGGCGCGAGAGGGCCGGAAGGTGGTCTTCGACTCGGAGCTCTCCGTGAACGCCGTCTCGAAGGGCGGGATGCGCTTCGAGGTGCCGGCCTAGAGATGGCCGACTCCCCGTTCGCGACGTTCGACGGCCGGGAGCCCTACCCCATCTTCGAGGGGGTGGGGCTCCAGGCGATCGCCGGAGACCAGGTCTTCCTCGGGCGCGTGACGTACGCGCCCGGCACGACGGTGGCGCGCCACAGCCACGAGCACACCGAGCAGGTGATGCTGATCCTCGCGGGGTCGGTCGCGATGACGATCGGCGACCAGACGAAGGAGCTCGGCCCCGGCGACGTCTGCGTCGTCAACCGCGGGGTCGAGCACGAGCTCCACTCGTCGATCGGCGTGACGTTCGTCGAGGCGCTCGGGCCGGTGCCGCTCGACCACATCCCGGACCGGGAGCGCGACCTCGTGCTCGGCGACCTCGGCGGGTCGCTGCACGTCGATCGTTAGCTCGCGAAGCGGGAATCCGCAGGAGCGGATTCCCGCCGCTTGATCCCCGCCTCCGGCGGGGCACATCCCTGAAGGCGTCGCCTTCGGCGCCGCAACTACTCCAGGGCTACCGTAGGCCGATGGGCGCTGCTCGCGACGACGGCGACCGAGCGACCTCTGGACCGCCTGGTCGCTCGACCCGCTCGTGCTGGCCGGCGCGGCGGTCGCGATCGCGTTCTTCCTCCACGGCTGGCGGCGCCTTCACCGGCGACGGCCGGCGGCGGCGCCGTGGACGCGGATCCCGCTCTTCGTCGCGGGTGTCGTCGTCGTGGTCGTCGGCCTCGTCTCGCCGCTCGACGCGATCGCCGAGGAGTACCTCCAGTCCGCGCACATGCTGCAGCACGTGCTCGTCGCGGATCTCGGCGTGGCGCTGGCGCTCCTCGCGGTGCGCGGCCCGCTGTCGTTCTTCGTGATCCCGCGTGACCTGCTCGCGCCGCTCGCGCGACGCGCCTGGCTGCGGGCGACGGTGTCGTTCCTCCTCCGGCCGGTCGTCGCCGTCTCGCTCTGGCTCGCCGTGCTCGTCGCGTGGCACGTCCCCGTGCTCTACGAGGCGGCGCTCGAGCAGCCGCTCGTCCACCGGCTGGAGCACCTCTCGTTCCTCGTCGTCGGGCTCCTCGTCTGGACGCTGATCATCGATCCCTCCGGGCACCGCCGCCTGAGCGTGAACGGGCGCATCGGGCTCGCGATCGTCCTCTTCTGGGCGGGGCAGCTGCTCGCGTACGTGTTCGTCTTCGGCTTCGAGCCGTACTACGACGTGTACGCCGACCAGCCCGAGCGGCTCCTCGGGCTCTCGCCGCTGACCGACCAGAAGCTCGCGGGCGTCGTGATGATGGTCGAGCAGGCGCTGACGCTCGGGCTGGCGCTCGTCCTGCTCGTCCGCATGGCACGGCGGTCGCGCGGCGCACGCGGCGTGACACCCGAGCCGGCCTGATGCCCTCGCCCTGGTCGTTCTCGTTCGAGCCGCTGTTCGTCGTCCTCGCGGCGGTCGCCGTCGCGCTGTACGTGCGGGCGTGGCGAGACGCCCCGGGCCCGTGGTGGCGGGCCGCCTCGTTCGCGGGCGGCGTCGCGCTCGTCGTCGGCGCGCTCAACTCGCCGCTCGGGACGATCGCGACGGAGTACCTCGTCCTCTTCCACCTGCTGCAGAACGTGATGATCTCGGACTGGGCGCCGCCGCTCCTGCTGATCGGGCTGACCCCGGAGATGCGAGCGGCGCTCGCGCGCCGCGGAGGGCGCCCGTTCGCGTGGCTGACCCGCCCCGCGATCGCCCTGCCGGTCTGGCTCGTGGGGTGGTACGTCGTCCACCTCGGCGCGGTGTACGACGCCGCCGTGCGCGACCCGTACCTCCTCGCGCTCGAGCACGCCTTCCTCATCGCGATCGGCCTGCTCTTCTGGTGGCCCGTGCTGTGCGACGTGCCGCGCGTGGTCGCGACGCTGACCCGGATCGGCTACGTCTTCGCCGCGTTCGTCCTCTCGGCGTTCCTCGGCCTTGCGCTGACGTTCTCGCCGCCCGTCTACGACTACTACGAGTCGCTGCCCGAGCGGCTCTGGGGCATCGGGGCGCAGAAGGATCAGAACCTCGGCGGGATCCTCATGTCGACCGAGCAGGCGCTCGTCTTCTTCGCTGCGATCGTCTGGCTCCTCGTCCGGCTGTTCCGCGAGGAAGCCGAGGCGGAGGAGCGGCTCGCCGCGGAGCAGCGCGCCGCGGGGCTACGGACACCACTGACACCTCGACCGCGGGCGCGCCCGGGACGATGCCCGCGTCTCCCGCGCGTGCAGGAGCGTCGTCGAGACGATGAGCTTCGCCCGCGCGAAGTTGTCGAGCTCCGTCGGGACGGGGCCGACGCGCTGTCCCAGCGCGTAGCCGGCGGCGTTCCGCCCCATCGCCCGGTAGCTCTCGAGCGTGTAGAGCGGGCTCATGCCGAACAGCTCGAGGTTGTCGAGGGGCTGGAGGTCGGCGCGGTGGATCACGGCGGTCCCCTTCGACTGGAGCCCGAGCGCGACGCCGGACCCCGAGAGGAGCGCGCCGTCGTGTCCGATGAACGCGACGTCCGCGGAGCGCCGGACGCGGACGAGTCGTGGAGCGCCGCCCGCCTCGCGGACGCCGGCGAGGATCGCGTCGAGCACGTCGGCGTGCGCCAGCCCGTTGATCGTCTCGCGAACGCCGTCCGCGAAGGCCGGGCCGAGCGCAACGACCACCTCGGACGGATCCGTCCCCGTCGCCGCGACGTCACCGTCCCCGGCGGGCGCCGCCGCGCCGTCCGCACCGCCGCCCAGCGTCCGCGGATCGACGACGTGCGGAAGGGCCTGCAGCAGCTCCCAGCGCTCGCCCTCGAGCCGGTACCCCGTCCCCGGCCCGAGGTACGTGTTCGGGTCGTTCACCGCCGAGCGGACGAGCCCGTCCGGCTCGATCACCGCCGACGTCTGGAGGTAGTCGGCGGCCACGCGCTGGCGGAGCATCCCGACGATCGCCTCGGCGACGTCCTCGAAGCCGCGCCGGTCGAGCGCGAGCGCGACGTCGAGCGCCGACACGCCGCGCGCGAGCAGCTCGTCCGCGGCCTCCACGTCTGCCGCCCGGTCGCGGTCGGGCACGTCACGGCTCGAGTGCCCCACCGTCGCGGCCTCGACCTCGGCCTCCGTGATGTCCGGCAGGCCGAGCTCGGCGAACGTCGCCTGCACGGCCCGCGCCCCCCGCTCGCGCACCCGCAGCAACTCGGCCTCCGCGACCGGCTCGATCCCGCCGTCGACCTGCCAGTCGCGCTGGATCGTCAGCCACTCGTCGATGTCGTCCGCGTCGTAGTTGCCGCCGCCGAACGTGTTGTCGGCCCGGGGCATCACGGAGTAGCCCGACGTGACGAAGTCCGTCCCCGGGAGGAACTGCCCCATCAGCTTCGCCGTCTTGCGGATCGCGGAGTGCGATGCGATCGCGTCGTTGCCGGAGGCGACCTCGAGGTCGAGCCACGCCGCGAGGACGTTCTCGGCGAGGATCGCGCGCGTCCCGCCCGGCACCGAGAGCACGAGCGCGACGCAGGAGATCGACCCGTTCTGGACGCCCTGCGCGCCGGCCGCGCGCACGACCGAGACGCATCGCGCCTCCAGGTAGAGCATCGAGAGGCCCTCGGCGTGACCCATCAGGGCCTCCGAGCCCGTTCCCGACGTGAAGCGAACCTTGACGCCACGCGACGCGTAGGCGGACGCGAGGAAGGCCTTCGACCAGGGCGTGTCGTCGCCGTCCGCGAACACGCGCTCCGTGCCGTACACGGAGAGCGTCTCCGCGTACGTCACGAGGCCCCGGATCGCGAGCTCGAGGTTCCTCCGCTCCTCGACCGCGCACTGCGTCATCACGCCCGGCCGTCCCGTCTGCGAGCCGACGAGCAGCGCGAGCGCGTTGAGCGGCGCGTACCGGGCGACGCCGACCGTCGTCTCGAGCTCGTCGAAGCCGCGCCGGGCAGCCTCGGCGGCGTCCGCGGCGAGGAGCGCGGGGCTCTCCTTGAGGTTCGTGACGTGTGCCTGGTTCCCCGGGTCGCGGCGGGCGCGGAGCTTCTTGAGCGCCATCATCAGCTCGACCGGGTCGAGCATCCCCACCACCCGCGCGAGCTTGGCCGGTGTCAGCCCGCGCGCGAGCCGCACGAGCTCGCTTCGCGACACGTCGACGTCGACGAGCATGCGGGCGAGCCGCTCGTCGGAGAGCGCCATTGCCTCCGCAGCGACGTCGAGGTCGAGCCCGTGCGCGACGAGGAAGCGGTCGATGACGTCGAAGTCCTCCGCATCGCGGCCGTCGAGCCGCGTCACGACACCGTCCTCGACGACGAGCTCCGGCTCGGGATCGGCCGGCCCGGCGGACGCGACGAGGCCGAGCTCGGGCCACGGCTCGACGAGCATCTCGCGACGGAGGGGCGTCTCCTCCCGCGCGGTGAAGCGCCGGCTGCGGGCCCCGTCGGTCACTCGGCGACGAGCCCTCGCTCGACGTAGACGGCGGCCGCCTCGCGGACGAACGACGCCGTCCGTCGCGCGCCGAGCTCGTCGAGGCGCACGGCCCACACCTCGAGCTCGTCGGACGTCGAGCGCCCGGGACGAAGCGCGGTGTAGATCTCGAGCAGCTCGTCGTCGGGCACGGATGCCAGCTCGGAGGCGCGCTCGAGCCCGTCGGCGAGCTGCGGACGACCGGCTTTCCGGGCGACCTCGGCCTGGAGCGCGAGCGTCTCCGGGGTGGCCCGGACGTCCGCTGAAGCGAGCTCTCCGGCCCGGGCCGCGGGCAGCGTGACACGGTCGAGAGGGATCCCCGACGGTGTCCTCACGAGGTCCGGCCGCCGCGTGCCGAGCGGGTAGTCGGTGGCCGGGTCGAGCTCCACGGGCACAGGGTAGGCTAGCCGCCCTTGAACGGAACGAACGATCATCGATTCTCGGGCCGCGTCGCGTTCGTCACGGGCGGCGGGAGCGGCATCGGCGCCGCGACGGCGCACCGGCTGCTCCGCGAAGGCGCGACGGTTGCCTCGCTCGACCTCGGCGGCGAGCCGCCGGAGGGCGCGCTCGCGTTGTCCGCGGACGTGTCCGACTCGCGCGAGGTCGAGGCCGCCGTCGCACGCGCACGCGAGGAGCTCGGCCCGATCGACGTGCTCGTGTGCTCCGCGGGCATCACCGGCGAGTCGCTCGCGACCGTCGACGTGACGGACGAGGAGTGGCGGCGCGTGATGGCGATCGACGCGGACGGCGTCTTCTTCTGCAACCGCGCGGTGCTCCCCGGCATGATCGAGCGCGGGTACGGCAGGATCGTCAACGTGGCGTCCATCGCGGGCAAGGAAGGGAACCCGATGGCCGCGGCCTACTCCGCGGCGAAGGCGGCGGTGATCGCGATGACGAAGTCGATCGGCAAGGACGTCGCACGCAGCGGCGTCCTCGTCAACTGCATCGCGCCCGCGGTGATCGAGACGCCGATGCTCGGCGGCATGGCCGACTACCACATCGAGTACATGGTCGAGCGCATCCCGCTCGGCCGCATGGGGGGCGCGGAGGAGGTCGCGGCGCTGGCCTGCTGGCTTGCGAGCGAGGAGTGCTCGTTCTCGACCGGTGCCACCTTCGACATCTCCGGAGGCCGGGCGGTCTACTGATGCGGCGGATGATCCGTTGGGCAGACGCAGAAGGGCGCGTCGCCGTCGGCATCGAGCTGGACGAGGAGGGGCACTTCTACGAGCTCGTCGGGACATCCGACCCGATGCGGCTGCTCCAGGGCGAGTCGTTCGAGGTCCAGTCCGCCCCCGTCATCCCGGTCGACCCGTACAGCCTGGAGCTCGGCTTCGGGCTGACGCTCCTCCCGCCGCTCGACCCGCCCGAGGTCTGGTGCGCCGGCGTCACCTACGAGCGGAGCCTCGACGCGCGGATGGAGGAGAGCGCGAGCCGCGACGTGTACGCCGACGTCTACCGCTCGCCGCGCCCCGAGCTCTTCATGAAGGACGCGGGCGCGCGCCGGACCGTCGGCCCCGGGGAGGCGATCGGGATCCGCGGCGACTCCGTCTGGAACGTCCCGGAGCCGGAGATCGGCCTCGTGCTCGGCCGGGCGGGGAAGATCCTGGGCTACACGATCGGGAACGACATGTCCTCGCGCGAGATCGAGGGCGCGAACCCGCTCTACCTCACCCAGGCGAAGGTCTTCGCCGGAGCCTGCGCGATCGGACCGGCCGTCTACGCGCCGACGCACGAGCCGCACGGGTTCCAGATCGTGATGCGCATCACCGACGAGGACGGCGAGGTGCTCTACGAGGAGCGGACGACGACCGCGCAGATGACCCGGTCGTTCCACGAGCTCGTGTCGTGGCTCGGGCGCGACAACCCGGTCCCGCCCGGTACCGTCCTCCTCACGGGGACGGGGCTGGTGCCGCCCGACAACCTCAGCCTCGTGCCCGGGCACTGGGTCGAGATCCACGTCCCGGAGGTCGGCACGCTCGTCAACCCTGTCGTCCTCGCGTCCACGCTCGTCTGACCGCGAAGGAGCCACGATGACCGAGACAGCCATTGGCGCTCCGGCGCGGAACTACATCGGCGGCACGTGGCGGACGGCGGCGTCCGACGAGACGTACGAGAAGCGCAACCCCTGGCGGCCGTCGGAGGTCACGGGCGCGTTCCAGGCCTCGGGCGCGGACGACGCGCGCGAGGCGGTGGCCGCGGGAGCGGCCGCGTTCCCCGGCTGGTCTCGCCTCCCCGCGCCGGCGCGGGCCGCGTACCTCGCGAAGGCCGCGGACGCGATCGACGCGCGCACCGAGCGGATCGCGCAGGACATGACGGCGGAGATGGGCAAGCCGCTCCGCGAGGCGCGAATGGAGGCGGCGCGCGCCGCGACGATCCTGCGCTTCGCCGCAGGCGAGGCGTGGCGCCCGATCGGCGAGGTCTACGCCGCGTCCGTGCCGCTCCAGCGGCTCTACACGGTGCGCCGGCCGCTCGGCGTCGTCGGCCTCATCACGCCGTGGAACTTCCCGATCGCGATCCCGGTGTGGAAGCTCGCACCCGCCCTCATCCACGGCAACACGGTCGTCCTCAAGCTCGGCTACGAGGCACCGCGCACCGGTCTCCACGTCGCCGAGTGCTTCGCCGAGGCCGGCCTCCCGGCCGGCGTCCTCAACGTGCTGACCGGGGCCGGCTCGACCGTCGGCGCCGAGCTGGTCGCCCACCCCGACGTCCGCGCGATCTCCTTCACGGGGTCGGTTCCCGTCGGTCACGCCGTCCGCGACCAGGCGACGGCGCGCGGGTGCCGCGTCCAGCTCGAGCTCGGAGGGCACAACCCGCTCATCGTGACGGCGGACGCGGAGCTCGACCGGGCCGTCGAGGCGACCTACGCCGGCGCATTCTGGTCGGCGGGCCAGAAGTGCACGGCGACGCGGCGGATCCTCGTCCAGGAGGACGTCTACGAGTCGTTTCGCGACGCGCTCCTGGCGCGGATCGCGGCCGGCCGCGTCGGCGACCCGTCGGATCCCGAGACGGAGGTCGGCCCCCTCGTCAACGAGGGCCCGATGGAGGACGTGCTGACCGCGATCGAGCGCGGCCGCTCCGAGGGCGGCAGCGTCCTCGCGGGCGGCGAGCGCGACGGCGAGGGGTACCTCGTGACGCCCACGGTCTTCGAGGACGTCGCCGACGACGCGTACCTCTCGTGCGAGGAGGTCTTCGGCCCGGTGACGTCGCTCTACCGCTACGGGACGCTCGACGAGGCGATCGAGCGCGCGAACGCCGTGCCGTTCGGGCTCTCCGCCTCGATCTACACCCGCGACCTCCACGCGGTGCAGCGCTTCTCGGAGGAGCTCCAGGCAGGCATCCTCCACGTGAACTCGCAGACCGCGGGAGCGGACGTGCACGTCCCCTTCGGCGGGATCAAGAGCTCGGGCTTCGGCCCGCACGAGCAGGGCCGCGCGGCGCTCGAGTTCTTCAGCGAGACGGTGACCGTGTACCAGGACGCCCCGCTGACGTAGATGGTTCTGGACGCCCCCGGCGTCACGCCGATCACCGCTCCCATCTCTTGAGCGAGCGCTTCCTCGTCACCGGCGTCCTCGGCTGCCTCGGCGCCTGGGTGGCGCGGGCTGCGCTCGAGGACGGCGCGGACGTCGTCGGCTACGACCTCGGCGACGACCGGTCGCGCCTCGACCTCGTCCTCGGCGACGACGCCGAGCAGGTCGCCCTCGTCCGCGGCGACATCACCGACCTCGAGCTCCTGGAACGGACCCTCGACGACCGGCAGATCACCCGGGTCGTGCACCTCGCCGCTCTCCAGGTGCCGTTCGTCCGCGCGAACCCGCCGCTCGGGATGCACGTCAACGTCGCGGGGACCGTCAACGTCTTCGAGGCGGTGGCGAAGCGGCTCGATCGGATTCCCGGCGTCGCGTACGCGAGCTCGGCGGCCGTCTACTCCCGCTCGGACCCCTCCCCCGCGCCCGAGTCCGGCGGAACCGCGCCCGGCACCCTGTACGGCGTCTCGAAGCTCGCCGACGAGGGGATGGCGCGGATCTACGCCACCGACAACGGGCTGCCGTCGATCGGCATGCGCCCGTACGTCGTCTACGGCCCCGGGCGCGACCAGGGCATGACGGCCGGCCCGACCGAGGCGATGCGGGCGGCCGCACGGGGCGAGCCGTACGCCATCGGCTTCACCGGGCGCGCGCAGTACGACTACGCGCCCGACGTCGGCCGCGCGTTCGTGACGGCCGCGGGCGCCGTGCGCGAGGGAGCAGCCGTCTACAACGTCCCCGGCGCGCCCGCGACGGTCGACGACGTGATCGCCGCGATCCGCGCCGTCCTGCCCGAGGCCGAGATCACCTCGAGCGGCGACGCGCTCCCCTTTCCGGAGGAGCTCGAGGCGGTCGCCTTCGACCGCGAGGTCGGGCCGTTCCCGCGGACGCCCCTCGACGTCGGGGTCGCGGCGACGATCGAGCGCTTCCGGGCCGCCTGACCGGTCACCCCGCGCCGATCGCGCGGCGACGGCTAGCGTGGACGCCCGTGAGCGCCACACGGATCGTCGACATCGCAGCCTTGCCGGGCGCCCGCGAGGCGGACGAGCGCGCCGCGCGGCTCGCCTGGCGGCTCCCCCCGGAGCTGGCGCCGCTGGCCCGGATCGCGCTCGACTACCGCTGGGCGTGGGACACGGACGGGCCGGAGCTGTTCCGGTCGCTCGACCCGCATGCCTGGGAGATCAACGGCGGGAACCCGGTGCGCCAGCTCGAGGACCTCGCGCCGCACACCGCCGACGCCGCGGCGGGCGACGCGACGACGCGGGAGCGCATCGAGCGCCTGGCGCGCGTCCTCGAGGAGGATCGCGCGCGTCCCGAGCGGCCGGTGGACGGCATCGGCGGGCCGGTCGTCTTCGTCTGCGCCGAGTTCGGGATCCATCCGTCGCTGCCCATCTACTCGGGCGGCCTGGGCGCGCTCGCCGGCGACATCCTCAAGCAGGCGAGCGACCTCGGCGTCCCGATGGTCGGCGTCGGGCTCCTGTACCGCAAGGGGTACTTCCAGCAGCGCGTCGACCGCAGCGGGCTCCAGCACGAGTACTGGACGCAGATCGTCCCCGAGCACCTGCCGACCGTCCAGGTGACGGGCGCCGACGGCTCGCCCCTCCGGCTGACGTTCTCGCTCTTCGGCCGCGAGGTCGCATTCCACGTGTGGCGCGCCGAGATCGGCCGCGTGCCGCTCTACCTCCTCGACACGGAGCTCGACGAGAACGACCCCGTCGACCGGTGGATCACGGCCCGCCTCTACGAGGGCAACCCGCTCACGCGCCTCGGCCAGTACGGCCTGCTCGGCGTCGGCACCGTGCGCGTCCTCGAGGCGCTCGGGATCGAGCCCGGCGTCCTCCACTTCAACGAGGGGCACCCCGCGCTCGCCGCCCTCGAGCTGGCGGCGCGCGGCATCGCCGCCGGCGAGACGGTCGACGACGCGCTGGCGGCCGCGCGAGAGCGCTGCGTATTCACGACGCACACCCCGGTGCCGGCGGGCAACGAGTCGTACGAGACCGGATCGTTCGTCGAGGCGTTCGCGGACATCCCGGGACGGCTCGGGATCGATACCGACCGGTTCCTCTCCCTCTGCCGCACCCACCCCGACGGCGACGAGTGGCCGGGGATGACGCCGCTCGCGCTCCGGCTCGCCCGGCGCGCGAACGCCGTCAGCCTTCGCCACGGCGAGGTCGCACGCGAGATGTGGCGCCCGCTCTACGGGGCGGCGTCCGCCGAGGAGGTGCCGATCACCCACGTCACGAACGGCGTCCACCTCCCGACGTTCCTCTCGTCCCCGATGCGCGCCCTGCTCGACCGCCACCTCGGCGACGGGTGGATCGACCGGGCGTCCGACCCGGCGACCTGGGCGCCCGTCGACGACATCCCCGACGAGGAGCTCTGGGCCGCGCGGAACGACGCGCGCGCCCAGCTCGTCGACTACGTCCGCACGAAGAGCGTGCAGGACCGACTGCTGCGCGGCGAGGATCCCGAGGTCGTCAAGTCGCTCGCCGAGACGTTCGCCGAGGACACGCTCACGCTCGGGTTCGCGCGGCGGATCGCCACGTACAAGCGCCTCTTCCTGCTGACGTACGACCCGGAGCGCGTCCGCCGGATCTTCTCGGACGGGCCGCCGCTCCAGATGGTCGTCGCGGGGAAGGCCCATCCGCTCGACGACAAGGCGAAGCAGATGCTCGTCGACGTCTTCGGCCTCTCGAAGGCGGTCGGCATCACGTCGCGCGTCGCGTTCCTCGAGAACTACGACCTCTCCGTCGCCGCCCCGATCGTGGGCGGCTGCGACGTCTGGCTCAACGTGCCGCGCCCGCCGCTCGAGGCGAGCGGGACGAGCGGGATGAAGTCGGCGGCGAACGGCGGGCTCAACCTCAGCGTGCTCGACGGCTGGTGGGTCGAGGGCTACGACGGCGAGAACGGCTGGGAGATCGACGGCGGGCCCGAGGGCGAGGACGAGAGCGAGGAGGCGCAGGACGCCCGCCACGCACACGCCCTCTACGACCTGCTCGAGCAGCAGGTGATTCCGATGTTCCACGAGCGCGACGCCGACGGGATCCCGCACCGCTGGCTCGCGATGGTCAAGCGGTCACTCCGCACGAACGGCCCCCGCTTCTCCGCGGCCCGCATGGTCGAGGAGTACGCGGACCGGATCTATCCGCCGCGCGCGTAGGCCGGCCGTCCGGCCGGCAGCAGCCGCACGAGCACCGCGAGCAGCACGAGGAACGCGGCGCAGACCCAGAGCACGACGTCGAACGAGCCGGTCAGGTCACGCACGCCGCCGAGCACGAACGGCGAGATCGCCGCCGTCGTGTAGCCGAGGCCGAGCATCATCCCGACGAGCGCACCGACGCGCTCGGGACGCTCCTCGAGGTCGAGCGGCAGCGTCATCACGAGCGCGAACATGCCGCCCTGCGAGATCCCCGCGATCAGCGCCCACAGGTAGCCGAGCGAGGGGAAGGCGACCAGCCCGATCCCTCCCGTCACGAAGAACAGGCTCATGACGCCGAGCCACGGCTTGCGGCCGCCGTATCGGTCGGACAGCCACGGCACGACGAACGAGGCGGGGATCGCCGTGACGTTCATCGCGGCGAGGAGCACGCCGGCCGACTCGTCGCTCCAGCCGCGCTCGCCGTACGCGTCGGGCAGCCACGCGTTGAGGCCGTAGTACGCCGACCCCATCGAGGCGAAGATCGCAACGAGCAGCCAGGCCGTCCCCGAGCGCCAGGGGAGGCGCGGGACGAGGGCGGGCGGCCGCACGTGCGGCTCCCCGCCGCGCTCGAGGATCACCCACGCGATCGCGAGCCCGCACGCGACGACCGAGAAGGCGATCAGCGCCCCGCGCCAGCCGCCGAGCACCGCGGCGAGCGGCACCGCGAGCGCGGCCGCGGCGGTGGACCCCATCTGGATGCCGGTCGTGTAGACGCCCGTCCCGGTCGCGGGCCGCTCGGGCACCGTCTCGCGGACGGCGAGCGGCGCGAGCGCGTTGCCGAGCCCCATGCCGATCCCGACCGGCCAGGTGAGCAGCACGACGAGCCACGCGCTCGGCACGATCGCCCGAAGCACCCCGAAGACGCCGATCAGCACGAGCCCGATCGTCATCGCGCGGCGCGTGCCGAGCCGCGCGGAAAGGTACGCGGCGACCGGGCGCGAAGAGCCCCATGCAGAGCACGGGGATCGTCCCGAGGAGGCCCGCGAGCGCGTGCGACGCGTCGAGGTCCTCCTGGATGTCGTCGATCAGCGGGCCGACGCCGACGATCTGCGGACGCAGCGCCAGCGCCGCGAGGAACAGCCCCGCGAGCCCCGCGACGGCCGACCGGCCCGGTCGACTCAGTGAGCCGCGGCCTTTGCCCGGTTCCGGGCGATGCGGGCGAACTGCTCGACGTGCTTCCTCGCCGCCCGCCCGGCCGCGGGGCCCTTGCCGGAGCGGATCGCCTCGAGGATCGGCACGTGGAGCTCGGCGGCCTCGGCCGGCTCGACGTAGGTGCCGTACAGCGAGATCGTGATGCGCCCCTCGACGCCGAGCGACTTCCAGCACTGCTCGAGGACGACGTTGCCCGCCGACTCGACCATCAGCCGGTGGAAGGCGATGTCGTGCCGGGCGAGGGCGTTCACGTCGCCGCGGTGCGCGGCGGCGCGCATCGCCTCGACCTCCCGCTCGAGCACCGAGACGTTCCCGTCGAGACGGGCAGCCGCCTCACGTGCCGCGAGCTCCTCGAGCACGGCCCGCACCGGGTACACCTCGATCATCTCCGCGTCGCCGAACTCGCGGACGCGGGCGCCGCGGAACGGCTCGGACTCGACGAGTCGCAGCAGCTCGAGGTCGCGCAGCGCCTCGCGGACGGGCGCCTGGCTCGTGCCGAGCTCGCCCGCGATGCGGGTCTCGACGAGCCGCTCGCCCGGCTTCAGCTCGCCGCTCACGATGCGATGCAGCAGGATGTCCTTCACCTGCTCGCGGAGCACGGTTCTCGAGATGGCGCTCATGACGGCCTGCGGCGACTATCGGTCATGGGTCAGCGCCGCGTCAACCGCCCGAGCCTGCGCTACCCCGCCGTGACCGGGTTCGTGATCGAGCCGATCCCGTCGATCTCGATCGTGATCTCGTCGCCGGGCGCGAGGAGCCGCTGCGGGTCGCGGAAGACGCCCACGCCGGCCGGGGTCCCGGTGAGGATGAGGTCGCCCGCCTCGAGCGTCGACGTCTGCGAGACGTATGCGATCACCTCGTCGATCCCGAAGATGAGGTTCGCGGTCGTCGAGTCCTGCACCGTGTCGCCGTTCAGGATCGCCCGTATCCCGAGCGCGTGCGGGTCGGAGACCTCGGCGGCGGGCACGAGCGGGCCGACGGGGCAGAACGCGTCCGGCGACTTGCCACGGGTCCACTGCCCGTCCGAGAACTGCAGGTCGCGAGCGGAGACGTCGTTCGCGACGACGTAGCCCGCGACGGCCTCGAAGGCGTTCTCCTTCGAGACGCCCCGCACCGTGGTGCCGATGACGACGCCGAGCTCGGCCTCGTAGTCGCACTTCGTGACGATCGGCGGGATGACGATGGGGTCGCCGGGGCCGATGAGCGAGGTGGTGAACTTCGCGAAGAGGAGCGGCGCGGCCGGGAGCTCGGCCCCCTGCTCCTCGGCGTGATCCTTGTAGTTGAGCCCGACGCAGACGATCTTGCCGGGGCGCGCGATTGGTACCGTCATGCTCCGACCCTACCGGACGCAAGCGATCATCGATCATCGATGCTGTCGCGTCTCGAGGCGTCGGGCCGCGAGTAGGATCGGCCGCGTGGCACTCCCCGCCGGCTTCGTCGACGACCTCCGGGCGGCGCTCGGCGACGCGTTCGTCCTGACCGAGCCGGAGCAGCTCGCGACGTACGACTGCGACGGGCTCACCGGCTGGCGGGCGAAGCCGGAAGCCGTCGCCCTGCCCGGGTCGGCGGAGGACGTCCAGGCCGTCCTTCGGCTCTGCGCCCGCGACGGCGTCCCGTTCGTCGCCCGGGGCGCGGGCACCGGCCTCTCGGGGGGCGCGCTGCCGGTCGCCGAGGGAATCGTCGTCTCGGTCGCGCGGATGAACCGGATCCTCGAGATCGACGTCGAGAGCGAGCGCGTCGTCGTCCAGCCCGGCGTCACGAACCTCGACGTGACACGGGCCGTGGCCGCGCAGGGCTACTTCTACGCCCCGGATCCGTCGAGCCAGCAGGTCTGCACGATCGGCGGCAACCTGGCCGAGAACTCGGGCGGGGCGCACTGCCTGAAGAACGGGTTCACGGTGAACCACGTGACGGGCGCACGCGTCGTCCTGCCCGACGGGGAGCTGCTGACGCTCGGCGGGAAGGCGATGGACGCCGGCGACGGGCCCGACCTGCTCGGCGTGATCGTCGGCTCGGAGGGGACGCTCGGCATCGCCGTCGAGATCACGCTCCGCGTCGTCCGCCAGCCGGAGGTCGTCGTCACGCAGCTCGCCGCCTTCACGACGGTCGACGCCGCGGGCGACGCCGTCTCGCGGATCGTCGCCGCGGGAATCCTCCCCGCGGCGATGGAGATCATGGATCGGTTCACGATCCAGGCGGCCGAGGAGGCGTACCGGCCCGGGGTACCCCGAAGGCGCGGGATCCGTCCTCCTCGTCGAGCTCGACGGGGTCGCGGCGCAGACGGAGCTGGATGCGGCCGCGGTCGAGGCCCTGTGCCTCGCGGCGGGCGCCTTCGAGATCCGGACGGCCAGCGACGCGGCGGAGCGCGCGCTCCTGTGGCTGGGGCGCAAGGGCGCGTTCGCGGCGATGGGGCGCGTGTCGCCGGACTACTACGTGCAGGACGGGGTCGTGCCCCGGACGAAGCTGCCCGCCGTGCTCCGGCGCATCGACGAGCTGTCCGAGGAGCACGGCCTCCGGGTCGGGAACGTGTTCCACGCCGGCGACGGCAACCTCCATCCGCTCGTCCTCTACGACGCCGCGGTCGACGGCCACTACGAGCGCGCCAAGACGCTCGCGGACGCGATCCTCGCCGCGTGCGTCGACGAGGGCGGCTCGCTCACGGGCGAGCACGGGATCGGGGTCGACAAGGCCTGCGCGATGCCGTCGATGTTCTCGGAGCGCGACCTCGAGGTGTTCGAGCGCGTGCGCCGCGCGTTCGATCCGGACGGTCTCGCGAACCCCGGCAAGGTGATCCCGACGCCGCGGCTCTGCGGCGAGGTGCCGGGCCCGTACCGCGCGCATCCCCTGGAGAAGCTCGGTGTCGCAGAGCGCTTCTGAGCTCGTTGCCGCCCGCCCGGCCTCGATCGAGGAGGCGGCCGAGCACCTGGCGACGGCGAGCGCGGAGGGACGGCAGGTGCGCATCGGCGACGACCTCTCGACTGCGGGGCTCGACCGCGTCCTCGAGCACGAGGCGGGCGACCTCACGTGCACCGTCGAGGCGGGCATCCGGCTCTCGGCGCTGCGCGAGGCACTCGCGGCCGCCGGCCAGCGGCTCTCGCTCGACCCGCCCGGCGACCCCACGGTCGGCGCGTGCCTCGCACGACGGCTCTCCGGCCCGCTCTCCCACCGGTTCGGGACACCGCGCGACCTCGTCCTCGGCGTGACCCTCGTCCTCGGCGACGGGACGATCGCAAGCTCGGGCGGCAAGGTCGTGAAGAACGTCGCCGGGTACGACCTCGGCAAGCTCGTGTGCGGCTCGGAGGGACGGCTGGCCCTGATCGCCCGTGTCTCGCTCCGGCTCCACCCCCTCCCCGCCTCCACGGCCACCCTCGTCGTGGAGACCGACGCGCCGGCCGACGCCGTGCGCGCGCTGCGCCGGTCGCAGCTCCAGCCGAGCGCCGTCGACGTCCTCCATCCCGGGCGGGTCGCGGTCCTCTTCGAGGGGTCGGCCGAGGCCGTCGCGTCGCAGATGACCGCGGCGCGCACGCTCGTCGGCGGCACCGAGGGGGACGGTGCGGCCTGGGACGAGAGCCGCGAGCGTCAGGGCCGGTCGCTCGGCCGTCTCGGGTTCGCGCCGGGCGATCTCGGGAACGTCCTCACGACGCTCGACGAGGCGGTCGTCCGGCCGGCGGCGGGCATCGCGTACGTGCCGCACCGCGTCGGCGGGGTCCCCGACGCCGCCGCTCGCCGGATCCACCGCGCGCTGAAGGAGCGCCTCGACCCGGCAGGCGTCCTGGCGTGATCGAGGAGCTGACCAAGGCCTGCGTCCACTGCGGCTTCTGCCTGCCGACCTGCCCGACGTACGTCCTCTGGAACGAGGAGATGGACTCGCCCCGCGGCCGCATCCAGCTGATGGAGAAGACCGCGCAGGGCACGCTGCGCCTGAGCGACACGGTCGTCGAGCACTTCGACCGGTGCCTCGGCTGCATGGCGTGCCTCTCGAGCTGCCCGTCCGGCGTTCGCTACGACCGGCTGATCGAGGAGACGCGGGCGGTCGTCGAGGCGGAGCATCCCCGCACGCGCGGCGAGCGGATGCAGCGGCGGCTCCTCTTCGCGACGCTGCCGTACCCCCGCCGCATGCGCTGGGCGATGCGCCTCGCCCCGCTCGGCCGCGCGCTCCCGTCGCCGGGCTGGGTGAAGCCGATGCTCGACGTCGCGCCTGCGTGGCGCTCGGGCGAGCGACCGCCGGCGGTGACCGCCGCTCGTGACGAGAAGCTGCAAGCGGCTCGGCGCGTCGGCCTGCTCACGGGCTGCGTCCAGTCGGTCCTCTTCGGCGACGTCAACACCGCGACGGCGCGCGTTCTCGCTGCGGCCGGGTACGAGGTGGTCGCGCCGCCGCAGGGCTGCTGCGGCGCGCTCTCGGCGCACGCCGGGCGGGCGAAGGAGTCGGCGCGGTTCACGGAGCGACTCCGCGCGAGCTTCGCCGACGTGGACACGATCGTCGTGAACGCGTCGGGGTGCGGCTCGCACCTGAAGGATCACGACGTGCCGGCGCTCGACGTGACGGAGGCGCTCGCCGCAGCGGAGCTGCCGACGCTCCACCCACTCGAGCTCACGGTCGCCTACCAGGACTCCTGTCACCTCCGTCATGCGCAGCGCCTGCCCGCGGCCTGGCGTCCGGTGCTCGAGCGCATCCCCGGGCTCGCCGTCCTCGAGCCGGCCGAGCAGGAGCTCTGCTGCGGCTCTGCCGGGATCTACAACATCACCCAGCCCGAGGCGGCACGGCAGCTCGGCGATCGGAAGGCCGCGAACGTCCTCGCGACGGAGCCCGACGTCTACGCGAGCGCGAACCCGGGCTGCCTCGTCCAGGTCTCGCAGGCGATCGGCCGGGCGGGCACGTCCCTCCCCGCCCTGCACCCGGTCGAGCTGCTCGACGCGTCGCTCCGCGGGCTCGCCGCCTCCCGGCTGCTCGCACGCGCGCGCCGCTAGGCGGTCGTCGCGGCCGGCCGAAGCTCGTCGAGGCGGTCGACGTGGCGCAGGTCGGGGAAGAACCGCGTCCACGCGACCGCGACGCAGATGGTCACGACGCCGCCGATCACGACGGCCGGCACCGCCCCGACGAGCGCGGCCGCCACGCCCGACTCGAACGCGCCGAGCTCGTTCGACGCGCTGATGAACACCATCTCGACGGCGTTGACCCGTCCGCGCAGCTCGTCCGGCGTGACGAGCGGGAGGATCGTCTGGCGGAGGACGACGCTCACCATGTCGACGCCGCCGCCGACCGCGAGCGCGAGGAGCGAGAGCCACATCGCCTGCGAGAGCCCGAAGACGATCATCGTGACGCCGTAGGCGGCGACCACGGTCAGCAGCGTCCCTCCCGCACGACGGCGGACCGGCCAGCGCGACATGACGACCGCGGCGACGAGAGCGCCGACGGCGGGCGCGGCGCGGAGCACGCCGAGACCCGCCGGCCCGACCTCGAGCACGTCACGGGCGAACACCGGCAGGAGGGCGACCGCGCCGCCGAAGAGCACGGCGAACAGATCGAGCGAGATCGCGCCGAGGAGCACGGGCGTCCGCCGGACGAGCCGGACGCCGCCGAGGACGCTCGCGAGGTCCGGTGAGCCGTCGCCGACGCCCTCGCGGCCGGTGCGCAGGGCGAGGACCGCGACGAGGGCGACGACCGAGAAGCCCGCTGCGACCGCGTAGACGAGCTCCGGGTGGATCGCGAAGAGCAGCCCGCCGAGCGCCGGGCCGCAGATGACGGACGCCTGGAACGCGGCCGACCGCTGCGCGAAAGCGCGGACGAGGAGCTCCTGCGGCACGAGCGACGGCACGAGGGCCCGCCCGGACGGCGCACCGAGCGCGGAGGCGACGCCCGTCCCGAACGCGAGGAGGTAGAACGGCCAGGTCTCGTCGGCGCCCGACCGCGTCACGGCGAGGAGGCCGACCGTCACGACCGCGTCGAGCGCGACCGACACCGCGAGCACGGTGCGCCGCGGGTACCGGTCGGCGAGGTGTCCTGCCGGGAGCGCGAGCAGCGGCAACGGCAGGAACATCGCGAGCCCGACGAGGCCGAGGTCGAGCGGATTGCGATTGATCGAGTAGACCTGCCACCCGATCGCGACGAACGTCATCTCGATCGCGAACGCGGTCGCCACGGTGGCGACGACGTAGAGCGAGAAGTCCCGGTGGCGGAGCGGTGAGGTCAGGCCGCTTCGGGCGTGTCGTCGGCGCCGACGGAAGCGGGGAGGAACTCGACCTCGAGCCGCTGGATCCGCGACCCGCTCGTCTCGAGGACGGTGAACTTGCAGGCCGTGGTCCACGACGACGTCGCCGATCTCGGCGGCGCGCCCGAGGTTCCCGAACACGAAGCCCGGCCACGGTATGGAAGTCCTCGTCGTCGATCGAGCTGCCGAACTGCTCGTTGAAGTCGTCGATCGTGAACGACCCCGAGATCCGGATCCGCGTGTCGTCGAGGCGCTCGACGGACTCGTCGGGAAGGTCGAACTCGTCCTCGATGTCGCCGACGATCTCCTCGAGGATGTCCTCGAGCGTCACGATCCCGGCCGTGGCGCCGTACTCGTCGACGACGACCGCCATGTGCTGGTTCGCCTTGCGGAACTCCGCCGAGGAGCGCGGCGAGGTCCTTCGTCTCGGGGACGACGTATGCCGGATGGAGGAGCCGCTCGAGCTCGCCTGCGTCGATCTCCCGATCCTCGAGCGCCTCGACGAGCGCGCGGATGTGGAGGATGCCGACGATGTCGTCGAGCGACTCGCGATACACGGGATACCGCGTGTACGGCGACTCGAGGACCTTGCGCAGCGCCTCGTCGGGCGGCAGGTCGATCGACAGCCCGACGACGTCGGGCCGCGGCACCATCACGTCCGCCGCCTCCTTCTCGGCGAAGTCGAAGACCTTGTAGAGCATCTCCTCCTCGGCCGTCTGGATCTCCCCGACGTCCTCGGCGGCCGCGACGGAGTGCCGGATGTCCTCACGCGTGAAGGCGATCATCCCGACGGGCGCCGGCTTGATCCGCATCACGCGCAGCACGGCGTTGGACGAGTGCTGCAGGAGCCACACGACCGGTGCGAACGCCTTCGAGAGCAGGTCGATGGGCACGGCGAGCGCGAGCGCGAGCCTCTCGGCCTTCTGGAGGGCGACGGCCTTCGGGACGAGCTCGCCGAGGACGACGCTCAGGTACGTCAGCACGGAGAAGGAGATCGCGAAGGCCACGCCGCGCGGCAGGAAGTCGAAGTACCGCGAGACGAGGGGCTCGCCGAGCGCACCGAGGGCGATCCCGAAGACCGTGATCCCGACCTGAACCGTCGAGATGAACCGGCCCGGCTCGTCCATCAGCCGGAGCGCCGTCCGGGCGGCGCGGTTGCCGCGGTCGCGCGCGCTCCTCGAGCCGGTGGCGGCGCGCCGTGACGAGCGCGTACTCGGCGGCGACGAAGATCGCCGTGCCGACGACGAGCCCGAGGACGGCGATGATGCGCGCGGCGTCAGTCATCGCGTTTGCCTGACGGGAGGATGGGCGCCCCGCTTCCCGGGGCGCGGGTACTGGGCGGTAGCTCGCCGTCCAACTCAGGCGGAAGTATAGGCAACGCCGTCGGCGCTCTCGTGGCGACGAGCGGCGCCGTCGCGCACGAGCCGCTCGAGGTGCGAGAGCGCCTCGGCGACCGCGAAGCGCCGCGCCGACGCCTTCAGGTCGCTGCCGAAGAGCGGGAACGAGACCTCGTAGCCCGTCCTCGGCTCGGCGGAGAGCGCCGCCGCGGTCGCCTCGAGCCGGTCGCGATGGTGGGCGAGGAGCTGACGGGCCCGCCCCGAAGGGTCGGCGATCGGCTCCCCGTGCCCGGCGACGGCGAGCGACGGCTCGAGCGCGATCGTCTCCTCGAGCGCGTCGAGGTAGTCGCCGAGCGGGTCGGGCCGGCTCTGCGGCCAGAGGCCGACGGTCGGCGAGATGCGGTCGAGGAGATGATCGGCGGCGACGAGGGTCCCGTCGCGGTGGAGCATCAGCTGGCCGTCCGCATGCCCGGGCGCGGCGACGGCCTCCCAGCCGTCCACCAGGTCGCCGGGCTCGATCAGCTCGGGGTCGGGCTGGAAGCGGATGAACGGCCGGTACACCGATCCCTGCTCGACGAGCTCGGATGTCACCTCGTCGGGGACGCCGTGCCGGCGGAACCAGTCGACGAGCACGTCGGCCCAGTCGTCGCCGCCCCACACGAGCGCGCACTGCTCGTAGTCGAGCCGCCCCTGAGCAACCGGAGCGCCGGTGAGCTCGGCGACGTCGCGGGCGGCGCCGACGTGATCCGGGTGGAAGTGGGTGACGAAGATCCGGGCGACCGGCCCGGGGAGCTCCTCGAGCTCGGCGGCCCACCGGTCGCGTGCGTCGGGCAGGCCGAGACCGGTGTCCACGAGCGTCCAGCCGTCGTCCCCGGGCAGCAGGTAGGCGTGGACGTGCCCCGGCCGCGTCGGCAGCGGGAGCGTGACGCGCCTGATCCCACCGGCGAGCTCGTCCACGCGTCAACACTACGCCGCGCGCCGAGGTCGCACGAACGACGCTAATTCACACGATAAGTATTCCTCATGAGTGGTACCGTTCGCGGCGATGGACCGGGACGTCGCAGAGCTCGTCGGCGAGACCGACGTCGAGTCGCTCGACGCGCAGCGCGTGATCGCGACGATGCTCGAGGCGCTCAACCCCGAGGTCGCGCTCGCGTGCTCGTTCCAGAAGGAGGAGAGCGTCCTCCTCGACATGCTGCTGGAGCACGACCCGAAGGCCCGCGTGTTCGCGCTCGACACGCACGTTCTGTTCCCCGAGACGTACGGCGTCTGGCGCGAGATCGAGCGCCGCTACGGGATTCGCATCGAGGTCTTCGAGGGCCCGTCGCTCGGGCGCCAGGCCGCGACGCACGGCGACCGGCTCTGGGAGAGCAACCCCGACCTCTGCTGCTCGATCCGCAAGATCGGCCCGCTCGGCACCGCGCTCTCCGGTCTCGACGGATGGATCACGGGCGTGCGGCGCGACCAGTCCGCGAGCCGGGCGGACACCCCGAAGCTCGGCTGGGACGACCGGCACGAGCTCTGGAAGGCGAGCCCGCTGGCCGACTGGACGAACGACGACGTCTGGGCGTACATCCGCGAGCGCGAGCTCCCCGTCAACCCGCTCCACGAGCGCGGATACGCTTCGATCGGCTGCACGCACTGCACCGCCCCCGGCACGGGCCGGGAGGGCCGCTGGGCCGGCACCGGAAAGACGGAGTGCGGGCTCCACGCCTGACAGAGCACGAGAGCCGCGAATGAGCATCATCGACCCCGTCCGCCTGACCCACCTCGACGCGCTCGAGGCGGAGGCGATCCACATCATGCGCGAGGTCGCCGCCGAGCTCGAGCGGCCCGTCCTCCTCTTCTCGGGCGGGAAGGACTCGATCGTCCTCCTGCGCCTCGCCGAGAAGGCCTTCCGGCCGGGGCGCTTCCCGTTCCCGCTCATGCACATCGACACGGGGCACAACTTCCCCGAGGCGATCGAGTTCCGCGACCGGCGCGTCGCCGAGCTCGGCGAGCGGCTCGTCGTCGCGTCGGTGCAGGAGTCGATCGACCAGGGCCGCGTCGTCGAGCAGACGGGCCCTCGCGCCTCCCGCAACCAGCTCCAGACGACGACGCTGCTCGACGCGATGACGGAGCACGGCTTCGACGCCGCGATCGGCGGCGCGCGCCGCGACGAGGAGCGCTCGCGCGCGAAGGAGCGGATCTTCTCGTTCCGCGACGACTTCGGGCAGTGGGACCCGCGCGCGCAGCGCCCCGAGCTCTGGAACCTCTACAACGGCCGCATCCGCAAGGGCGAGCAGGTGCGGGTGTTCCCGATCTCCAACTGGACCGAGCTCGACGTGTGGCAGTACGTCGCGCGCGAGCAGCTCGACCTCCCCCTGATCTACTTCGCGCACGAGCGCGAGGTCTTCGAGCGCGACGGGATGCTCTACGCCGCGTCGGAGTTCATCGAGCGGTACCCGCACGAGGAGCCGTTCAGCGAGTGGGTGCGGTTCCGCACGGTCGGCGACATGTCGTGCACCGGCGGCGTCCGCTCGCACGCGGCGACGATCGAGGAGGTCGTCCGCGAGATCGCGGCGACGCGCGTCACGGAGCGCGGCGAGACGCGCGCCGACGACAAGGTCTCGGAGGCCGCGATGGAAGACCGCAAGCGGGTCGGGTACTTCTGATGAGCAGCATCGATCTCGCCGAGATGCTCACCGGCCCGGCCGCCGACAGCGAGCTGCTCCGCCTCGTCACGTGCGGCTCGGTCGACGACGGCAAGTCGACCCTGATCGGCCGCCTCCTCTACGACTCGAAGCAGGTGATGGCGGACCAGCTCGAGCACGTCGAGGAGACGAGCGAGCGCCGCGGCGACGGCTACGTCAACCTCGCGCTGCTCACCGACGGTCTCCGCGCGGAGCGCGAGCAGGGGATCACGATCGACGTCGCGTACCGCTCGTTCGTCACCCCGACGCGCCGCTTCCAGCTCGCGGACGCCCCGGGGCACGTCCAGTACACGCGGAACATGGTCACGGGCGCCTCGACGGCCGACGTCGCGGTCGTCCTCCTCGACGCCCGCAAGGGCGTGATCGAGCAGACGCGGCGGCACACGTTCATCGCCGCGACGCTCGGCATCCCGCACATCGTCTTCGCGGTCAACAAGATGGACCTCGTCGACTTCGACGAGGCGCGCTTCCGCGAGATCGAAGCGGAGCTGCGCGACCTCTCCGAGCGGCTGGGCGTGCGCGACGAGATCGCGGTCCCGATCGCGGCGCTTCCCGGCGACAACGTCGTCGAGCCGTCGGAGCGGATGCGCTGGTGGGACGGCGGCACGTTCCTCGAGCGGCTCGAGACGATCGAGATCGCCGGAGACCGAGACGCGTCGCACCGCCGCTTCCCCGTGCAGTGGGTGGTCCGGCCGATGTCGGACGAGCACCACGACTACCGGGGCTACGCGGGCCAGGTCGCGGGTGGCGAGTGGCGCGCCGGCGACGAGGTCGTCGTCCTCCCCTCGGGGCTGCGGACGACGGTCGCGTCGGTCGAGACGCACGACGGGCCGCTCGACGTCGCCGTGCAGGGCCAGTCCGTCGTCGTCCGGCTCTCGGACGACGTGGACGTCGCCCGGGGCGACATGCTCTGCGATCCGGCGGATCCTCCCGTCGCGGCCCGGGAGCTCGAGGCGACCGTGTGCTGGATGAGCGAGCGCGCCGTCCAGACGGGCGCGCGCCTCGCCCTCAAGCAGACGACGCGCTGGTCCCGCGCGATCCTCGACGAGGTGACCTCGGTGCTCGACGTCGACGCGCTCGAGCAGGTGCCGGCGGACGGCCTCGGGCTGAACGACCTCGCGCGAGTCCGCCTCCGCCTCGCCGGCCCGCTGCTCGTCGATCCGTACTCGGTGAACCGCCAGACCGGCGCGTTCGTGCTCGTCGACGAGGCCACGAACGAGACGGTCGCCGCCGGCATGGTGCTGGCCGCGTCGGCCTGACCGGCGCGCGCGACGCCCGCAGACGCGCTCGCTCTCCGCGCACGGATCCCTGGATCCGAGCGAACATATGTTCTATCGTGGTGGCATGCGCGTCGAGTACCGCGAGGACGAGTGCCGGTCGGCCTTGAACCGCGTGAAGGGCATGCCGTTCGACTGGTCGCTCAACCCGTACACGGGCTGCGCTCATCGCTGCACGTTCTGTTACGTCCGGGCGTTCGAGGCGCGTGCCGACCGCCCGTCCGACGACCGGTACGGACGCTCGATCCGCGTCAAGGTCAACGTCGCCGACGTGCTCCGGCGCGAGCTCTCGCGGCCGTCCTGGAAGCGGGAGAGCGTCGCCGTGGGCGCCGCGACGGACCCGTACCAGCCCGCCGAGGGGCGCTACCGGCTGACGCGCGCGTGCATCGTCGAGCTCGGGCGCAGCCGCACGCCGTTCTCGCTCATCACGCGCGGCCCCATGGTCCGGCGGGACGTCGACGTGCTCGTCGACGCGGCCCGTCGCGCGAAGGTGCACGTCAGCTTCTCGGTGCCGACGCTCGACGAGCGGGTCTGGCGCGCGACCGAGCCCGGCACGGCACCGCCCCGCCAACGCCTCGAGACCGTCCGTGTCCTGACCGAGGCGGGCATCGACTGCGGCGTCGCGCTCGCGCCGATCCTCCCCGGTCTCTCCGACGACCCCCGGCTCCTCGACGACGTCGTCCGGGAGGCCCGCGCCGCCGGCGCGACGGGCATCTGGGCGAACGTGCTGTACCTCCGCCCCGGGACGCGCGAGCACTTTCTCGAGGCGCTGGCGCGCGACTGGCCCGAGCTGCTGCCGCGCTACGAGCAGCTGTACGAGGGGCGCGCGTACCTCCCCGCGGCCGAGACGGAGCCCGTCCGCGCGACGGTGCGAGCCCTCGCGCGAGAGTGGTCGAGGCCGCGTCGGCCGACCATTCAGCCCCGAGCCCGAGCCCGAGCAACTCGCGCTCTCGTTGTAGTCCGCGCGAGGAATCATCCTTTCGCCCTCGTAGAATCCCCGACGTGGCGGAGAACGGGGAGATCACGGTTCTGATCGCGGACGATCACGAGGTCGTTCGCGAGGGCCTGCGGCTGGCACTGCTGCGCTCGCCGCACATCCGCGTCGTGGGCGAGGCGGGCGACGGCGAGACGGCCGTCTCGCTGACCGAGCGCCGCCGACCCGACGTCGTGATCATGGACCTGCGGATGCCGCAGATGGACGGCATCGAGGCGACGGAGGAGATCCTCACGCGCGTCCCCGAGGCACGAGTCCTCGTGTTCACCGCGTACAGCGAGCGGGCCCTCCTGCAGCGCGGGCTCGAGTCGGGTGCCCGCGGCTACATCCTCAAGGAGGCGCCGCACGAGACGCTGCTCAAGGCGATCGAGAAGGTCGCGGCCGGCGAGACCTTCGTCGACCCCGCGCTGATCCCGTCGCTCGCGTCCGGCCGCGACGGCCAGGAGATCCTCACGGGGCGCGAGCGCGAGATCCTCCAGCTGCTGGCCGACGGGATGTCGAACGCGGATGTCGCGCAGCGGCTCTTCATCTCGCAGGAGACGGTGAAGAGCCACGTCCGGCACATCCTCGCGAAGCTCGAGGCGGAGACCCGCACCCAGGCGGTCGCCATCGCGCTCCGCGAGGCGATGATCGATTGAGCGACGATCACGTCGTCGCGGAGCGCCTGCTCGCGGAGCGCGCCGAGCGACGCCGGATCGCCGAGCAGCTCCACGACGGCCCCGTCCAGCACGTCGCCGCGCTGTCGCAGATGCTCGACGCTCTGACGCACGCCCTCGACTCCGACGACCTGCAGGGTGGGCGCCCCATCGCGGCGCGCGCGCTCGCCGTCGCGCGGGACACGGCGGACGAGCTCCGTGGCATCGTCGCCGGCCTCGAGCCGGTGACCCTCGATCAGGTCGGGCTCGGAGCCGCCGTCCGCGAGGTCGCCGACCGGACCGTCGGGCGGCGCGGCGCGACGGTCGAGCTCGCGATCGACGAGGACGGGCTCGGCGAGGGCGCGCGGTCGAGCGTCTTCCAGGTGATCCGCGAGGCACTCGACCAGGCGGCGCGCCGTGGCCCGCCGAGCGCGGTGGCCGTCTCGCTCGTCCGGACGCCGACCGGCGGCGTCGAGCTCACCGTCTCGGACGACGGGGCCCCCGAGCGCCGTCAGGCCGTGCTCGACGGCCTCGCCGAGCGCGCCTCCGAGCTCAACGGGACATTCGAGGCGACGCGCGCCGGCGACGTCACGACGATCCGCCTCACGCTGCCGCCGTCAGCGGCGAGGCTGTAGGCGGTCTCATCGCAGTTGCGGCGCCGGAGGCGACGCCTTCAGGGATGTGCCCCGCCGAAGGCGGGGATCAGCGGCGAGATTCCGCTCCTGCGGAATCTCGCTTCGCGAGCAAGGTCACTCGAGCGGCTCGTTCTGGACGTTGTGCTCTTCGGCGTAGGCCTGAACGAGCGGGTTCACCGCCTCGGCGCCCTGCGGGAAGGCGTAGTTGATCTTCACGAACGGCTCCCACTTGTCCGGCAGGGCGTCCTCGGGGAAGATCGCCTCGACGGGGCACTCGGGCTCGCAGGCCCCGCAGTCGATGCACTCCTCGGGATCGATGATCAGCATCCGCTCGAACTCGTGGATGCAATCGACCGGGCAGACATCGACGCAGGAACGGTCCTTGATGTCGATGCAGGGCTCGCTGATGATGTACGTCATCGCCGGACCGAGCCTACCAAGCGGCCGCTGCGCGGCCGTCATCGGCGCAGCATGCGACCGCGAAGCGGGCGCCTTCAGGGATGTGCCCCGCCGAAGGCGGGGATCAGCGCAGGGCTCCGCGCGACGGAGGCCGCTTCGCGGGCAAGCCTCATGCGACGACGAGCTCGTCCACGACCTGCCGAGCCCGCTCCACGAGCGCGGATTTCACGATCACCTGGTCGAACCCCGCGGCGTGCGCCCGCTGGAGCCCGTGCGTGTCGGTGTGGTTCGTGAAGCCGAGAATCGGCGTCTCGGGCCAGGCGTCCGCGACGTCCTCGGCCTCGACGCGCGAGATGTCGCAGATGACGAGATCGGGCGCGTCGACGCTGTCGCTCGTGACGAGTCGGTACCCGTCGAGCAGCCCCTCGAGCTTCGAGCGGAACATGAGGTCGACCCCGACGAGCAGGATGGTCGACATGGGCCACGGTATACCACGGTGCCCGGCTTTCGAGGAGCCCGGACGGTGACGCTCGAGGAGGGAATCGGGTTGATGCGCGACGAGCGCTGGTTCGACGCCCACGAGGCGCTGGAGGACGAATGGCGCGACGCCCCGGAGCCCGAGCGGGACTTCCTCCAGGGGCTCGTCCACGTCACGGTCGCGTGGCACCACGCGTCTCGCGGCAATGCGCCCGGCGCGTCGCGCCAGCTGGAGAAGGCGACGCGGCGCCTCGGCCCCTACGCGCCCGCGCATCGCGGCGTCGACGTGTCGTCCGTCCTCGGCCAGGTCGAGGCGGCGTCGGCGCGGGTGTCCGAAGGTTTGCTCGACCTGCTTCCTGTGCGAATCTGAGCCGTGCGGCTGCGGCTCCTCATCGTCGCGATGCTCGTGCTGGTGAGCACGACGGCGGCAGCGTTCGCCAGCGACTCGGCGCTCCGCCCGACAGGGCAGGTCGACCAGTCGACGCCGATCGTCGGAGAGCTCCGCCGCGACCTCCTCGCCGCAGGTGCGCACGGCCCGCGTGCGAGCCGTCCGAGCCCGGCTCACCCGATTCTCCTTCGCTCCGCGCTGCGCGTCGTGGGTGCCGAAGCCCGGTGTGCGCGCCCTGCTGGTGTCGTTCCGCTCGCTCACGGGACGCTCCTGCGTCGGGGTCGCGTTCCAGGGCAGCAGGGTCGCGCCGGGCCCCTTCGCGTGCCTGCCGCCCTGCACCGAGCCGCTCTGCATCGCGGTGTTCAGCGGAGGGACCGCTTCCTCGCGGCACGCGGGTGCTCGTCGGCCGGGTGCAACCGCGCGTCACGGAGCTCCGCATCACCGGGCGGAGCGGGCCTGTTCGCAGCTACCGGGTCAGCCGGAGCCGTGTCGGGCAGCCGCCGGTCGCGCCCGTCCTCGTCCAGCTGCCGAGCGTGCGCGAGATCCGCGGCTACGCGGGCGGCACGGAGGTCGCCTGGGTGCGCTTCCGGAGGTGAGCGCGGCTCAGAAGACCGGCTCGAGCCCGAGCCACTCGAGCGCGCGGTTGACGTAGATCCGCAGCACGTAGAAGCGGCCGAAGAAGAGCAGCAGGCCGAGCACGACCATGACGAGGCCGCCGGCGAACTGGATCGCCCGGTAGTGGTCGCGGAGCCAGCGGAAGGCGCCCATCATGCGCGTGAACGCGGCGCCGACCAGCACGAACGGGATCGCAAGCCCGAGCGAGTAGACGGCGAGGAGGATCGCGCCGTCGAGCGCGGTCTCCGAGGAGCCGGCGAGGACGAGGATCGCCGCGAGGACGGGCCCGATGCACGGCGCGGCGCACACGGCGAACGCGCCGCCGAGGAGCACGCGCGAGCCGCGGGAGCGAGCCCCGCGGACGATGCCGGCTCCGACGAGCCGCTCGGGCCAGGGCAGGAGCCCCATGAACGCGAGGCCGAAGACGACGAGCACGAAGCCCGCGATCTGCTCGAGCAGGAACTGGTCGCGGAAGAGGCTGCCTCCGAGCAGCGAGGCGCCGACGCCGAGCGTCACGAAGACCGCGGTGAACCCGAGGACGAACGGGATGCTCGAGATCACGACCCGCCGCGCGGTCCCGGGCCGGCCGAGCTCGTCCGCGTTCACCGCGGACACGGCGGACAGGTACCCGGGCACGAGCGGCAGGACGCACGGCGCCAGGAACGAGAGGAACCCCGCGAGCAGCGCGACCGGGATCTCGCCGGCGCTCATGCGTCGAACCGCTCGAGCTCCGCGTCGAGGCGCTGCTCGAGCTCGGGGTCGAGGCGGCCCGGAGGCTCCTCGTCGTCGTCGCGCGCGTCGCGCCGACGGCTCCACCCCCACGCGACGATCCCCACCCCGAGCGCGCCCGCGACGAGCAGTCCGAGCGGGAGCAGCCAGGCGAGCAGGTCGAAGCCGGACTTCGGCGGCTCGGCGAGCACGCCCGGGCCGAACTGGTCGACGAGGTCGGCCTTGATCTCGGCCTCCGTCCAGCCCGCGGCGATGTGCAGCCGGATGATCTGCTTCATCCGCTGCGCGACCGGCGCGTTCGACTGGTCGAGCGTCGTGTCGCAGGTCGGGCAGACGAGCTCGGCCTCGAGGTCGGCGGGGTTCGGAGCCGCGGCGGCGGTCGCCGCCAGGGCCAGCACGGCCGCGACCGCGACGAGCGCGAGACGTCTCACTGCTTCGAGCCGAGAGCGAGCGCGACGCCGCGCTCGAAGGCGTCGCGGTTCCGCTCGATGTCGACCGCACCCGAGATCCGCTCGCCGACGAGCTTTCCGGAGCGGTCGACGAAGAACGTCTCGGGGAAGCCACGGACCCCCCACTTTCCGACCGTCGAGCCCTTGCCGTCGTACACGACCGGGTACGTGAGCCCGAACTTCCTCATGAAGCTGCGCGCGTCCTGCCGGAAGTCGTTGACGTCGACGCCGAGCACGACGAGCCCCTGGTCGCGGTAGCGCTCGTAGGTCTGCTGCAGCACCGGCGCCTCGTCGCGGCACGGGATGCACCAGGACGCCCAGAAGTTGACGACCACGGCCTTCCCGCGGAGCTCTGCCATGGAGAGCGTCCCGTCCTGGTCGAGGCGGTCGAGGTCGAACGCCGGCGCGGTGACGACCTCGCCCCGTGCGAGATCGTCGGCGGCGCCGTCCTCGTTCCCGAACGCGACCTTCCAGACGAGCAGCCCGAGGAGGGCGGCGACCCCGATGAGCGCGATCGCCTGGCCGACGCGCTGGACCGTTCCGGTCACGCGCGGACGATGAACACGGGCGTCCCCACCTCGACCTGCTCGAACAGCCACTCGACCTGCGGGATGAGCATGCGCACGCAGCCGTGCGATGCCGAGTAGCCGATCGAGGCGGCGTTGGGGGTGCCGTGGATGCCGACGTACGGCGAGGAGATCCCCATCCAGCGAGTCCCGAGCGGGTTCGACGGGCCCGGGGGCACGGGCTCCTCGCCTTCGGCCCAGGCGGAGCCCTGCGGCGGGTACCACCACGGGTTCCGCTGCATGTTGATGATCTCGAACTTCCCGATCGGCGTCGGGAACGACGACTGCCCCGTCGCGACCCTGAACGTGCGCTTCAGCTTCGTGCCGTTGTAGTAGAGGAGCATGCGCGACTCGCGCTTGATCACGATCACCTGGCCGAGGTCCTCCTCCGTGATCTCCGGGCGCAGCTCCTGGTACGGGAGGGCGAACGGCGTCCGCTCGTGCTTGCGGATGGCGAGGCTGAGGCGCTGTGCGGCGATCGACCTGCTTGAGCCGGATGCCCGGCTTCGACTTGCGGGCGACCGGCTGGAAGTTGCGGAGCGCGAGGCTCGCGTCGACGGGCTCACGGTCGGTCTTGGCCGCGATGTCGGCGAGGTAGCCCTGCAGCTTCGACTGCTTGACGTCGACCCGAAGCGGCACGGCGAACCCCGGCGTCCGCACGCGCACGGCGGTCTTGACGGCCTTCAGGAAGTGCGCAGCCGCGCCCAGCTCGGACGGGTCGACGCGGATCTTGCGGCCGGGCGACACGACGAGGGTCACCGGACGGCGGAACCGCTCCTCGGCGAGAGCGCGCGCCTCGGGGGCCGTCAGCCCACCGACGAGGAGCCCGCCGATCGTGACGCCGGGCTCGATCAGCTTCGGCCCGGGAGGCGGAAGCGGCTCGGTCGTCGTCGGCGGAGGCGTCGTCGTCGTCGGAGGCGGGGTGGTCTCGTCTGCGAACGCCGGAGCGCCCAGGACCGCGAAAAGCGCGGCAATGCAGGCAGAAACGATTACGAGCGGCGGGCGGCGCATCCGCGGTGAGTGTAGCCACGGGCCAGGTCGAATCGGGTGAACGAACCGTTATGGATCCGCGGGCCCGAAGAGGCGCGGGTCGTTCGTGATGACGCCGTCCACCCCGGCGGCCAGGACGCGGTCGAGATCGTCCCGCGTGTCGACCGTCCAGGCGAGAACCGGCGCCCCGGCCGCGTGCGCGCGGGCGACCGCGCCGGGCGTGACGAGACGGTGCTGCAGCATGAGCGCGCTGGCGCGCGCCCGGCGGATCATGCCCGGCAGGCGCCGTGCCGTCACGGCGCGGGCGGCCGTCAGGCCCGCGCCGACCACGGGGTGGAGCAGCCGTCGCCGCGAGACGCCGAAGCGGTCCTCCGGATAGGTGAACCCGATCCGCACCTGCGGCGCCGCGCGCGCGACCGCGTGCAGGCTCGGCACGTGGAACGAGGACACCACCGTCCGCCCCTCGACCCCGAATCGCCGAAGCGCGTCTGCGAGCTCGTCGAGGCGCCTCTCGAGCTTCAGGTCGACGTGCAGGCCGACCGTCGGCGCCTCCTCGGCGAAGAACGCCAGCGCCTCGTCGAGCGTCGGCAGGTCGGGCGCGACCTCCCGCAGCTCGGCGAGCGTCCGCTCCCGCACCGAGCCCGTCGCCCTGCCGTGGCTCACCTCGTCGAGGTGGTCGGAGTGGGCCAGGACGAGGGGGCCGCGTTGCAGGTCGAGCACGTCGAACTCGACGAGATCGACCCCGTGCTCGACGGCGGCTCGAAGGGAGTCGATCGTGTTCTCGGGCGCGATGTGCGCCGCGCCTCGATGCCCGATCCGGAGCACGCCTCCCCCGTCCCTTCTCCGCAGCTCGATCACGCCGCGCTCCTCTTCGCCGACCGGAGCCACCACCATGCCAGCGGGGCGAGAACGATCGCCTGGACGACGGTGATCGTCGCGGCGAGCTGGGAGACGTCCTCCCAGAACCGCTCCGGGTAGATGCGGATCAACGTGTCGGTGCTCGAGAAGCGCCAGCTGTCGCCCTCGAAGAACATCTCGTGGAACCGGGTGAAGAACCCGTCGAAGCCGAGCAGGATGACGGGCACGAGAAGGACGGCGACCACGAGCGTCGCGAGCGCCCCGGCCAGCAGGCCACGCGGGACGGCCGTCCGCAGGCGCGTCCGCGCGAGCGCGACGGCGAGGACCGCGATCGCGAGGACGACGACGAGCCCGCCGCGCTGGATCGGGACGAAGAGCGCCCGGACGTCGGCCATGTGGCTGAGCTCTCGCTCGTCGAACGCCGGCGACCCGTCCGGCAGCGTCGCGCGCTCGAGGAGGGCGATGCCCTCGGAGCCGGCCTCGATCGACCGGAGACCGAGGAGCGCGAGCGTCTCGCGCTGCTCGTCCGTGAGCCCGTACCGGTCGGGCGGGAACCCGTCGCGTCCGAGCTCGTAGCGGACGAACGTGTCGGTCGCGAGGACGCGCATCGCGTTCGCGATCAGCGTCGGTGGGACGACGACGGCGATCAGCACGACGAGCGCCACCGATGCGACGCGGGCGGCCGATGAGCCGGAGGCGCCTACAGCCCGAACAGGCGCCCGATCTCGCGCCACGTCGTCATCGCGAGCACCATGCAGGCTGCGACGAGCAGGAGCAGCACGAACCAGAAGCGGGCGCCTGCACGGCGGCTCCGCCGCACGTGCTCGACACGCGCGCGTCGCCGGGCGCGGTGCTGCTGGTACGACCGTCGAACTGCGTCGGCGTCCAGCGAAGGGGCGTCGTCGCGCTCCAGCGCACCCGCGACCCCCTCGCCCGCCGGCTGCCGCCCCTCGTCGGACATGGGGAAAGCATACGAGGTCCCCGCGCGCCGGCGGCGTCCGAGATAGGCTCCCGCCTGATGCTGCGGGAACGGCGCTTCGACACCGGGCTGTTCGGGCTCGGCGACGGGCTCGCGCTCGTCGCCGGGATCGTGCTCGCGGTGTCGTCGTTCACCGGCTGGTACACCGGGGAAGGCGAAGGCGTGACGATCTCCGCGCTCGGGTGGAACACGGGCGTCCTCGGCAAGCTCGTCCTCTTCGTCGGGCTCGCGGTCGTGCTCGTCGTCGTGCTCCGCGAGGTGGGCGTCGAGACGCCCTCCGCCGTCCCGCAGAGCCTCCTGACGATCGCGTTGGGCGCGATCGGGACGGTCTTCGTCCTCATCCGCGTGATCTCGGTGCCCGACGACTTCTTCTGGGCGAACCGGGGCGTCGGGCTCTGGATCAGCCTCGCAGCGGCGATCGGAGTGATCGTCGCCGGGCTGTTCCAGGCATCGGAAGAGCTCTGACGCAGGCACGTCGCGGGCCTGCTGACCGCTAGGGCTCCTGCTGCGGAAGCGGCTCGAGCGTCCGGACGGACGTCTGGGTGCCGCCGGGCACGGGCCGGTCCTCGAGTGCCAGGCCGAGCGCGAGACCGACCGCGAAGAGGAGGACGGCGAGCACCACGGCGAGCGCGATCTTCGGCCAGCGCCGCGCGCGCGGCCCGCGGCGCCGCGCAAGGCGCGCGTCGAGGTCGCTCACGGCTCGTAGTCCTGCGCGCCGCGGCTGTACGCGTGGAACGCCGCGTCGGCGGCGAGCGACGCCGTGCGGGCCCACCCCTTCGACGGCGCGCGCTCCTCGACCGCCTGGAGGACCCATCGCTCGGCGCCGGCGTATGCCTCGGCCAGCTCGGCGAGCGTGAAGGTCCCGCCGACCCGCCGCCGGAGCTCCACGGTCACCGCGTCGAGCTGCTGGTGCAGCACGTCTGCCCGGGCGGGGTCGCGCGCCGCCTCGAAGAAGCGCCTGCTCCCCTCCTCCCACTCCCGGCGGGCGCTTGCGACGGACGACATCGGCGCGATGCTAGACGCCGGGAGGAACGGTCGTGCAGCACGTCGCGGGCCACTGCTCGGGGATCTCCGCGATGACCGCCTCGCCGATCCGGTACCCCGGCCGAGCGAGCGCGTAGGCGACGTGTGCGTGGAGGCACTTGAGCGCGCCGGGGTTGCGGGAGCCGCCGATCCCGAAGGAGAGCGAGTCGCCCGAGTCGGCGCCGGTCTCGCCCGCCGCGAGCTCGCGCCGGATCGCGACCTGCTCCGACGTGGCCCGCTCGAGCTCGTCGCCGAGCGCCGGATCGTCTGCGACCACCGCGGTCCACCGCTCGACGCCGCCCACGGCCTCGAGCCGGGAGACGGCGGCGACGAGATGGCGGCAGGTGAGGTAGTAGGTCGTGGGGAACGGCTCCCCGCCCGGGCCGTACGGGGCCTGCTCGGTGACGGCCGGGCGGCCCCAGGGGCAGCGTGCGACGACCCGCCGGAAGGCGCGGGGCTCACGGCCGAGCTGGAGCGCGACGACGGCGCGATCGTCCATGTCGCGGACGGTAGCGGCGCGGTCAGCCCGAGTGCTTCCGGGACCAGGCGGCCGTGCCCTTGACGATGAACAGGTGCTCGTCGGGGCGCACGTACCCGATCCGGCGCGCGGCCCGCGCGAGCTCCTCGAGGCTCGTCGCCCGCTCGAGGCGCGCGGTCACGCGGGCGCGCTCGGCGCGCAGGGTCGCGACCTCCGAGCGGCGGTCGGCGAGCTGCTGGCGGGTCTCGAGGTACGTCGTGATCGGCTGGAAGTAGAGGAAGCCGACGGCGCCCAGCACGACGAGCGGCAGCAGCCACCCGGGGAGTCGCAGCCTGCGCAGCGGCCCGCGCCGGCGACGGCCCGAGCTCTTCGCGGCCTGCGACCGCGCCGCCGCATCCTCCGCGCGGGAGCTGCGCTTCCGCGCGGTCGTGCGCGCCGCACGACGCCGCCCGCCCGCGCGCCCCTTCGCCTCGCTCTCCCTCCGCGCTCGTCGCACCGCGCACCCTTCGCCGTGCGGTCCGGACCCCCTTCGCATGCTCGCGTCGCGGATCGCCGCACGCTCGGGCAGGCGGAACACCGCCTGCTCGTCACGGAGTCGGCACAGAGCCGTGACCCACCCGTGACGCATTGCTCGATACCGTGACATCAGGGCACCGGGGGTGCCCCTGGGGGTGGTTGTGCGGGCGGTCGGCGGCCGGCCGCGCGAGCGCGCCTCAGGCGACGTCGACCTTGATGACGTTCGTCGAGCCCGGGATGTTGACCGCTGTCCCTGCGGTGATCACGACGCGCTCGCCGGGCAGGACGACGCCCGCGACGCGCGCTGCGTCGATCGACCGGTCCCAGAGGTCCTCGACGTCGTCCATCTCCGGGATCCAGATCGGCGTGACGCCCCACTCGAGTGCCATGTGCCGCAGCGACTCCGGCTTGTGCGTCAGCGCCACGATCGCCCGCCTCGGCCGGAGGCGGGCAACAGCCGAGGCGGTGCGCCCGGTGAACGTCGGCACGAGGATCGCCTTCGCCGAGAGCGCCTCGGCGATGTCGCACGCGGCGTTGGACATCGCCTGGCCGATCGTCGGGTCGTCGCTCGCGAGCGGGATCTCGTGCCGGTAGTCGAGGCTGGGCTCGACGGCGAGCGCGATCCGATCCATCACGCGAACGGCCTCGACCGGGTGCTTGCCGACGGCGGTCTCGCCGGAGAGCATGATCGCCGAGGTGCCGTCGAGGATCGCGTTTGCGATGTCCGAGGCTTCGGCGCGCGTCGGCTCGGGCGAGGTGATCATCGACTCGAGCATCTGCGTCGCGGTGATCACCGGCTTCCCGCGCTCGAGCGCGTGGAGGATGATGCGCTTCTGCAGGAGCGGCACCTCGGCGGCGCCGATCTCGACGCCGAGGTCGCCGCGCGCGACCATCACGCCGTGCGCCTCGGCGAGGATCTCGTCGAGCGCAGCGACGGCCTCCGCCTTCTCGATCTTCGCGATCACCCACGCGTGGGAGCCCCGTGCCTCGATGAGCGTGCTGAGCGCCTTCACGTCGGATGCCGAGCGGACGAACGAGAGCGCGACGTAGTCGACGCCTGCTGCGAGCGCGAACTCGAGGTCGTCGAGGTCCTTGCGCGTCAGCGACGGGATGGGCAGCGGGATGCCGGGGAGGTTGACGCCCTTGTGCGCGCGGATGGAGCCGCCGGCGATCACCGCGCAGCGCGCACGACCGCGCTCCACGTTCTCGACGCGAAGCCGGACGAGCCCGTCGTCGATGAGGACGTCGTTGCCGGGACGCAGGACCGAGCCGAGGACGGCCGGCGCGATGGGAAGATCGTCCCCCTGGGCGACGTCCTCGCCCGCGATGACGATCGTGTCGCCGTCCTCGAGGACGACGTCGTCGCCGATGTCGCCGACGCGCAGCTTCGGGCCCTGGAGGTCGGCGATCAGCGCGATCGACCGGCCGGCGTCCTTCTCGGCCTCGCGAATGAGCTCGGCGGTGCGCGCGTGGTCGTCCTGCGTCCCGTGGGAGAGGTTCAGGCGCGCGCCGTCCATGCCGGCCTCGATCAGCGCGGCGATCACCTCCGGGCTCGCCGAGCTCGGGCCGATCGTCGCGACGATCTTCGTGCGTCGCGGGTGACTCGTCACTGCAGTCACTGTAGTTCGCGTCAGGAGGTCGCCCGAGGGAAGGCCGACCAGCCGGGGTACGCCGCCTGGCCGCCGAGCTCCTCCTCGATCCGGAGGAGCTGGTTGTACTTCGCGACGCGATCCGATCGCGCCGGGGCGCCGGTCTTGATCTGGCCGGCATTCGTCGCCACCGCGAGATCGGCGATCGTCGCGTCCTCGGTCTCGCCGGAGCGGTGCGAGATGATCGCCCGGTAGCCGTTCCGGTGCGCGAGCTCGACGGCGTCGAGCGACTCGGTGAGCGTCCCGATCTGGTTGACCTTGACGAGGATCGCGTTCCCGACTCGCTCGTCGATCCCGCGGCGGAGGAAGTCGACGTTCGTCACGAACAGGTCGTCCCCGACGAGCTGAACCCGTCCGCCGAGCCGGTCGGTGAGCGTCTGCCAGCCCTCCCAGTCGGACTCGCCGAGCCCGTCCTCGATCGACACGATCGGGAAGCGGTCGCAGAGGTCGGCCCAGAGATCGATCATCCCCGACGTGTCGAGCGTGCCGCCCTGGCGCTCCAGGCGGTACGCGCCCTCGTGGTGGAGCTCGCTCGTCGCCGGGTCGAGCGCCAGCGCGACGCGGTCGCGATGCCCGGCGCGCTCGGCGGCCTCGAGGATCGCCTCGCAGGCCTCGTACGCCGAGCCGAAGTCGGGTGCGAAGCCGCCCTCGTCGCCCACCGTCGTCGCGAGCCCGCGCTCGCCGAGGAGCTTCTTCAGGTGGTGGTAGCACTCGGCCCCGATCCGGAGCGCCTCGGAGAAGGTCTCGGCGCCCGCGGGGACGAGCATGAACTCCTGGAAGTCGAGCGAGTTCTGCGCGTGCGCCCCGCCGTTCACGACGTTGAGGAGCGGCACGGGCAGCACGTGCGCGTTGGCGCCGCCGACCCAGCGGTACAGCGGCACGCCGGCCTCCAGTGCGGCAGCCTTCGCGACCGCCAGGGACGCGCCGAGGATCGCGTTCGCGCCGAGCCGCGCCTTCGTCTCCGTCCCGTCGAGGGCGGTCAGCGTGCGGTCGACCTCGCGCTGGTCGGCCGCGTCGAGACCGAGGAGCGCGTCCGCGATCTCCCCGTCCACGTGGGCGACCGCCCGCGCGACGCCCTTTCCGAGCCAGGTGTCGCCGCCGTCGCGGAGCTCGACCGCCTCGTGCTCGCCCGTCGACGCGCCCGGAGGGAACGATGGCGGCGCCGAATGCGCCGGACTCGAGCCCGACCTCGACCTCGACCGTCGGGTTGCCCCGTGAGTCGAGAACCTGCCTGCCGTGGACGTGGACGATCTGCATGCTGTCTCCCGCGTTCGCGCGAGAAGACTAGTCGCGGCGCTTCCCGGCCCGGCCGGGAACCGGCCGCCTAGCCGCGATCGGCCGAAGCGAGCGCGGCCTTGGCCCGCTCGTACCACTCCTCCTGCCGCTCGAGCGGCAGGTCGGCCCACGTCTCTCCCGCCTCCGACGCGAGCCGCTCGGCGAGCTCGACCCGCTCGCGGAACCGCCCGGTCGTCCCGCGGAGCGCGAGCTCCGGGTCGACGTTCACGAACCGCGCGAGGTTGACGACCGTGAAGAGGAGATCGCCGAGCTCCTGCTCGACCCGCCGGTCCGGCTCGGTCTCGGGCGACGGCCGACCGGCGCGCGCGAGCTCCGCGAGCAGCTCGTCGAGCTCCTCGCGCACCTTCGCGGCCGGCCCCTCGAGGTCCGGCCAGTCGTAGCCGACCGCCGCCGCTCGCCGCTGCGTCTTGCGCGCGTCGAGCAGCGCCGGCAGCGACTCGGGGATGTCGTGGAAGACGCCGCTGCGCCCCTCCTGCTCCGTCTTGATCGCCTCCCACCGCTCGCGCACGCGACCGGCGGTCCGGGCCTCCGCCTCGCCGAAGACGTGCGGGATGGCGCCGCACGAGCTTGTCGTGCACCGAGCGGGCGACGCTGTCGAGGTCCCCGTCCCCCTGCTCCTCGAGCAGCAGCGACAGGAAATAGACCTGGAAGAGCAGGTCGCCGAGCTCGTCGTGGAGCTTCGCCGGGTCGTCGGCGAGCGCGGCGTCGGCGACCTCGTAGGCCTCCTCGACCGTGTGCGGGACGATCGTGCGAGCGGTCTGCTCGCGATCCCAGGGGCACTCGGCGCGCAGGCGCCGGGTCAGCTCGCGGAGCTCGTCGAGGGACGACACCCGGCTACTCGCCGGTGGTCGTCTCTTCCTCGGTGGTCGACGTGTCCGGCGGCTGGAAGCCGGCGGCGTACGTGACCTTGTCCTTGTACTTCTTCTCGATCTCCGTCGCCCAGTCGCTGACGGCCTTGTTCTTCCGCTCCTCGGCGAGCTGGGTGCGGATCTGCGCCTTGACCTCGGCGAAGGGCGTCACGGAGCCGGCCTTCACCGCCGCGAGCGGCTGGATGAGGTGGTAGCCGAACTCGGTCTTGACGGGGTCGGACAGCTCGTTCGTCGCGAGCGAGAACGCCGCCTTGTCGAACGGCGCGACGGTCTGGCCGCGCGACACGGTCAGCTTCCCGCCCTGCGTCCTTCGAGCCGGGGTCGAGCGAGCTCTCCTTCGCGAGCTTCGCGAAGTCGGCGCCCGACTCGAGCTGCGAGTGGATCGCGTCAGCCTCCGCCTTCGTCTTGACGAGGATGTGCCGGACGGCGCGCGACTCGGCGACCGAGTACTGGGTCTTGTTCTCGTCGTAGTACTTCTGCAGCTCGGCGTCGGACACCTTGACGCTCTTGGTGAGGTTCTCGTAGATCTTCTGCGAGACCAGCTGGGAGACGAGGTCCTCGCGCAGCGCCTCGACGGTGTAGCCCTGCTGCTTCAGCCCGGCCTCGAACTTCTTCTGGTCGTTCTTGAAGTACTGCTTCTTGACCTCGTCGACCTTCTTGGTGATCTCCTCGTCGCTGACCTTGATGCCGAGGTCGTCGGCCTCGTTCGCGTACTCCTCGCGCTGGACGAGGTAGGCGACGGCCTGGTTCTGCAGCGTCTGGTAGTCGGCCGTGCCGGCCTTCGGGAAATCGCGCTGCTGCGCGGCGTACGACTTCTTCGCGCGCGCCAGGAGCTCCTCGAGCGACGCCTTCGTGATCGTGGTGCCGTCGACGACGGCGACCGCGTCGGCCGGGACCTCGTCGGTGTCGCCGCAGCCTGCGGCGACGAGAGTGACAGCGGCCAGTGCGGCGGCGGCGAGCAGGAGCGAGCGCTTCATCGAGACCTCGTTATAGGCGACGCGGTGTTCAGGACGGGTTGCGCTGTGTTCGGGAAATGCGTTTTTCGGGCCGGCAGAAGGTCGGATCGCACGTGCTCAGGCGGCCCGGCGCGCGGCAACGATAGCAGCGGCCAGGCCGAGCGCACCGTCGAGGCCCTCGGTGCGGAGCGAGACCTCCTGCCGGGCCGAGGCGTAGATCGCGGTGTCCGAGATGGCGCGCAACGCGCGAAGCTCGGACGCGGCGAGCCCCACGGGCCCGACCGTGGCGCGCCCGGCGCGAAAGACGAGGTAGTCGGCGCCGACGAGCGCGAGCGCGAGCCGTGTCTCCTGGAGGCGGAACAGGTTCTCGACGGGCTCCGGGAGAGGCCCGTAGCGGTCCTCGGTCGCGGCGCGGAGCTCGCGGAGCTCGTCCTCGTGCTCGGCGAGGGCGATGCGCCGATGGAGGTCGATCTTGAGCGCCTCCGCCTGGATGTACGTCGCGGGCACGTACGCGTCGACGCGGGCGTCGATCCGGACGGGCCGCGCAATCACGCGCTTCTGGCCGCTGAGCTCGGCGACCGCCTCGTTGAGCATCTCGACGTAGAGCTCGAAGCCGAGCGCAGCGACATGGCCCGACTGCTCGGCGCCGAGGAGATCCCCCGCGCCCCGGATCTCGAGATCGCGCATCGCGATCTGGAAGCCGGCGCCGAGCTCCGTGTGGTCGGCCAGCGTCGCGAGCCGGGCGCGCGACTCGGCCGTGAGCTCACTCGCGTCGGGATAGAAGAGGTACGCGTGGGCGGTGACGTCCGAGCGGCCGACACGGCCGCGGATCTGGTACAGCTGCGCGAGCCCGAGGGCGTCGGCCCGCTCGACGATCAGGGTGTTCGCCTGCGGGATGTCGATCCCCGACTCGATGATCGTCGTCGAGACGAGAACGTCCGCGTCGCCTGCGAGGAAGGCGTGCATCCGCTCCTCGAGCACGCGCTCGCCCATCTGCCCGTGCGCGACGAGGAATCGAAGGTCGGGACAGAGCTGCTGGAGCTTCTCGGCCGCAACGTCGATCGTCTCGACGCGGTTGTGGAGGTAGAAGGACTGGCCCTCGCGCGCGTGCTCGCGCTCGAGCGCGAGCTTGATCAGCTCGTCGTCGATCTCGCCCACCGTCGTCCGGATCGGCCGCCTCCCCTCGGGAGGGGTCTCGATGATCGAGATGTCGCGCAGCCCGGAGAGGGACATGTGCAGCGTGCGCGGGATCGGCGTCGCGGACAGCGACAGGACGTCGACCTCGAGCCGCAGCGCGCGCAGGAGCTCCTTCTGCCGGACTCCGAAGCGCTGCTCCTCGTCGACGACGACGAGGCCGAGCTGCTTGGGGATCACGTCGCGGGAGAGGATCCGATGCGTGCCGACGAGCACGTCGACCTTCCCCTCGGCGAACTCCTTCAGCACCGCCTTGACCTCGGCGGGCCGGCGGAAGCGCGAGACCATCTCGACCCGGACGGGGAAGTCGCGGTAGCGCTCGCGGAAGGTGTTCCAGTGCTGCTCCGCGAGGATCGTCGTCGGGCAGAGCACGAGGACCTGCCGGCTGTTGACGGCGACCGCGAACGCCGCGCGGACGGCAACCTCCGTCTTTCCGAAGCCGACGTCGCCGCAGACGAGCCGGTCCATCGGCTGGGGCGACTCGAGATCCTCCTTGACAGCCTCGATCGCGCGCTGCTGGTCGTCCGTCTCGCGGTAGGGGAACGACGCCTCGAGCTGCTCGAGCCAGTCGCTCTCGACCTCGAACGCCGTGCCCTCGGCTCGCTGGCGCTGCGCGTACAGCTGCAGCAGCTCGCCCGCCAGCTCCTGCACCGCGGCCCGGGCGCGCGCCTTGAGGTTCTGCCACGCCTTCCCGCCGAGCTTCGAGAGGGTGGGTGCGGTCGCGTCGGCGCCGATGTACCGCGACAGCTTCCCGACCTGCTCGTGCGGCACGAACAGCCGGTCCTCGCCGCGGAACGCGAGATGGAGGTAGTCGCGCGTGACGCCGGCGACCGCCTTGGTGTCGAACCCGAGGAGCTTCCCGACGCCGTGGTCCTCGTGGACGACGTAGTCGCCCACCCGCAGGTCGGCGAAGCTCGCGAGAGCGCGGCCGAGCCGGGCGTCGGCCCGAGCAGGCTTCTTGCGGAAGACCTGGGTGTCCGGCAGGAGGACGAGACCGAGCTCGCGCCAGACGAACCCGCGCCGCGCCGGCGCGACCGCAAACCGGAGCTCGGGATCCGCGGGAAGCGCCTCACCCGGTGCGAGCGGAGGCCCGTCGACCTTTCGCAGGAGCGCGCGCTGCCGCTCGGCCTCGCCCCGGTGGGCGAAGGCGACGACGACGCGGTTCCCCGCGCGGACGAGCCCCTGGAGCTCGTTCTCGGCCTCGGCGATCCCGCGTGCGGCGACGGCCGGGCGCTGCGCCTCGAAGCGATGCGGCTGCCCCTGTGGGAACGGGTCGAGCTCGGTCGCGTCGTCCAGCTCGACGGCGAGGCCCTCCTCGTCGCCGACGCGGCGCACGTCGTCCGGCTGCCAGACCAGGTCGGGGGCACGCTCGACGGGCGGGACGAGATCTGCCGGCGCCTCCGGCGTCGCGGCATCGGCCTCCTCGGCGCCGAGGTCCGGCTCGACGAGGTCGGCGCGCCGCTCGGCGGCGGGATAGACCGTCGTCTGGTCGGCGGTGTGGAGCGCACGCTGGGTGAACGGCGAGAACGCGCGAACCTGCTCGATCTCGTCGCCGAAGAAGTCGACGCGAAGCGGCTCGCGACCCGTCGACGGGAACACGTCGACGAGGCCGCCGCGGACGGCGAACTGCCCGCGCTCGTCCACGCGATCGACGCGCTCGTAGCCCGCGAGCGCGAGCTGCTCGGCGAGCCCGTCGACGCCCGGCTCGTCCCCGACGCGGAGCTCGAGCGGGGACGGTCGGGCCTCGAGCGGCGGCAGGCCGTCTGCAAGCGCGCGGGCCGACGCGCAGACGAGACCGCCGGCCGCGAGCATGTCGAGCGCCCGGTACCGCTCGCCGACGAGATGCGGCGGCGGCACGAGGCCGGACTCGTAGCTCACGCCGCGGCTCGGGAGGAGCGCGACGTGGTCGCCGCCGAGGAACCAGCCGGCCGCCTCGGCCGCGTCGCGAGCATCCGCGTCCTCGGGCAGCAGGACGAGCAGCCCGCGGCCGAGCTCCTCGTGGAGCGCGGCGAGGAGGAGCGGTAGCACCGGCTCCGAGACGCGCGCCTTCGTCGGCAGCGCCCGGATGAACGCCTGGAAGCGGTCGTGGCGCCTCAGCTCGTCGACGAATGCGGCGAGAGGGCGTTGCCAGCGTGGATGTGGTCGCCTGGTCCATGCAGTTCGGCGGGGATCGCGCCCCGCGGGGTCATCGTACTGGCCGCCCGGCGTCCGCCGACCGCGGCCGGAAGCCGCGCACCACAGCCGAGATCAACCACCCCCAGGGGCACCCCCGGTGCCCTGATGTCACGCTATCGAGGAACTCGTGACGGGTGGGTCACGGCTTCGTGCCGAGATCGAGACGCGCCTGAGCGGGATGCGCTCTGGTGGATCGACGTCCTGAGCGAGACGAACCGTTCGAGCGAAGTCGAGCTGAGCGAGACGAGCCCGCGGCGCCCCCGCGCAGCGCGACCTGCACGGCGCCGTCGGCGTCCTCAGTTGAAGCGGCGCTGCGTCTCGTCGAGCCCCTCGCTCGCCAGCGTCTCGATCGCGTCGGCCGCCCGCGCCACGATCGCCTCGACGTCGTCCTCGGGCGCGAAGGGCGAGAGGACGTAGTCGGCGACGGGGCGCGGGTCGCCGCGCCCGGGCCGCCCGACGCCGACGCGGAGCCGCAGGAAGTCCGGCGCGGCAAGGCGCTGCGCGATGGAGCGGAGGCCGTTGTGGCCCGCGAGCCCACCGCCGAGCCGTGCCTGGAGCCGGGCGGTGTCGAGGTCGACGTCGTCGTGCACGACGAGCACCTGCTCGATCGGAGTCTTGTAGAACGCGGCCGCGGCCTGGATCGACGCGCCCGACTCGTTCATGTACGTCTCGGGCTTCAGGAGCGCGAGCTTCGCGCTCGCCGACGCGCACGTCGGCGAGCCGGCCGCGGAACTTCCCCTTGAACGAGCCCTGGTGCCGCCGGGCGAGCTCGTCGACGACCATCCAGCCGACGTTGTGCCGGTCGCGCGCGTGCTCAGAGCCGGGGTTGCCGAGCCCCGCGACGAGAAGGTCCACCGATGTCCCGCCCTCTCCCCTTCGGAAGAGGCGCACGGGTCACTCCGAGTCGGACTCGGAGCCCTCGCTGGCGGCCTCGGCCGACGGCTCGTCGCCGCCCTCGCCCTCGGCACCCTCGGCGCCTTCCGCCTCCTCGCCCTCGGCGGCCTCGGCCTCCTCGAGCTCGGTGATACCGCGCGGGATCGAGCAGTTCGCGAGCACCGTCTCCGGGTCGTCGAGGAACGAGACGCCCTCGATCGCGTCCAGGTCGGCGACCCGGACGGTCGCCCCGATCTCGAGCGCGGAGATGTCCGCCTCGATGTGCTCGGGGACGGCGGTCGGCAGCGCCTCGACGCGCAGCTCGCGCGTGACCTGCTGCACGACGCCGCCCTGCTTCGCCCCGGGCGACTCGCCGATGAACTGCACGTTCACGGTCGCCTGGATCGGGCGGTCGAGGCGCACCTCGTGGAAGTCGACGTGCGTCAGCGTGCCGCGGATCGGGTGGCGCTGGAAGTCCTTGAGAACGGCGTGATGCGGGGTCGTCTGCCCCTCGATCACGACGTCGACGATCCCGTGGAGCCCGGACGGCCCCGTGAGTGCGACGCGAAGGTCGCGCTCGCCGACGAGGATCGCCCGCGCGTGGCCCTTCCCGTAGAGGACGCCGGGGATCATCCCCTCCTTGCGGAGGCGACGGACATGCCGCGAGCCGACCTGGTCGGCGTCCCGCTCGGTGACCTCGAGAGTGATGCGATCGCTGGACATCGGCGGCGGATTGTAGCTGCTCGAGGCGCGTTCTGCGGTCGGCTAGACGAGCAGGCGACGGCCGAGCGCGTCGAACGCCTCGAGCTTCATGCGACTCATCTCCAGGCCTTCGAAGTCGTCGCCGAAAGACCGCGAAGAGGACCATGTCGCGCGGCACGCCGTCGGTTCCGGCGGGGAGGCGGCGCCGGAACGTCCCCTCCTCGACGAAGCCGAGCGCCCGGGGGACCCCGAGGCTGCGCTCGTTCGCGGGGTCGATGCGGATCTCGACCCGATCGACCTCGCAGACCCGGAACGCGACGTACGTGAGCGCCGCGGCCGCCTCGCGCGCGAGCCCGGCGCCGACGCGCGACGTGCGCAGCCAGTAGCCGATCTCGAGCGCGCCCTCCCCGACCCTCGTGTGGAGGCCGGACTCCGCCGACGACCTCGTTCTCGTCCCGCGTGAAGAGCCCGTAGATGAAGTCCTGGCCGAGGTCGAACATTCCCCGAAACCGGCGGAGCCGGTCGATCCGCTCGTCGAGTGGCGTCGGCTCGTCGTCGGCCCACGGCATCCACGGCCGAAGGTGGTCGAGGCTCGAGTCGAGCGCCTCGCCGAGAAGCGGCGCATCGCGCGGCTCCCAACAGCGGAGCGTGAGCCGCTCGGTACGGATGACGTACGGCGGCGGGACCTGCGGAGAGTCCTCGCTCACGTGGGTCGACGCCTAGAAGAGCTGGTTCGCCGAGGGGACGTCCAACCGCACGGATTCGACGCTACCAAGCCATCCTCGGTGAAGTGGCGGGTGCCCGCCCATCAGGCTGTTCGGTGCTCCGAACCGTTCACAGCGGGTGTGAGCCGCCCCTGTGGGGATGAGCTGAGAAGGCAACGTGTGGCTTCGGCAGAGCGACAAGAAAGGTTCGAAGCCATGAACGGGCTACATCCCAGATCGCCCAACGACTACACCGGGCTCTTCTCAGTGGCACAGCTCCACGGCTACTCGGTCTTCCTGACACCGGACGACCGCCAACGACCCCAGGCACGCACGACCAGGCGCCCGATGCGTCGGCTTCGCTGGGTCAGCGTCGCGGGAAGGGATCGCCAGGCGCCCGCGCCGGCATCGTCAGGCTCCTAGAGAGAGGACGGCGCGAGCCTGTGCCCGCGCCGTTCTCCTAGAAGAGCTGGTTCTCGCCGCCGAAGATCGCCGACACCGACTCGTCGGCGAAGACGTTCATGATCGTCTCGGCGAGGAGCGACGAGACGGTGAGCACCGTCAGGTTGTCCGGCTTCTCGCGGGGATCGATCGGAACCGTGTCCGTCACGACGATCCCGTCGATGTCGTCGGCGCCCGCGAGCTGCTCGAGCCCGTCCTTGCTGAGAAGCGCGTGGGTCACGTAGATCCACACCTCGCGCGCGCCGTGCTCCCGGAGTGCCCGCGCGCCCGCGATGAGCGTCCCGCCGGTGATCGTCACGTCGTCGCCGACGATGCAGACCTTGTCGCGCACGCGACCCGTGACCTCGGTGACGGCGGCCCGGTCGTGCGCGGGCCGGGTCTTGTGGAGGATCGCGAAGTCGGCGTCGAGCATCTCGGCGAACCGCACGGCGACCTTCGCGCGGCCGGCGTCCGGCGCGACCGACACGACGTCCTCGCCGCTGTAGCCGAGGTCCCGGAAGTGGCGGGCGAACAGCTGCTGTGCCGTCATGTGGTCGACGGGGATCGTGAAGAAGCCCTGGATCTGACCGGCGTGCAGGTCCATCGTCAGGAGCCGGTCGACGCCCGCGAGCTGCAGCATGTCGGCGACCAGGCGGCCCGAGATCGGCTCGCGCGGCTTCGCCTTGCGGTCCTGCCGGGAGTACGGGAACCACGGGATCACGGCCGTGATCCGCTTCGCCGACGCGAGCTTTGCCGCCTGGATCATCAGGAGCAGCTCCATCAGGTGCTGGTCGACGGGCGAGCTCCCGGTCTGCACGAGGAAGACGTCGGCGCCGCGGATCGACTCGCAGTAGCGCACGTACGTCTCGTCGTTCGCGAACGTCTTCAGCTCGACCTCGCCGAGGTCCACGCCGAGCCGCTCCGCGATGCGCTCGGCGAGCACCGGGTGCGAGCGGCCCGAGAAGACCATCAGCCGCTTCTGCGGGGTCAGCGGGATGGCGTGCCCCTGCTTCAACGCCGACTCCACCGGCGCGTTCTCGAGCCCGGGCAGCGTCTGCTCAATCGTTCCTGCGTCCACCGCGTCCTTCCTTGACGACCTGACGGGGCGGGAAGCCGACGAGGGCGTTGTCCGGGACGTCGTCCGTTACGACCGTTCCGGCTGCTGTCCACGCGTCGTCTCCCACTGTGACCGGCGCAACGAACATAGTGTCCACGGCGACCCTGACGTCACGCCCGATGACCGTGCGCTCCTTGGGCCGGCCGGGCTCGTGCGAGAGGTTCGCGGTGATCGATCCCGCGCCGACGTTCGTCCGGTCGCCGATCTCTGCGTCGCCCATGTACGAGAGGTGTGGCACCTTGGCGCCCTCGCCGACCACGGTGTTCTTCAGCTCCACGAACGTGCCTGCCTTCGCCGAGACCTCGAGCACGGTGCCGGGGCGAAGGTAACAGAACGGCCCCACGAGCGCGTGCGGCCCAATCGTGGCGTCGATCGCGACGACGTGCGGGCCGACCTCGGCTCCCGTCGCGACGCTCGTGGCCCCGCGGAGGACGGTGAACGGATGGACGATCGAGTCGGGCTCGAGGGTGACGGTGGGGTCGATCCAGGTCGTCGCGGGGTCGACGATCGTGACGCCGGCGAGCATGTGCTCTCGGTTGATCCGCTCGCGGAGCGAGGCGCCGGCGGCGGCGAGCTCGACGCGCGTGTTGACCCCCTCGGTCTCGGCGGGATCGGGTGCGACGAAGACGCCGACCCGACCGCCCGAGGCCACGACTCCGCGCACGGCATCGGTGAGGTAGAGCTCGCCCTGCGCGTTGGCCGGCGTGAGCTCGTCGAGCGCCGGCCAGAGCGCCTCCGCGCCGAACACGTAGATGGACGAGTTCGCCTCGCGGATCGCGAGCTCCTCCGGGCTCGCATCCGCGGCCTCGACGATGGCGACGAGGTCGCCCTTCTCGTCGCGGACGATGCGGCCGTAGCTGCGGATCTCGTCGGGCACGAACGACAGGACGGTCGCCGCCGCGCCGGAGGCTCGATGGGCGTCGACGAGCGAGGAGAGGAGCTCCGTCGTCAGGAGCGGTGTGTCGCCGGAGAGGACGAGCACCTCCTCCGCGTCCCCGACCGCCTCGCGCGCCGCGCGAACGGCGTCGCCCGTCCCGAGCGGACGCTCCTGCACCGCGACCGGCAGCCCGTCGAACGCGTCGGCGGTGTCCGGCGAGGCGACGACGACGAGCGGCTCGGGGCCGAGAGGCTCGGCGGCCGCGACGACCCAGTCGACCATCCGCCTCCCGAGGATCGGGTGGAGGTGCTTCGCGACCGAGGAGCGCATACGCGTCCCGAGCCCTCCGGCCATCACGACTGCAGCGAGTCTCGTCGGCATCACGAAATAACAATGGCTGGGGCGCCAGGATTCGAACCTGGGATCACGGGACCAAAACCCGTTGCCTTACCGCTTGGCCACGCCCCAGCGCAAGGGAACGGCAGTCTACCCGGGCTACCTGCGGTCGAGCAGCAGGGCCGCGAGCGCGAGCGCCGCGCATGCGACGACCGCGACCGCGGCCAGCACGACGACGGCGCCGGCGAGCACGGGTACGAGCACGACGATCAGCTGCGAGACGGCCGCGGTCCACGTGACGACACGGACGTCAGGGCTCTCGTGCTCACGCCCCCAGGCCGCATACGCGCCGAGCGAGCCGAGCGCGAGGACGACCACGAGCCACCACGGGATCGCACCCGCCAGGACGAGGATGCCCTCGAGGGCGGCAATCGCAAGCGGCGACCTTGACGCGGTTCTGCCGAATGCGCCGCGCGAGGCGAGTCTCTCCATGCTCGATCAGGAGGTTGCTCGACATGAGATGAAGGTATCAGCCGGGTTTCGCGACCCAGGTGCGCGCACGGCCGGCCAGCGCGGACGCGGCCTGCTGCGGCCTCGGGCTCGGTCGCGAACAGCCCGTAGACGACCGGACCGGCGCCCGTCACGTCGGCACGAAACGCCCCCGCTTCGCGGAGCTCGTCCGCGAGCGGTGAGGAGGCGAGGTCGTTCTGCGGGAGTCGCGCGAGGTCTTCGGGCTCGCGCAGCTCGGCGAGCACGGCGAGCAGCCCGGCGCGACGATCCGGGATAGCCCTCCTCGCCGTGGCGCGCGTCGAACGCGACGTAGACGCTGCGCGTGGACGACTTCGCGACGCCGTCCGGGAGCGCGAGCAGGACGACGTAGTCGCGCGGCAGCGCGAGCGGCGCGAGGGTCGTGCCGTCGCCGCTCGCGAGCTGCGTGCCGTTCCCGAGGAAGAACGGGACGTCCGCGCCGAGCGCTGCCGCGAGATCGTGGAGCGCGTCGTGCTCGAGCGGGGTGTCGAGCAGCTCGTTCGCGAGCCGAAGGGTGGCCGCTGCGTCGCTCGACCCCCCGCCGAGGCCCGCCGCCACCGGGATGCGCTTCTCGATGCGCGCCTCGAAGCGCTGCCGTCCGCCCGCGGCGTTCGCGACGGCGTCGAGGGCGGCGGCGACGAGCGTGTCGTCCTCGAAGCCGGTCACGCGTGTCGCGGGCGCCGGACGGACGGCGAGCGTGTCGTGCAGCGACAGGCGCTCCATCACGGTGACGACCTCGTGCTTGCCGTCGGGGCGTCGCGGGCCGACGACGAGGGCGAGGTTGAGCTTCGCCGGAGCCTCGGCGGTGCGCCACTCGCTCATGCCGGGAGCGCCTCCGTGAGCCGTACGAACTCCTCCGGCTCGAGCGCCTCCGCGCGGATGGCAGGCGGTCGGTCGATGGCGGCGAGCGCCTCGACGGCGACCTCCCGCGGCGACGACGTCCGACGAGCGCCAGCGCGTTCGCGAGGGTCTTCCGCCGGTGGGAGAACGCACCGGAGACGACTCGGCGCACGCGATCGGCGTTGTCCGGGGGCGCGATTCGCGCGAACGCGACGAGGGCCGAGTCGACGTTCGGCGGCGGCCGGAACACCGTCCGCGACACCGGATGGAATCCCGTGCGACGGGCGTGCAGCCGGACCAGCACCGATACGGCCCCGTACGCCTTCGTCCCGGGCTCGGCGAAGAACCGGTCGGCGACCTCCCGCTGCACCATCACGCACCAGGACTCGAGCTCCGGGACGCCGGTCAGCGTCTCGGCGACGAGCGGAGTCGCGACGTTGTACGGCAGGTTGGCGACGAGCTTCCGCGGCAGCGGGTCGAGCGCCGAGATGTCGAGGGCGAGGGCGTCGCCGAAGGCGAGGGTCACGTTGCCCCGCTCGCCCAGCGCCGTGCGCAGGGGCGCCTCGAGCCTCCGATCGATCTCGACGGCATGGACGTGCCGCACGCGGTCGGCGAGGAAGGTCGTCAGGACGCCGAGGCCCGGCCCGACCTCCAGGACGACGTCGCCCGGCTCGAGCCCGGCGAGGCGGTCGATGACGCCGAGCACGTTCGGGTCGACGAGGAAGTGCTGCCCGAATGCCTTCTTCGGCGTGACCCGGCTCACGGGTGGAGCCCGAACGCCCGGGCGGCGTTCTCGTCGATGCGCGCCTCGAGCGTCGTCGACGCCGACGCCCCGGACGTCGGCGAGCGTCGAGAGCGTGTGGCGCACGTGCATCGGCTCGTTCGGTCGGCCGCGAACCGGCTGCGGGGCGAGGTACGGGCTGTCGGTCTCCGCGAGCAGGCGATCCTCCGGGACGACGGCGGCGGACTCGCGAAGCGCGGCGGCCTTCGGGTACGTGACGTTCCCGGCGAAGGACACGTAGTACCCGCGCTCGAGTGCGGGCTCGAGCAGGTCGGGCTCCGAGAAGCAGTGCAGGACGACCGTTCCGCGGAACGGCGCGAGGGCGTCCGCCGTCTCGCGGCTGGCTGCACGGCTGTGGATGACGACCGGTAGGTCGAGCTCCTCGGCGAGCGCGAGCTGCGCGTCGAAGAGCACCCGCTGCTCGCGCAGCGTCTCCGCTCCATGGTGGCCGTCGAGGCCCGTCTCCCCCACCGCGACCGCGCGCGGATGCGCGAGGAGCTCGCGCAGCTCCTCGACGCGTCCCGCCTCGGCGGTGGCCGCGCGGTGGGGGTCGATCCCGAGCGCGGCCACGACGCCGGGGTCGTCGTCGGCGATCGCCAGCGCTCGTCGACACGAATCGATGCCGGTGCCGATGGTCACCACGCGGGTCACGCCGACCGAGCGGGCTCGCTCGAGCAGCTCCGTCGGCGGTACGTCGCAGGCGTCGAGGTGCGCGTGGGCGTCGGTCACGCGGCGGTGGCCGGCTCGTCGACCCGCGGGAAGAGCGGCGACGCGGGCTCGATGCCCTGCACGGCCTGGGCGCGTCCGTACGACACCTCCGCCCAGTCGAGCGTCCGGGGCTGTCCGAGCGCGTCGAGGATCCGCCCGGCTGTGTCGGGCAGGTACGAGGCGAGCGCGACCGCGACGGCCCGCAGGCCGTCGACGAGGTCGTAGAGCACGGCGTCGAGCTCGGCCGCACGCGCGTCGTCCTTCGCGAGCTGCCACGGGGCCGTCGCCTCGACGTGCCGGTTGAGCGCCCGCACGACCTCCCAGATCCGCTCGAGCGCGCCGGTCAGGTCGAACGCATCCAGTCGGGCAGCGACGTCGTCGGCGAGCGGCTCGAGGAATGCGGCGACCTCGGAGTCGCTCGACGGCGCCGCGGCGAGCGCTCCGTCGCGGTACCGGGCGACCATCGCCGTGACGCGCGAGAGGAGGTTGCCGAGGTCGTTGCCGAGCTCGCGCTCGTACCGCTCGCGGAGGCTCTCGATCGACGCCGCCCCGTCCTGCCCGAACGAGACGGAACGGGCGCACCAGAACCGGACGGCGTCGGAGCCGTAGACGTCGATCAGGTCGAGCGGGTCGAGGACGTTGCCGAGGGACTTCGAGATCTTGCGGTCGTTGAGCAGCAGGTAGCCGTGCACGAACAGCTGCCGTGGGACCTCGTATCCAGCGGCGAGGAGCAACGCCGGCCAGAAGACGCAGTGGAACCGGAGGATGTCCTTCGCCAGCAGGTGGCGGACGGCGGGCCAGAACGTCGGCACGAGATTCTCCCCGGGCCGGGCGTACGTGAGCGCGCTCAGGTAGTTGACGAGCGCGTCCGTCCAGACGTAGACGACCTGGTCGGGATCCCAGGGGATCGGGACGCCCCACGGCTGGCCGGCCCGGCTGATCGAGAAGTCCTGGAGCCCTCCGGCGATGAACGACCGTGCCTCGTTCGCCCGGAACCCGGGCAGGACGAAGTCCGGGCGCTCGTCGTAGAGCGCGAGCAGCTTCTCCTGGTACGCGGAGAGCCGGAAGAACCAGTTCGTCTCCTCGATCCACTCGGGCTCGATGTCGTGCTCGGGGCACTTCCCGTCGACCAGCTCGTCCTCGTTCTTGAACGCCTCGCATCCGACGCAGTAGAGGCCCGCATAGACGTCCTGGTAGATGTCCTCGCGGCCGTTGTCGCGGATCCGGAGCAGGAACTCCTGGACGAACCGCTTGTGCTCGTCGTCGCTCGTCCGGATGAAGAAGTCGTTGTCGACGTCGAGGCGGGCGGGGAGCGCCCGCCACGACTCCACGATCTGGTCCGCGTACTCCTGCGGCTCGAGACCCTGCTCGGCCGCGACGCGGGCCACCTTCGACGCATGCTCGTCGACCCCGGTGAGCAGGAACGTCTCACGACCGCGCTGCCGCTGGTGGCGGGCGAAGACGTCCGCGGCCACGGTCGTGTACGCGTGCCCGATGTGCGGGGTCGAGTTCACGTAGTAGATCGGCGTCGTGAGGTAGTACGGCTCCATTCCCGTCGATTCTACGGGCGGCTCTCCGGACCCCGGCCGCTGCGACGAGGCACCCGAGGAGGAACGCCGCCACGAGCGGGCCGACGGGCGCGCCGCCGTCGCGGATCGCGCGTGTCGCTCCGCCGGCCGCGATCGCCGCCCCGCGGTTCCCACGATGCACGGCCGACGGCACCCGGGCCGGTTCGTCGCGGTCGGGTCGAGCGCACCGAGTGTCCCCGGACGCCGTCCGACGCTCGGATCCCGTCCGCGCGGGAGAGTCGCTCACGGCGGGCGACGCGCTGCCGGAGACCGAGACGACGTCGCCCGCGTCGGTCGCCACCGCGGTTCGCCGCGCCGGCGGGGACCGGCTCGTCTGCGGGCGGCGGCCGCGGGGGCGGTATCGCCGGGCACGGCGGGACGGGCACCGGCGACGTCGGGCCGGCTCGGTCCCGGGTCGGCCGCCGCAGGCGGCCGTCGGTGCGGAACGCTCGTCGCGGAGATCGTGAGCCCCGGCTGCCCTCGCGGGGCGCCCTCGACCGGGCCCCGTTCGACGACCCGCGCACCGGATCGGGGGACGTCGCAGGCGAGCTCCCGGCGGTCGGAACGTCTGGCCGGAGCGGGTGTCGCCGCGTTGGCAGCAGGCTGCCCCGGCGCGGCGGGCGCGGACGCCGGCGGAGCGGCAGGTGCAGGTGCCGTCGACGGACCGGGCGCGTCCGGTTGTGGGTGCGGCGATGCGCCGGGCGGGGCCGGCGGAGCGGCTGGGTCCGGGGACAGGGGCCGGCGTCGGTGCCGGGGCCGGCGCCGCGGTCGGCGCAGGCACGGGAGCCGCTCGGGGCGGAAGGAGCCCGAGCGGGTCGACGTACGCGTCGGCGTCGCTCGCGCGCCGGATGCCGAGGTGGACGCTCGGCACGGCATGCTCGGGCGTCCCGCTCCACCCCATCGTCCCGATCGACGAGCCTTCGTCGACGGACGCGCCCTTCTCGACGCCGATCGTGCCGAGGTGGACGAGCGTGACGGCAAAGCCGTCCGCCGTCTGGATCGTCACGCCGCGGCCGTGCGTCGGGAGCGACCCGGCGAACGTCACGGTTCCCGCGGCGGGTGCGCGGATCGCGGCTCCCTTCGGGCCCGGCGACGTCGACGCCACGGTGCTGACCGCCCGCGTACGGGTCGGAGCCCAGGGCGAACGGACGGAGCACGGCGCCGTCGGCGGGCCATGTCCAGGCCCCGGCGGGCGCGCTGAGTGCCAGCGCAGCGAGCGCCGCCACGCCGACAACGAGGAATCGGTGCACGAGGCACCTCCTTCGTTCACTGCGCGGGCAACGCGAGTGGTGGAACGGTAGCGCGGCCGCCGGACGACGTCAATCGGGTCGCTGTCGCCCGGCGAGAGAACGACGGTAGAGCGCGTTTCGGGGCACCTGCGCGAGGCGCGCGACGACGTCGACCGCGGCGCGGTGCGCGGCTCCGGCGGCGACGAGCTCCTCGACCGCCGCCACCGCCTCGTCGAGGTCCGGCGATGCCTGCTCCCCCGGGCCGACGACGATCGTCACCTCTCCCTTGACCGCCCCCGAGGAGAAGTGCGACGAGAGCTCGGCTGCCGTGCCCCGGACGACCTCCTCGTGCAGCTTCGTCAGCTCGCGGCAGACGGCGACGCGCCGATCCGGATCCGACCGCGCGAGGCGCGCGAGCGACCGCGCGAGGCGCCGTGGCGACTCGAAGGCGACGGCGGCGAGGTCCCACGTCCGCGAGTCGTCCCAGAGCGCGTCGAGCTCGGCGTCGCGACGGGGCAGGTAGCCGAGGAAGCGGTACTGCGCGGCGGCGAGCCCGCTCGCGACCAACGCCGTCTCGACCGCGCTCGGCCCCGGGAGGACGGTTACGGGGACGCCGTCGGCGATCGCGGCCTCGACGAGACGGGCGCCCGGATCGTTGACGCCCGGGAGGCCCGCGTCCGAGACGAGCGCGTGCGTCTCTCCGAGAGACATGAGCGGGAGCAGCTCGCCGACGCGCCGTGCCTCGTTGTGGCGATGGACGCTGACGAGGCGCTTCGCGCGGATCTCGTACCGGTCGAGGAGGATCTGCGTGCGGCGCGTGTCCTCGCACAGCACGGCGTCCGCGTCGCGGAGGGCGTCGAGCACGCGGAGCGTGACGTCCCCGAGGTTCCCGATCGGCGTCGCGCAGACGACGAGCGGCACTAGCGTCCTTCCGGGACGCGCACCTCACCGCTCCCCGTCGAGCGCCTCGAAGCCGACGAGCCCGGCGCCGACCAGGCCCGCGTCGTCGCCGAACGCCGCCTGGACGATGCGGAGCTCGGTGTCGGCGGGCTCGAGCGCCTCGCGTCGCGCAGCCTCGAGGGCCGGCTCGCGCAGGAGCTCCCAGGCGGCGATGCCGAACCCCCCGCCGACCACGACGACGTCGGGGGCGAAGACGTTGACGAACGAGCCGATCGCGATCCCGAGGTAGTGGCCGATCCGCTCGAGCGCGACCCGCGCCGCGTCGTCTCCGGCGAGCGCCTCGCGGACGAGCCGGTGCGCGTCCGCGTCCGCGCCCCAGAGCGCGCGGGCTGCCCGCTCCGCGGCCTCGCCCGACGCGACCGCCTCGAGGTGCCCGCGCCCGTGGCAGTTGCCCTGACACGGAGGCCCGTCCGCCTCCACGACGACGTGACCGAGCTCCGCCCAGCCGCGGTAGAGGCGGCCGTCGAGCACGATGCCGCCGCCCACGCCGGTGCCGAGCGCGAGCGCGACCAGGTCGGTGACGCCGCGTCCGGCGCCCAGGCGCCACTCCGCGAGCGCGATCGCGTTGCCGTCGTTCTCCAGCCCGACCGGGATGCCGAAGCGCTCGCGGAGCCGCCGGGCGAGGTCGAGCGACTCGAGCGGCAGGTTGACCGCTCGTTGTGCGATCCCCGTCTTCCGGTCGATGTTCATCGGCACCCCGACGCCGATCGCGCCGGCGCCGTCCGCGAGCAGCTGCTCGAGCAGCGCGTCGAGCTCGACGAGGAATGCCTCCTGGCTCGACGTGGGCGTCTGAACCTCGATCGTCCGGCCCACCGTGCCGTCGCGCGCGAGCGTGCCGGCAAGGATCTTCGTCCCTCCCACATCGACTCCGATGACCCGGTCCGCCGCCACGGCGCGGCTACCATACCCGGCCTCATGCCCGCTCAGGACAAGCCGTACCGGGTCTACCGGGGCGGCCGGGTCAAGGGGCGGGTGCCACTCGCTCGCGAGACGTCGCCGTCGCGCACGCGACCCGGCGGGACGCCGCCCACGCCTGCCGCGCCCGGCACCACACCGCGGCGCCCGCGACGGAAGAGGCGCTGGATCGCCCTCGGCCTCGTGCTCCTGCTCGCGCTCGTGGTCGTGTGGGCGGTCGCGGGCTACCTCTCGGTCTCGAACGGCGTCTCGCAGGCGAACGAGCGCGTGCCGACCGGTGTTCGCCGGCAGCTGACGGCGTCGGACGGCCTGCTCGTCTCGAACCCGTCCACCATCCTCGTGCTCGGCACCGACGGCGGCTCGACCTCCGGGCGCGAGGGAGCAAACCGGTCGGACTCGATCATGCTCATCCGCACCGATCCCGGGAAGCGCCGGCTCGCGTTCCTCTCGATCCCGCGCGACCTCCAGGTCGAGATCCCCGAGGTCGGGGTCGCGAAGATCAACGCGGCCAACCAGATCGGTGGCCCGGCGCTCGCCCTCCGCACCGTCGAGCGGCTGACCGGGATCGACGTCAACCACGTCGCGTTCGTCGACTTCGACCGGTTCCGCGAGCTGATCGACGCCGTCGGCGGGATCGACGTCGTCGTGGCCCGGCCGATCCGCTCGAACCGCTTCGACTGCCCCTACGCGACCGCCCGGCGGTGCGCGCAGTGGCCCGGTTGGCGGTTCGAGCGCGGAAAGCAGCACATGGACGGGCAACGAGCGCTCGTGTACTCGCGCATCCGACGCAACCTGCTCGACCCGAGCGAGACCGACTTCGCGCGCGCACGACGGCAGCAGCAGGTCGTTCAGGCGACCCTCGACAAGGTCACGAGCGTCGGCACCGCAGTCCGGCTGCCGTTCGTCGGCGAGGACCTCGTCGCACCGCTCGCGACCGACCTCAGCGCCTGGGAGCTGACGCAGCTCGGCTGGGTCTACTTCCGCGCCGACACCGGCGATGCGCTCCATTGCCGGCTCGGGGGCGACCCGGCCACCGTCGGCGGCGAATCCGTCATCCTCGGGACCGAGGACAATGTCGCCACGGTCGCCATGTTCACGGGGCGCTCGGCCCCGCAACCCCCGCCGCGCGGCCTGCCGTACGCGCCGGGATGCCTCATCGGCGAGCGTCAGGCGTGAGCTACGACTCCGACGCCTTGGGCTTCGCGTCGGGCTTCGCCGCGGGCGTCTCGGACTTGCCGCTGCCGTCGGATGACGACGCCCCCGTGTCGCTGTCCTTCGCCCCCTTGCGGGAGCCACGGCCGTAGTCGGTCGAGTAGAACCCGGAGCCCTTGAAGTGCACCGCGACCGGAAACAGGAGCTTCTCCACGGGGCTCGCGCCGCAGACCTCGCAGACCGCGACCGCCGGGTCGCTCATCCGTTGAAAGACCTCGAACGTATGGCCGTTCGGGCAGCGGTACTCGTAGATCGGCATGGCGGGCCAATCTACCAGCGAGGATGACGGAATCCACGATGGCGCAAGGGATCGAGGCGAGTCTCGAGGCGGGGCCCGGCGGCGCGACGACGCGTCCGTCGGTGTCGTCGTGGGTCGCGCGGAACTGGATGTGGCTGGGCGTCGGCGGGGTCGCGGTCGTTGCCGGGGGCTTCCTCCTCCACCAGCTGATGGCGTGGCCGCCGCACGAGGACGAGACCCTCGCGCTGTTCGTCGGCAGGGACTCGCTGCCCGGGGTCGTCGAGCACGTGACGCGCGACCGTGGCGGCGCGCCGCTCCACTTCCTCCTCGCGTGGACCGTCGCGCACCTCGGGTTCGGGCTCGGGGGCCTGCGCATCCTGTCGGCCGCGTTCGCCCTCGCCAGCCTGCCTCTCGTCGCCGCTCTCGGCCGCCGTCTCGGCGGCCCGCTGGTCGGGCTCGTCGCCGCGGCGATCGTCGCGCCGAGCTGGCTCTTCCTCTTCCACGGCGTCTACGGCCGGATGTACAGCCTCTTCCTCTTCCTCTCGCTCGCCTGCACCCTCGCGCTGCTGCGCGCGCTCGAGAGCGGCGGGCGCGGGCCGCTGGGCGCGTCTGGGTCGCCGCGTCGCTGGCGATGGTGGCGGCGCACCCGTACGGGATCCTCCTGCTCGCCGGCCAGGCGGTGTACGTGCTGCTCGCCGCACGCGACCGAATCCGGGAGGCAATCGCCGCAGGCGCCGCCGTCCTCGTCCTCGGCATCCCGTTCTGGCTCACCGACCTCGTCCTCGCGGGACGGTTCGACGTCGGCGTCGGCGGCGGGGGCGAGAAGCTGGGAGGGCCCGGGGCCGTCGCGCGGTACCTGTGGCGCTCGGTGGGCGATGCGACAGCCGGCTGGTGGCCGGTGACGCTCGCCGTCGTCCTCGCGGCCGCCGTGGGCGTCGTGCTCCTCCGCCGCACGGCGCGCACGCTCGTCCTCTGCCTCGTCGGCACGACCGTCGCCGCGTTCCTCGTCGCGAAGCTCGGCGGGTCGGCGGCCCCGGAGTCGCGGCACCTGATCTTCCTCGCGCCGCTGCTCGCGATCGCGGTCGCGGCGACGATCGCCCGGATCGCGCGGCGCTCCGCGGCGATCGCCGTGGCGCTGGTGGCGGCGCTCGTGGTCGCGCAGGTCGCGTGGGCGTGGCAGCGGACTCCACCTCTCTTCGAGTGGGAGCCCGACGCGCGCCAGGCGGCCCGGGCCGAGGCAGAGGAGTGGCTCGCCCGCACGAGCCGCTCCGACGACGTGCTCTTCGGCTACGAGCCGCTCTACCTCGGCGCCTGGGAGATCGGCCGAGCGAGCTTCCCGACGACCATCGTCCCGCGCGCCGACGACCGCCTGGCGCTCCGGGTGATCGAGCGCGGCGTGCCGCTCGGGCGCGGCGTCTGGGTGCTCGACGCGAGCGAGCGGAACAACGTCAAGCGCCGGCTCGAGATCGAGCAGCGGCTTCCCGACCCGGCCGAGCCGTTCGAGGCACGTGCCTTCGGCCCGTTCCTCGTGCTGCGGACGCGCGAGCCGGTCGTGACGCCCGAGACCTACCTCTACCTCTCGGCGCGCGCGCTGCTCGTCGGCCGGTCGCTCGGGATCGGCGACTCCGACATCAACCTCCGAACGGTCGTGCTCGCGGCGCGCGAGCTGCGCGGCTACGGCCCGTCTCTTCGCTCCCGCTCGAGCAACTCGCGGTAGCACGGAGCGCTCTCGAAGGCCGCGAGCCCGGCCTGGACGGGCCGCTTGCGGCGGCGGCGCGCACGGCGAAGCCCCGCGGCGACGGCGGAGGCGCCGATGACGCCGCCGAGGACGAACGACCGGACGCGGTCGCGGCGCCGACGCTCGCCGTGCTCCTCGCCGTCCGCGGCCATGACACGATCGTAGGACATGAGGGTCGTCTCGCTCGGGGATCTCGTGCTCGACGTCGTCGTGCGGATGGATGCGCCGATCGCGACGGCCGCCGACACGCCGTCGCGCACCGCGCTCTCGGTCGGCGGGCAGGGCGCGAACGTCGCCGCGTGGTGCGCATCGCTCGGAGCGGAGGCGCGCTGGCTCGGCAAGCGAGGTGACGATCCCGCGGGACGGCTCGTCAGCGAGCGGCTCGCGAGACTCGGGGTCGACCTGACCGGCCCGGTCGAGCCGGACGGCACGGGCGTCATCGTCTCGCTCGTCGACGTCGCCGGTGAGCGCTCGATGTTCCCGGACCGTCGGCGTGGCGGTCACCCTGCATCCGGACGAGGTGCGACCCGAGTGGCTCGACTGCGATCACCTGCACGTCTCCGGGTACGCGCTGCTCGCACATCCCGTCGCCGAGGCGGCGACGCGCGCCGTCGAGCTGGCGCGTGGAGCGGGCGCGCGGATCAGCGTCGACCTCTCGTCGTGGAGCACGATCCGCGACGCCGGCGCGGAAGGCTTCCGGGCGCTCGTCGAGTCGCTGGAGCCGGACGTCGTGTTCGCGAACGAGGACGAGGATCGCGTCTTCGGCGGGAGGCTCCCCGGGGTCGCCTGGATCCTGAAGCACGGCGCGCGGGGCTGCTCGTTCGACGGCGACGAGCGTGCTGCATTGCCCGTGGCCGAGGTCGTCGACACGACGGGCGCGGGGGATGCCCTGGCGGCGGGCTGGATCGTCGGCGGGCCTGACCTCGCGCTCGAGGCGGCGGCTCGGTGCGTGCAGCGCGTCGGGTCGATGCCGTAGCGGGGCACGGCGACCGGCGCCGTCTTGCCCGTCCGGCGGCACCCGAGCAGCTCGCCGCCGGGCCGTGCGCTCCACGACGTGCACGAACGGGCAGGACAGACGGCACGAAGTCGGCACGGACACGTCACGCCTCTCTCGATACCGTGACATCAGGGCACCGGGGGTGCCCCTGGGGGTGGTTGTGCGGCCCGGTCTCGGGCGCGCTGACTACCCTCCGGCCGTGGAGCACCTGATCCGGGTCGCCGACGAGGTCCAGGCCGCGCTGTCCGAGGAGCGCCCCGTCGTCGCGCTCGAGACGACGCTCGTCGCCCACGGCTTCCCCGCGCCGTCCGGCGTGGAGGTCGGTCTCGCGAGCGAGGCGGCTGTCCGCTCGGCCGGCGCCGTCCCGGCCACGATCGGCGTCCTCGACGGGAAGCTCGTGATCGGCCTCACCGAGTCCGAGCTGGGCCGATTCGAGCCGGACGCTCGCAAGCTCGGGCCGCGCGACCTCGCCGTGTGCGCCGTCCAGGGTGCGGTCGGCGCGACCACGGTCGGCGGCACGCTCGCCGCCGCACAGGCGGTCGGAATCCGCTTCATGGGCACCGGAGGTCTCGGAGGCGTCCACCGCGGCTTCCCGACACCGCCGGACGTCTCGGCCGACCTCGGCGCCTGCGCGCGCATCCCGGCGCTGATCGTCTCCTCGGGCGTGAAGTCGCTGCTCGACGTCGGCGCGACGGTCGAGCTGCTCGAGACGCTCGGCATTCCCGTCGTCGGCTACCGCGTCGACACCCTGCCGCTCTTCTACGCCGCCGAGGGCGGGCCGCCGGTCTCGGCCCGTGTCGAGAGCGCGGACGAGGCGGCGCGCGTCGCGGACGCGCACTGGCGGCTCGGCGGCAACGCGGTCCTCGTCGGTCGCCCGCCGGACGAGAGCCTCGACGTGGCGGACCTGATCGAAGCGATCGTCGCGGAGGCCCACGACCGCGGTATCGTCGGCCAGGCCGTGACGCCGTTCGTCCTCGCCGCCCTCCACGAGCGCTCGAACGGCGAGACCCGCCGCGTCAACCGCGACCTGATCGTCGCCAACGCCGGGCTCGCCGCCGAGGTCGCGGTCGCCTACGCCGCGCTGTGAGCCTGTTCGACGCGGTCCGCGACCTCCCGCTCGTCGTCGAGGGCTACGAGCTCGACGGCCACTCGTACACCGTCAGCTCCGAGTTCACGCGCAAGACGACGGTGGTCCGCCTCTCGGGAGCCGGCGAGGAGGGGCTCGGCGAGGACGTGACCTACGACGGAGGCGAGCAGGACGCGCAGCAGGCGCGCGGCCCGGTCCTGGCCCTCGCCGGGGAATGGACGCTCGAGACGTTCTCGCGCCACCTGGACGGGCAGCCGCTCTTCGAGGCCGAGCCGGAGATACACGCGTACATCGACTACCGGCGCTGGGCGTTCGAGAGCGCCGCGCTCGACCTCGCGCTCCGGCAGGCCGGCCGCTCGCTCGGCGACGCCGTCGGCCGCGATCCGCGACCCGTGACCTTCGTCGCGTCGGGCGGGCTCGGCGATCCACCGAACACGGCGCGGCTCCGCGCCTTTCTCGAGCTCTACCCCGGCCTTCGCTTCAAGCTCGATGCCCGCCCCGACTGGACGGACGACATCTTCGCCGAGCTCCAGGAGCTCGGGTGCGTCGACTCGGTCGACCTCAAGGGCCAGTACCGCGGCACGGTCGTCGACAACCCACCCGACCCCAACCTCTACCGCCGCGTGATCGAGGCGTTCCCGGACGCGTGGCTCGAGGACCCTGCGCTCACGCCCGAGACCGAGTCGGTGCTCGAGCCCCACGCGGACAGGGTCACCTGGGACGCGATCATCCACTCGGTGGAGGACATCCGGGCGCTCCGCTGGCCGCCGCGCACCGTCAACGTGAAGCCCTCCCGCTTCGGGACGATCGAGCGGCTCTTCGCGACGTACGAGTACTGCGAGGAGAACGGGATCGGCGCGTACGGGGGCGGTCAGTGGGAGCTGTCGATCGGGCGCGAGCAGATCCAGCTGCTGGCGGCCCTGTTCCATCCGGACACGCCGAACGACGTCGCTCCGGGCGGATACAACGCCGCGACGCCTCCCGCCGGGCTTCCCGCGAGCCCGCTCGTCGTGCGCCCGCGCGAGACGGGCTTCGCCGTCCAGTCGTAGCGCCGCCCGCCGACGCCTACCCGATCAACCACCCCCAGGGGCACCCCCGGTGCCCTGATGTCACGCTATCGCGAGATCTGTCGCGCGTCTGTGCCCACTTCGTGCCGCATTCGTGCCGGTTTCGTCCGGAAGATCGCAGATCGATCGCGTCGAGGCGAGACCCGACGTGCCCGCGATCGGTCCTCGCTACGCGTGCGACGCCCCGAGGTCGGCCCG
>CAVQHL010000005.1:0-16527 GCA_963712255.1 uncultured Actinomycetes bacterium
GACTTCCCGCTCATCACGCCGGACCGCTGGCTCGAAGACTTCGCCCAGGCGCCGTTCAAGGACGAGGTCAGGCCGCTGATCCTGAAGGAGAACGCCGCCCGGCTGCTCGGCTTGAGCTGACGACCGCGAACCTCGTATGCTCGGGGCGCCCGAAACGTCGACGGGAGGTGCCCCATGGCAACCGCACTCACGCCCCACCGTCCGAGAAGAGGCTGGCGCTCGCGCTCGACGCATTCCGCTCGGCCCTCGGCCCCGACGCGGTGATCGCCGACGACGAAGAGCTCCGCGCGTTCCGCGACCCGTTCGCGTTCGCGACGTGGGACGACTACACGGCCTCGGCGGTGCTCATGCCGGAGACGGTCGAGGAGATCCAGCCGATCGTGCGGATCGCGAACGAGCACGCGGTCCCGCTCTGGACGCACGCGACAGGGATGAACAACGGCTACGGCGGTCCGGCGCCGCGGCTGAACGGGGCCGTGCTCGTGAGCCTGCGGAAGATGAACCGCGTGCTCGAGATCAACGAGGACAGCGCGTACGCCGTCGTCGAGCCGGGCGTCCGCTGGTTCGACCTGTACGACGCGCTCCGCGCCGGCCGGGACGCGCCTGATGGTCTCGGTTCCCGATCTCGGCTGGGGCAGCGTCGTCGGCAACGCGCTCGAGAACGGCGCGACGTACCTCCCGACCGGCTCCGACATGGCCGCCGCGTGCGGGATGGAGGTCGTGCTGCCGAACGGCGAGCTGCTCCGCACGGGCATGGGCGCGATGCCGGGCAACCGGGCCTGGCACGTGTACAAGCGAAGCCTCGGCCCCTCGCTCGACACGCTCTTCATGCAGTCGAACCTCGGGATCGTCACGAAGATGGGCGTCTGGCTGATGCCGATGCCGGAGTGCTACATGCCGCTCTGGCTCCGGGTCTGGAACGACGACGACCTGCCCGCGCTCGTCGAGACGCTGCGCACGCTGATGCTCGAGCGGACGATCGAGAACGTCCCGCAGATCTGGAACACGATCGCCTTCGCTTCGGTCCTGTCCTCGCGCTCGGCGTGGTACGACGGCGACGACCCGATCCCCGACGCGCGCATCGACGAGATGGCGCGCGAGCTCGAGGTCGGGCGCTGGATGATGCGCTTCGCCCTCTACGGCGACGAGGCCGTCGTCGACCACCGCTTCCGCAAGGTGAAGGAGGCATTCGAGCGGATCCCGGGCGCCGAGGTGTGGGGCGAGAAGCACGCGCCGGACGCGTTCGCCGAGCTCGAGAACCCGCACGAGCGGGTCCAGGCCGGGGTCCCGAACCTCGACATCAACACGATGACCGGGTGGTACGGCGGCGAGGAGGGAGGGCACATCGGCTTCTCGCCCGTCGCGCGGCTCACGGGCCCGGACGCCGTCGCGCTTCGCGACCTGATCCGCGGGCTCGTCGAGCGCGAGGCGCGGCTCGACTACGCGGCGGTCCTCATTCCCACCAACGCGCGCAGCTTCATCCACGTCACGATGGTCATCTTCGACACGAAGAACGAGGCCGAGGTGAGGCGCGCGTACGACGCGAGTCGGCTGCTCGTGCGCGAGTGCGCGACGCACGGGTACGGCGAGTACCGCGCGCACCTCGACTTCATGGACCTCGCCGCCGAGCAGTACAGCTTCGGGGATCGCGCGTACATGCGGTTCGTCGAGACGATCAAGGACGCAGTCGATCCGAACGGCATCCTCTCGCCCGGCAAGCAGGGCATCTGGCCGCGGTCGTTCCGCGAGGCACGAGAGGAGGCGTAGGAGATGCGCGAGCCGGTCTTCACCGAGACCATCCAGATCGCGATCGTCGTGCGCGACCTCGACGCCGCGATGCGGACGTACGTCCACGACTACGGGATCGGGCCGTGGGAGATCTACGAGTTCAATCCGGGGAACGTGGCGAACATGCGCGAGGACGGCCAATCCGTCGAGCGCTCCTGGCGCCTCGCGATCAGCCACGTCGGGCAGGTCCAGTGGGAGCTCATCGAGCCGCTCGACGAGGGAAGCATCTACGCGCGGTTCCTCGCCGAGAAGGGCGAGGGCGTGCACCACGTCGGCGTCGCGGTGCCGGACTTCCACGAGACCGTCGCGGCGCAGGCGGAGCGTGGGAACGGCGTGCTGCTCGGCGGCGACTACCGCGGGATCTCGTTCGCGTACCTCGCGACCGAGCGCGACCTCGGCGTGATCACGGAGATCTTCTCCGGTGCCCCCGGCGAGGGCCAGCAGCCGGACGCGACGTACGCGGGCTGAGTCGTCCGGTAGGGTCGCGCGGATGGCAACGGCGACCGTGCGCGACGCGGCGATCGAGGTCTTTCGCGCGCGCGGGCTGACTCGGATGTTCGCGAACCCCGGCTCGACCGAGGTGCCGCTGCTCGTCGACCTGCCGCCCGACCTCGAGTTCGTCCTGGGGCTGCACGAAGGGTCGGTGGTGGGGATCGCGACCGGCTGGGCGATCGGTCGCGACGAGCCGGCCCTCGTCCTCCTCCACACGACCGCCGGTCTCGGCAACGCCGTCGGCGCCCTGGCGACGGCGCGCGTCAACCGAGCGCCGCTCGTCGTGCTCGTCGGACAGCAGGACCGGCGCCACCTCGCTCACGAGCCGTTCCTCGCCGGCCGCCTCGAAGGGCTCGCGGGAACGTATCCCGTCTCGGTCGAGCAGCCGGTCAGGCCGCAGGACCTCCCCGGCGCGATCGACCGCGCATGGCACGCGGCGACGACCCGACGCGGCCCGGCGCTCGTCATCGTGCCGATGGACGACTGGCTGGCGCCGGCGGCGGACGAGGGCGATCAGCCCGCCGCCGCCGGGAGCGTCCTGCGCGCCGGCGCCGCGGACCCCGCCGCGGTCGAGGTGCTCGTCGAGCTGCTCGACGCGGCGGAGCGGCCCGCCGTCGTCGTCGGCGCCGGGGCGGACGAGCAGCGCGCCTGGGACGCGCTCGTCGAGGTCGCGGAACGGCTCGACGCTCCGTCTGGCAGGAGTCGTTCGGCTCCCGGGCCGGGTTCCCCCAGGACCACCCGCGCTTCGCGGGGCACCTGCCCTCCGACCGGGCCCGGCTTCGCGCCGTCCTCGAGCCGTTCGACGCCGTTCTCGTCGTCGGGGCGCCGGCGTTCCGCCAGTACGCATTCGCACCGGGGCCGTTCCACGGCCCGGGCACGCGCGTGGCGGTGGTCACCGACGACCCGGACGAGGCGCACCGCAGCGCAGCGGAGCTCGTCGTCCTCGCCCCCGTCGCCCCGACGTGCGAGGCGCTCGCCGCCCGGCTCGCGCCGCGCGCGCACACGTCGACCGGCGCCGGGTTCGAGCGTCCGCCCGAGCCGGCCGCGACGGACGGCCCGCTCACGTCCGCGCACGTCTTCTCTGCGCTCGCGCGGCGCCTGCCTCGCGACGCGATCGTGTTCGAGGAGGCGCCGTCCAGCAAGCCCGAGCTGCACGCGCGGATCGCGGCGCGCGCCCCGCTCGGGTTCCTGAGCCCCGCGATGGGCGGGCTCGGGTTTGCGATCCCGGCGGCGATCGGGGTCCGCATGGCCCGGCCGGAGCGTCCGGTACTCGCGATCGTCGGCGACGGGTCCTCGCTGTACGCGATCCAGGCGCTCTGGAGCGCGGCGCACTACGGGGTCGGGGCGGTGTTCGTGATCCTCGCCAACGGGGGTTACGCGGTGATGGATCGCCTCGCGGAGCTCCAGGGAGGCACGTCCGTCTGGCCGCGGTTCCCCGACATCGACCTCTCCGGGCTCGCGCGCTCGTTCGGCTGCCCGGCCCGCCGGGTGAGCTCGTTCGACGAGCTCGAGGCCGCGTTCGACGAGATTGTCCCCGGGCTCGCCGCACGCGACGAGCCGCTCTTCCTCGAGGTCGCCGTCGTCCCCGACGAGAACTTCGTGCCGTGAGCGGATCGGCTCCGCTCACGGGCCTCGGGGAACACGATCACGGCGCGGCCGCGCAGGCCACCGGCCTCCATGCGCCGCTGCGCGTCGGCGGCCTGCTCGGGCGGATACGTCTCGGCGACGCGGAGCGCCAGCACGCCCCGCATGGCGAGCGCCCGCACCTCCCGAGCCAGTCGGTGCGGTCGACGCACCGTGCCGACAAGACCTTGTGGATCTGGATGCCCTCCTCGACGTCGTCGCCGTCCCAGGTCCTGACGAGGGCGATCGACGCCGCCCTCGCGGATGCGCGGGGAACACGCTGCGCGTGAGCAGCGCCGTGTCGAAGACGGCATCGACGCCGCCGGGAGCAGCCTCGACGCATCGCCGCGACGAGCCCGTCTCCACGCGGGAGCACGACGTCGGCGCCGAAGCCGCGGACGAGCCCCTCGTCCTCGGGTTTCGCGTCCGCGAGCACGCGGAGCCCGCGATCTTTGCGACTCGATCACGTAGGACGCGAGCAGCCCGCGCCCCCGGTCACGGCGAGCGTCTGGCCCTCGTCAGCCCGAGCGGCTCGAGACCGCTGATCGCGGTCAGCGCGTTCATCGGCAGCGTCGCGGCCTGCTCCGGTGTGACGCCGTCCGGGATCGGCACGACGGACCGGCGGGACGCGACGAGCGCTCCGTCTGGGCGCCGCCCTCGGGGCGCCGACGGCACGAGATGCGCCATCACGGCGTCCCCGACCGCCAGGGCCGTCCACCTCAGGCCCGATGGACTCGACGTCCCGGCGCAGTCCATCCGGCGACCCACGGGGGAGGCACTCCCTCGACGCCGCGCTGCGGCGGCCCGATGTCGGACGGGTGCACGGGGCCGCCTTCACCGCGAGCCTGACCTCACCGGCGCCGGGCTCCGGAATCTCGCGCTCGATGACGGTCAGCGACCTCGGGCCCGCCCGGTCTGCGTGATCCCGACCGCTCGTGCCGTCGTCACAGCCGCTCGAGCATCTCGTCGACGCTGTTCAGCGTGAGGTGCGGGCGCCGCTTCTCCGGCATGCGGCTCGGGTCGAGCGCGCCGCTGATCCCGCTTCTGACGAGCACGGTCATGGAGCCGCCGAGGTGCCCGAGCGCGACGTCCAGGGACACGTCGTCTCCGATCACGGCCGTCTCCTCCGAGGGAACGCCGAGCCGCGCCTCGAGCTCGCGCACCGCCGCGTGCGACGGCTTGCCGACGACGAGCGGCCGCGCGCCGGTCGCCTTCGCGAGCGCGGCGGTCAGCATGGCGCCCCGGCTGAAGATCGGGCCGTCGGCGCCCGCATACGCAGGAACGTAACTGCCGGTCAGAAGCCGGGCACCCGCGATCACGGCCCGCGCAGCGCGCTCGAGCTCGTCGAAGTCGACACCGGTCGGCTGCGCGACGAAGACGGCATCGATCTGCACGTCGTTGCTCCCGTCCACGAGACGCACGCCCTGTGCCTCGAGGTAGCCGCGTGCCGCGTCGGTGACCAACGGCAGCACGCGCGCGTCGCGCCGAAAGCGGTCGAGATACGTCTGAACGGATCGGAGCGGCGTCAGTAGCTGCTCGTCGCCGACCGGCAGGCCCGCGCCCCGCAGCTCGGACGCGAGCGCCTCGGGCGCCACGTGGCTGCCGTTCGTGAACAGGACGTACGGCTTCCCGGACGTCCGAATCCGGTCGAGCACCTCACGCGCTCCGGGGATGACGCGCACCTCCGCGCCCGCCCGGTGCACGAGCGTCCCGTCGACGTCGAAGACGAAGCCGCGAACCTCGTCAAGACGCACGACGCCACACGACCAGGTCGTCGCCCTTTTGCACCCGGAGGTAGGAGATCGCCTTGCGTCGCTCGATCTCGCGGAGAAGACGGACGAGCGGGGCGCGATGCGCCGCGGCGTCCGGTGCGGGCCGCTCCGTGATCGACGGCGCCGCCTGCATGGCGTCCACCTGCTCTTGCGGCATCGTCAGGCGCAACAGGAGCTCCTCGTCGGAGATCCGCCGGCCGAAGCGCTCGCGGGCGCCGTCGAGGCTGACCGGCTGGGCGTCGCGCAGTGCCTCGACCTTTGGCAGCGAGAGCACCCTGTCGATCACGTCCGGATCCGGCGGCGCAGCGAACGCTCCGAAGTGCCCGAGGAAGTAGCGCACCGTCTCGTCCGAAACGGTCAGCCAGCGCTCGGGGTCGATCACGTTGCGGGTGGCCTGGAACGCGACGAGCTGCGAGACCGGGGTGACGAGGATCGGGTACCCCATCTCGGCACGTACGCGGACGACCTCGTCGAGCACCGCGTCGAACAGCTCGGGCCGCCGAATCTCCTCGAGCATGCGCCTCGTCGTGGTCACCATCCCGCCGGGCAGCTGGTGGTGGTAGTACGCGGCGTCGTACTCGCGCGGCGTACCGGCCGGCAGCGCCTTGTCTCTCACGAGCTTCTCGAAGTACCCCGACACCAGCGCGAGCTGCTCGGTGTCGAGCGCGTGCGCGTAGCCCTCGGCCTCGAGGTTGCGCAATGTCGACTCGGCGGTCGGCTGAGAGGTTCCGTTGCCGGCCGGCCCCACCGCCGTGTGGAGCACGTCGAAGCCCGCCCGCAGGCCCTCCATGTATGCGAGCGGCGCGAGCCCGATGGTGCAGTGGCTGTGCAGCTCGACCGTGCGCCCGGTCGCCGCGAAGTGCGGGCCGAGCTCGCGCACGGCGTCCGTCGTCAGCAACCCGCCCGGGTCCTTCAGATAGAAGCGGTCGATGTCGCCGCAGTCCGCGAGCGCTGCGACCCGCTCTGTGTAGTACGCGTGCGTGTGCACCGGGCTGATCGAGTAGGTCAGCCCGACGACGATCTCCTCGACACCCTCCTCACGGGCGATCCGGGCGGAGCGGCGGAGCGCGCCCGGGTCGTTGGCGGGCTCCGCGAACTGGAAGCGGCGGATTCCGTTGCGGACGACGCATCTGAACGCGAGCCGCATCACGTCCTCGTCGCACGGCTGCCACGCGATGAAGCGCATGCCGGTGGTGATGAAGTTGAGGAGGGTGGTCGGCGTGGCCGCGCGCATCAGCCGGATCAGCTCCCACGGGTCCTCGCGGTGGAAGCGGACCGACACCGACATGTGCGTGCTCGACGTGAAGTCGAGCGCGTGGAAGCCCACCCGTTCCATCACGGGAGCGATCGCGAGTGTCTCGCGCGCCGTGAGCCCGGTCGCGCCCCAGAGGCTCTGGTTCCCGTCCCGCGTGGTCGTGTCGACGATCTCGACCGGCCCGCCGGCGCCCGCCGTCATGCCGGCTCCACCCGGAACAGCGGCTGACCGTACTCCACGGGGTCGGCGTTCTCCACGTGGATCTCCGCGATCGTGCCCGCGACGCCCGCGGGGACCGAGTTCATCATCTTCATCACCTCGATCAGGCAGACGATCGTGTCGGCGCTCGACCCGCGTCCCCACGTCGACGAAGGGCGGCGCGCCGGGGCTGGGCGCACGGTAGAAGACCCCGATCATCGGCGCCTCGATCGTCAGGCCACCGGCGCCGTCGACCGGGACAGCCGGGGATGTCGCCTTGTCCCGGTCATGCTCGGAGCGCGCCGCCACCGGTTCGACCGCGTGGGCCGATCCGCGCCTGACGACATGGAGTGAGAGGCCCTCCGTCTCGATGCGGAGCTCGTCCAGCTCCGCATCGTCGATGAGCCGCAGGATCTCGCGGACGTCGTCGTCGCTCAGGGCCATCAGCGGTCTACGCCTCGGCCTCTCCGACGCCGAACATGCTCATCACGAGTGCCATCGCCGTGGCGTTCTCGGGGGTCGACGGGCGTTCGGGCAACCCCGTCACAGGCCGTGACTGGAGAACGAACAGGCCGTCCGGGAGCCCACGCCCCCTCGCGATCGCCCACTCGACGTCCTGATGGGAGCCGAAGGTGCGCTCGACGCGGGAGCCGACCTCGACGAGCACATCGAGCGCGGCCCGGTCGAGGCACGCGATCGCTTTCCGCTCCTCCGGCACCTCGACCCTCACCGCCCCTCGGCCGCCGGCGTCGGGCACGTACTCGACCTCCTTGACGTGGACCCGCTCGCGGACGACCTCGCGGGTGACCTTGCTGACGAGGAAGTCGTCCGGCGTCACCTCGCCTCCCACGACCGCCAGGCCCAGGCCCCAGCTTGCGTTCACGGCCATCATGCTCGGGTCGCCGCTCACCGGGTTGCAGGTGAACAGCACGCCCGAGACCCCTGCGTCGACCATCAGCTGCACCGCCACGCCCATGGCGGCCTCCTCCTGCCCGACGTGCGCGCGATACGCGATCGCGGGCGGGCCGAACAGGCTCACCCAGCAGTCCCGCACCGCGTCGCAGACGTGCTCCACGCCGCGAACCCAGAGATAGCTCTCCAGCTGGCCGGCGAACGTCGTGTCCTCGCCGTCCTCTCCGAGCGCGCTCGAGCGCACGGCGACGGGCGGCTCGGCAGTTCCCGCCTCCTCCGCCAGCTCCGCATACGCCCGCGCGATCTCGTCCCGAACCGACTCCGGTACCGGCGCGAAGCGCATCGCCTCGCTGATCGCGTGCGACGCTGCGACGACCGAGTCGACGTCCCCGGGCGACACCCGGGACAGCTCGACCGCGATCTTCCCCTCGAGCCCCGCCTCCTGGACGAACGCGCGGAAGGCGGCCGTCGACAGTGCGAAGCCGGGCGCAACCGGGATCTCCGCGGCGATCAGCTCGCCGAGGGCGGAGCTCTTCCCGCCGAACGAGGGGCTGTCGCCGCGGCGCAGCGCGGCGAGCGGACGCGTGTGGCCCACCTCGGTCACTCGAGCAGCGTCACGGTGCCGGCGGAGCCGTCGACGCGGATGCGCTGTCCCGTGGTGATCTGCGACGTGGCACGGCCGGTACCCACCACGGCCGGAAGCGCGTACTCGCGGCAGACGATCGCCGCGTGCGACATGACACCGCCGATGTCCGTCACGGCGGCCTGGATCTTCGAGAAGATCGGCGCCCAGGCGGGCGAGGTGATGCTGCAGACGAGGATCTCACCCTCCCGCACGTCGCCGATCTCGCTCACGTGCCTGACCACGCGCGCAACGCCCTCGACGATGCCTGGCGAGGCGGGGGTGCCGCTCAAGCTCGAGCCGCCGTCGGTCTCCTGCGCCCAGGCGTGGACTCGCTGGGTCGTGACGCCCCAGAGCATGATCAGCGCCGGGTCCAGCACCGCCTCGGGCACGGCGCCCACCGCCGGCGGGGGAGTCCAGTCACCGAGCCGCTCGAGCAGCTCCTTCCGCCTCGCGACGATCGGCGGCCAGTACGACGGGCCGCGCGGCTGCCCGCCCGTCGCCCAGGTCAGCAGCAGCTCGTCCAGCGCGGAGTACACCTCGAGGCGCGAGAGCTGGAAGACGTCCTCGGACTCCGTGAGGAACCCGTGCTCGGCGAGCAGGCGGCCGAAGTCGCGGATCTTGTTCCACCAGCTGGTGAGGAACCAGTAGTCGCAGAGGAACTTGTGCTCCTCGACGTAGGGGAAGACCGTCCGGGAAAGCGCGAGCAGCTCGTCGAAGCCCTTTCGCGCCTCGTCGTCGAGCAGGGCGCCGTATTCGCTCGCGAGCCGCTCGCGCTCGGTGGCGATGTGACCGGAGGGCGGGTCGATGTCCTCTCCGGCACGCAGCGCTCCGATGTGGCCCGTCAACGAGGCGTACGGGATCGTCGGATCGTCGAGCCAGCTTCCGTAGTAGTGGTAGAGGCCGTCGCCCGTCGCCATGTGGAACCACGGGTCCTTGACCGCCTCCAGCTCCGCGAGCCACTGGCGCCCGCTCTCGCTCTCGGCGAGCACCGCATCGATCTCCTCGGGCGACCGGCCCTCGACGAACGCCGCGTCGACTTCCGTCTCGATCGCGAGGCGCGCCAGGCGTCGGAGCTCCGCGTCCGGCCGGAACAGGAGCACGTCCAGCCCAGCGACCATCTGCGCGATGTGCTGGTCCGGGATGTCAGGCAGGTGCGCCTTGCAGAGCTCGGCGAACGTGACATACGCGCCGTAGCCGAGCAGCAGGAACTCGAAGTGGTTCTGCCACATCAGGTCGGCGAGCCGGAGGACCCGACGGTAGGCGTCGAGGACGGCGCAGTAGCTCGTCTCCTGGTCTCCGAACGCGACGTCGTCGGGCTCGAGCTCGTGGAGGCTCGGCACCTCCAGCGCGTCGAGCTCCGCGATCAGCCCTTCCATCTTCGTGCGCCACCCGGCGTACAGCTCGTCCCAGTTCTGGAAGTAGTGGCCCGCCCGCTGCTGGAAGTGCCCGGCGCGCTCGGCGATCTTCGCGGGATCGGTGACGGGGTTGCCCGAGATGTAGATGTAGCCGTTGATGCAGCGATAGTCGATCCCCATCGCCGGAGGAACGGCGAAGACCCGGTTCTGCCACGAGCCGAGCGCCTGGTAGGCCGTGTCGATGCAGATCGCGTCGAACGCCGGCATCGGCAATGGGAAGTGCATCGAGTTCCAGAACCAGAAGCGCTGTTCGTCCGCCTCGCGCCGCTTCTCGTCGAAGAGCGCGTAATACGGGTACATCTCCTCCCAGCCGTCGCATCCAGGCGGGGTCTCCACCTCGTACGGGCTCGGGAAGGACCCAACCGGTGACGACGTTGCCACTGTCTCACTCCTCGAGGTCGAGCGCGCTCCCGGCCCCGGAATCCGGTCGCGGCGGTTGTCTTGCTCGGCTTTGGCGCATTCATACCGAACCGCGCGAGCTATGCAAATGCAGATCCGGCGGGACGGATCGCTCACGGCGTTCATCGCACCACCGAGGATGTTCGAATAGACGGTACAGCGTCTTGACAGACGGACACCTGGCTGCGACGCTCGCGGGGACATGACGGCGGCGCTGCTCAGCTCGGCCGCGGAGGCCGTGAGCGTCGTCCGCTCGGGCGACACCGTCATGGTGGGCGGGTTCGGGCTCGTCGGGGCACCCCTGACGCTGATCGACGCGCTCGTCGACCTCTCGGATGCGACCGACCTGACCATCGTCTCGAACAACATCGGTGAGCCGGGGCGCGGCCTGGGCAGGCTCCTCCGCCAGGGGCGGATCCGGCGCGGGATCTCGTCGTACTTCACGTCGAATCCCGAGGCGGTCGCCGCTGTGAACGCCGGCGAGATCGAGGCGACGCTCGTGCCTCAGGGCACCTTCGCCGAGGCGATCCGTGCCGGCGGTGCGGGGATCGGCGGCTTCTACACGCCGGTCGGCGCGGGCACGCTCCTCGCGGAGGGGAAGGAGGAACGCCTCATCGCCGGTGTCCGTCATGTCCTCGAGGAGCCGATCTACGCCGACGTCTCTCTCGTCTTCGCGGCACGCGCCGACGAGCTCGGCAATCTCTGGTACCGCCGGACGGCGCGGAACTTCAACCCGCTGATGGCGACGGCGGCGACCGTCACGATCGCGGAGGCGGGCGAGATCGTCCCGGTGGGAGAGCTCGAGCCGGAGTCGGTCGTCACGCCGCATCTCTACGTCGACCGCCTGGTGGCCGCCGCGTGACGGACGACGTCAAGGCCCGGATCGCAGAGCGCGCCGCGCGCGAGCTTCGTGCCGGCGAGGTCGTGAACCTCGGCATCGGCATCCCGAACCTCATCCCCGGGTTTCTCGGCTCGGACTCGGGCGTCGTCCTGCACACCGAGAACGGGCTTCTCGGCGTTGGCCCTCGACCGGGCGGCGACGAGCACGACCCGGACCTCATCGACGCGGCGAAGCTCCCGGTCACCGCTCTGCCCGGAGCCGCGTACTTCGACAGCGCCCAGAGCTTCGCGATGATCCGCGGGGGCCACATCGACGTCGCAGTGCTGGGCGCGCTCGAGGTGAGCGCCGCCGGGGACATCGCGAACTGGGCCGTGCCCGGCAGGGACGTCCTGGGCGTCGGCGGCGCGATGGATCTCGTCGTCGGCGCCAGGCGGGTGATCGTGACGATGACGGCGAGCTCGTCGCGAGGCGAGCCGAAGGTCGTTGCCTCGTGCAGCTACCCGCTGACGGCGGCGGGCGCGGCGGACGTGATCGTCACGGAGCTCTCGGTCTTCCGGATTCGCGACGGCGAGCTTCGCCTGACCGAGCTGCTCGGCGAGGCGACGGTCGACGACGTCGCGGAGGTCACGGGCGCGCCGTTCGTCGTCGCCCTGGAGGAGAGCCATGCGGCTCGATGAGCGGCGCCTTCGCCGAGGTCGACGACGCCGACCCGCGAGGGCGCCGACCCGCCGAACGACCACCCCGAGTACGTCGGGACGCGCCGGCGCGCACCGAAGCAGCCGCTCGTGATCCTCCCCTCGACCGAGACGGAGCTCACCGGGCCGGCGTACGGCGAGTCCGCCGTCGAGGCGTCCGACGCCGACCTGACCGGACAGCACGCCGGCGAGCCGCTCGGCCAGCGGATCGTGGTCGAGGGCCGCGTCCTCGGCAGCGACGGGAAGCCGCTCCGTGGTCAGCTCGTCGAGATCTGGCAGGCGAACGCGGCGGGCCGGTACCTCCACGACGTCGACACTCCACGACGCGCCGCTCGACCCCAACTTCTCGGGTGCCGGCCGCTGCCTGACCGACGACGACGGTCGCTACCGGTTCGTCACGATCAGGCCCGGGATCTACCCGTGGGGGAACCACCCGAACGCGTGGCGGCCGGCGCACATCCACTTCTCGCTCTTCGGCCGCGCGTTCACCGAGCGCCTGATCACGCAGATGTACTTCCCGGACGATCCGCTGTTCCCGTTCGACCCGATCTTCAACTCCGTCCGCGACGAGGCGGCACGGAGCCGGCTCGTGAGCACGTTCGACATCGAGCTGACGGAGCCCGACTGGGCGCTCGGGTTCCGCTGGGACGTCGTCCTCGGAGGGCGCGAGGCGACGCCGCTCGAGGAGCCGCACCATGACTGAGGCGCTCGGCGTGACGCCGTCACAGACGGCCGGGCCGTACCTCTCGATCGGGCTGCTCCGGGAGCTGGTGCCGACGGCTCTCGTCGACCCGGGCGACCCTGCGGGCAATCCGGATCCGCGGTCGCCTGCTCGACGGGGCCGGCGACGGCGTCCCCGACGGCATGATCGAGATCTGGCAGGCGAGCCCCGCCGGGGCCTACGGCGGCGACGACTTCGCGGGATTCGGCCGCTCCGGGACCGACGACGACGGCCGGTTCGAGTTCGTCACCGTCAAGCCCGGGCCGGTCGCCTGGCCCGCCGGAGGCCTGCAGGCGCCACACGTCGCCGTCGGCGTCTTCGCGCGAGGGCTGCTCAAGCGCGTCGTCACACGCCTCTACTTCCCCGACGAGGTCGAGGCGAACGACGCGGACCCCGTCCTCTCGGGCCTGCCGCCCGGCGGGCGCGAGAGCCTCATCGCGATCGCCGAGGACGGCGCGCTCCGGTTCGACATCCGCTTGCAGGGTCCGCAGGAAACGACATTCTTCGCAGTGTGACGGCGTTCGAGGCCCTGTTCGTCCCCGACGACTTGCGCGAGGCGGTCTCCGGCCGGTCCTGGCTCGAGGCGATGCTGGAGGCCGAGCGGGCGCTCGCGAACGCCGGCGCGCTCGCCGGCATCGTCCCCGAGGAGGCCGCCGCCAAGATCGCCGAGGAGTGCTCGGCCGACGCGTACGACTGGGACGTGCTGCTCCTCGAATGGCGGCGCTCCGGCAGTCCCGCCGACGCGCTCGTGCGGACCCTCGTCCGGCGCGCCGGGGAGGACGCCGGGAGGTGGGTGCACCTCGGCGCGACGAGCCAGGACATCGTCGACACGGCCGCGATGCTCGTGGCGCGTCGGGCCCTCGGTCTCGTCGTCGGCCGGCTCACCCTCGCGGCGGACGCCTGCGCGGAGCTGGCCCGAGCGCATCGGGACACGCCGATGGCAGGACGCACCCTCCTCCAGCACGCGGTCCCGACCACGTTCGGGCTCAAGGCGGCCGGGTGGCTCGTCGCGCTCGCCGATGCGCGCGGGCGCCTTGCCGAGCTGCGGGAGACCCTTCCCGCCCAGCTCGGCGGCGCGGCGGGAACCCTCTCGGCGCTCGGCGAGCGAGGCATCGAGGTCTCCGCGCTCTTCGCGCGCGAGCTCGCGCTCGCGGAGCCGACTCTCCCCTGGCACGCGAACCGCACGCCGGTCGCCGAGCTCGGCGCGGCCCTCGCGATCGTCGCCGGCGTGATCGGGAAGGTCGCCCTCGACCTGCAGCTCCTCGCCCAGACCGAGGTCGCGGAGGTCCGAGAGGCAGGCGACGGCGGCGGCTCGTCCGCGATGCCGCAGAAGCGGAATCCCGTCGGGGCGACGTGGGCGCGGGCCGGGGCAGAGCTCGCGCGCGGCCATGCGTCGGTCCTGATCGGGGCACCCGCCGTGGAGCACGAGCGCGGCGCGGGAGCGTGGCAGGCCGAGGGGGACGCGCTGTCGGGCGCGCTCTCGACGACGGGCGGTGCGGCCGCCGCGCTCGCCGGCGCACTGGACGTGCTCGAGGTCGATGCGAAGCGCATGCGGGCCAACCTGGAGCTGTCGGGAGGTGCGATCGTCGCCGAGCGGCTCGCCCTCGTCCTCGGCGAGCGACTCGGGCGTGGCGGTGCGCGCGCGCTCGTCCGGACCGCATCGCTCCGGGCGGCCGAGACCGGCGGGACGTTGCGCGATGCCGTGGCGGGCGAGTCGGAGCTGACCACGGCGGAGCTCGACGCGGTGTTCGACCAAACGTCGTACCTCGGCTCGGCGGGCGCCCTTGTCGACCGGGCGCTCGCCCGCTACGAGTCCGAACGGGAGGGCACATGAGCGAGAGCCGCGACGAGATCCATGCGCGGGGAATGGAGGTGCGACGGGCAGTGCTCGGGGACGAGCACGTCGACGGCGCGATCGAGCGCACGACGCCGTTCACCGAGGACTTCCAGGACCTCATCACCCGCTACGCATGGGGGGAGATCTGGACGCGGCCCGGCCTCGACCGACGCACGAGGAGCTGCATCACCCTGGCGGCGCTCGTCGCAAGCGGACGGGAGCACGAGCTCGCGCTGCACGTCCGCGCGGCGCGGCGGAACGGCCTCACACCGGACGAGATCGGCGAGGTCCTCCTCCAGTGCGCGGTCTACTGCGGCGTCCCCGCGGCGAACAGCGCGTTCGCGATCGCGCAGCGCGTGCTCGAGGAGACAGAGGCGTCGTGACTCGCGCCGTCGTCCTCTCCGCCGTCCGGACCCCGGTCGGGCGATACGGCGGCGGGCTTGCGGGCGTCCGCCCGGACGACCTCGCGGCGGTCGCGGTCGCGGCGGCGGTCGAGCGTGCCGGCGTGCCTGCGGGCGAGATCGAGGACGTCTGGCTCGGCTGCGCGAACCAGGCGGGCGAGGACAACCGGAACGTCGCGCGGTTCGCGGCGCTCCTCGCGGGCTTGCCGGAATCGGTCGCCGGCGTGACGGTGAACCGCCTCTGCGCCTCCGGCCTCTCCGCGGTGGTCGGTGCCTGCCACGCGGTGATCGCCGGCGACGGTGACCTCTTCGTCGCCGGCGGCGTCGAGTCGATGACGCGCGCGCCCCTGGTGACGGCGAAGCCGGACGCCCCCTACGCACGCGGGAACCGGACGATCTACGACACGACCCTCGGCTGGCGCTTCACGAACCCGCGCTACGAGGAGCGGTTCTCGAGCGCGTCGATGGGGGAGACGGGCGAGAACGTCGCCGAGCGGTGGGCCGTGAGCCGCGAGGACCAGGATGCGTTCGCGCTGCGCTCGCAGCAGCGGTGGGCGGAGGCCGACGCGGCAGGGCGCTTCGCCGACGAGCTCGTCCCGGCAGGCGAGCTCGAGCGCGACGAGCACCCGCGCCCGGACACCACCGCGGAGAAGATCGCGTCGCTGAAGCCCGCCTTCCGCTCCGAGGGGACGGTCACGGCCGGGAACGCGAGCGGGATCAACGACGGCGCGGCGGCGCTCGTGATCGCGAGCGAGGAGCGGGCGCGCTCGCTCGGCGTGGAGCCGCTCGGAGCGTTCGTCGGCTCGGCGGTCGCGGGCGTCGACCCCGCGGTCATGGGCATCGGCCCGGTGCCCGCCGTCCGCAAGCTGCTCGCGCGGGCGGACCTCACCGCGGCGGACATCGACCTCGTCGAGCTGAACGAGGCGTTCGCCTCGCAGTCGCTCGCCGTCGTCCGCGAGCTCGGGCTCGACGAGGAGCGCGTGAACGTGAACGGCGGCGCGATCGCGATCGGGCATCCGCTCGGGATGAGCGGGGCGCGGCTCGTCGTGACCCTGCTGCACGAGCTGCGCCGCCGGGGAGGCCGCTACGGGCTCGCGACGATGTGCGTCGGCGTCGGGCAGGGGCAGGCGGCGCTGTTCGAGCGACCGGCATGAGCCGCACGCAGGTCGGGATCGTGGGTGCAGGTCCCGCGGGCCTCACGCTCGGCCATCTGCTCCACCGCGAAGGGATCGATTCCGTGATCCTCGAGAAACCGGAGCCGCGAGTACGTCCATGCGCGGGTGCGAGCAGGCGTCCTCGAGCACGACGTCGCCGAGCTCTTCGACCGGGCCGGTGTCGGCGAGCGGATGCGCCGCGAGGGTCTCGTCCATACGGGGATCGAGCTGCAGTCGGGACGCAGCCGGCACCGGATCGCGTTCGACGAGCTGGTCGGGAAGTCGATCGTCGTCTACGGGCAGACGGAAGTCGTCAAGGATCTGATCGAGGCCCGCCTGGAGAGCGGCCGGCCGCTTCATTTCGACGTCGCCGACGTGCTCGCTCCACGACCTCGACGG
>CAVQHL010000006.1:0-10975 GCA_963712255.1 uncultured Actinomycetes bacterium
CCCGTGCGACGGCCTCGGTGTCGGAGAGGCTGACCCATTCCTCGAGCGCGTGCGCGCCCTCGCCGCTCGGGCCGTACATGAGCGTCGGGATGCCCGCGGCCGCGATGAACGCGGCATCGGCCCAGTAGCTCGCGCCCTCGATCGCAGGACGCGCTCCGAGCGTGTCGGCGATCGCGTCCCCGACGAGCCGCACGACGGGCGCGTCCTGCGCGATCTCGAACGGCTCGCGCACGAGCAGCGTCCGGCGAGACACGACGAGCGCCTCGTCCTCGGCGCGACACGCGTCGAGCAGCCGCTCGAGCTCCGCCTCGACGTCGGCGAGGCTCTCGCCGGGGAGCGTCCGCCGCTCGATGCCGACGACGCACCGTCCCGGGTAGCTCGAGAGCTCCTCGCCGCCGGCGATCACGGATGCGTGGACAGACGGCCTTCCGAGGAGCGGGTGGCGACGCGCGTGGAGGTCTCCGTCGAGTCGGCCGAGCGCCGTGAGGACGGGCCCCGTCTTGACGATCGCATCGACGCCGAGGTGCGGCCGTGAGCCGTGTGCGGCACGGCCGGTCACCTCGACCTCCGACCACACGAACCCGCGGTGCGCGACGACGAGCGCCATCTCGGTCGGCTCGGTGACGATCGCCGCGTCGGCGCGCACCGCCCCGAGGATCTCCTGGACGCCGACGCTCGCATGCTCCTCGTCGGCGACGGCCGCGACGACGACGTCGCCCGCAAGCTCGAGCTCCGCCGCGTCGCGGCAGGCGATCAGCGCAGCGGCGAGCCCCGCCTTCATGTCGTACGCGCCGCGTCCGTACAGCCGGTCGCCCTCGATCCTGGGCGCGAACGGCGCGTCCATCCCCTCGACGTTCACCGTGTCCGTGTGGCCGCAGAGGAGCAGCGTCCTGCCGCCGCTGCGGCCGCGCGCCCGGACGACGACGCTCGGACGTCCGGGAGTCGCCTCGAGGACGTCCGCCTCGAGACCCGCCGCGCTCGCCCACTCGGCGACGAACGCCGCGATCGCGGACTCGCCGGCGCCGCCCGGGACGAGCGCGGGGTTGACCGAGTCGATCTCGACGAGGCGGGCGAGCAGCTCGGTCGTTTCCGGAGACACCGCCGCAATCGTGCACGGTGCGGCGCCGACCCGGTGGGCTCAGGTGGGCTTCGCTCTCGCCTCCGGCTCGTCGCCTATCCTCGCGTCGCGTGGCCGGCCCCGACGACTTCGACTTCTGGCTCGGGAGCTGGGTCGCGTCGTGGGGCGAGGAGGGCGCCACCGGGCGCAACGTGATCACCAGGTCGTTCGACGGCCGCGTCGTCGAGGAGCAGTTCGACGGGCGCCCGGGGGTCGAGTTCCGGGGAATGAGCGTCAACGTCTACGACGCACCTCGCGACCGCTGGCTCCAGACCTGGGTCGACGACGAGGGGAACTACTTCGCGCTCGAGGGCGCGAGGCGCGACGGGGAGATGACGCTCCTCTGCGATCGGCACAACGGCGAGGACCAGAGCGTGCTCTATCGCATGCGCTTCCACGACATCGAGGACGACTCCTTCACCTGGAGCTGGGAGCGGAGCGCCGACGGCGGCGAGACCTACGCCCTCGCCTGGCGGATCTCGTACCGTCGCGCGGCGGACGGCTAGCCGGCGCCGTCGAGCACGCTGAGCCAAACCGGCGCGGCCAGAGCCAGACCGAGCCCATCGAGTGCGCTCGCAGGGTTCCCGCGGACGATCGTCAGCCAGCCGCGCGGGTCGAAGAGCACGCCGTACTCTCCCGCGGCGAAGTCGGCATACGTGCTGCCGCGGTTCGCCTCGACCGCGCCGGAGACCGCTTCGACCCGGAGCCGCGCTGCGCCATCGAGGCCCGCAGCAGCGAGGTCTGCTGGCCGTACGTTCAGCTGCACGTTGCCGAACCGGTTGAAGTCGATCACCTCGCAGCAGATCTTCCCGGGCTCGATCTCCGGCTCGGCCAGCTTGACGACGGCGAGCGTGGCCGGGTCGAGCTTGTCGCCCAGGCTCTCGATCGGTGTGCCAGCCGCAAGGTGGGCGGTCGCGGGACAGAGCGTGTCGGGCGCTCGGAACGACTCGGCGTGGATCGGTCGGACGACGTCCGTCGACGTGATCTCGACCGCGGTCCGGATTCCCCCCGATGCCTCCCAGGCGAGCGAGAGAAGCCCGTTGTCCGGTCCGACCAGACACCGGCCGCGCGTCGTTTCCACCGCGATCTCCCTGTCCTTCCCGACGTTGGGCTCGACGACGCCGAGGACGACGGCGTCGTCCGGGATGTACGGCATCGAGTCGGCGATGAGCAATGCGCCTGAGGCGACCTCGAGCGGTCGGATCAGGTGCGAGAGGTCGATGATCGGGCTCTGCGGCGAGATCCCGCTCATCACCGAGTGGCACAGCCCGACCCACTCGTTTCCGAGGCCGAAGTCAGTCACGAAGACGATGGGTCGGGAGTGTGGCATCGGGGTAGCATGCTGCGGCTCGTGGGGCGATGCAAGGGCCTGCTGGCCGCCTGCTGCGATGAGTCGCGCCTCGCAAGGTCGTCCAACGGACCATGACGAGCGATTGGCCGGCAGCTCACCATCGATTCGACGCGCTGATCGAGTCGACAACGGATCCTGATCGCGCAGCCCCGCGCGCGTCCCCTAGCGTTGGGGGATGCGAGGCTCGATGACGGCGCGCGGCTGGATCCTCTTCGCCGCGATGTGCGTCATCTGGGGCGTCCCGTACCTGCTGATCAAGGTCGCGGTGGAGGACGTGAGCCCGTCGATGCTCGTGCTCGCCCGCACCGGCATCGCGGCACTGCTCCTGCTGCCGATCGCCGCGGCCCGGCGCGAGCTCCGCGTCCTTCTCCCGCACTGGCGCCCGGTGCTGGCGTTCGCCGCGATCGAGATCGCGCTGCCGTGGGTGCTCCTCGGCTCCGCGGAGATGCGCATCTCGAGCTCCCTCACGGCGCTCCTGATCGCAGCCGTGCCGCTCGTCGGCACCGGCATCGCCCTCGCGACCGTCCCGCGCGAGCGCTTGACGCTCGATCGGGCTCTCGGCCTCGCACTCGGAGTTGCCGGCGTCGCGTCGATCGTGGGCCTCGGGATCGAGGGCGCGAGCGTGGTCGCGATCGTCCAGGTGCTGCTGGTCGCGGTCTGCTACGCCGTCGGCCCCGTGATCCTCCAGCGCTGGCTCTCCGACCTGCCGCCGCTCGGCGTGATCGCGGCGTCGCTCGGCGTGAGCGCACTCGTCTACGTGCCGATCACGGCGGTCGCCGGAGCCGGCGATGCGCCGTCGGCCGACGCGCTCGCCTCCATTCTCGTGCTCGCGGTCGTCTGCACCGCGATCGCGTTCCTCGTCTTCTTCGCGCTGATCGCCGAGATCGGGCCCGTCCGGGCGACGGTCATCACGTACGTCAACCCCGCGGTTGCGGCGGTGCTCGGCGTCCTCGTGCTCGGGGAGGCCTTCACGGTCGGGATGGGCATCGGCTTCGTCCTCGTGCTCGCAGGCTCCGTGCTCGCAACACGGCCGCTGCGCGTGCGCGAGATCCCACGCAGCGTCCCCCTCGAGCCGGCTCCGACCGACGGCTAGAGGCGAGGGTCGCGTTCGATCAGGACACTGAGGTCGTGGCGACGGTCGACGAGGCCCGTGCATTCGCGATCACGCTGCCGCGCTCGACCGAGGCATTCGTGCGCGGCCGGGTGAAGTTCCGCATCGGCCGGATCGTGTACCTCTCGTTCTCCCGCGACGGGACGCTCATGGGGTTCGCGTTCCCGAAGGAGTGGCGCGAGGCGCTCATCGAGTCGGAGCCCGAGACGTTCATGCTGCCGCGGCAGTCCGACCTCCGTTACAACTGGGCCGTCGTCCGGCTCGGCGCGATCGATGACGCCCGGATGCGCGAGCTGGTGCTCGACGCCTGGCAGATGTGCGTCCCCCAGAAGGTCGTGGACGCGTACGCACGCTCCCACGCCGAAGACTGAACGCCCCGCTCAGCCCCGGAGCTCCGCGCGCCGGCGCTCGAGGAACCGTCGCTCCTCGTCGGCGTTCACGAGCTCGAGCGCGCGGTCGTACGATGCGCGGGCGTCGTGGACACGGCCGAGTCTCCGAAGCAGCTCGGCACGGGTCGCGTGGAGGTAGTGATAGCGGTCGAGCTCGAGACCGTCCACGACCCTGAGCGCCATCTGGACATCCCCGGCCTCGGCGATCGCGGCTGCCTGGTTCAGCGTCACGACGTCCGAGCCGGTGCGGTGGGCGAGCTCGCCGTAGAGGGCCGCGATCTGCGGCCAGTCCGGGGGATCGTCGACGTGAAGGACGGCGATGGCCGCCTGAAGGACGTACACGTCGCGGCCGCCGAGGGCGAGCGCGCGATCGAGCGTGGCGCGTCCTCGCGCGATCTGCGACGCGTCCCAGCGCGAGCGATCCTGATCCTCGAGGAGGACGATCGTGCCGTCGGCGAAGCGTGCGTCACGGCGCGCGTCGTTGACCAGCATCAGCGCGAGGAGCCCATGCACCTCCGGCTCGTCCGGCATCAGCTCGGCGAGCGCTCGGCCGAGCCGGATCGCCTCGGCTGCGAGGTCGCCCCGGCCGCCGTACCCCTCGTTGAAGATCAGGTAGACGACGGCGAGCACCGCGGCGAGCCGGTCGGGCAGCAGGTGAGCCGGGGGCACGCGGAACGGGATCCCGGCGGCCTTGATCTTCCGCTTCGCGCGGACGAGGCGCTTCGCCATCGTCTCGTCCGAGACCAGGAAGGCGCGCGCAATCTCCTCGGTGGTGAGGCCCCCGAGGGTCCGCAGCGTGAGCGCGACCTGGGCGTCGAGCGCCAGGGACGGATGGCAGCAGGTGAAGACCAGCTCGAGCCGCTCGTCGGGGATCGTCGTCTCGTCCACCTCGTCCTCCGTCGCCTCCGGCGCTTCGAGGAGGCGTGTCTTCGCCGCGAGAGTCCGCTCGCGGCGGATGCGGTCGATCGCCCGATGTCGCGCCGTCGTCACGAGCCAGGCCCGCGGGCTCGCGGGAACGCCGTCGCTGGGCCAGCGCTCGGCCGCGATCGCGAAGGCCTCCTGGGCAGCTTCCTCGGCGAGGTCGAAGTCGCCGAGGAAGCCGATCAGGGCCGCGAGGACGCGTCCCCACTCCTCACGGAAGGCCTGCTCGAGCACTACTCCACCAGCGGTCGCACCTCGATCGCGCCGCCCATCGAGGCGGCCGGGATGCGCGAGGCGAGCTCGATCGCGGCGTCGAGGTCGTCCGCCTCGAGGAAGAGGTAGCCGCCGAGCGCCTCCTTGACCGCGACGAACGGCCCGTCGGTGGTCAGCGTTCGGCCGTCCTCGACCCGGACCGTCGTCGCCAGCTCCGGCGGCTGCATGCGGACGCCCGGCGTCACTCCGGGGGTCTGGTTGATCGACCCGTACGCTGCATAGACCGCCCGCTGCTCTTCCTCCGACAGCCGGTCCCACGCCTCCGACCCCGGCGTCGGGGTGTCGCCCTGATGGATCAGGAGCATGTACTTCACGGTGTGTCCTCCTCTGGTTGGGACGGTGATGCGTCAGAGACGAACGGGACCGGCGGGAGAGGACACCCTAGGCGTGCGAGATGGAGGAGGGGAGGCCGAGACTCCCCTCCCGAGCCCCCGCGAGAAGGAGATTCTCGGCCTGCTCGCCGAGGGCCTCTCGAACCACGAGATCGCCGAGCGCCTGGTGCTGAGCGACGAGACGGTCAAGACGCATGTCAGCCACGTCCTCCGCAAGCTCGGCCTCCGCGACCGCGCGCAGGCGGTGGTCGTCGCGTACGAGTCGGGCCTCGTCGTCCCGCGCGCGTAGGTGGGCTCAGAGCTTCTTGTAGAAGACGGTCGTCGCCCGCAGTCCGCCGCGCGGCTGGACCGAGAAGTCGGGGATCTCGCCGACCCGGATCCAGCCCATCCGGGCATAGAGGCGCTCCGCGTCGCTGCCGGTGTTCGTGTCGAGCACCAGCAGCGTCTTGCCGCAGTCGCGTGCCGTCTCCTCGGCCGCCTCGAGCAGCGCCGCGCCGAGCCCGCGTCGCCGGCCGCGGCGATGGACGAGCATCTTGGACAGGTCGGCGCGGTGCGGCTGGTTCTCCGGCTGGGCGAGCACGAGCTGGACGGTGCCGACGATGCCCGCGTCGTCCTCGGCGACCAGCAGCGCCCGCCGCCCTGCAGCCACGTCGTCGGCGACCCCGCGCCAGAAATCCTGCGCCCGCTCAGGCTCGAGGGGATGGAGGAAGCTGACGCCCGCGTCGCTGTCGATCGCGTCGACGAGGACGTTCGCGAGCGCCGTGATCTGGGCGTCGTCGATCGCGTCGAGCCGGCGGATCCCGTTGTCTGGCGTGGGGCTCACCGCGGCATCCGGATGCATGGTCGCGGACTCGTCATCGAGCCACAGTCATACCCTGCGGGTCTTCCGGTTGACATATTCCTATATAGGAATATAATGACTGCATGGCACGAGCAGCGACGACGGCCGACGCGTTCAACGCGGTCGCCGAGCCACGGCGGCGGCAGATCCTGGATCTCCTCGCCGCCGGGGAGCGTCCCGTGAACGATCTCGTTCAGCTGCTCGGGCTGGCCCAGCCGCAGGTCTCCAAGCACCTGCGGGTGCTCCGAGAGGTGGGAGCGGTCGACGTGCGTGAGGAAGGACGGCAACGGCTGTATTCGCTGAACGGCCAGGCGCTCAAGCCGATCCACGACTGGGTGAAGGGCTACGAGCGCATCTGGACGGAGCGATTCGACGCGCTCGACCTCGTCCTCGACGAGCTCGAGCGGAAGGAGGAGGACGATGACGACCACGAGTAGCCACTCGGCGACCGTGACGATCCCGGCGGACGAGGAGATCCTCATCACGCGGGAGTTCGACGCACCGAAGCACCTCGTCTACCGGGCGTATACCGAGCCCGACCTCGTCCGGCGCTGGTGGCACGCGCGCCGCGGCACGATGACGGTGGTCGAGATCGACCTCCGCGTCGGCGGCGGGTGGCGCTACGCGATGGTCGCCGACGGCGGCCAGGAGGTGGCGTTCCACGGCACCTACCGCGAGATCGTCCCGGACGAGCGCATCGTCACGACGGAGATCTACGAGGGCGTGCCCGAGCCGGAGCCCGGCGAGGAGGTCGTCGACACGATGACCCTTGCCGAGGCGAACGGGCGGACGACGCTCACGATCCTCGTCGCGTGCCCGAGCCGCGAGGTTCGAGACATGATCCTCGCCTCGGGGATGGAGGACGGGCTGCAGGACGCCCTCGACCTCCTCGAGGAGCTCGCCGTCAGCCTGCGCTGACTGACCGGCGTGCGGCCACCGGGCATCCGTGCCCGGTGGCCGAGCCCTCCCCCTTCAGACGGCCGCCAGGAGGCGGTCGAGCGGCCGCGGAACACGTGTGAGGTCGAGCGCCTCGACGAGCACCGTGGCGTACCGGATCTTCCGGTTCCACATGAACGCCCGCAGCTGCTCCTCGAGCGTCAGATCGCGCTTCTCGGGCTGCTTCTGGAAGGTGCGGAACGCGGAGGTCTCGCCCTCGGACTCGATCACCCGCTCCACGGCGCCAGGGCCGAGCGACCGGGTCAGCTCGTCCTCGAGGTCGACGTCGCAGACGTAGAAGCCGAGCTCCTCCATGCCGGCGCGCGTGAGGTCGGCGCCGAGCCCTGCACGCTCGAGCGCGCGGCGGACGTACCGCTCCTCGCCGGCGTCGCAGAGGCCCGCGAGCCGGAGGTCGAGCCCGCGCGGGCCGTACCGCTCGAGGCAGGCTCCGATCGCCTGCGCGCCGCCCATCCGGACGACGTCCACGCCCTCGGCGGCGAGATCCCGGCCGAGTCGTCTCGCCAGCGCCTCGAGGGCATGCTGGTCACTGGTCCCCTCGACGAGGACGACGGTGCGGGCCTCGGTCATCCCGGAAGTGTGACGACGGGCGGCGAGGGTCCGCCCGGTCTGCCTAGGTTCTCGCCAGCGAGATGTCGTCGACGTACGACTTCGATCGTCCGCTGAACGTGACGACGATCTCGACGCCGAGAGACGTTCCTCCCGACGCGGCGTCGCTCGTCACCGCGAGCCGCTGCCAGCTTCCTGTCGCCGTCGCCGTCGCGAGCTTCGTGCGGACCACCGTGCCGCCGCTCCGCTCGACGAGGCGCAGCGTCACCGTCCGCCCCGACGGCGCGCTGACCCAGGCCGAGGCGGCGTACGTCGCGCCGGCCACGGTCGACGAGACGGTGTTCGGGACGTCGTCGATGACGGCGTCGCCGAGCGTGCGGTCGCGCTTCAGCGCGGCCGAGCACGAGCCCGTGTGGGAGACCGCGCACGTCCTGGTGATGGTCGAGCTCGCGTTCCCGGGCGCCCAGCCCGCGAGGCTCGCCTCGAAGCCGGGGTTCGTCACGAGCTCGACCGGCGGGAGGGGGCGGAGGCGGCGTGCCGCCGCTCACGGCGTACGACGTGCTCGACACCTTCAGCGACGACACGTCGACCGCCTCGAACGCCGAGCCCGGAATCGTCCTGAGGGTGTTCAGGTCCGAGTTGCTCCACGCCGGATCGGGGACGCCGCTCATGTAGAACGGCGAGCCGTTGTCGGCGAGCACCATGCCGTGCTTCTTGAGCGCGCGGAGGATCACCTGGTTCGTCGCCGAGTACGAGCTGATGTCGAAGCTCGCCTTGAGCCGGAGCCACGCACCCATCGGTGGGTCGGAGGCGCCGCCCGTCGCGGCCTTGTGGCTCGCCGGCCAGACGTACGCGTTCGCCGTTCGCGGCGCGGTGAAGCGGATCACGTGGTCGATCGCGCCGGCGGTGATCTCGTCCCAGCGCACGAGGCCCGGGAGGATCGGCAGTCCCGCGGCGTCACCGGACGTCCAGCCGAGAGTGCGCATCGTGTTCGAGTTGAGGCTCCAGGTCGCGCCGGAGCCCGCGGTCCACGAGGCGCCGCCGTTCTGGGGGTACGCGGCGTACAGCTCCCAGAGGCGGCACGCGTCACGGTCGACGACGAGCACGTGCCGGTCGCCCGACGAGGCCGCGCCGCCCTCGATCGGGGCGCTCGGGGGGACGGGGTACGGGCCGGGGTCGCTCTCGTCGTCGTACGAGAACGACACCGGCACCCGCGGCTGCGTACCGGGGACGGTCGTGTACGGGATGCCGATCGGGCCACCGTTCCACGTCCCGGAGCCGAAGTCGGCCTTCAGCCCTGCCGTTGCGCCGATGCTGGCCACCCAGCCGGCGGACTGCGGGTGGACGGGGAGGGCGGACACGTCGGCGTGCCAGAAGGAGTCGGGCGGCGTCATCGGGCACGCCGGCGCGCCGGGGACGGGCTTGCCGTCGGCGAGGGTCGCCGCGGCGAGCGCCGCGAGAGCGAGGATCAGGGTGCACGCGATCCGCCGGGTACCGGTCACCCTCGCACCCTGATCACGAGCCGCACGCCGCGGTATCACCAGGAAGGGGCACGTGCCCTCAGCGCGGCGCGGGTGACAAGATCTGCGTCGTGCCGCCGGCCAGTGACGACTACGAGGGGTTCTTCGGCGAGGACGTCGCCGCCGTCTACGACGACGACGAGTCCCCGATGTTCGATCCCGTGGTGCTGGCGGTTGTCGTCGACATGCTGGAGGAGCTCGCGGGAGAGGGGCGAGCGCTCGAGCTCGGGATCGGCACGGGTCGGATTGCGCTCCCGCTCGCTGCGCGCGGCGTACCCGTCGCTGGGATCGACGACTCGGAGGCGATGGTGTCCCGGCTGCGGGCGAAGCCCGGTGGGGAGGGAATCGACGTTGCGATCGGCGACTTCTCGACGACGCGCGCCGAGGGGGAGTTCTCGCTCGTCTACCTCGTGTTCAACACGATCTTCAACCTCGTGACGCAGGAGGCGCAGGTCGCGTGCTTCGAGAACGCGGCTGCCCAGCTCGTCGCCGGTGGGCGCTTCCTGATCGAGACGCACGTCCCTGAGCTGCAGCGGCTGCCGCCCGGCGAGACGATCATCCCGTTTCGCGCCGAGCCGGGTGGGCTCTCGTTCGACGTCTACGACGTCGTCAGCCAGCGGTTCAGCTCGCAGCACTTCCACTTCACCGATGCGGGTGTCCGCGCGACGCCCGTCGAGCTGCGCTACGCCTGGCCCGCCGAGCTGGATCTGATGGCCCGGATCGCCGGGCTCGTTCTCGAGCACCGCTTCGGCGGCTGGCGGCGGGAGCCGTTCACGGCTCTCAGCCGGACCCACGTCTCGGTGTACGTGAAGCGCTGAGCGGGGCTAGCGCCCGACCTGCTCGATCCAGTCGACCTCCGTGAACCGGTCCGTCGCCGGCCGTTCGCCGCCGAGCCACGACGGGAACCACGCGTTCACGAAGAGGTACATCGCGGAGTTGGTGACTCCGCTCGACCAGCGCTGCATCTCCAGGCCGTCGACGAGGAAGCGGACGAAGCGGGCGTCCCAGTCGATCACGTAGTCGTGGAACCCGGCTGTTGCGTCGAACGGCAGGAGCGTGGTGACGTTGTTCGTCATAGCGCCGCCGGAGTACGTCGTGAACATCACGCGCCGGGTGGAGTCGTTGAAGATCTCGATGTCGAGCTCCTGCGCGTAGTCGGGCTGGCGGTAGAGGAAGAACGCCGTCACTGACGAGGGCGCGTTCGCGATCTTCATGCGGGCTCTGAACGCGCCGTACCGGTACAGGGCCGTCGACCGCAGCTCGCCGCCGTCGAGGCGTCCCGCCGGGAGCCGGATGCGAAGGGCGCCGCTTGCGACGTCGACGTTCGCGGCGTCGACGGCACCGTGGCCGAACGGGCGGGTGATCTCGACCCAGCGCCGCGTGTCGAGCGTCGTGAAGTCGTCACGGAAGTCGGTGGAACGCCCCGCGGCGGCCGTCGAGACGAGGATCGCGCCGAGCACGACGAGCCCCGTCACCACTCCGCGCCGCAGGAGGTGCACGCGAGGAGTGTGTCAGCCCACGCCGCACGTGCCTAGAGGCGCGCGGCGTGAGGGCCCCGGTCGGTGCGGAGACCCTCACGCGCGAGTCGAAGGGCCGCGGGCTCAGTGCCCCGTCGCC
>CAVQHL010000007.1:0-16940 GCA_963712255.1 uncultured Actinomycetes bacterium
GTGCCCGAGGCACCTCTCGCCGACTCCGGATCGGGGCTTGCGCCGAGCGGCGCCGGCTGGTTCGTCGTGAACGTCCGGGACGCGGAGTGGTGGACGTCCCAGACGTTCGGCTCGGGATGTGCGTTCGAGAGCCGCGACGCGTGGTTCTCGGAGTTCGGCATCAACATCAGCGTCCTCGAGCCCGGCTCGGCGAACTGCCTCTACCACTCGGAATCGCAGCAGGAGGCGTTCCTCGTGCTGTCCGGCGAGTGCAAGCTCCTCGTGGACGGCGAGGAGCGCCCGCTTCGTGCGTGGGACTTCGTCCACTGCCCCGCCGGCACGGAGCACGTCTTCGTCGGCGCCGGCGAGGCGCCGTGCGTCGTCCTCATGGTCGGGGCTCGATCGAAGGACGAGAAGCTCCACTACCCCGTGTCGGAGCTGGCGGCGGGCTACGGCGCGAGCGCGGAGGAGGCGACGGCGGATCGCGAAGCAGGCGTACGCGCGCTTCGAGCGGCCGGTGCGTGCGCGGCCGCCGTACTGGGATCAGCTTCCCTGGGCGTAGAGCAGCGGCCCGACGTCAGCCCTGGGGCTTCCGCGTCCCTTCCTGCTCGAGCTTCTTGAACCCGCCGCTGAAGCTCCTGGTCTGATCGCCCGTCAACCGCTGCGTCTCGAGGCGGCGGAGGCGCGACTCGAGGTCGCGGAACTCGGGGCCGCCCCAGCCGTCCTCCCGCTCGTCGAGCTCGCGCTCGCGCTGGGCGAGCAGCTGCTCGCGCGCCGTGATCGCGTCGCTGTGCTCGGCGAGGTCGCGGCGGGTGCGGAGAAAGGCCTCCTCGGCGGCGCGTAGCTCGTCGAGCCGTGTCTCGATCTGCGCGAGGCGGACGGCGTCGGGGTCGACCGGGATGCGCTCGCGCTCCGCGACCGCATGCTCGCGCGCATCGAGCTCGCTCTCGCGCGCCGCCAACGCGGACTCCCGCTCGCGCAGCGCAGCCTCGCGCGCGACAGACGCCCGATCGCCAGAGCCGTTCGCCGCGGCGACCGCCGCTGCGGTCTCGCGGGCGGCGAGCGCACGCTCGCGCTCGGCGACCGCAGCGGCGCGGACCGCAAGCCGGTCGGCATCCGCGTCTCCGACCGGCGGGAGAAGGACGGTCGACTCCTTGCCGGCGGCGATCGCGGTCATCGCCGCGCGCAGCTCGTTCTCGCGCTCCTGAACCGCGGCGACGCGCGCGGCGAGCTCGCGCTTCAGATCCTCGAGTGCGACGCGCTGCTCGACGAGCGCGCGACGCTCCGCGGCGACCGGATCCTCGCTGTCAACCTTTCGACCGAGCACGGCAACATGGTACGGGGAACTGGCCGCGTTCCCTGCTCGGAGGGCTCAGGCTGCGCGCTCGAGGCGCTCTTCGGCGCGGGCGCGGCGGACGATCTCGTCGCGCTCGCCGAAGCGGATCCGTGCCCGCTCTGCTCGATGCTGCTCCCAGAGAGCCTGGAGCTGGGCATCGATTGCCTTGATCTCGTCGACCACTGCGGGGTCACGCTCCTGGGACAGCGAGTTCCAGAGCGCTACCCGGCGCTCGCTCAGCGCGTCGATCTCTTCGTGGAGTTCCGGGTTGATGATCATGCAAGTGTCAACGAATGAGGTCCGTACCCCATTCCCGCCACCGATAATCGATCAACGTCGTCGCGCGAAGAGAAACACCGCGACCACGACGACGCCGAGGCCGAGCGCCGCCCAGGTCAGGAGCTCCATGGCGGTCGTCATTCGTACCCCAGCTCCGAGAGGCGATCCTCGTCGAGGCCGAAGTAGTGGCCGAGCTCGTGGAGGACCGTGATGCGGATCTCGTCGCGGAGCTCGTCCTCGTCCGGGAAGTCGGCCTCGAGCGGACGCCGGTAGATGGCGATGCGGTTCGGAAGCTCGCCCGGGGCCGGGCCGCCCTCCGTCAGCGGGATGCCGTCGAACAGCCCGTAGAGGTCGGGGTCCTCCGCGTTCTCGTCCTCGACGACGACGGCGACGTTCCGGAGCGCGGCGGCGATGTGCGGTGGCAGCGTGTCGAGCGCGGAACGGACGACGTCGTCGAACGACATCAGCGCACGGTGAGTGCGAGCACGGCCTTGTAGACGTGCAGCCGGTTCTCGGCCTGGTCCCAGACGAGCGAGCGGTCGCCGTAGAGGACGTCGGCGGTGATCTCCTCGCCGACGTGCGCCGGGAGGCAGTGCATCGCGACCGCGTCAGGGCCGGCCAGATCGAGCTTGCCCGCGTCGAGGCGGAACGCATCGAGGTCGCGGAGCCGCCGTGCGTGCTCCTCCTCCTGGCCCATGCTCGTCCAGACGTCCGTGTAGAGGACCTGCGCGCCGCGGACGCCGTCCGTCGCGTCGGTGACGACCTCGACGCTGCCGCCGCTCGCGGCCGCGTCCTCCGTGCAGGAGGCCACGATCCCCGGATCGGGCTCGTAGCCCTCCGGGCATGCGGCGACGAAGTGCATCCCCGTGCGTGCGGCGATGCGCATGAGCGAGTGGCAGACGTTGTTGCCGTCGCCGAGGTAGGCGACGCGCACTCCGGTGAACGTCCCGAACCGCTCCCGGATCGTCATCGCGTCGGCGAGCGCCTGGAGCGGGTGCGCCGCGTCGGTGAGGCCGTTCAGGATCGGGATCGTGGCGTGCTCGGCGAACTCGTCCACCTCGGCCTGGTCGAACGTGCGGATGAGGATCGCGCTCAGGAAGCGAGAGAGGACGATGGCGGTGTCGCGCGTCGACTCGCCGCGCGAGAGCTGGAGGTCGGCCGACGGCACGTAGAGCGCCATCCCGCCGAGCTCGGCGATCCCGACCTCGGAGCTGATCCGCGTCCGCGTCGACGGCTTCCGGAAGATGAGCCCGACCGTGCGGCCCGGGAGGATCCGGAGCTCCTTGCGCCGCGCCCGCTCGACCTTCAGCTCGTCGGCGAGGTCGAGCGCCGTCCGGAGCTCGTCGGGCGTCCAGTCGGAGACGCGCGTGTAGCTCCGGCCCTTCAGCGTGTCGGGGATGCCCGCCATGCGCCGATGCTACTGGCGCGTCGGGCGAGCGATGCCTCCGCTCGCGGGGGCGAGGACGGGGAGTGCCCCGCCCGTGCCCCCGACGACTCCCCCCGGCAGGCTGCGGTGCCGCAGCCGAACGGCGACGAAACGGCCGCTCGGCGGATCGGATCCATGGCGCAAGGGTGGGGCAGGGCGCTAATCGGCGACTAACACCGCTCTCACGCCCCACCGAGCCTCTAGGATCGCGCCATGTCGAAGTTCTCCAGCGCCCTCAACGAGCAGATCGCGTACGAGTTCGGCGCGTCGCAGCAGTACATCGCGATCGCCGTCCACTACGACGCGCAGACGCTGCCCCAGCTCGCCGCCCACTTCTACCGCCAGGCGGTCGAGGAGCGGAACCACGGGATGATGATGGTGCAGTACCTCCTCGACGCGGACGAGCAGGTCGTCGTCCCCGCCGTCGAGGCGCCGCAGGTCGAGTTCGCGGACGTCGTCGCCCCCGTCCAGCTCGCGCTCGACCAGGAGAAGCGCGTTACCGGGCAGATCCAGCAGCTCGCGCTCACGGCGCGCGAGGAGGGTGACCTCGTCGCGGAGCAGTTCATGCACTGGTTCCTGCAGGAGCAGCGGGAGGAGGTCTCGTCGATGTCCGCCTTGCTGGACGTCGTCACGCGCTCGAAGGACAACGTCATGCACGTCGAGGACTTCCTCGCCCGCGAGTCCGGCGGCGAGAACCCGCTCGAGGCCGGTGCCCCGCCTGCCGCGGGCGGCGCCCTCTGACTCCGTGCGGACGCTGACCGTCCGGACCGAGCGGCAGAGCCAGCTCGTCGACATCACCCGGCTCGTCCGGGACGCCGTCGCCGGCGAGACCGGCGCCGCCGTGCTCGTCTACGTGCCGCACACGACGGCCGGCGTCACGATCAACGAGCACGCCGACCCGATGGTCGCGCGCGACTTCGAGATGGCGCTCGAGCAGATCGTCCCGGAGGACTGGGGCTGGCAGCACATCGAGGAGGGCGAGGAGAACGCGCCGACCCACATCCGGGCGGCGTTCATGGGCCCGAGCGTGGTCGTGCCGCTGCAGGACGACGGCGCGCTCGCGCTCGGCACGTGGCAGGGGATCTTCTTCTGCGAGTTCGACGGGCCGCGCGAGCGGTCCGTGCACGTCAGCGTGCTGCAGTAGCCACCGGCGACCGCCGGACTCGCGCCGACCGCTGACGTCGGTCGCGCCGGCTCGGCAAGGGCGGCAAACCGAACCCGGTACGCTCGTTGGATGGCGACGCCGGTGCGCAAGGGCGAGGAGCTCGAGGTCCGGATCGACTCCCTCGCGTACGGCGGAAACGGCGTCGGGCGGGTCGACGGGTTCGTCGTCTTCGTGCGCGGCGGGCTGCCCGGCGACCTCGTGCGCGCCCGTGCGACGAAGGTGAAGCGCGGGTTTGCGGAGGCGATCCGGACGGCGCTGCTCGAGCCCGGGCCCGACCGCGTCGCGGCGCCGTGCCGCCACTTCGGGACGTGCGGTGGCTGCCGCTTCCAGGACTACGCCTACGCGAGCCAGCTCGAGGCGAAGGCGCAGCAGGTGCGCGACGCGCTCACGCGCCTCGGCGGCTTCGCCGAGCCGCCGCTCGAGCCGATCGTGCCCGCGCGCTCCGAGTTCGGCTACCGGAACAAGCTCGAGTACTCCTTCGCGTCCGGCCCGGACGGCCTCGTGCTCGGCTTCCACCGGGCGGGCCGCTGGGACGAGGTCATCGACGTGGAGGAGTGCCTCCTCACGACGCCCGTCGGCAACGCGATCCGCGAGGCGGTCAAGGAGTGGGCCCGCACGGAGGGCCTCGAGCCGTACGACCAGGACACGCAGACCGGGTACCTGCGCCACCTCGTCGTGCGCGAGGGGCGGAACACGGGGCAGGCGCTGGTCGTCCTCGTGACCGCACCCGGCGAGCACTTCGACGCGGACTTCCTCGTCGAGACGCTCACCCGCTTCCCCGAGGTGCGCTCGATCCACTGGGCGATCAACGACCAGCCGTCCGAGGTGACGAACCTCCCGACGCGCCTCCTCTGGGGCGACGCCTGGATCGAGGAGGAGCTGCTGGGCATGCGGTACCGCGTCCGGCCGAACGCCTTCCTCCAGACCAACACGGAGATGGCGGAGACCCTCTACGAGCTCGCACGCGACGCGGCCGGGCTGACGGGCTCCGAGGTCGTCTACGACCTCTACTGCGGGACGGGCACGATCGGGCTGACCCTTGCGCGCGCCGCGGGCTCCGTCTGGGGCGTCGAGATCTCGGAGGAGTCGGTCGCCTGCGCGATCGAGAACGCGGAGGTGAACGGAATCGCGAACGCGCGCTTCTTCGCGGGCAACGTGGGGCAGTCGCTCGAGGAGCTCGGCGAGCACGCGGGGCCGCCCGACCTGGTCGTCGTCGATCCACCGCGAGCCGGGCTCGCCGGGAAGGCACTGCGCCGCACCGGCGCTCTCGGGGCGCCGCGCATCGTCTACGTCTCGTGCAACCCGACGACGCTCGCATCCGACCTCGCTGTCCTCCGCGACGAGTACGGCTACGAGCTTCGTCCGCTGCACGCCGGTCGACATGTTCCCCCACACGCCGCACATCGAGAGCGTCTCGCTTCTCCAGCGAACGCGCGATACTGCCGATGGGGACCCGACGGGCCAGACCCGAGACTGAGAGGGACGGATGAACACACGATGGCTTGCGGCGCTGCTCCTGGCTGCGCTCGCGCTGTTCGTCGCAGGATGCGGCGGAGACGACGGAGGCGACTCGGCGTCGTCCGACACGGCAGTGGTCGAGACCGAGGCGACGGACGACGACGCCACCGAGACGGAGGCGTCTGACGACGGCACCGCGACGGACGCGACGGAGGACGACGGCGTGCTCGGCGGCGAGTGCGCGGAGCTCGCCGGGCTCGGTTCCAAGCTCCAGGGCGCGTTCGGCTCCGGTAGCGGCGACATCGACTCGGTGTCCGAGGTCTTCGACGAGCTCGCCGAGCGGGTTCCCGAGGAGATCCGGGACGACTACCAGGTGCTCGCGGACAACTTCAAGGAGTTCGCGGAGGCGCTCGAGGGCGTCGACCTGTCGAGCGGAGAGACGCCGGACGCGGAGACGCTGGCGAAGCTTCAGGAGGCGGCGACCTCCATGGACCAGCCCGAGGTCCAGCAGGCGAGCCAGAACATCGAGGCCTGGGTCAAGGCGAACTGCTAGCCGGGACTAGCTCGGCCCGGGACGCGGCGGCGCCGCGTCCCGGGCCCTGAAGCGTCCGCCACAGGAGATCCGCGTTCGGCAGGAGGAAGCCGAGCGCGATCGCGGGCAGGCCGGGCAGCCCGTTCAGCTCGAACGCGTAGGTCGCGACGATCGTCAGCGCGAGCCCGCCGGTCATCCCGATCCACGTCGCGGCGACGCGGAGCTCGAATCGTGCCGCCGTTGCGAGGAACAGCGCGAAGAAGAGGACATCCGGCGGGCCGAGGCGCGCCGCCGCGTCCTCGCCCGGCAGCGCGAACGCGATCGCGATCTTCTCGAAGAGGCCCGGCTGCTCCTCGACGACGACCCGGGTCGGTCCGCGGTAGACCGACGCGATGTCGACCCACGGGATCACGGCTGCGACGAGCACCACCCAGGAGAGCGCCTCGAACAGCTGGAGGAACCCGAAGCCGACGAGCGTGAACGCGACGAGCTTGGTGACGTTGGACGCAGCGGTCAGGCCCGCGACGTGGAGCAGGGCGGCGAGCGCGCCCGTCGCGAGCGCGACCGGGAGCATCCCGCGCGCCTCGGCGACGGGGAGGAGGAGCCAGACGACGGCGAACGTCGCGGGGATCAGCAGGACGGCGACGATCGCGACGTCGAAGCGGTCCGACACCTCGGGCAGCGTGTGGGCGAACGCGTCCCAGGCGCAGAGCGCCGCGAGCAGCGCGCCGAGCGCCGCCGCCCGTGCCCGGCTCAGTACGGCGGAAGCTCGGCCCACCACGTGCCGAGCGCCTTGAACGCCGCCCAGAAGCGCGTCTTCGCGGCCTGCTCGTCGAGCGACTGGTCGATGTCCGGCGTGACGAGCGCGTCGATCGTGGGCGTGAACCGCTGCAGCTCGCCCGGCCGCTCCGGGTCGACCGGCTCGGAGAGCGGGAACTCGAGCTCTGCGAGGAACGCGACGGTCGGCTCGCCCATCGCGACCACGAGCCGCGGCTGCACGATGTGCAGCTCGCGCGTCAGCCAGGAGCGCGCCTGCGCCGGCTCCTCGGTGCCGAACTTGAGGCAGTTCGTGCCGTAGACGGCGAGCGGGTCGACGCCGAGCCGCTGCAGCGACTTCAGGAGCGCCTGGCCGGATCGACCGAAGAAGGCAACGCCCTCGTGGATCTCGTTCTGGGTGGGGTGGTGCTTCAGGAGGAAGACGTCGCCGAGCGGATGGCCGCTGCCGAGGACGGGCACGTGCAGCTCGTCCCCGAGGGCGAGCAGCTCGTCGCCGAGCTCGTTGATCTCTCCGATCGCTCGACGGAGGTAGCGCTCCTGGATCTCGTCGCCGTCCGATCGCTTCGCAACCGGACGGGTGGGAGAGCTCGTCGGGTCCGGCCGCTCGTGGGCACTCGACATCGTCTGTCTCATTCGGTGGGGTCGGTGGGTGATCCTCTACGCGCGGGTCAGCCGCCGGCGACCCTCTCCTTCATCTGTGCGACCCACTTGAGCGACTGGAGGTAGGCGAGCGACTTCGGGCGACGCAGGACGCTCGCGGTGCGGAGGGACACGAGGAACTCCTCCGGCCCGTCGAACCGGCGCATCCGCAGCGCTCCGGTGCCGACGCCCTGCAGGACGTGCGCGTCCGAGCCGGCGCCGGCGAGCAGCCCGTACTTCCGCGCGAACCGCACCGCCTCGTCGTTGTAGGCGTCGAACAGGAGCCGCGCGTTGTAGACCTCGAACACGTCGATCTCCGGCAGGTGATGGTGGAGCGTCGCGGGCGACGGGATCGAGTGCATCCGGTCGAAGGGGTGCGGGACGTAGACGACGCCGTCCTGCTCGCGGATCGCCGCAACCGTGTCGGTGAACGTCATCCCGCGTGGGATCTCCTCGTGGAGGAAGAGGCCGATGACCTCGCCGTCGCGGTCGGTCTTGACCTCCTCGCCGGGGATCACGATCAGGTCGCCGCCACGCGCCAGCTCGACCGTCTCGAGCGCGCCGCTGAAGACGTTGTGGTCGGTCACCGCGATCGCGCCGAGGCCCTCCGCCACGGCGTGCTCCACGAGCTCGGCCGGGTCGATCGAGCAGTCGTGCGAGTGATTCGTGTGCATGTGGAGGTCGACGACGATCCACTCGCGACCCGCGAGCGGCTCCGTCTCCTGGCGTCTCGTGGCTCGCCGGCGTCCCTGCGCGGAGACGTAGAGGGCGTCCAGCCGCTCCGCGACGTCGGCGAACGCGCTGCCGGAGACGGAGGCGCGCCGTGCGGCGGCGTCCTTCTCACGTGCCTTCTCGTCCTCGGCGAAGCGAAGGAGCGCGGCGGCCGCGAGCTCCGGCTGGGAGGCGACGTCGGGCGGGTCGACGACAGCGCACCCTGCGGCCGCCGCCTCGTCGCGGAGGCGGCGAAGGCCGTCGGCGGACGGCACGACGATCGCAGCGGAGCGCAGGAGCTGGGCGCGCGCGTCGCCCGTGAGGCCCGTGCGCACGTGGACACGGTCGCGGAGGCGCAGCGGGATCGACGGCCGGGCTGCGAGCCGGCCGGTGCGCAGCACGATCGCCTCCCAGTCCTCCAGGCCGCGAAGCGCGCGGAGAGCGGCGCGCACGACGGCGCGGCCGCCGGCCGACGCCTCGATCACGATGCGCTTCGTCTTCTGCGTGGGCGCGAAGAGGTCGAGATCGACGCCGGCCGGGACGACGGTGTAGGCGCCGGGGAAGCGATCGCCGGCGCGGGCCGCGACCTCGTCGCTCGTCGCGAGAAGCGTGTCGATCCGCGCGAGCAGACGGTCGCGGTGCGTGCGTCGCGGCGGGAAGCCGAGCCGCTCGGGGTCGACGAAGGTCGCCACCGTGGTGGTCTCCGCCTCCAGCAGCGCGACGTACGAGAGACCCGGGAACGCCCGGGTCGAAGCCGTGCACGATGTCGAAGTCGCCGTGTCCCAGCGCGGTCGCGACGCTCGCCCGCACCCCGATCGGGATCCCGACCGCCGACCGCGGCGAGACGGGAACTGCCCGCGACACGGCGACGACCCCCTCCAGCACACCGGTCTGCAGCGCCCGGCGTCCCGCGAGGAGATCGGCGGAGCGCGACGACGGCGCCAGCACGACGACGGTGTGACCCCGAGCGCGCAGGGCGTCCGCAACGCCTGCGACGTGCTCGTTCGTGTCGTGCGGCACCGACCAGGCGTGCGGTGTCACGAGGCAGATGCGGAGCGCCACGGCTCGTGGATTGTAGGGGCCGCGCCGCTTTCTTCTACTCTCGGTCGCATGCCCGAGGTCACGATCACCGTGCGCCCGAACGGCCCCTACAAGATCGTCGGCCCGATCACGGTCGTCGATGCGGACGGGCGGGAGTTCGCGTTGCCCGAGGGAAGTGCGGTCGTGCTCTGTCGCTGCGGCCACTCGAGCACGAAGCCGTTCTGCGACGCGACCCACAAGCGGATCGGGTTCGTCGCGGACGACACGTCGCCGCGGCTGCCCTAGAACGGCCTAGAAGCGCAGCACCATCTCGTGCTGGCGGACGTCTGCCGTGCCGCCGAGCGCGGCGAGCGCCTTCCCCGCGGGATGGCCGACGGGGACGTTCAGCACGCTGAGGACGTCGCCGAGCGAGCGAGCGCCCTCGAGCAGGGTGCGCGCGGGCTCCTCGTCACCGGCGATCTGGACGACCGAGACGCGGCTGCCGACGACCCTGACGACCGCCGCCGCTCCCTCGACGAGAAGCCCGCGGGGCTCGGCGACCTTCTCGAGCGACACGTCGTCGCGCTGCCACGGCTCGCGCTCGACGCGGTGCTCGCGGATCCACGCGTGTGCCTCGTCGGCGTCGACCTCGGCCGCCTCGCCCGCGGCGCCGGGCAGCGACCAGACCTCGACGTCGCGGACGCGGCCGTAGCCGAGCGCCTCGTACAGCGCGATCGCGCCGGTGTTCTCGGCGATGACCTCGAGCCAGACTCGCTCGACGCCTCGCGAGCGCGCCTGCTCGTGCACCGCCTCCATCAGCGCACGGCCGGTTCCCCGCCGTCGCTCGCCGGGAACGACGCCGACGCCGCCGATCCAGGCATCCGCGCCGCGGAGCCCGAGGTTCGCGAGCCCGACGCGCTCGCCGTCCCGAACGGCGATCACCGACGCGTCGCGATCGAGGTCGTACGCCTCCGTGAGGAACCGCATCGCAGCCGCGTCGAGCGGCGAAGGGCACGAGGTAGCCCTCGTACGAGGCGGTGAAGAGTGCTGCGAGCTCCTGGTCGTCGAGCTCGGACGCAGGCAGGAGCTCGAGCCGGCCGTCCTGCTGCATGCGGCGAGCCTAGACGCTCGTGCGACGGCGGAGGAGCAGTTGCTCGCCCGGCGCCAGCCGCGGCTCGACCGTCCCGCTCGTCGACGCGACGAGCTCGACGCCGTCGAGGGTGGCGAGCACGCGCTCACGCGCGGGCAGGTGCGTCGCGGTCGGTGGCAGCGCCGGCCGACCGAAGCGGCCGACGAGCGGGACGAGCACGTACCCGAGCACGGCAAGGATCCAGAGGGCCGCGATCAGCTGCACCCAGCCGTCGGCGTTCGGCTCCGCCCAGATCGCCGCGATGGTCAGCGTCCCCGCGATCCCCGCCAGCGCGCCCGTGGCGTAGGCGAGAACCTCCGACGCGCTCGTTCGGGCCATGAGCAGGGCCGTGCCGAGCAGGAGCCCGCCGAGGACGACGATGGCGGCCGATCCCGCCCACCGCCAGACCGTGTCGTCGCCGGACTCGTCGAAGACGCTCCAGATCGCCGGGAGCAGGAGGAGGAAGCAGACGGGCGCGGTCGCGGCGAGGAACAGGCCGACGGCGTGTCGCCCCCGCTCGAGGTTGGCGAGGCCGGCGAACGCGGCGCCGCCGGTGTAGAGCACCGCCGCGAGCGTGCCGAGGATCCGGCCGTCCGTCTCCGAGAAGTCGCCGCGCAGCACGGCGGCGACGGCCACCAGGGCGGCGACGACGAGGATCGCCGCCGCCCCGAGCCACGCGAGGCGTGGGGCCGTTCGAGGCGTCACGCCTTGGCGGCCGCCTTCGCCTTCTTCTGCGACTTGAGCTCGTTCTGCTTGATGAACCGCTCGGTGTTGTCGCGCGCCTCGCTGTCCACGATCTGGACGGGCGGCGACTTCATGAGGTAGCTCGACGGCGCCTCGAGCGCGCCGGCGATGCCGTTGTTCAGCGCCAGCTTGGCGAGGCGGACGGCGTCGATCACGATGCCCGCCGAGTTGGGCGAGTCCCAGACCTCGAGCTTGAGCTCGATGTTGAGCGGCACGTCGCCGAAGGACGAGCCCTCCATGCGGATGTAGGCCCACTTGCGATCGGTCAGCCAGGGCACGTAGTCCGACGGGCCGACGTGGACGTTGTCCGCGCCGATGTCGTAGTCGAGCATCGACGTGACGGCATTCGTCTTCGAGATCTTCTTCGACTCGAGCCGCTCGCGCTCCAGCATGTTGCGGAAGTCGGAGTTGCCGCCGACGTTGAGCTGCATCGTCCGGTCGAGGTGGACGCCGCGGTCCTGGAAGAGGGTCGTCAGGACGCGATGCGAGATCGTCGCGCCGACCTGCGACTTGATGTCGTCGCCGATGATCGGGACGCCCGCCTCCTCGAAGCGCTTCTGCCAGTAGCGGCTCGCGCGCGAGGAAGACCGGCATGCAGTTCACCATCGCGACGCCGGCCTCGAGGATCTGCTCGGCGTACCACTTCGTCGCGGCCTCGGAGCCGACCGGGAGGTAGTTGACGACGACGTCGGTGCCGGTCTCGCGGAGGATCTTGACGATGTCGGCGGTCTCGCCGGGCGCCTTCTCGACGACCTGGGCGAGGTACTTGCCGATCCCGTCGTGGGTCATCCCGCGCGAGACGGTGACGCCCGTCTTCGGGACGTTCGAGAACTTGATCGTGTCGTTCGGGTGCGCCCAGATCGCGTCGGCGAGATCGACGCCGACCTTGCCCTTCACGACGTCGAAGGCGGCGGTGAACTCGATGTCCGAGATGTGGTACCCGCCGAGGTCGACGTGCATGAGGCCCGGCACGCTCTCATCGGGCTTCGCATCCTTGTAGTACTCGACGCCCTGGAGGAGGGAGTTGGCGCAGTTGCCGACGCCGATGAAGGCGACGCGCACCTTGTCCTTCGAGCGCCCGTTGCCGTTCGTGGAGCCGTTGGTCTCGGCCATGGTGTCCTTTCGATTGCTCACCCGCGGGATGCCGAGCCCATCGGTGAGCGCGGCGAGGATGACGTCGTTCGCGTTGGTGCCCGTGCGGGCGGCCTCGGCATGGATCTCGTCCTTCAGCTCCGGCGGAACGCGGAGGAGGAGGACGGGGCTCGAGCCTGCTAGCACTTTGCGACGGCGGCCGCTCGGCCGGTACGAGACGTCGAAGCTCTCGGCGAGGATGCCTGCGGCAACGTCGTTGACGTTGGACCCGCGGCGCGCGGTCTCGCGGACGAGCGCCCCCTTCAGGGGAGCCGGCATCCGTACGAGGATCCCGGTTCGCTTGGAAGTGCTAGCAGCCAAAGTGCTAGCACTCTACCAGCCATGAGCGCGGCGTCAACCGGCGACGTCGCGACTGCGGAGACGGTCTCAGTTGACGACGCAGCGCGGGTCGGGCCCGAGCACGGCGCGCTGTGCGGCGTTCGCCTCGGCGTCGCCCGCGGCGTTGTACGGGCCGGGAGCGCGGCCCTCCCACATCACGTCCGGCGTGACGCCCGGGCCGATCACGGTTGCGCGGTACTTCCTGCCGGCCCCGACGGGATGCGCGCCGTGGGGGTAGAACCCGTAACAGAAGCCGCCCGTCGGCTTGTGGCTGAGGAAGCTGTTCTCGCGCTGCCACCCGGCGCCGTAGCTGCTCCCGAACGTGTCGACGAAGATGTTGCGCCCGTACGTGTCGAGCGGCACGCCGAACCGGGTCGAGCGGAAGCCGAACACGCCACCGCCGCGATACGTGAGGCGGCCGTAGAGGTGATGGAACCGCCGGTACGACCAGTCGGTCCAGATCTCGAGCTGCGCGAGCGGCCCCGACCAGTGCGAGAGCCGGAGCTCCCAGGCTGCCCGGTCTCCGGTGGGGGCGACGCCGTAGTTGGGCAGCATCCGCTGCCAGGCCTGGAGCGCCCAGTGGGTGCCGTCCGGTGTCGTGCAGGCGACGACCTTCCAGGCGAGCGGCGGGCCTCGGTACCCGCCGCAGACGTTCGAGCCGATCGAGCCCCCGTACCGCAGCCGGAACGCGACCTGCGGCACCGCCTGGCTCGGGGGCCGGGCGTTCACCGCACCCCAGGCGAGGAGCTGCCTCGACTGCCCCTCGGAGCGGAACGAGATCAGCGCGCGGCCCTGGGCATCGGCCTGGAGCCGCACCCCCGTCGCGTTGCGGGCGATCAGCTCCGACGCGCCGGCGTCGACCGGCACGATTGCGGCGACGAGCGCCGCGGAGAGGACGCAGGTCAGCTGTACGGGTGAGCGGATGCGCAGCACCCTACGGGAGTCGCGATGCGAATGTCTCCCGATCGTCTAGCGTCGCCGCTGTGCGGTTGAAGACCCGGGGCGCGCGTGGCCATCGTCGGCGCCGGCCCGAGCGGACTGGTGACCGCGAAGCACGCGCTCGAAGCGGGCTTCGACGTCACGCGTCTTCGAGGCGAGCGACGACGTCGGCGGGCAGTGGCACACCCGGACGCTCCGCACAGCGGCATCTGGCCCGGCATGCACACGAACACGAGCCGGGCGATGACGGCGTTCTCGGACTTCCCGGCTCCCGCCGATCACCCGCTCCACCCGCCGCGCCGCAGGTCCACGACGTACCTCCGGGACTACGCGCGGCACTTCGGCCTCGTCGACCGGATCCGGTTCCGGACGCCGGTGGAGCGGGTCTCGGAAGGCTGGCGCGTCGACGGCGAGCCGTTCGACGCCGTCGTCGTCGCCTCCGGTCGCTTCCGGCGGCCGCGCATGGCGGACGAGGTCGGCGGCTTCACGGGCGAGCTGCTGCACGCCTTCGACTACCCGGGCGCCGAGCCCTTCCGCGACCGCCCGACGCTCGTCTACGGGAACGGCATCAGCGGGCTCGAGATCGCAGTCGGACCTCGCCACCTGTCGCGCCGACCGTCTCGGCGTGCCGCAAGCCGCGCTACGTGATCCAGAAGGTCGTCGACGGCGTCTCGTCGGACTGGCAGTGGTACACGCAGTTCGGCGCCCTCGAGCGGCGGCTGCTCCTCGCGTGACGAGCTCGGCCGCCGTCTTCGGGAGCGCGTGCTGCGGGTCGCGGGTGCGCCGTCCGACTTCGGCGCGCCGGCGCCGGACGCCGACTTCTTCGAGGCCGGGATCTCGCTCTGCCAGGACTACCTCTCCCAGGTCGCGGACGGCCGCATCGATCTGCCGTCCGGCGATCGCCTCGGTCGACGGGCGGCGCGTCACGTTCACGGACGGGACGACCGCGACGGTCGACGCGATCGTCTGCGCCACGGGCTACGACGTCGACGTGCCGTACCTCGACGCGCCGCTTCGCCGGCTGCTCGGGCCCGAGCTGGCTCTCTACCGCCGGACGCTGCACCCCGACCTCCCCGGGCTCGGGGTCGTCGGCCAGTTCCACCTGCAGGGCCCGTACTTCCCGATCCTCGAGCTCCAGGCGCGCTGGATCGTGTCGCTGTGGTCGGGCGAGGTCGCTCCGCCCGACCCGGCCCGGATGCGGCATGCGATGACCGAGCCCGACGCCGGAGCTCGAGGTGCACAACGCGTTCGCCGCGGCGCTCGCGGAGGAGCTCGGCGTCGCGCCGGACCTCACGGCCCGGCCCGAGCTCGCGGAGCCGCTCCTCTTCGGGCCGATGCTCCCGCCCCGGTACCGGCTGGACGGGCCGGGTGCGCAGTCGGGCGCAGCGGCGGCGTTCGCGGAGCAGCTCGCGGCGTCGCCTCGCCCGCCGGTCGACCCGGAGCACGTCGACGAGCTCCGCGACTTCGGGCTCGAATCGGTCGCCCGCCTGCTCCGGCAGGCGCCGGACTGAGGTCTCAGGCCTGCGCTTCGGCCAGCTCGCGGAGCTGGCGCCGGACGAACAGGATGCGCTGCGCGACGGTCAGCCAGGCGAGCGCGGCCAGCACGTAGATGGGCCACTGGAGCCAGCCCCACGGAGCGAAGAAGAGGCCGACGGAGACGAGGACGACCCGCTCGACACGGGAGCCGAAGCCGATGTCGCCCCGGAGGCCGAGCGCCTCGGCCTTCGCGCGCGTGTACGAGACGAGGAACGAGCCGATCACCGCGGCGAACGACGCGACGAGCGCGATCTCGTTGTCGTCGCGCATGAACGCGAGCCCGATCGCCGCGAGCATCGCCGCCTCGCCGAGGCGGTCGAACGTCGAGTCGAGGAACGCGCCGAACACCGTGCCCTTGCTCGCTGCGCGGGCGAGCGCCCCGTCGAGGATGTCGGCGATCGAGCCGACGACGAAGAGCACGCCGCCGAGCCAGAAGAAGAGCTTCTCGTTGCGGGCCTCGAAGCCCACGAGAACCGCGCCGGCGAGGCAGAGGCTGACGCCCGCGAGCGTCAGCATGTCGGGCGTCAGCTTCGTCTTCGCGACACCGCGCATCGAGCGGCGCAGGATCTCCCGCGCTGCCTCGGTGTACTCCTGCTTGACGCGGTCGAGCTGACTGACCCGCGGCCCGTCTTCGGGCTGAGCTCACGCGGCGCCTGGGAGGAATCGCCGCAGCCGGCCGCGGAAGAGGACGACGGCGACGAGGAGCGCGACGCCGAACCCGGCGACGCAGTCGAGCCAGTAGTGGTTGCCGGTTCCCATCACGGCGAACGAGACCCAGACGGGCCAGGCGAGCCAGAGGATGCGGGCGACGCGCGACCGGCACACCGACGCCATGACGATGCCGACGATGAGGGCGTCCATCGCATGGAGGCTCGGCATCGCGGCGTACGGGTTCGACGCGAAGGCGATCAGCCCGCTGTCGTGGTTCACGGAGGCGAACTCGGCCAGCGTGTCGGAGAAGCCCCACTCGGGGAACATCCGGGGCGGTGCCGTCGGCATGAGGACGTAGCCGAGCAGGCCGACGAGGTTCGCGCCGATCAGCCAGTTGCGGAAGTCCGCGAAGCGGTCGTGGTGCTTGAAGTAGATCCAGAGCAGCGTGACCCCGACGACGGCGAACTGCGACAGCCAGTACGTGTACGACGTCGCCAGCACGAGGAGCTCGGACTTCTCGACGAAGTTCTGGATCCCCGGCTCGATCAGCGCCTGGATGCGGTTCTCGGCCTCGATGACGAGCGTCCCGTTCCAGAACGCCTCCGCGATGCCCCGGTCCGCGGCGCCGCGCGCCACCTGGTAGGCGGCGTAGAAGCCGAACCAGACCGCGACCTGCAGGGCCAGATGCGCCCATCCGCGCGGCAGGCGGCGTGCCTCCGCGTAGCCCGACACCTCTGTCGATTCTATCCAGTCGGGCCGCTGGCCCCGCGCCAACGTGTCGTGACAGGATCGTCCGATCGACCGAGGAGGCGGGATGGAGGCGTTCACGATCAAGCACGACGAGGAGCTCGAGCGCGCCTACGGGAAGTGGGTTCTCGTGCGTCGCTCGCTCGGCGTGAGCACGTTCGGGCTCAACGCGGTCGAGCTGCCGCCGGGGGAGTCGATCCCCGAGCACGACGAGACGGGCCGCGGCCACGAGGAGGTCTTCCTCGTGCTCGAAGGCGAGGCGACGATCGTCGTCGACGGCGTCGACCACCCCCTCCGTGCCGGCTCGTTCGCGCGCCTCGCGCCGGAGCCGAAGCGCACGGTGCGAAACGACGGCTCGTCGCTCGCGCGCGTGCTGATCATCTCCGCACCCGTGGGCAGCGG
>CAVQHL010000008.1:0-141071 GCA_963712255.1 uncultured Actinomycetes bacterium
AACCGACGACCCCCTGTTTACAAGACAGGTGCTCTGACCAGCTGAGCTACTCCGGCGTGCCCGAATCGTAGAGGTTGCGTCTGTCCGCACTTTCAGCTTTCCTGGAGAGGACGAGACGGCGGGCGACGACGCTCCCTCTCAGACCTCGACGAACAAGGGAGGCCTCCATGGCGGAGGAGAACACGCGCCCGGGTCGCGGGCGCAAGAAGGACGGCACGACCGACGCGGCCGGCAAGCGGAAGAAGGCGACGACCGCCAAGGGCCGCACCACGAAGGCCGCCGCGAAGACGGCGACGACGCAGGCCCGTCGGCCGAAGCTCGTCGTCGAGCCGAGCCGCGAGGCGATCGCAGAGCAGGCGTACCTGCTGTGGGAGTGCGGCGAGCCGGGCGGCGAGACGGATCACTGGCTCCGCGCCGAGGCGGAGCTCCGCGCCGCCTAGGGACGAAGGGGCCCCGGCCGACGCCGGGGCCCCTCTGCCGGCCCCTCTATGCGGGGCCGGCCCGTGGGCCCGGACTGCGGCGCCGGGCCCACGGATCCTGTCTCGACGTCGTCGGCCTCAGGCCCGGCCGGCGCACGTCGCGACCCGCGGCGCGGCCACACGCCGGACGGGCGTCGTGACCACGTGGCGGGCGACGAGCCAGCCGATGACGACCACGAGCCCGCCGAGCGCGGCGTCCACGAAGAAGTGGTTGCCCGTCGCGACGATGATCAGGAGCATCACGGCCGGATAGAGCGCGCCGGCGATCCGCCAGAGCCGCCGCTGGGCGACGACCGCCAGGACGACGCCGACGATCAGCGCGTAGCCGAAGTGCAGGCTCGGGACGGCCGCGAACGGGTTGTACAGAGCGCCGAGGAGGTCGGAGCTCAGGTCGAGCCCGGTCGAGCTGGTGACGGTGTCCGAGAAGCCGAGCTCCGAGAGGCGAGGCGGCGCCGCGGGATAGAAGACGTAGCCGACGAGCGCGAGTGCGGTGGCGGCGACGAACGTCGTGCGGACGATCGGGAACCGATCCGGATGCGTCCGGTGGACCCACACGAGCGCGACGGCCGTCCCGACGAAGTGCAGCAGGACGTATGCGAGGCCCAGCAGGGTCGGGGCGAACGGGATCGCCTCGAAGCTCTCCTGGACGCCGCGCTCGACGTAGATGCCGATCGCCTGCTCGACGGCGACGATGTCGGCCGTGTTCGCGAGGGCGGCCTGGACGTTCTCGCCGCCCGCGCCGCGCACGACCTCGTAGAGGCCGTAGAGGGCGGCGAGGCCAGCGATCTCGCGGGCGCCGGAGTGGGACTGTGAGAGCCAGCTGCGAAGCATGCAGCGAGTCTTGCTCGCGGCGCCGGCCTGAGGAAGGTGGTGGCCCGGTCTCTTGTGGGTGCGGCGAACCGCACTCCGGGACGAGCCGCCCGATCAGCCTCGGAGGTACGCGAGCACGGCGAGCACGCGACGGTGGTCGTCCGTGGACGCCGGGAGCCCGAGCTTCGTGAAGATGCTCGTGACGTGCTTCTCGACGGCGCGGAGGGTGACGAACAGGCGCTCCGCGATGGCCTGGTTGGAGCGCCCCTCGGCCATCAGCCCGAGCACCTCGCGCTCGCGGGCCGTCAGCTGGTCGAGCGGGTCGTCGGCACGCTTGCGCCCGACGAGCTCGCTCACGACCGCCGGATCGAGCGCCGAGCCGCCGTCCGCGACGCGGCGCACGGCCGTGCCGAACTGCTCGAGGTCGGCGACCCGGTCCTTGAGGAGGTAGCCGACGCCCTCGGCGCTCGTCTCGAGCAGCGCCATCGCGTAGCCGGGCTCGACGTACTGCGAGAGGAGGAGGACGCCGACGTCGGGGTGCCGCTCGCGGATCTCGCGCGCTGCGACGAGCCCCTCGTCGGTGTGCGTCGGCGGCATGCGAATGTCGACCACGGCGACGTCCGGCTTGTGCATCGCGACGTGGCGGAGGAGGTCCTCCGCGTTGCCGGACTGCGCCACGACCTCGAAGCCCGCCTCCTCGAGAAGTCGCGCGACCCCCTCGCGGAGGAGCACCGAGTCGTCCGCGAGCACGACGCGCCGGGCGTCACCGAGCTGGGAGACGGTGCCGCGGAGCGGCGGGAAGTCCCGCGGGAGCCCGTCGACGAGCACCTGGTGGATGCGCTCCGGGTCGGGAAGCCCCTGCAGCCGGTGGGTCTCGAGGTCCTTCGTCTGGACGCCGGCGACGAACGGGGCCGCGGTGGAGGAGAGGAGGATCTGGCCGCCGTGGCCCGCGGCCGCGATGCGCGAGGCGCGGATCACGTCGAGCCCGGTGTACCCCTCCTCGCCGAGGTGGGGGACGCCGGTGTGCAGGCCCATTCGCACCTTGACGACGAGACCGTCGGGCCAGGTGTGGTCGCGGATCTTCTCCTGGCCCGCCACCGCCGCCTGCAGCGCCGGCTGCACCTCGCCGAACACCGCCGAGAGCTCGTCTCCCGTCGCGTCGACCTCGGCGCCGCCGGTCGCGGCGATCTCCGCGCGCAGGAGCTTGCGGACGTCCGCGATCACGCCGGCGTACGCACCGCCGGCGGTCTGGACGAGGCGGGTGGAGCCTTCGACGTCCGCGAACAGGAACGTGACGGTGCCGGTAGGCAGCGACTCCATGCGGGGGAGTCTACGGCCCCCCGGAACCTCGTCTCGCCCTTACGGCGATGCGTATCCAGCCCTACAGCGGAAGAGCACGGTGCGCGAGGGGGATGCTCGCCCGGAGCCTCGTGCCGCCGCCCGGGGGGCTCGCGATCGCGAGCCGTCCGTCGAGCGACTCGACGCGGTCCTCGAGCCCTCGGAGGCCGGTCCCGCGCGTCGGATCGGCCCCGCCGACGCCGTCGTCGGTGACCTGGACGACGAGCTCGTGCCCGTCCTCCGACTCGAAGATCTCGACGCGCGCCTCGGTGGCGTGCGCGTACTTCGCGACGTTGGCGAGCGATTCGGCGGCGACGTAGTACGCGGCCGCCTCGATCGCGGGCGGGAGGCGCTCCTCGGGCGCGTCGACATGGACGGGGAACGGCGAGCGGAGGACGAGCGCCTCGAGCGCGGCACCGAGTCCACGATCGGTCAGGACGTTGGGGTGAAGGCCGCGGGCGAGCTCCCGGAGCTCCTCGAGCGCGCGCGTGAGCTCCTCGCGGGCCCGGGCGAGGATCTCGGTCGCCTCGTCCAGGTCGGTCTCGATCCGCGACTCTGCGAGGCGCAGCGAGAGCGAGAGCGCCGCGAGCCGCTGCTGCGCGCCGTCGTGCAGGTTCCGCTCGAGTCGCCTGCGGGCGGCGTCCGTCGCGTCGACGATCCGCGAGCGGGACGCGCGCAGCTCCTCCTCCTGGCGCTTCCGCTCGCTGACGTCCACGCCGGAGACCAGCACGCGGGCGACGCCCCACTGGTCGAGGATCGGCGTCGCCGTCCACGCCACGGTCAGCTCGCGCCCGTCTCCCGTGACCCAGCGCGTCTCGCGCTCCGCCTGGGGGACGCCGTTCGCGGCTCCCGCGATCGCCATCCGTGCCGCGAACTCGTCGTCGCGCGCGACGATCTCGAGGAACGACCGCCCGCTCAGCTCCTCGAGGCTGCGCCCGACGGCGGCGCAGAACGCGCGGTTCGCGCCGAAGGGGACGACGTTCGCGTCGTGGTCGGTGAGGACGATGAAGCTCGGGATCGTGTCGGCGACCGTGTTCGCGAAGTCCCGCTGGCGCTGGAGGTCGACCTCGCGCCGCTTGCGGTCGGTGATGTCGATCCCTCCCGCGATGATCCGGACGACGTCGCCGCTCTCGTCCACGAGCGGCGCAGCGCGCCAGGCGATGACGCGGTCCTTGCCCCGGGCGTCCGTGAACGCGTTCTCGTACTCGGCGGGGGCGAAGTCCGGCGCAGCTGCGCGGAAGCGCTCGATCATCTCCGAGCGCTCGGCGGGATCGATGAAGACGTCCCAGAAGTAGGCGCCCTCGAGCTTGCGGCGGTCGTCGTCGTGCCCGCTCGCGACCTCCACCGCGCGGTTGAAGTTGCGGATCCGGCCCTCCGTGTCGACCACGGAGAGCAGGCTCGGTGCGGTGTTGATCACGGTCTCGAGGAACCGGTACTGCGCACGGAGCTCGGCCTGCAGTCGCTCCTTCTCGAAGGCGAGCGCGGCGGTCGCTGCAACGGCGTCGACGAGGTCGCGCTGGTCGGTCAGGCTCGGGTCGTAGAGCAGCGCGGCAACGCGCTTGCCGCCGTGCTCGACGAACGTCGCGGCATTCCCGCTGCCTGCGAGCGGCTCGCTCAGCGTCCGCCCGTCGTCGTCGACCCACGCCTGTCGCTCTGTCGACCAGTACGCGAGGTCGAGGGACGGGTCGCCGAGCGCGTTGGCAAGCGCGTCGCGGAGCGGCGTCCCGTTCCCGAGCGCGATCGCGAGGTCGGCGATACCGGCGCGCGCGAGCCGCGTCCGGAGGATGCCGATCAGGAACGCGATCGGCATCAGCGCGAGCGACGCGAGCGCCAGGTGCTCGAGCACGAGCGAGGTCGACTCGCTGAACGTCCGCACGATGCTGCTCGCCACCAGCGCGGCCAGCGCCTCGAGCGTGAAGAGGTACACGGGGCCGACGATCCGGCGAAGGGGCGGGGTCGCTCCTCGGTACCGGCGCACGAGCCTGACGAACAGCACGCCGGCGACCGACGCCGCGACGAGCGCATAGACGATCCGCGCCAGCTCTGCCGCGTCGGGCGCGTCCGAGAGCAGCACGGCATTCTCGGGGCAGTCGGCGCAGCCCGGGATCGGCGTCGGGTCGAAGAGGGCCAGCGACAGCGGCCCGAGCACCGCGATGGCCGCGACCGCCAGCACGAGCCAGCGGTCGTCGCGTGGAAGCCGGCCGGTGGGGTAGGAGAGGATCAGCTGGGTGAAGGGGATGAACGCCAGCGCGCTCAGCAGGTAGCCGATCGTGAAGGCGACCGAGCCGTTCGCTGCCTGGAGCGAGCCGAGCGACCAGAGGAGGCCAACCGCCAGCATCTGCGCGCCCGTCGGGTTGTCGGGGCGATGCGCCGCGGCGATCGCGCCCGTGACGGTGAAGATCAGGCCGGCGGCGACGACCATCACGACGAGCGTTCGGCGGTCGCCGAGATCGTCGGCGAGCACGAGCGAGAAAGCGCCCGTGTAGAGGACGGCGCCGAGGCCGACGGCGGCCGCGAGCCGTCCCCGGGTCACCTGAGCAGCGATCGAACGGCGGTGCCGGAGAGCTCGGCCTTCGCGATGAAGCCGCTGTGCGCGGCTCTTGCGGATCAGGCCGTCGTAGTCACAGGCGTCCCGGCTCGACACGAGCACGACAGACGGTGCGTTCGAGCCGAGCTGCTCGAGGACGGCGAAGCCGTCCATGTCGGGGAGCTGGATGTCGAGCAGGACGAGGTCCGGTCGGAGCTCCTCGATCGCCGTCAGCGCGGCGGCGCCATCCTCGGCCTCGCCGATCACCGCGAACCCGTCCGCCTCGAGGATCATGCGCGCGCAGGTCCGAAAGCTCGGGTGGTCGTCGACGATGAGGACCCGGGTGCGCGGCTGCATGGGCGAACTGTGGCAGACGTTTGACCATCTGGGTGGTGTGGCAAACCGCACTGCTTGCGCTCGCAAGCGCGTGGGCTCGAGGCGCTACTCCCAGCGGCCCGCGCAGTTGCGACCGCGGCAGCGGGCGCCATCAGGGATGTGCCCCGCCGAAGGCGGGGATCAAGCCGCAGGATTCGGCTTCTGCCGAATCCTGCTTGGCGAGGCAAGGCCTGCGCATTGCGAGGGGGATCGCGTTCCATGCCACGCGTTGCTGCGTCATACTCGCGCGCATGACGTCGATAGAGCAGCGTTCGAGCGAGCGGATCCTCTCGGAGCGGCGGCGCTACGTGTCGGGCGGAGTGTCGACTCCGCGGCTCGTCGTGACGCGGGCCGACGGCGCGCGCGTGACCGACGCCGACGGCCGCGTGTTCCTCGACTTCGCCGGAGGCATCGGGTGCCAGAACACCGGTCACCGGTTTGCGCCGGTCGTCGAGGCGATCCAGCGGCAGGCCGACGACTACCTCCACCAGTGCTTCATGGTCGGGGTCTACGAGCCGTACATCGACACGTGCCGGCTCCTCGCCGAGCTCTCGCCGTGCTCCGGCGCCGACCAGAAGTCGATCCTCGTCAACTCGGGCGCGGAGGCGAACGAGAACGCGGTGAAGATCGCGCGCGCCGCCACCGGCCGCCCCGCCGTCGTCGTGTTCGACAACGCGTTCCACGGGCGGACGCTCCTGACGATGACGATGACGAGCAAGGTGCACCCGTACAAGGCGGGCTTCGGCCCGTTCGCGCCCGAGGTCTACCGTGCGCCGGCGCCGTACCCCTATCGCGGGATCACGAGCGACGATGCGCTCGCGGGCCTGAAGAAGGTCTTCAAGTCGGAGGTCGACCCTGCGACGGTCGCGTGCGTGCTGCTCGAGCCCGTCCAGGGCGAGGGCGGGTTCGTCGAGATGCCGCCCGACTACCCGGCGCGGCTGGCCGAGCTGTGCCGCGAGCACGGCATCCTCTACGTCGACGACGAGGTCCAGTCCGGCGTCGGACGGACGGGGAAGATGTGGGCGATCGAGCACTACGACGACGTCGAGCCAGACCTGCTCGTCTCGGGGAAGTCGATCGGCGGGGGGCTCCCGCTGGCCGCCGTCACGGGACGGGCGGAGCTGATGGACGCGGTGCCTGCCGGCGGGCTCGGCGGGACGTTCGGCGGAAACCCGCTCTCGTGTGCCGCCGCGGTCGCCGTGCTCGAGGCCGTGCGCGAGCCAGAGTTCCTCGCACGCGCGACGGAGGTCGGTGACGTCGTCCGGGCACGGCTCGACGACCTCGCTTCACGCCACGCGGAGATCGGCGAGGTGCGCGGTCTCGGGCCGATGATCGGCTTCGAGCTCGTCGACCGGACGCCCGACCGTGCGAAGGCGATCGTCGATGCGGCATTCGAGCGCGGGCTTCTGCTCCTCTCCTGCGGCCTCTACGGGAACGTGATCCGGCTCCTGCCCGCGCTGACGATCTCCGACGAGGAGCTCGGCGAGGGGCTCGCGCTGCTCGAGGAAGCGTTGACGGCCGCCGCTGCGTGAGCGACACGCCGGACATACGGATCCGCGGCCTCGTCAAGCGCTTCGGGGACGTGACGGCGGTGGACGCCGTCGACCTCGACATCGAGAGGGGCGAGTTCTTCACGATGCTCGGCCCGTCCGGCTCCGGGAAGACGACGACGCTGCGCATGATCGCCGGCTTCGAGCGACCCGACGAGGGCTCCATCGAGCTCGACGGCCGCGACGTCGCGCACCTTCCGCCGTACGACCGGCCCGTCAACACGGTCTTCCAGGACTACGCGCTGTTCCCGCACATGACCGTGACCCAGAACGTCGAGTACGGGCTCATGGTCAAGAAGGTAGGGAAGGCAGAGCGGCGCCGCCGGGCCGAAGCCGCGCTCGAGATGGTGCGGCTCGCCGGGTACGGCGGTCGAAAGCCGGCGCAGCTCTCGGGGGGCCAGCGCCAGCGCGTGGCGCTGGCGCGCGCGATCGTGAACGAGCCGCAGGTGCTGCTCCTGGACGAGCCGCTCGGGGCGCTCGACCTCAAGCTCCGCCAGGAGATGCAGATCGAGCTCAAGCGGATCCAGCAGGAGGTCGGGATCACCTTCGTCTACGTGACCCACGACCAGGAAGAGGCATTGACGATGAGTGACCGGATCGCCGTCTTCAACCGCGGTCGCATCGAGCAGCTGGGGCCGCCGGCAGAGGTCTACGAGCACCCCGAGAGCGAGTTCATCGCGGGCTTCGTCGGGGTCTCGAACGTCATCGAGCGGGACGGCCGCCGGTACACGGTGCGGCCGGAGAAGATCCGCGTGCTCGCCGACGGCGAAACGACGTCGGACGACGTGCACGTGGAGGCAGGGCTGGTGCGCGACGTCCAGTACGTCGGCCCGGTGACGCGGTACCACGTGACCCTCGACCGGGGAGGCGAGCTGCAGATGCTCACCCAGAACCTCGAGGAGGGCTCGAGCCAGGTGCTTGCGTCGAAGGGGCGGCGACTGCGGCTGCAGTGGCGCCCCGAGCACGAGTCGGTAATCGTCGAAACGGAGGATAGGAATGCGTGAGCGAATGCGGCGCCACGCCGTGCGGGCCAGCCTGCTCGCCGTGGTGGGGGCACTGTCGATCGCTGCCGCGGGATGCGGCGGCGACGACGAGGGCTCCAGCACCTCGATCGAGGGCCTCGGCTCCTCGCTCGAGGAGATCCAGGAGATGGCACGTGAGGAGGGTCAGGTCAACATCGTCCAGTGGGCGGGCTACGCGCAGCTGACGAAGGAGTTCAAGGAGGCGACCGGCTGCACCGTGAACACGAAGGACGGCGGCAGCTCCGACGACATGATCTCGCTGATCCAGACGGGCGAGTACGACGGGGTGTCCGCGTCGGGCAACGCGAGCGTGCGCCTGATGGCCACGGGTGAGGTCGCTGCGATCGATCCCGAGCTGGTTCCGAACTACGCCGATGTCCAGGAGGGGATCAAGAACCAGGACTACAACTCCCTCGACGGAGAGCCGTACGGCGTCCCACACGGCCGCGGGCCGAACTACCTGATGTTCCGCACGGACGACGTCCCCGAGGACACGGACACGTGGGGAGTCATCTGGGAGGACGACCAGCTCGCGAAGTACAAGGGCAAGATCTCGATCTACGACGACTCGATCTTCATCGCGGACGCCGCGCTCTACCTCAAGGCGACGCAGCCGGATCTCGGGATCGAGAACCCGTACATGCTCAACGACGAGCAGTTCACTGCGGCGGTCGACCTGCTCAAGAAGCAGGCGCCGAACGTCGGCGAGTACTGGCCCGGCGACGTGGCGAAGCAGATCCAGTCGTACACGAACGGCGACAGCGTGGTCGGCACGACGTGGCCGTACCAGTACGTCCAGCTGACGGGTGCAGATCCGCCCGTGGCCGTCGCGGCGATCAAGCCGAAGGAGGGCACGACGGGCTGGTCGGACACCTGGATGATCTACTCGAAGGCCGCCAACCCGAACTGCATGTACCTCTGGATGAACCACATGATCTCGCCGGAGGCGCAGGCGGCGGTGGCGGAGGGCTTCGGTGAGGCGCCCGTCAACCTCAAGGCCTGCGAGCTGACCAAGAACCAGAACCACTGCGACGAGTTCCATGCGGACGACGAGTCCTGGTGGGAGGACGTCTACTACTGGACGACCCCCGTCGAGGACTGCGCCGACGACGACGACTCGACGACGTGCAAGACGCAGGAGGACTGGAAGACGGCCTGGACGGAGATCCGGGGGTAAGCCCGGCGTCCACCGACTGAACGAGCCAGGAGGGGGCGGCCTCGACCGCCCCCTCCTCGTCCCCGATGTCCACCGTCGACACCCCGCAGCCGACGACCGCCACGCCCGCCGGGCTCGGCCGCCGCCTGTCCACGTTCCTCTTCCAGCACCCGCGCGCCCGCCTCGCCGGGCTCCTCGCGCTCCCCCTCGGCTGGCTCGTGATCGTCTACTTCGGATCGCTCTTCGTTCTCCTGCTGGCGGCGTTCTGGGACACCGACCCGTTCACGGCCGAGATCGTCCACACGTTCACCCTCGAGAACTTCCAGAAGATCATCGAGACCCCGGTGTACCGCGACGTCGCGTGGCGGACGATCCAGATGGCCGTCTTCGTCACGATCGCCGACATCGTGCTCGCGTTCCCGATCGCGTACTACATGGCGCGCGTCGCGAGCGTCCGGACGCGGAACCTTCTCGTCGTCGCGGTCCTGCTGCCGCTGTGGGCGAACTACCTCGTCAAGGCGTATGCGTGGCGCACGATCCTCTCCGAGGGAGGGATCGTCAACTGGGCGCTCGAGCCCCTCGGGCTCAGCTTCGACGGGTACTCGACGGTCGGTCTCTGGCTGGTCTTCACGTACCTCTGGCTCCCGTTCATGATCCTTCCGATCTACGCGGGCCTCGAGCGGATCCCGTCGTCTCTGCTCGAAGCCTCGGCCGACCTCGGCGGCCGCTCGTTCATGACCTTCCGCCGCGTGGTCCTGCCGCTGGTGTTCCCGGCCGTCGTCGCCGGCTCGATCTTCACCTTCTCGCTCACCCTCGGCGACTACATCGCACCCGGGCTCATCACGAGCGAGCAGTACATCGGCACGGTGATCTACAACATCCGGGGTCAGGCGCTCCCGACGGCTGCGGCGTTCTCGATGGTCCCGATCGTCGTCGTCATCTCCTATCTCCTCGTCGCCCGGAAGCTCAAGGCGTTCGAGTCCCTCTGATGGTCGAGTCGCGCCTCACGCGCCTGTTGCTCCGGCTCGGCACCGGGCTCACGCTCGCGTTCATCTACATCCCGCTGATCGTCATCGGCCTCTATGCGTTCAACCGAAACGTGACGCAGAAGTGGCCGATCGAGAACTACAGCACGCGCTGGTTCTCGGTCGCGTTCCACGACGAGGCCGTCCGCGAGGCGCTGGTGCTCTCGATTCTCGCCGCGATCGGGGCAACGGCGATCGCACTCGTCCTCGGAACGCTCGCGTCGCTTGCGGTTGCGCGGTACGACTTCTTCGGGCGCGAGGTGATCACGTTCGCGGTGATTCTCCCGATCGCCCTGCCCGGCATCGTGACGGGGCTCGCGCTTCAGGCGACCATCGTCGACGTGCTCGGCCCGTTCGGAGTCTCGTTCGGGCTCTCGACGATCATCGTCGGCCACGCGACCTTCTGCGTGGTGGTCGTCTACAACAACGTCATCGCACGCATGCGCCGGACCGCGGGGGCGCTCGACGAGGCGTCCGCCGACCTGGGCGCGGACTACTGGCAGACGTTCCGATACGTGATGTTCCCGCAGATGCGCACGGCGCTCCTCGCCGGCGGCCTGCTGGCGTTCGCGCTGTCGTTCGACGAGGTCGTCGTCACGATCTTCACGTCCGGCGCCCAGCAGACGCTGCCGATCTGGATCTTCGCGACGCTCTCGCGGCCGGCACAGCTGCCGATCGTGAACGTCGTCGCGCTGTTCGTGATCGTCGCGTCGATCATCCCCGTCTACATCGCGCAGCGGCTCGCCGGCGGCGGTGGCGGCGACGATGACCGGGCACGGACGATCCCTGCGGCCGCCCCCTAGCCCGGGAGAGCGCGGTCAGCTCGTGACGACGCCGGTCCCGATGGGGCAGGCGACGCCGGTCCCGCCGAGCCCGCAGTAGCCGTTCGGGTTCGCCGCGAGGTACTGCTGGTGGTAGTCCTCGGCGTAGTAGAACGGCCCCGCCTCCTGGATGTCGGTCGTGACACCCGGGTAGCCGGCGCGGCGAAGCTCGGCGTCGTACATGTCGCGCGTGGCGACCGCGAGATCGAACTGCCGCTCGTCGTGCCAGTAGATCGCCGAGCGGTACTGCGTGCCGACGTCGTTCCCCTGGCGCATCCCCTGGGTCGGGTCATGGCCCTCCCAGAAGATGCGGAGCATCTCCTCGTAGCTCGTCTTCGCGGGGTCGAAGACCGCGAGCACGACCTCGGTGTGCCCGGTGCGGCCGGAGCACACCTCCTCGTACGTCGGGTTCTGCGTGAAGCCGCCGGCGTAGCCGACGGCCGTGGTGTAGACGCCGGGCGCCTGCCAGAAGAGGCGCTCGGCGCCCCAGAAGCACCCCATGCCCACGACGATCCGCTCGAGGCCCTCCGGGAAGGGAGGCACGAGCGGCGTATCGAGCACGAGGTGTGGGCGGGCGACCACGATCGGACGCTCGCGTCCGGGCAGCGCGGTCTCGGCGGTCGACATCTCGGCGGACTTGCGAGAGAAGAAGGTCATGCCTCTACGGTAGCGCGCGCGCTCGCGCGCCAAACGCCGGTCAGACCGACGCGAGCGCCTGCGCGAGATCCGCCCAGACGTCCTCGGGATCCTCGAGCCCGACCGACAGCCGGATGAGGCCGGTCGGGATCCGGTCGCCCTCCCAGCGGTGACGCGCCTCGAGCTTCGTGCGCGTCCCGCCGAGGCTCGTCGCGTTCTCGATCGAGCGCACCGCACGCTCGACCCGCGTCGCGGCGTCGCCGTCGCGCACGTCGAAGGAGATGAGGAACGACAGGCCCGGGTAGCGGACGGCGTCGACCGCCGGATGGTCGGCGAGCCGCTCGGCGAGGACGCCCGCCGTCGGCCTCCTGGCGCGCCAGGCGAACGTCGAGGGTCTCGAGCCCGCGGCGGACGAGCCATGCCGTGTCGGCGGGCGCGACGATCCCGGCGAGGCGGCGCGTCGTGTGGAGCCGGTCGCGCAGCTCGGGGTCGCGCGTGACGGTGACACCGGCGAGCACGTCGTCGTGCCCGGCGAGGATCTTCGTCGCGGAGTGGAGCGCGACGTCGCAGCCGTGCTCGAGCGGCCGCAGCCGGAGCGGCGTGGCGACCGTCGCGTCGCAGATCACCGGCGCGGGGTGGGCGGCCGCAGCCTCGAGGTCGGGCATGGTCAGGAGGGGGTTCGCGGGCGCCTCGACGAGGATCAGGTCGGCCTCGTCGGGCGGCGGCCCGGTCTGGTCGAACTCGACGACGTTCACGCCCCACGGCGCAAGGTGGTCGAAGAGGACGCGGTGGCCGTAGTAGGCCCCTGCGGCCAGCGCGATCGTGCCTCCCGACCGCAGCATGGTCAGCACGACCGTCGTCACCGCCCCCATCCCGGACGGGTAGAGGAGCGCGTGACCGCCGTCGAGCGCGCCGAGGGCCTCCTCGCACGCGACGCCGGTGGGATGGTCGGCGCGTGCGTACGAGAACCGGCCGGGCTCGCCCTCCTCGTAGGGCCAGGTCGCCGAGCGATCGAGTGGCGCGCCCACCGACCGATGCTATCCGCGTTTGCGGACCGCGCCGAAGACGGGAGAATGCGCCGGTGGAGCCGGAGACGAGGTACGCCCGAAGCGGCGAGGTCAACATCGCGTACCAGGTCACGGGCGACGGCCCATTCGACGTCGTCTACGTGACGCCGATGGTGTCGCACGTCGAGCTCGCGTGGACGGTGCCGGCCATCGCAGCGTACTTCCGGAGCCTCGCCTCGTTCTGCCGACTGATCCGCTTCGACAAGCGCGGCACCGGCATGTCCGATCGCGTGAGCGGCGTGCCGAGCCTCGAGACGCGGATGGACGACGTTCGGGCGGTGATGGACGCGGCAGGCTCGGAGTGCGCCGCCTTGATCGGACAGTCCGAGGGCGGCCCGATGAGCATCCTCTTCGCGGCGACGTATCCCGCGTCGAACGTGGGCGCTCGTGCTCGAAGGGTCGTTCGCGCGAACAAGCTGGGCGCACGACTACCCGTGGGGCCGTCGCGACGACGAGCAAGCGCGGGTCGTCGCCGAGACGGAGCGGCTGTGGGGGACGACCGAGTACATGGAGCAGTACGTCCGCGGTGCCGCACCGAGCGCAGACGAGGAGAACAGGCGCGCCCTGATGACGATGTTCCGCCAGAGTGCGAGCCCGGGCTCGGCGGCTGCACTCAGTCGAATGAACTGGGAGATCGACGTCCGCCACGTGCTTTCCGCCGTCCGCGTCCCGACGCTCGTCCTGAACCGCTCGGAGGAGTCCCCTTTCATCGTCAACGGCTCCCGGTACCTGGCCGCGAACATTCCGGGAGCGAGGCACGTCGAGCTGCCGGGTGCCGACCACGCGCTCTTCGCCGCGCAGCCCGAGCTGACGCTCGCTGCAATCGAGGCGTTCCTCCGGGAGGCGTGGGACGATCGCAGCGGTCGACGACGAGCCCGACCGCGTGCTCGCGACGGTCCTCTTCACGGACATCGTCGGGTCGACAGAGCGGGCGATCGAGCTCGGCGACGCGCGTTGGCGCGAGGTCGTCGAAGCGCACCATGCGCTCGTTCGCCGGCAGCTCGGCCGTTTTCGGGGGCGCGAGCTCGACACGGCGGGCGACGGGTTCTTCGCCGCCTTCGACGGCCCCGCACGCGCGATCCGCTGCGCATGCGCGATCACCGAAGGAGTCCGAGAGCTCGGTCTGGAGATCCGCGCCGGGCTCCATGCAGGCGAGTGCGAGATCGTCGACGGCAAGATGGGCGGCATCGCCGTCCACATCGGGGCGCGCGTCGCATCGAACGCCGTCGGCGGGCGAGGTCGTCGTCTCGAGCACGGTGAAGGACCTCGTCGCCGGCTCGGGGATCCCGTTCGACGGAGCGCGGCGAGGTCGCAGCTGAAGGGGATCCCGGGCGAGTGGCGTCTGTTCGCGGTCGATCGCGACGGCGCCCTCAACTAGGCTCGCCGGCGTGTCGACCCGCCACGAGACCACCGAGGCAAAGCTCGCCTGGCTCCGTGAGCTGAGCGACGCGGCGGAGCACGCGGGAACCGAGAAGGCCGTCGCGCGGCAGCACGAGCGCGGGAAGCTGCTCGCGCGCGAGCGCATCGACCTGCTGCTCGACCCGGGCTCGTTCGTCGAGCTCGACCGCTTCGTCCGGCACCGCGAGGTCGAGTTCGGGATGCGCGACCAGCGTCCCTGGGGCGACGCGGTCGTCACCGGCTACGGCACGATCTTCGGCCGGCCGGTCTGCGTGTTCAGCCAGGACTTCACCGTCTTCGGCGGCTCGCTGTCCGAGGTCTTCGCCGAGAAGGTCTGCAAGGTGATGGACATGGCGGTCAAGGTCGGCTGCCCCGTCGTCGGGATCAACGACTCGGGCGGCGCGCGCATCCAGGAGGGCGTCGTCTCGCTCGCGGGCTACGCGGAGATCTTCTGGCGGAACGTCCAGGCCTCCGGGGTGGTGCCGCAGGTCTCGCTGATCATGGGGCCGTGCGCGGGCGGCGCGGTCTACTCGCCCGCCATCACGGACTTCGTCCTGATGACGGAGGGGTCGTCGTACATGTTCATCACCGGGCCCGACGTGGTGAAGACGGTGACCGGCGAAGACGTCGACTTCGAGGAGCTCGGCGGCGCATCGGCGCACGCGACCAAGTCCGGCGTCGCTCACCTCGTCTCCCCGGACGAGCAGGCCTGCATCGACGACGCGCGCTACCTCCTCACGTTCCTTCCCCAGAACAACCTCGAGACGGCGCCGTACGCACCGCCGACGGACCCGGTCGAGCGCGAGTCGCCGGAGCTCGACGCGCTGGTCCCGGACTCGTCGAACAAGCCGTACGACATGAAGCGCGTCATCGAGGCGATCGTCGACGACGGCGCGTTCCTCGAGATCCAGCCGTCGCACGCGGAGAACATCGTGTGCGGGTTCGCGCGGCTCGGCGGCCACGCCGTGGGGGTGGTCGGGAACCAGCCGGCCGCGCTCGCAGGCGTCCTCGACATCGATGCGTCGGTGAAGGCGGCGCGCTTCGTCCGGACGTGCGACGCGTTCAACGTGCCGCTGCTCACCTTCGTCGACGTGCCCGGGTTCCTGCCCGGGACCGCGCAGGAGTGGGGCGGGATCATCCGGCACGGCGCGAAGCTCCTCTACGCGTACGCGGAGGCGACGGTCCCGAAGCTGACCGTCATCACGCGCAAGGCGTACGGCGGGGCATACGACGTCATGAGCTCGAAGCACATCCGCGCCGACGTCAACGTCGCCTGGCCGACCGCCGAGGTCGCCGTGATGGGGCCGGACGGCGCCGTGAACATCGTCTTCCGCAAGGAGATCGAGGCGGCGGACGACCCCGAGGCGCGTCGCGCCGAGCTGATCGCGGACTACAAGGAGCGCTTCGCGAACCCGTACTCGGCCGCCGAGCGCGGCTACGTCGACGACGTCATCGAGCCGCGCCGGACGCGGCCGTACCTCGTGCGCGCGCTCGAGGCGACGCTCTCGAAGCGCGAGCCGGCCCCCAAGCGGAAGCACGGCAACATCCCGCTGTAGCTTGCTCGCGAAGCAGGAATCCGCAGGAGCGGATTCCTGCCGCTGATCCCCGCCTTCGGCGGGGCAGATCCCTGAAGGCGTCGCCTTCGGCGCCGCAACTGCCTCCGACTCAGTGCGGCATTCGGTCTGCGACCGGCAGGACCCACTCGCCCTTCTCGATGATCGTCGCGGTCGTCCCGTCGGCGCGGACGCCGGTCACGTCCACCTCGGGGCCGCCGATCATCATGTCGACGTGGATCGTGGAGGAGTTGATCCCCACCGCGATCCGCTCGTCGTCCGACATCTCGCTGGCACCGTCGACCGGGTCGGTGTACCCGCTGCCGAGCGCGATGTGCGACGACGCGTTCTCGTCGAACAGGAGGCTCCGGAAGACGAGCCCTCGTTGGCCGACCGCGGAGGCGGTGTCGACGAGGGCCACCTCGCCCACGCGAGACGCGCCCTCGTCCGCCGCGACCTTCGACCGCAGGAACTCCTCGCCCACCGTCGGCGCGGACCTCCACGACCCGGCCGTCCTCGAAGCGGAGCTCGCCGCCCTCGACCACCGACCCGTACCAGTGGAGCGGCGCCGTGAGCCGGACCACGCCTTCCGCGCGTGCGCGGTCAGGCGTCGTGAACACCTCCTCGGTCGGCAGGTTCGTCACGTGGTCCTGCCCCCAGGAGGTCGTCGACTGCGCCGTCTTCCAGCGCGCGGCTCCGAGGAGGCCGATCTCGAGCTCCGTGCCGGGACCGGTGAAGCGGACGGCGTCGAAGCCCGAGCGAGTCGAGCGCGGTCGCCCGCGCCTCGAGCGCCTCGATGTGCTCGCCGCCACGCCGCCACGGGGTCTGCGGCATCGAGGCGCGTGACCGCGGCGATCTCCTCCCACAGGCGCTCGACATCGGGTGTCCCGAGTACCTCGTTCGCCCACCCCTCGGTCGGGCAGGCGATCACCGTCCAGGCGCGCGCGAGGCGGAGGGTCAGGTCGCGGTTCGCCTTCCGGAGCCGGAGCGGCTCGGCTCGCGCGGCGCGAACGGGGTCCACGTCGTGGAACAGGTTCGGGTCGGCGTCGCCCACGATGTAGACGAACGCCGCCTCCTCGCTCGAGCGCGCCGCCTCCACGAGCCAGTCGGGTGTCCGGTCGAGCAGCTCGTCGGCCGCGTGGATCGCATGGAGACGCCGCAGGTGGTCGTCGACGTAGTAGCAGTCGACGTCGCCGGCCCCGGCGCGCCAGGCTGCCTCCGCGACGGCCCGCACCAGCGGCGCGTGCTCCGGCTCGGCAGAGATGACGAGGCGCTGGCCGGGACGGAGCCCCGTGCCGACGACGACGGCGAGCTCGGCGTAGCGCTCGAGATGGCCCACGGCGCGAGCTTGTCGCGCCGGCCGCTGCGCGTCAACCGCCGGGCGCGGCGGACGAGCGCCAGCTCCCGCGAGTCGCAGACGCGCTCGTACCCGATCCGCAGGTAGATCGCGTTCGAGGTCGGGTTCCCGAGGTCGGTGTAGAGGAAGCAGAATCGCCGCCCACGTGCGAGCTGCTGCGCCGAGACCCCGGCCGTGAGCGCGCTCCCGTAGCCGTGACCGCGGTGCTCCGGCGGCGTGTAGACCGGGCCGATCCGGATCCCGTTCGGCGTCGGCCCGCTGAAGCCGACGAGCGAGACCGGCCGTCCGTTCGCCTCCCACAGCGCGAACCCCGCGTCGCCGCCGGCGAGCCGCGCGTCGACGCTCCGCTCGAGGCGCCCGGCGTCATCGGGCCACGCTCTCGTGCAGCACCTCCGTCGCTGAACGCCTCGACCCACTCGAGGAGGAGCGCCCGGTCGGCGCGCTCGGCGGGTCGCATCGACCCCCGTGTCTCCCGGGCGGGGATCACCGTGTGGAGCGCGTAGACGCCCTGCTCGAAGCGCGTCTCGAGCACGGCGTCGTGGCGCTCGGCGAGGGCGCTCGCGAACGGGTCGATCTCCGGGACGGCGCCGACCACGCCGGGGACGTCGTCGTCCTCGATTGCCTCGGCGAGCGCGGTCAGCGCACGGTCGTCCGTCGGGCGGACGAGCACGACGTTGTGCGGCGGCGTCCGGAGTGCCGCCCCGACGACCGCGCCGCCCGTGCGGGCCACCCAGCCGCGGAACTCGGGGTACAGCTCGGGATGCGCCCGCGCGGTCGCGACGATCCCGAACGCGAGGTTGTGCCGCGCCTCGTCGGCGAGAAGGAGCGCGCCCGCTCGCTCGAGGAACGCGTCCGGACCGGCGACCTGCTCGACCTCCATCGTCCGATCCTACGAAGCGGGCGTAGCCGCTGTCCTCGTCGACCGGCGCTGGAACGTGGAGAAGTCGTCGCGTCCGGGATACGGTTGCCGCGGTGCGCGTCTCCGCCAAGGTCGACTACGCCCTTCGCGCGATGCTCGAGCTCGCCGCCGCGGGGACGCTCGTCAAGGGGGAGCAGCTCTCGACCGCGCAGGCGATCCCGCGGAAGTTCCTCGAGAGCATCCTCGTCCAGCTTCGCAACGAGGAGCTCGTCGCGAGCCAACGGGGCGTCGAGGGCGGCTATGCCCTCGCGCGGCCGGCCGAGGAGATCTCGGTCGCCGACGTGATCCGCGCGGTCGAGGGCCCGATCGCGACCGTGCGCGGCGCCCGACCCGAGGACGTCGAGTACGTCGGCGCGGCTGCCGGGCTGCAGCCGGTCTGGCTCGACCTCCGGTCGGCGATGCGCGACGTCCTCGAGCAGACGACGCTCGCCGACATCGTCGCGCGCTCGTCGGCTCCTCGCGGGGGCCCGTCTACGTGAACGTCGTGTGGCGCGTCGGCCGGACGTAGACGATCTGGCCGGAGGCGAACTCGAGCAGCTCCGCATGGTCGCGCGTCGTCTGCACCGAGAGGCGCTCGCCGTCGCCGTCCACGAGATCCAGCCGGACGTTGAACCCGAGAGTGGACGATCCGGTCGATCATCACCTCGCGCGTCGAGCCGTTGGGCTCGAGCGTGACCTCGAGATCGTGCGGTCGCACGAACGTGTCTCCGAGCTGGTGCGCCTGGCCGACGAACGTCATCACGAACTCGTTGGCCGGCTGCTCGTAGACGTCGCGCGGCGAGCCGACCTGCTCGATCTTCCCCGAGCTCATCACGGCGACCTGGTCGGCGACCTCCATCGCCTCCTCCTGGTCGTGCGTGACGATCACCGTCGTCGTATGCGTCTCGTCGTGGAGCCGGCGGAGCCATTCGCGGAGCTCGGCCCGGACGCGCGCATCGAGGGCACCGAACGGCTCGTCGAGGAGCAGGACGGCCGGGTCGATCGCGAGCGCGCGAGCGAGGCCCATGCGCTGTCGCTGCCCACCCGAGAGCTGTGACGGGTACCGCTTCGCGAGGCCCTCGAGCTGGACGAGCTTCAGCAGCTGGTGCACGCGCTCCTCGATCTCCGCCTTCGGGCGCTTGCGGATCTTCAGTCCGAACGCGACGTTGTCGTACACGGTCATGTGCTTGAAGGCGGCGTAGTGCTGGAAGACGAAGCCGACGCCGCGCTCCTGCGGCGGGCGGCCCGTGACGTTCTTCTCGTCGATGAAGACGGCGCCCTCGTCGGCGGTCTCGAGCCCGGCGACGATCCGCAGCAGCGTGGACTTGCCGCTGCCGCTCGGGCCGAGAAGAGCGGTGAGCGAGCCCGCGCGCGACCTCCACGGACACGTCGTCGAGAGCGACGAAGTCGTCGAATCGCTTCGTGATGCGGCGAATGGAGATCGACATCAGTGCCTGGTTCCCTTCGGTTGGACGACGATCATGAGGATCAGGATGAGGATCGCCGTCGCCGCGAGGACGAAGGAGATGCCGTAGGCGGGGGCGTAGTTCCCGTAGGCGAACTGGTACGCGTCCTCGACGCGGAGCGTCGCCGTCTGCGTCTCGCCGGCGATGTTCCCCGAGACGAGCGCCACCGCGCCGTACTCGCCGATCGCGCGCGCGGCCGTGAGCACGACGCCGTAGACGACCGCCCATCGGATCGAGGGGAGCGTGATGCGCCAGAACGTCTGCCAGCCCGACGCGCCGAGCGTCTGCGCGGCCTGCTCCTGCTCCGTCCCGATCTCGCGAAGCGTCGGCACGACCTCGCGCACGACGAACGGCAAGGTGACGAAGATCGTCGCGAGCACGATCGACGGCGTCGCGAAGAGGATCTCGTACCCGTTCCGCTGGAACCACCCGAACCAGCCGTTGAGGCCGTAGAGCGTCACGAGCGAGAAGCCCACGATCACCGGTGAGAGCGAGAGGGGCAGGTCGACGAAGGCGTTGAGGAACCCCCGGCCCGGGACGTCGCCGCGCACGATCAGGAGCGCGCAGACGATCCCGAACACCGTGTTCACGGCGACGGCGATCGCCGTGACCATGAGCGTGAGCTTGAACGCCGCGATGCGTGTTCGGGTCGGAGATCGCCGCCCAGGCGCCGTCCAGGTCCTCGGCGGTGCGCAGGACCATCATCGCGAGTGGGCCGATGAGGATCAGCGCCAGGTAGCCGAGCGCTGCGAATCGGAGGCGACAACCTACCCACGCTCGTGCCTCGTCACGTACCAGCGGACGCCGCCGATGCCGAGCAGGACGGTGAACGAGATCAGCAGCAGCACGACGGCCACGGCGGCAGAGCCCTCGGGGTCCTGCTCGATCCGGTGGAAGAGGTGGATCGAGGCGACCTCGGTCTTGAAGGGGAGGTTGCCGGCGATCAGGACGATCGCGCCGATCTCGCCGACGGCGCGCGCGAACGCCATCGCGACCCCCGACAGGATCCCGGGGAGGATGCTCGGCAGCACGATGCGTCGGAAGGTCGCGAACCCGCTCGCGCCCGAGCGACCGCGCCGCGTCCTCGAGCTCCTCGTCGAGCTCGATGAGCACGGGCTGCACGGTGCGGACGACGAACGGGAGCGTCACGAACAGCAGCGCGATGTAGATCGCGCCGCGCGTGAACGTCACGTTGGCGTCGAAGTGGATGCGAGCCGATCGTGAAGTCGATCGGCGTCCGGGGGCCGTAGAGCGCCATGATCACGAGCCCGGCGACGATCGTCGGCAGCGCGAACGGCAGGTCGATGATCGCGTTCACGACGGACTTGCCGGCGAAGGAGTCCCGCACGAGGACCCACGCGATGATCGTCCCGAACACCGCGGTCGTCAGCACCGCCAGCGTCGACATGATCATCGTGAGCTTCAGGGCCGAAACGGCCTGCGGCGACGACACGACCTCCCAGAAGCCGGACCAGCCGTTGCCCGGTCGACCGCCAGATGACGGCCGCGATCGGCAGCACGACGACGATCAGCAGGAACGACGTGACGAAGCCGACTTGCAGGGAGAGAGCCATCGAGGCTCTCTCCCTGCGGTGCGCGGCGGGCGCCGGGAGGCCCGGCGCCTCGGTGACGGTGCTAGCTGCCAGTGGGCACCCCGAGGCCGCCCTCGATCCGCTGCATGATGCTGCTCTTCGGGTCGAACCACTTCTTGTCGACCGCACGCCAGCCGCCGAGCAGCGGGCTGGTGATCTTCGTCTCGCCGGCGCGGACCGGGAACTTGCCCCGGAACTCGTTCAGCGCCTGCTTGTTGACCGGGCGGTAGCCGTTCTCGGCGAGGATCTTCTGCGCCGGATACGTCTTGAGATAGCGCGAGAAGGCGTTCCACTGCGGCTTGTTCTGGCTCTTCTCGATCGCGGCGATGTAGATGTCGATCAGCATCGTCTGGCGGGGGATGACGAACGGGATCTTCCCGTTGATCGCCTCGCTCTCGAACGTGAGAAGCACGTCGCCCTTGCCCGAGAGGAACGTGTTCGTCGCGTTCGACCCGGACGAGTCCTGCGACACGACGTTGTTCTTGTAGAACCGCTGGAGGTAGGCGATCGCCTGCTTGTCGGTCTTGCCGAGCTTCCGCTGCGCCACGTAGGCGGCGAGGATGTTCCACTTGGCGATCCCGCCGGTGAACGGGTTCACCGTGACGGCGCCGACCCCCGGCTTGAGGAGGTCGTTCCACCCCTTGATCTTCTTCGGGTTGCCGTTGCGCAGGCCGAAGACGACGACCGAGTTCCAGACGACGCCGTTGTAGCTCTGCTTGTCCCAGTTCTTGTTGATGAGCCCCTTGTCGACGAGGTCGTTGATGTCGTTCCCCGTGTTGAGGATCACCCCGTCGGCGGGCAGCCCGTTGGCGACGGCCTGGCCCTGGGCCGAGGACGGGCCGTAGGACGCCCGGATGTTGATGTCGGACCCCTGCGGCGTCTTGCGGAACTCGGAGATCAGCTTGTCGAGCACCGGCCGCGGCGTCGAGTAGGCGACCAGGTTCAGCGTGGTGTCCTTCGAGCTCTTGTCGGCCGCCGTCGCCGCGCCCGCGACTGCCGTCACGAGGGCCGCGACGATGACCGAGATCCAGACGAACCTGTTGCGATGCATTGACGCTCCTTGAGTCGTTGCCATTGCCGCGGGCATGCCACAGCCGGCCTCTTCTGGCTTTTCCTATCGGGAAGGTCTAGCATAAGAAAAGAAAATGCGTCAAATAAGCTGATTGCATGCGATCAGCGGGACGCTTGCGGATGCGCCGGCGCGGTCCGGTAGTACATAGGCAATGCCTATGAAGACACTGACCGCCGCGCAGGCGTCGCGCGCGCTCGGGATCAGCCTGGACACGCTTCGCCGGTGGGACCGCGAGGGGAAGATCCGGGTCGAGCGCGACGCCGCGAACCGGCGGGTCGTACCTGCCGCCGAGGTAGAGCGCCTCCGAGCGGACGAGGGCAGCGAGGGGCTGACCGCGCGCAACCGGTTCCGCGGCGTCGTCCGCTCGGTCGAGGTCGACGGGCTGCTGGCACGTGTCGAGATCGACGTCACCGAGCCGGCGCGCGTCGTCGCGATCGTGACCCGCGAGTCGGTCGAGGAGCTCGGCCTGGCTCCGGGCATGAGCGCGGCCGGGGTCGTCAAGTCGACGAGCGTGATGGTGGAGCGGTGAGGGTGCGGGCGCTCCGGCTGCTCGCCGCAGGGGTCGTCGCCGCGGCGATCGTGGCGGCGCCGATCGCCGCTCGAGTCGACCGACGGTCCGGCGACCATCCTCGCTGCGGCGTCGCTCACCGAGGTGCTGCCACGGATCGACGAGACGGCGCGGGCATCGTTCGGCGGCTCGAACCAGCTCGCCCAGCAGGCGCGCCAGGGGTTCCCGTTCGACGTCTTCCTGTCGGCGAGTCCGCAGTACACGCAGACGCTCTTCGCCGAGGGGATCGTCCGCAAGCCGGTCGCGTTCGCGACGAACAGCCTCGTCCTCATCGTGCCGCGCCGAAACCCTGCCCGGATCTCGAGCGTGGCGGATCTCGCGAAGCGGCCGAAGCTTCGCCTCGTCGTGGCCGGACCCAAGGTGCCCATCGGCCTCTACACCCGCGAGGTCCTGAAGCGTCTCGGCCTCCTGCGCGTCCTGCGGAAGACGGTCAGCCTCGAGCCGGACGTGAAGGGCATCGTCGGCAAGGTTGCGCTGGGCGAGGCAGACGCGGGCTTCGTCTACGCGACGGACGTCCGCCCGGTAGCGGGGAAGGTGCGTGTGATCCGGTTCCCGCCGGAGCGCGCAGCCGACCGTCGTCTACGAGGCGGCGATCGCATCGAAGCCGCGCGACCTGGAGGCCGCTCAGGCGTTCCTCATCGCGCTCCTGGGGCCGGAGGGGCGAAGCGCGCTTCGCGCCGCGGGGTTCGGGCTCCCGCAGTGAACCGCGCCTTCGGCGTGGTGCTCTGGGGAGCGGCCGTCCTCACCCTGGCGTTCCTGCTCGTCCCGATCGCGGCGATCTTCCTCCGTGTTCCCCCGGGCGACCTGCTCGACGCGCTCGGCTCGCCGGTGGCGCGCGACGCGCTGCGCGTGACGGTCGCGACGACGCTCACCGCCCAGACCGTGATTCTCGTGGTCGGGACACCCGCGGCGTACCTGCTGGCCACTCGCCGCTTCCGTGGGCGTGCGCTCGCGATCACGCTCGTCGAGCTGCCGCTCGTCCTCCCGCCGGCGGTCGCCGGCATCGCGCTGCTGGCGGCGTTCGGGCGGTTCGGCCTCCTCGGCGAGACCCTGTCGTTCTTCGGGCTCGAGGTGGCGTTCACGCGGCTCGCCGTCGTGCTCGCGATCGTCTTCGTCGCAGGCCCGTTCTTCCTCCGCACGGCGATCGCCGCGTTCGAGGCCGTGGACGGGACCCTCGTCGACGCCTCGCGCACGCTCGGCGCCGGCCCGGCGCGGACGTTCGCGCGGGTCGCGCTGCCGCTCGCCTCGGGCGGCCTCGGTGCAGGCGCCGCGCTCGCCTTCGCCCGCGGCCTCGGCGAGTTCGGCGCGACGATCATGTTCGCGGGGTCGCTGCAGGGCGTCACCCAGACGCTCTCGCTCGCGGTCTACGAGCAGTTCGACGTCGACTTCGACACCGCCCTCGCGATCGGGGCGGAGCTCGTCGCGGCGAGCGCGGCCCTCCTGCTCGCGGTCAAGCTGATCCCCTCATGGCGATCCTCCACGCAGAGCTTTCCCACCCCCTTCGCTCGTTCGACCTCGAGCTGACGCTCGAGCGTCGAGGCGGGGACGCTCGCGCTCGTCGGGCCGTCCGGAGCGGGGAAGTCGAGCGTGCTCCGGGCCGTCGCGGGGCTCCTGCGCCCGCGGAAGCGGCCGCATCACCCTGGACGGCGCGACCTGGCTCGACACGGCGCGGCGGATCGACGTAGCTCCGGAGCGCCGCTCGGTCGGGCTCGTCTTCCAGGACTACGCGCTCTTCCCCCACCTGAGCGTCCGTCGGAACATCGCCTACGGCGCCCGGGACAGCGGCACGGTCGACGGGCTGCTCGAGCGGTTCCGGATCGCGCGGTCTCGCCGACGCGCGGCCGGGGGAGATCTCGGGCGGCGAGCGGCAGCGGGTCGCGCTCGCACGGGCGCTCGCGCGCGACCCCGAGGTGCTGCTCCTCGACGAGCCGCTCTCCGCGCTCGACTCTCACACGCGGGCGACGGTGCGCGGCGAGCTGCACGATCTTCTCGCCGAGCTCGGCCTTCCCGTCATCCTCGTCACGCACGACTTCGAGGACGCCGCGACGCTCGCCGACCGGGTCGGCGTCGTCGTCGACGGGCGCGTGCTCCAGGTCGGGACGCCGAGCGAGCTCGTCGCCGCGCCGAGCGATCCGTTCGTCGCCCGGTTCACCGGGGCGAACCTCCTCCCGGGAGCGGCGCGGCCCGACGCGGGCGGGCTGACGGAGGTCGTCCTCGACGCCGGGGGAACGATGTGGTCCGCCGACTCCGTCGCAGGGAGGGTCGCGCTCACCGTGTACCCGTGGGAGGTGGCGCTCTCGCGGGACGTCCCCGACGACTCGGCGGTCAACCACCTCCGGGCGCCGATCGCCCGGATCACGCCGCTCGGCAACCGGGCACGCGTCGCCGTCGGCCCCCTCGTCGCCGAGATCACGACAGCATCGGTCGAGCGGCTCGCCCTTGGCGTCGGCGAGCCCGTCGTTGCGTCGTTCAAGGCGACCGCGGCGCGGCTCCTGCCGCTCGCGTAGCCTGGCGGGCGCATGGCGGTCACAGTCGAGCCGAACTCCGATCCGGCGATCTCCGCGGCGGTCCGCGCGTCGGTCGCTCTCGCCGGCCTCCACGGCGGATCGCGATCCGATCGCCAACGGCAGCGCCTGGTGGCGCGCCGGTGTCGAGGAAGCGCTCGGCCGGGCGCCGGTCGAGACCGGCGCAGCCCGTTACGACGCGGCGCGCTCGCCGCGGAGCACGCGCGGCGCGACCCGCGCGTAGTCCAGGCCCGAGATCCAGGTGAGAAGCGTCGCGACGAGCAGCGCCCACCAGGCGACGTCGGCGTCCCACAGACCCGCCGCCTGAAGCCCCGCCAGGGTCGCCGCGACCGTCTGCGCCCACGTCTTCAGCTTTCCGAGGTCGCGCGCGCCCATCACGACGCCGCGCTCGATCGCCGCAAGCCGCAGGCCGGAGACTGCGATCTCGCGGGCGACGATCGCCGCGACCATCCAGGCAGGCGCGACTCCCTCGCCGATCAGCATCACGAGCGCGGCGAGAACGAGCACCTTGTCCGCGATCGGGTCGAGCAGCGAGCCGAACGCCGACGTCTGGTTCCGCCGCCGCGCGAGCCACCCGTCGATCTGGTCGGTGGCCATCGCCACCGCGAAGACCGCGGTCGCCCAATAGGCATGGTCGGGGAAGTCCCAGGCGAACAGGACGATCACGATGGGGACCGCGACCGCTCGCGCAAGCGTCAACTGGTCGGGCAGCGTCACCGTTGGGGGAGAATACGCGTCCGATGCCTCCTTTCTCGAAGGTGCTCGTGGCGAACCGTGGCGAGATCGCGATCCGCGTGTTCCGGACGCTGCGCGAGCTCGGAATCGGGTGCGTCGCCGTGTACTCGGAGGCCGACCGGGGGGCCGCGCACGTGCGGGCGGCAGACGAGGCGTACCACGTCGGGCCCGGCCCCGCGGCGGAGAGCTACCTCCGTGGCGACGTGCTCGTCGACACTGCTCTGCGGGCCGGCGCGGAGGCGATTCACCCGGGATACGGCTTCCTCGCCGAGAACGCGGCGTTCGCGCGCACGGTCGAGGAAGCGGGCCTCACGATGGATCGGCCCTCCTCCCGCGGCGATCGAGCTGATGGGCTCGAAGACCGCGGCGCGCGCTGCGATGCGCGACGCAGGCGTTCCGATCATCCCCGGCGCCGTCGACCCTGTCGGCAGTCCCGCTGCTGTGGTCGCGCTCGGCGACGAGGTCGGGTACCCGCTCATCATCAAGGCCGCCGCCGGCGGCGGCGGCAAGGGCATGGAGATCGTCCGCGAGCCCGGCGAAGCCGAGCGTGCGTTCGACGCTGCAACGCGGCAGGGGGAGAAGTACTTCGCCGACCCGACCGTCTACGTCGAGCGGTTCGTCGAGGATCCGCGCCACGTCGAGGTTCAGGTGCTCGCGGACGGGCACGGGAACGTGATCCACCTCGGCGAGCGGGACTGCACGATCCAGCGACGCCATCAGAAGCTCGTCGAGGAGACGCCCTCGCCGGCGGTGGACGACGCGCTCCGCGCGCGGATCGGCGGCATCGCCGTCGACGCCGCACGCGCGGCGGGATACCGCTCTGCCGGGACGATCGAGGGGCTCTTGACCCGGGATGGCGAGTACTTCTTCATGGAGATGAACACGCGGATCCAGGTCGAGCACACCGTGACCGAGCTCGTCACCGGGATCGACCTTGTCCGCGAGCAGGTCCTCGTCGCCGCCGGGGAGCCGCTCTCGGTCACGCAGGACGACGTCGTGATCCGCGGCCACGCGCTCGAGTGCCGGATCAACGCGGAGGACGTCTCGCGCGGCTTCCTTCCCACGCCGGGCCGGATCACCGCGTACCGCGAGCCGGCCGGGCCGGGCGTGCGCGTCGACTCCGGGATCGAGGCCGGCGACGAGGTGAGCGGGCTCTACGACCCGATGATCGCGAAGCTGATCGTCCACGACGTCGATCGCGACCGCGCGATCGCTCGCATGCTGCGCGCCCTCGCCGAGTTCCGGATCGAGGGGACGTCGACCCTGCTCGGCTTCCACCGTGCGCTCCTCGAGCACCCCTGCTTCGTCGCCGGCGAGACGTGCGACGGCGTCGTCGAGTCCGAGGCGCTGGCACAGCGTGCGCAGGAGCTCGACCAGACGTTCTCTCATCGGACAACGAGTATGACGGGTGGCGCGGACGGCGTCCTTCCGACGGTTCCCCGCCTCGTCGGGGTGGAGGTCGACGGCCGCGCATACGACGTCCGCCTGCACGTGACCGAGGCGCCGTGGGCCGACCTTGCTCGCCGACGGCGTGAGCGAGCGGCCGCGGGCGGCGATGTCGCCGGTGACGGCGCCGTTGTCAGCCCGATGCAGGGAACGGTCCTCACGGTTGCCGTCGAGGACGGCGACATCGTCGAGTCGGGTCAGCTGCTCTGCGTCGTCGAGGCGATGAAGATGGAGAACGAGATCGTCGCGCCGCGGGTCGGCGTCGTCCGCGACCTGGCCGTGAGCGCGGGGGTCGCCGTCACGAGCGGCCAACTCGTCTGCGTCGTCGCCCCACCGGAGTGAGCGACGTCACCGATCTCGTGGAGCGGCTCGTCGGCGAATCGGCGCTGACGGGGGTGACGCTCAGCAGGCCTCGGACGGCGCATCCCGACGAGCCGAGGCGGATCACCGTCGAGCCGGTGACCGTCCGGCAGGAGGCTCGCTGGCACGTGCGTCGCCACTACGAGCGCCGGACGACGGACGAGAACCTCGACGGCCCGCAGCTCGTCGCCTTCCTTTGCGAGGCGATCGGCGGCCGCTACAGGCAGGCGTTGCTCCAGGAGCCCGACGCCGACTGGCAGGTCCTGGCCGGGCGCGACGCGCCGCGCATCCTGCGGCGGCCGCCGACGCGGCCGCGGGCGGAGGGCACACACGACCGACGGAAGCGCCACCTCCTGCCCGAGGGCGAGCCCGTCCCGTTCCTCGTGGAGCTCGGCGTCCAGACGCCGGACGGCCGCGTGCGCTCGCAGCGCCGGGGGAAGTTCCGGCAGGTGAACCGCTTCGTCGAGCTCGTCGAGGACGTCGTTCCGCGGCTTCCGGACGGCCGCTTGCGCATCGTCGACTTCGGATCGGGACGCGCCTACCTGACGTTCGCGCTCCACGACCTCCTCGTCCGCCGCCACGGACGGCAGGTGAGCCTCCTCGGGCTCGACGTCAAGCCGGACGTCGTGGCCGACTGCGAGGCGCTCGCACGACGCCTCGACGCGGAAGGCCTCTCGTTCGAGGTCGGCGACATCGCGGAGGCCGATCTCGACGACGTCGATCTCGTCGTCAGCCTCCACGCCTGCGACACCGCGACGGACGCGGCACTCGATCGGGCCGTGCGCGGCGGCGCCCGCGTGATCCTCGCCGTGCCGTGCTGCCAGCACGAGCTGCTCGGGCAGCTCGACAACGAGGTGCTGCGCCCGTTGCTGCGGCACGGGACGCTGCGCGAGCGGTTCGTCGCGGAGGTCACCGACGCCGCTCGCGCCCGCCTGCTCGAGCTTGCGGGCTACGACGTCCAGGTCGTGGAGTTCGTCGCGCTCGAGCACACGCCGAAGAACGTCCTCCTCCGCGCCGTCCGCACGTCGCGTCCCGAGCGGGACCGAGCCCGGCTCGCGCGCGAGTACCGCGCGTTCGCGGACTCGCTCGGCATCCGTCCCGCGCTCGAGCGGCTCCTCGGCGACCTCGTCCCGGTGTGAGTCGCCGCCTCAGCCGGCGTTCTGCCAGAGGCCCATCAGGTTGCCTTCGCTGTCCTGGAAGTACGCGGCGACGCCCATGTCCCCGACGGGAATCGGCTCGCCGACGGCGGACCCGCCGCTCGACCGGACCCGCTCGAGCGTGTCGTCGATGTCGTCGACCGCGATCGTGATCACCGGCCGGCTGACGAGCTCGCCACGCTGCGTCATTCCGCCCCCGACGTATCCCGGCTCGCTCGGCATCCCCTGATCGGAGACCGGGCCGGTGGAGACCATGTCGTACTGCATCTCGGGCATCGACTGGATCTGCCAGCCGAAGACGTCGCCGTAGAAGCGCCGCGCCCGATCGCCGTCGTCATAGGGCACCTCGAAGTGCACGACTCGTCCGCTCATGCCTCTCCTCCCGTGTCGCTTGGCGTTCTCGCCAGTCTGTACCCGGGGCCGTTCCCGCTCAAGCTTTCAGCCGGTGCGCGTGGTCCGTGATCCACGAGAAGCCGCGCTCCATCCCCTCCGGCGGATCGCCGACCGCGACGAAGGGGCCGAGCACGAAGCGGACGTAGAGCCCGGCGGCGAGCGACCCGGGAGCGGCGATCGTCCCGCGCCAGCGCGCGCCGGGCGCGAGCCGCGCCGGCAGCCGCGGTGTGTAGGTGCTGGCCGCGCGAAGGCCGGGCAGGTCACCGTCGGCGCTCCGACGCTCCACCTCGTCGAGGTCGTCCGTCCGGAACAGCATCACGCCGAACGACGTCGGGACGGCCTCGACGGCCCCGGGGAGGCGCCACGGGATGTCGGTGCGGTTCTCGACCTCGACGTCCGCCTCCCAGCCGTTCCTGGTCACGGCGAAGCGGTGGACGCGGAAGACCAGTGCGTCACCCGTCTGTGGAAGCTGCTCGGTCCAGCCGAGCTCGGCCGCCTGCGGCGGCGCCGCCTCGGTCGGCAACGGCGTCGGCGTCTCGTCTCCGCCGCATCCCGCCAGGAGCACCGCGACGACGAGCAGGAGGCCCGGCGGCAGGAGCCGACGAGGCCGTGTCATCGGGTGCCTTGCTGCACGGGCAACAGGCTAACCGTCGCTATGCTCGCCGTCCCGTGGACCTCTACGAGTACCAGGGCAAGGAGCTCTTCCGGCGCGCCGGAATCCCCGTCTCCGAGGGGCGGCTCGCGACGACCCCCGCCGAGGCGCGCGAGGCGGCCGAGGAGCTCGGGGGCCCGGTCGTCGTCAAGGCGCAGGTGCTCACCGGCGGGCGCGGCAAGGCCGGCGGGATCAAGCTCGCCGCCGACGCGGGCGAGGCAGAGGAGCGGGCGAAGGAGATCCTCGGGCTCGACATCCGCGGCCACGTCGTGCGGAGGCTCTGGGTCGAGGCAGGCCTCCGACATCGCGAAGGAGTACTACCTCTCGCTCACGTTCGACCGGGGCGCGAAGCGGCTGCTCTACATGTTCACGACGCAGGGCGGCGTCGACATCGAGCAGGTCGCCGAGGAGAGCCCGGAGGCGCTCGTGCGGCTCCACGTGAACCCGCTCGAGGGCTTCCATCCGTGGCAGGCCCGCCGCCTCGTCTACGGAGCGGGCGTGACCGATCCGTCCGAGCAGAAGCAGATCGCGGCGATCGTCGGGAAGCTCCACGAGGCGTTCGTCCGCTTCGACGCGATGCTCTGCGAGATCAATCCGCTGATCGTCACGCCGGAGGGCGAGGTCAAGGCGCTCGACTCGAAGTTCACGGTCGACGACAACGCGCTCTTCCGGCATCCGGAGATCGCCGAGATGCGCGACCTCGACGCCGCCGACCCGCTCGAGGCGCTTGCGCGCGAGAAGCAGGTCACGTACGTGAAGCTCGACGGCGAGGTCGGCGTGCTCGGGAACGGCGCCGGGCTGTCGATGTCCACCGTCGACGTCGTCACGTTCGCGGGCGGCAGGCCGGCGAACTTCTGCGACCTCGGCGGAGGAGGCGACGCCCAGGGCGTCGTCGACGCCCTCTCGGTGATCACGAAGGACCCGCAGGTGAAGGCGATCTTCTTCAACATCTTCGGCGGGATCACCCGCTGCGACGAGGTCGCGCGCGGGATCCTCCAGGCGCTCGGCGAGATGTCGCTCGAGCTGCCGATCGTCGTGCGGCTGGACGGCACGAACGCGGAGGAGGGGCGTCGGATCCTCGCGGAGGCGGCGCCGCCGAACCTCCACGTCTCGCCGACCATGCTCGAGGCGGCGAAGACCGCGGTGGAGCTCGCGGCGTGACCTCGATCGACCCGTGGAGCGACCGTGCCCAGGCGTACGTCGAGTCGGACGCGCACCGCGAGGGCGAGGACCTCGACCGGCTCGTCGACTGGGCGGCCGGTGCACGCACGGCACTCGACGTCGCGACCGGCGGCGGGCATGTCGCGACGCGGCTTCGGGAGGCGGGGCTCGAGGTGGTCACGTGCGACCCGGCACCCGGGATGCGTCCGGACGTCATCTGCCGCGCGGAGTCGCTCCCGTTCGCCGCGCGCGCGTTCGACGTCGTCGCGTGCCGGACCGCGGCGCACCACTTCTCCGACGTCCGCGCGTCGGTGAGGGAGATGGCGCGCGTCAGCGGCGATCGCGTCCTGATCGTCGACACGCTGCACATGGGCGACGCGGTCGAGGACGCCGAGGTGCTGCGCGATCCCTCTCACGTGCGCAACTACACGGAGGCGGAGTGGCGCGGCTTCGTCGAGGAGGCGGGGCTCGGGATCGACGACGTCGCCTTCTTCGCGCACACGTTCGACTTCTCCGCCTGGCTCGAGCGGACCGGCTGCGAGGGCGAGGAGGCGGAGCGCGCCACCGAGCTCCTCGGCGAGCGCGTCCAGGATGGGCGGCTGACGCTCGACAAGATCGGGATCAAGGCGATGACGGGCTTCTAGTGGCGATCCTCGTCGACAACGACACGAGGCTCGTCGTCCAGGGCCTCACGGGGTCGGAGGGCCGGTTCCACGGGCTCCGCAACCGGGGGTACGGGACGAACCTCGTCGCGGGCGTGACGCCGGGCAAGGGCGGCCAGGACGTCGAGGGCGTGCCGGTGCTCGACACCGTCGCCGAAGCCGTGTCGGAGCACGGCGCGAACACGGCGATGGTCTTCGTGCCGGCGCCGTTCGCCGCGGACGCCGTGTACGAGGCCGTCGACGCGGGCGTCCATACGGTGATCGCGATCACCGAGGGCGTCCCGGCCCACGAGATGCTTCGCATCCACGCCTACATCCGCGCGAACGACGTCCGGATGCTCGGCCCGAACTGCCCCGGCGCGCTGTCGCCGGGCAAGGCGAACGTCGGGATCATCCCCGCGGAGATCTTCACCCCGGGGAACATCGGGCTCGTCTCGCGCTCGGGGACGCTGACGTACCAGATCGGCCACGAGCTGACGCAGATGGGCCTCGGCAACTCGACGATCGTGGGCATCGGCGGCGACCCGGTCGTCGGCTCGTCCTTCATCGACATCCTCGGTCTCTTCCAGGAGGATCCGGAGACCGAGTACGTCGTGATGGTGGGCGAGATCGGCGGCGACGAGGAGGAGAAGGCGGCCGCGTTCATCGAGGCGGAGATGACGAAGCCGGTCGTCGCCTACATCGCGGGCTTCACCGCTCCGCCCGGCAAGACCATGGGCCACGCGGGCGCGATCATCTCGGGCTCGTCGGGGACCGCAGAGGCGAAGAAGCAGGCGCTCGAAGCGCGTGGCATCCGGGTCGGCACGACGCCGACCGAGACGGCCAGCTCGTCGCCGAGCTCGCGCGACGCTAGCGCCCGACATCGGTGACCGCGATCGCGCCACAGGCGTCGGACGGCCGCGTCTCCGTCGGGCACGACGCCCGCGACGTCGCGACCACCGTGCTCGTCGGGGCGGCCGCCGGTGCCCTGGCGGGCCTCGTCGTCGGCGGGATCGCCGGACGGCTCGTGATGTTCGCGCTCCGCGTCCTGTCCGACCCGATCGTGATCGGCGCGACGTCGGACGACGGCTTCGAGATCGGCCGGTTCACCCTCGGCGGCTCGTTCCAGCTCGCCGGTGCGATGGCGGCCGCCGGCGCGGCGAACGGCATCCTCTACGTCGTGCTCCGCGACGCCATCCCGGCGCGGGCGCGCGCACCGCTGTGGTCGCTGTTCGCCGCCTGCGGTCGGCGGCTCGCAGTTCGTCCATGCGGACGGCATCGACTTCACCCTGCTCGACCCGCTCTGGCTCGCCGTGCTCTCGTTCGTCCTTCTGCCCGGTCTCGCCGCGCTCGTCGTGGTCGTGCTCGCGGAGCGCTGGCTCGCGGACGACGGCAGTCGTCCGCCGCTCCCCGTGCTCGCGATCGCCGCGGTCACGGGCACCGTCGCGCTCGTGCTGGGCGCTGTCGCGGCGGCGGCGGTCCTCGGCGCGCGCCGACTGGGGCTCGCCGGTCGCCTCGCCGTCGTCGGCCGGCTCGTCGTTCCCGCGGCGCTCGTGATCGGAACGGTCGTGGGGGCGTGGGTGACGATCGACGAGGCGTCGCAGATCCTCGGCTGACCGGGGCTTCCGGGCAGGGGTGACGCCTCCCCGCGCGAATCCTTCTCCGTGCGCCGGACGCTCGAGGATCGCCTCCAACGCAGGATCGAGAAGCTGACGATCATCCGCGCGGTCCGGATGGTCGCCGTTATCGCGCTGAGCCTTGCAGTGATCGCGGCGATCGTCGAGTGGGCCGTCGACCCCGGGATCGGCTCGTTCCGCGACTCGTTGTGGTGGGCGATCGTGACGGTGACGACCGTCGGGTACGGCGACGTCGTCCCGACCAGCACTGCGGGACGCATCGTCGGCTCTGTCCTCATGCTCGCGGGGGTCAGCGCGATCCCGATCGCGACGTCGCTCGTGGTCTCGGTCTTCATCTCGCGCCTGCAGGCCCAGCAGCACGCGCAGGACGCAGACGAGCGGCAGGATCTGATCGACCGGCTCGACCGCATCGAGCAGGCGCTTCTCTCTCGCGACGCCCGCTGACACGCCTTTCCCGACGGCGCGGCGAGCGCGTAGGATCCCGGCCGTGGAGCTGCGATCCCTCGCCGAGGCAGAGGCGTTCACGACGAAGGACGGGTCGACGATCCGCGAGCTCCACCACACGCCCGTGCAGTCGCTCGCCGAGGCGACCCTCGGCCCCGGGCAGGCGACCCAGCGTCACTACCACTCGCGAAGCGAGGAGATCTACCTCCTCACCGACGGCGGCGGCCGCCTCGAGATCGACGGCGAGTCGCGCGACGTCGGCGCGGGCGACGCGGCGTTGATCCCACCGGGGGCGTGGCACGAGCTCGTCGCCGGCCCCGAGGGCGCGCGGCTGCTCTGCATGTGCGCCCCGCCGTACTCCCACGACGATACGTTCTTCGCATGAAGCGGCTTGCATCGGCACTCGTGCTCGTCCTCGCGCTCGCGGCGCTCGCCGCGGGCTGCGGCGGCGACGACTCCTCCGACGGCGGCGACGAGGCCGTCGAGCCGGCCACCTGGGCCTCCGGGTTCTGCGATGCGCTCCAGACCTTCACGACCGGGATCTCCGACGCGGGGTCGGACCTCGCGGGCGAGGGCATCCCGAGCAGCGACGAGATCATCGAGGTGATCGACAACGCCGCGACCGCGGCGAGCACGTTCGCGGACGACCTTCGCGAGCTCGGCAGGCCGGACGTGCCGAGCGGCGAGGAGATCCAGAACGAGCTCGAGACCGCGGCGAGCGCGGCGGGAGAGACCTTCGAGGAGGTCAAGGACGAGGTCGACGAGATCGACAACGCCACGGACGTCGCCGTCGTCGCCGGCGCGATCGCCGAGGCCGCGCAGACCGCGTTGACCGGCATCCAGGCGGCGACGAACCGCCTTCAGGAGCTCGACGTCGAGGGCACGCTGAGGTCGGCCCTGGAGGGCGCGTCGGAGTGCACCAACCTCGGAGGCTGACCCAGGTCGGAGGCCGGACCTAGCGCCGACGCTGGCGCGTCGAGCCCCAGCCGCCGCGCCGCCGGGACGTGTAGACGAGCCGAGGTGCGGCCGTCTTCATCCCCGTGTCGGCGAACGTCTCGTGGTGCCCGTTCAGGCGGGCCACGCGGCTGACGTCCGCCTGCTGGTCGGGCAGCACGAGCGTGACGCCCGTTCCCGACCGTCCGGCGCGACCCGTCCGGCCGACCCGGTGGGTGTAGGACTTGCCGTCCTCGGGCGGATCGAAGTTGATCACGTGCGTGACGTTGTCGAGGTCGAGCCCGCGGGCTGCGACGTCCGTCGCGATCAGCGTCGTGACGCGACCGCTATCGAACCGCTCGAGCGCGCGCTGCCGCTGGCTCTGGTTCAGGTCGCCGTGCATCGCCAGCGCCTTGACGCCCCGCTGCTCGAGCTTGCGGGCGAGCCGGTCGGCTCCCCGCTTGGTGCGGACGAAGACGAGCGCGAGGCCCCGATCGGCCTCGAGCAGCTCGATCAGCGTCTCGACCTTGGTGTCGGGCGTGACGGGCACGAAGTGGTGGTCGATGTCGCCCGATGCGTGCTCGGACGGGAGACCTGCCTCGATCCGGACGGGCGACTGGGTGTACGCCCCCGCCAGCTCGCCGACCTCGCCGTCGAGCGTCGCGGAGAAGAACATCGTCTGCCGATCGCGCGGGAGCCGCTTCACGATGCGGTCGACCTGCGGCTTGAAGCCCATGTCGAGCATCCGGTCGGCCTCGTCGAGGACGAGGATCTCGACGGCGTCGAGCGTGAGCAGGCGGCGATCGACGAGATCCTGCAGGCGCCCGGGCGTGGCGACGACGACGTGCGCGTCGCGGGCCGCGTTCGCCTGCGCGCGGATCGGCACGCCGCCGTAGACCGACGCGACGGAGAGGTCGCGCGCGGCCGCGAGCGGCTCGATCGCCTCCGTCACCTGAACGGCGAGCTCGCGCGTCGGTACGAGGACGAGCGCGGCGGGGCGCGCGTCGTCGCGCGGCATCCGCTCGACGAGCGGGACCGCGAACGCGAGCGTCTTCCCCGACCCGGTCGGTGACTTGGCGAGCAGGTCGGTGCCTGCGAGTGCCGGGGGGATGGCGCGCGTCTGGATCTCGAACGGCGCCTCGATGCCGCGCGAGCGCAGCACTTCTGTCAGCTCCGCGCTCACACCGAGCGCGGGGAATGTCTCCTGCATGTGACTCCTCTGTTGGGTGGAACTGGCTCGAGACCTACGACCTTCGAGCCCAAGAGGAGTCGAACGTTGCGGATCTCACGGGTCGACTGATGTCGACCGTAGGCGGAACGGTAGCAGCAGGCTCGGTCGGGACTGCCCGGTAGGCTCGATCCATGACCGCCATCTCGTTCGCGCGCGGCGCTCCGTCACCCGAGTGCCTCGACGTCGGCCTCCTCTCGGAGTGCGCAACCGCAGCGCTCGAGCGCGACGGGCGGACGATCCTCGCGTACGGGACGGGCGGCGGGTACGGGCCGCTGCGCGAGCTGCTCGCGGAGCGCCACGGCGTCGACCCGGGGCGGGTCTTCCTGACGGTCGGCGGCCTCCAGGGGTTCGTGTTCTACGCGGCGGTCCAGCTGGAGCTGCGCCCGGGCCGGGTGCTCGTCGAGGCGCCGACGTACGACCGCCCGCTGAAGGTGCTCCGGCGGCACGGCGCCGAGGTGGTCGCGCTCCCGATGGACGAGGAAGGGCTCGACCCCGACGCGCTCGAGGCAGAGCTCGAGCGTGGAGGCGACATCTCGTTCCTCTACACGATCCCGACCTTCCAGAACCCGAGCGGCCGCACCCTGGGCGAGGCGCGCCGCCGACGGATCGCGGAGCTCGTCCAGGCGCACGGCGTCGACGTCCTCGAGGACGACCCGTACGGCCTCGTGCGCTACGAGGGCGAGGCGCCCCCGGCGCTCCACGCGCTCGAGGGGGGCGACCGCGTGACCTTCACCTCCTCGTTCTCGAAGACCGCGGCGCCCGGACTGCGCGTCGGCTGGTTCGTCGTCCCCGAGGGGATGCGCGCCGCCTACGACGACCGCGCGGTCTCGACGTACATCTCGCCGCCGCTCCTCCCGCAGGCGATCGTCCACGAGCTGCACGAGCGCGGCGCCTTCGAGCCCAACCTCGACCGGATCCGCGGGATCCTCCGCGCGCAGCGCGACGCGATGCTCGCCGCGCTCGAGAGCGAGCTCGGCGGGCGCGCGACCTGGAGCCGGCCCGAGGGCGGGTACTTCCTGTGGCTCGACTTCGGCGACGGAGTCGACGCCGGCGAGCTGCTGACGCGCGCGACCGAGGCCGGCGTCACGTTCGTTCGTGGAACGGACTTCTTCCCGGGTGCCGGGGGCTCGAGCGCCGCTCGGCTTGCGTTCTCGTACGAGCCGCCCGAGCGGATCGCGGACGGCGTTCGCGTGCTCGCCGGCCTCCTCTAGCTCCGCGGCTTCTCGCCGCGGCTCTTCCACCAGTGCGGCAGGAACCGGGCGAGCCCGGCGCCGAGCAGCATGCTCAGGAGGATCAGCCAGATGAGGCGCGTGTTGACGGAGAAGAAGACGAAGCTGACCTCCTGCTTCTCGCTGTTCATCAGCAGGAACAGCGCGGCGTAGACCGCCAGGGCCACCCAGAGGACGATCTTCCAGGGGATCCCGCCGCCTTTCGACGCAGGATCCCCCGGGGGGAGGTGTTGGCCGCTCACGCGGCCGATCTTAGGCGCTGGCGTGAGCGATCGGCGCAGCGTGCACGACGGCGGGAGGGCGAAGCACGAGCCGGGGCTGTGGGGGAGGTGCGAGCCGGCCGACCGTCGCAGCCCTGAACGTCGGGCAGGTCGTATTCCCGGGGAGAGCGCAGAGGCCCGCCTGGCGGAAGTAGCAGTCGTCGCACGTCGCACCTGAGCGCTTGCCCAAATCGTCCCCTCTGTCGCCGCTGATCGGTTGCCGCTGAAACCCCTGAGAACAGCGGCCATTGTGTCCGTGGCCGAGGGGTCGTGCAACCCCCTTCCGGTACGAAATCCCCGCAATTTGCGGGTGTCGCCCGGAGAGGCGAAATCCCTGCAAACAGGCTATTTCTGAGGAAGTGTTTTCAAGAAGCGCAACGCCTGTCGAAAACTCTCCACAGGCACGATGCGCAACGTCCCTGCGTAGCGGCGCGCGGTGCTTGCGTTTTCCCCAGCCGGGACGAGGAAGACGTCCGCGCCCGAGCGTCGGACGCCGACGGTCTTCTGCTTGATCCCGCCGACCGCGGAGACCGATCCGTCGAGCTGGATCTCGCCCGTCGCCGCGACGCGGAGCCCCCGATCGACGTCCCGACCGAGCTGCTGGTACACCTCGAGCGCGAACGGGAGGCCGGCCGAGGCGCCGCCCACGTTGCCGAGGTCGATCGTGACGTCGCGGGGGAGCCGGATCTTCGCGTCCTGCGAGACGCGGATGCCGATGATCGCGCGACTTCGCATCGTCGGGCGCGGCGACGGTCTTGACGGTGCGGTCGAGGAGCTTCCCGTCGCGACGCAGCCTGAGCTGCACGGGGTCGCCCGGAGCGAGCTTCCCCATGGCCTCGACGAGACCGCCGGGGGTCAGGACCGGCTGTCCCGCAGCCTCGACGATCACGTCGCCGCCGCGGAGGGTCTTCGTCGCGGGAACGTCGATCGCGACCGCCTCGACGAGCGCGCCCCGGGGCGTGGCGTCGACGTCGAGCCCCGCCTCCCGGAACGCGACGGCCGCGGCGATCTGCTCCGACCGCTCCATGTCCTGCCGCGCCTGCACGCGCCACTGGGCGAAGGTCTGTCCCGGTGGGGTGACGGCGTGCGCCGGAACGAGCGTCGCGCCCTCGGGGCGCATGAACGGCAGCAGCTGCTCGAGCCGGCGTGCCTTCCGCACCCTGACGTCGATGAAGTAGATGCCGCCCGCCTCGTCCTCGCCCTTGTCGCCCTCGACCTCGATGTTCCCCGCGACCGGTCGCGCCTCGTTCGGGACGTAGAGGAAGTCGCCGCTCGAGGTGGTCCACAGCGCGAAGACGACGACTGCGAGCAGCGCCGCTCCGGCGAGGACGAGTCTGCGCGGCGTGATCACAGGAGCCCGCGGGTGAGCCCGCCGTCGACGGGGACGACGGCTCCGCTGACGTACGCGGCGCGGTCCGAGGCGAGGAAGCAGACGACGGCGGCGATCTCGGCCGCCGTGCCGAGCCGGCGCGCGGGAACCTGCTCGAGGTCGGCCGGTGAGGGCCCGTCCGGCCCGTACACGGCGCGCAGCCGGTCGGTGTCGATGCGGCCCGGCGCGATCGTGTTGACGGTGATTCCGTCCGGCCCGAGCTCGCGGGCGAGCGTCTTCAGCCAGCCGACGACGCCCGGCCGGACCGCGTTCGAGAGGGCGAGGTTCGCGAGCGGCTCGCGCACGGACGACGACTCGATCGCGACGATCCTGCCGCGCCCGCTCTCGCGGAGGTGGGGGAGGCAGGTCGCGACGAGGGTGACGTGCGACGTGAGGAGCAGCGCGACCGCCTCCTCGACCGCTTCCGCCGTGAGCCCGACCGCCGGGCCTGCCGGCGGGCCGCCGCCGTTCAGGACGAGCACGTCGACCCCGCCGAAGGCACCGACCGTCGCGTGGACGAGCCGCTCGAGGTGCTGGGGGATGGTGAGGTCGCCCTGGACGGCGAGAGCGCCGAGCCGGTCGGCCTCGCGCTCGAGCAGGTCGCGGCGGCGACCGAACATGGCGACGTTCGCGCCCTCGCGGACGAGCTCCTCGGCAACCGCGAGGCCCATGCCCGACGTGGCGCCGCAGACGATCGCCGTCCGGCCGCTGAGCCCCAGGTCCATCCGCGGAAGGCTAACCGCGCAGTTGTTCAGCGGCCGTGAAGCAGCGGCGCGCCGGACGAGCGCCGCTCAGGCCGTCGAGAGGACCCCCACGACCTCGCGCACCGCGGCCGCGGACTCCCGCAGCATCTTCTTCTCCGCGGCCGTCAGCTTCAGCTTGACGATCTCCTCGACGCCCGCAGCTCCGAGGCGCGCGGGGACGCCCATGTAGAGGCCGTCGACGCCGTACTCGCCCTCGAGCAGCGCCGTGCACGGCAGGACACGCTTCTGGTCGAGGCAGATCGCATCGACCATCTGGGCCGCCGCGGCGCCCGGCGCGTACCAGGCGGAGGTCCCGAGGAGGCCGACGAGCTCGCCGCCGCCCTTCCGGGTGCGCTCGACCATCTTCGAGATCTTCCCGCGGGTCGTCAGCTGCTCGAGCGGGACGCCGCCGACGGTCGTCGCGGAGACGACGGGGACCATCTGGTCGCCGTGCCCGCCGAGCACCATCGCCTGGACGTCCTTCACCGACGAGCCCGTCTCCCACGCGATGAACGCGGAGAAGCGCGCCGTGTCGAGGATGCCCGCCATCCCGACGACCCGCTCCTTGGGGAAGCCGGAGACGGCGTGCGCGACGTGGCACATCGCGTCGAGCGGGTTCGAGACGACGACGATCACGGACTTCGGCGAGCGGCGCACGACCTCCTTGGTGACCGAGGCGACGATCGCCTCGTTCGTCGTGACGAGGTCGTCGCGGCTCATCCCCGGCGACCGCGGCCGCCCGGCGGTGATCACGACGACGTCGGAGCCCTTCGTCGCCGCGTAGTCCTCGCTGCCGACGATCGTGGGCTCGTAGCCCGTCACGGACGCCATCTGGTTCATGTCGAGCGCCTTGCCGGCCGCGAAGTTCGGGACGATGTCGACGAGGACGACGTCCGCGTAGTCGCGGCGCGCCACCTCGAGCGCGCAGGTCGCGCCCACGTTCCCGGCACCGACGACGGTGACCTTCTTCCTTCCGTTCACGCTTCTCTCCTTGGTGTTCGTCGCGCCGGCGCTCAGCCCAGGCGCTCGATGATCGCGTCCGCGTACTCGGACGTCCCGACCGCCGTCGGATCGTCGCGCGTCGGCTTCAGGTCGTACGTCACGCGCTCGCCCTCGGCGATCACCGCGGCGACGGCCTGCTCGAGCCGGCTCGCGGCGTCCCGCTCGCCGAGATGCTCGAGCATGAGCTTCCCGGAGAGGATCATCGCCGTCGGGTTGACGCGGTTCTGCCCCGTGTACTTCGGCGCCGAGCCGTGCGTCGCCTCGAAGACCGCGGCCCCCGTGCCGATGTTCGCGCCCGGCGCGACGCCGAGCCCGCCGACGAGGCCGGCGGTGAGGTCCGAGACGATGTCGCCGTAGAGGTTCGGCAGCGCCAGCACGTCGAACTCCTCCGGCCGCTGGACGAGACCCATGCAGAGGGCGTCGACGAGCGTCTCCCACGCCTCGATGTCCGGGTAGTCCTTCGCGACCTCGCGGAACACGGCGAGGAAGAGCCCGTCGGTGTGCTTCATGATGTTCGCCTTCGTGATGCACGAGACGCGGCGGCGCCCGTTGGCGCGCGCGTACTCGAAGGCGAACCGGATGATCCGCTCGGAGCCCTCGGGCGAGAGCGGCTTGATCGAGATCCCGGACGTGGGGAGGATCTGCTTCGGCTGGCGGGCGTTGAGGAAGTCGATCACCGCCTGCGCGTCATCCGTCCCGGACTCGAACTCGATGCCGGCGTACAGGTCCTCCGTGTTCTCGCGGATCACGACGAGGTCGACGGCGTCGTAGCGGGAGCGCACGCCCGGGTAGGTCTTGCACGGCCGCACGCAGGCGTAGAGGCCCAGCTCGTGCCGCAGGGCGACGTTGACGGAGCGGAAGCCGGTGCCGATCGGGGTCGTGATCGGCCCCTTCAGCGCGACGCCGTTGGTCTTGATCGACGCGAGCGTCTCCGGGGGAAGTGGCGTCCCGGCGGTCTCCATCACGTCGACGCCGGCCTGCTGGACGTCCCACGTGAACTCGACGCCGGTCGCCTCGAGCACCCGGCGGGTCGCCTCGGTGAGCTCGGGCCCGGTCCCGTCGCCGGGGACGAGGGTGACGACGTGCGGCATGCGCGGCACGATAGTCACACGGCATCCCACGGCTGCTCAGGTACCGTCGGGGCGAAACGAGCGGCCTCGACGAGAAGGAGTGGGATGAGCGAGTTCAAGCCGGGCCTCGAGGGCGTCGTCGCCGTCGAGACGGAGATCGCCGAGCCCGACCGGGACGGCGGCGCGCTCCGCTACCGCGGGGTCGACATCGAGGAGCTCGTCGGGCAGTTCCCGTACGAGAACGTCTGGGGCCTCCTCGTGGACGACGACCTGTCGTCGACCATGCCCGAGCCGGAGCCCCACGAGCCGGCGCTCCTGACCGGCAACGGGCCGGCCGACCTCCAGGCCGAGACGGCACGCCTCTCCGGCGAGTGGAAGCTCGGCAAGCTCAACGAGATCTCCGACGAGCAGGCCCGGATCGACCTCGGCCGGATCTCCGCCCAGATGATGTCCATCGTCGCGCGGTCCGCGCGGGTGGCCGACGGCGAGACCGGCGTCGTCCCGGACGAGGTCGTCGCGCAGGGCCGGACCGCCGCCGAGAAGTTCCTGCTCCGCTGGCGCGGCGAGGCCGATCCGCGGCACGTCAAGGCGATCGACACGTACTGGATCTGCACCGCGGAGCACGGCCTGAACGCATCGACCTTCGCCGCCCGCGTCGTGGCGTCGACGGGCGCGGACTGCGGCGCCGCACTCTCCTCCGCCGTCGGCGCGCTCTCCGGCCCGCTGCACGGCGGCGCGCCGGCGTACGTCAAGCCGATGCTCGAGGAGGTCGCCGAGATGGGCGATCCCGAGCGCTGGGTGAAGGAGGCGCTCGAGAGCGGCAAGCGGATCATGGGCTTCGGCCACCGGATCTACCGGGCCGAGGATCCGCGCTCGCGCATCCTCAAGCGCACCGCGAAGGAGCTTGGCTCGGCGAACGTCGAGGTCGCCGAGGAGCTGGAGCAGGTCGCACTGGCCGCGCTCCAGGAGCGCTCCCCGGACCGCGTGCTGGCGACGAACGTCGAGTACTACTCGGCGATCGTGCTCGACGTCGCCGAGATCCCGCCGGCGCTCGCTCCCGCGATGTTCGCGTGCTCGCGGGTCGCCGGCTGGTCGGCGCACATCCTCGAGCAGAAGCGCACGGGCCGCCTCTTCCGGCCGTCGGCGCGCTACGTCGGGCCGCCGTCGCGGTCGCTGCAGACGGCGTGACCCTCGCGGAGGCAGCCGGGCAGGCCGACGCCCTGGCGGCTGCGGGCGACCAGCGGGCGCTCGCAGAGCTTCGCGCCCAGTGGGACGACGAGCTCGAGGCAGCTGCGCGGAACCAGGACTACCGCGTCCGGGGCGTCGCGTACCGCGCCATCGCCCAGTTCCGCTTCCGGCAGAAGCTCGAGCTCCTGCGTCGCGGGCTCGAGGACGAGAGCGCGGGCGCGCGCGGGTCGGCGCTGCTCGCGCTGCGTGCGCTGTCGGCCGACCATCCCGGCGACGTCAACGCGTTCCGCCCGCTCCTCAACGAGCTCGCGGCCCGCGACCCCAACGACGCCGTCCGCCGGCTCGCGATCTTCTGCCTGCAGAACGGCACGGCCGACCGCGGCACGATCCAGCTGCTCCAGGGAGTCGCGGAGGACGACGAGGCCGACCGCGAGGTGCGCGAGGCGGCCCGCAAGGTGTCGGCCGCGCTCGTGAAGAAGTCGCGGACGAAATAGGGTCCCCGGCGTGGCGACGCCTCTCGTCGGTCTGATCATGGGGTCGCGCTCCGACTGGGAGACGATGTGTCACGCCTCCGAGACCCTCGACGAGCTCGGGATCCCGCACGAGCGGCGGGTCGTCTCCGCCCACCGGACGCCCGACCTGCTGTTCGAGTACGCCTCCACGGCGGAGGAGCGCGGGCTCCGTGTGCTGATCGCCGGGGCGGGCGGCGCGGCCCACCTGCCGGGCATGACGGCCGCGAAGACGACACTGCCGGTGCTCGGCGTCCCGGTCGAGTCGAAGGCGCTCTCCGGCATGGACTCGCTCCTCTCGATCGCCCAGATGCCGGCCGGGATCCCGGTCGGGACACTCGCGATCGGCCGCGCCGGCGCGGTCAACGCCGCGCTCCTCGCGGCGTCGATCCTCGCCGTCGGCGACCCGGCCGTCGGCGAGCGGCTGCGGGTCTTCCGCGCCGCGCAGACGCAGGCCGTGCTCGACAACCCCGACCCGGCCGCGTGAGCCCCCCACGGTGACGCTCGTCGCGTGCATCGGCGGCGGGCAGCTCGGGCGCATGCTCGGGCTCGCCGGGCTGCCGCTCGGGTTGTCGTTCCGGTTCCTCGATCCCGCGGCCGACGCCTGCGCGGGCGCCGTGGGGGAGCTCGTCGTCGGCGAGTACGGCGATCCGCGAGGCGCTCGCGCGCCTGGCGGACGGTGCGTCCGTCGTCACCTACGAGTTCGAGAACGTGCCGGTCGACGCGGCCGCAGGCGTCGGCGCGGTGCCCGGGGTCGCGGCCCTCGAGCGCGGGCAGGACCGTCTGCACGAGAAGGAGCTGTTTCGCTCGCTCGGCATCCCGACGGCGCGCTTCGGAGACCTCGAGGCGACCGGCGTGCCGGCGCTGGTGAAGACCCGTCGACTCGGCTACGACGGAAAGGGGCAGCGCCGGGTCGAGACGATCGAGCCCCTCGCCGACGGAGAGCTCGCCGAGGAGCTCGTCCCGTTCGACCGCGAGCTGTCGATCGTCGGCGTCCGCGGACGCGACGGCGAGACACGCTTCTGGCCGGTGGGCGAGAACGTCCATCGCGAAGGCATCCTTCGCGTCACCCGCGTCCCCGGCCAGGATGCGCCGCAGGCGGAGGCAGAGGCGATCTGCACGACGCTCCTCGACGCCCTCGACTACGTCGGCGTCCTCGCCGTCGAGCTCTTCGAGGTCGGCGGGCGGCTGCTCGCGAACGAGTTCGCGCCGCGGGTGCACAACACCGGGCACTGGACGATCGACGGCGCCGTCACGAGCCAGTTCGAGAACCACCTGCGAGCGATCCTCGGCCTGCCGCTCGGCGCGACCGAGGCGACGGGTCGTTCCGTGATGGTCAACCTCGTCGGCTCCGTCCCGCCGCTCGCGGGAGCTCGCCGCGCTTCCCGGCGCGCACGTGCACCTCTACGGGAAGGAGCCACGCGCCGGGCGAAAGGTCGGTCACGTCACGCTCACCGACCCGGACGAGGAGACCGTCGAGCGCGCGATCGCGCTCGCGGGGGCGGGCTAGCCCGCGTCGGGAGCGCGCTCGGTGCGGCGGCGCGCGTGCGGGTGCGCACGGTAGTACGCGTCGCGGCGGTGTCGGTCGGAGACGTGCGTGTAGCGCTCGGTGGTCGCGACGTCGGCGTGCCCGAGCATCTCCTGGACGCTCCGCAGGTCGGCACCGCCCTCGAGCAGGTGGGTGGCGAACGAGTGGCGCAGGAGGTGGGGGTGGACGCGACCCGGCTCCAGGCCGGCCCGCTCGGCGAGGCGGCGGAGGATGAGGAACGCGCCTGCGCGCGTCAGCGCGCCGCCACGCGCGTTCAGGAAGAGGTCGGGTCGATGGCGCCGGTCGAGGTGCGGTCGGCCGAGCGCGAGGTAGCGGCGCGCGGCCTCCGTCGCCGGCCGCCCGAGCGGGACGAGCCGCTCCTTGCCGCCCTTGCCGATCACGCGGACGACGCGGGCGTCGAGGTCGATCGAGGCGCGGGAGAGCCCGAGGGCCTCCGAGACGCGGAGCCCGGCGCCGTAGAGCAGCTCGACGAGCGCCTTGTCGCGCATCGACCGCGGCGTCGTCCCGTTCGCCGCATCGACGAGCCGCTCCGCCTCCGCGGGGGAGAGCGTCCTCGGCACGGTGCGCGGCCGGCGCGGGCCGGCGATGCCCGCGGCGGGGTTGTCGCCGCGTACCCCGATCAGCGTCAGGTGGCGCAGGTACGAGCGGACGGCCGCGAGCCGCCGTGCGATCGTCGAGGCGGCGCGCCCGTCGGCGCGCATCGCGGCGAGCCAGGCCTCGAGCTCCTCCGTCGTCGCGCTGCCGACCGGGCCGTCGAGCGATGCGGCACAGGCGGCAAGGTCGCGGCGGTACGCATCCACGGTCCTCGGCGAGCGGCGGGCCGCGAGGAGCAGCAGGAAGCTCTCGACGTCGGGATCGGGGCGAGCGCTCATCGCGGCGGGACCCGATTCGGCGGCGAGGCCCGCGCTCCTGCGCGGCACCGTTCCGCCTTGACAGAAATCGGTCTCTGAGGCGGCTTTCCGCGCGACGTCACGACCGCGGATGCGCGTGGTCGTACACCCGGCGCAGGCGGCGGGCATCGACGTGGCTGTAGACCTGCGTCGTCGAGAGCGACGCGTGCCCGAGCAGCTGCTGGATCGTCCGCAGGTCGGCGCCTCCCTCGAGGAGATGGGTCGCGTAGGCATGCCGGAGGCGGTGCGGGTGCGGAAGCAGGCGGCGGAGGACGCTCGTGTCGAGCCGCCGCCCGCGCACCGAGACGAACAGCGCGTCGCAGGCGCCGCGGACGAGCGCAGGGCGCCCGTCGCGGAGCCAGAGCCCGACGCGCCAGGCAGCCTCCTCGCCGAGCGGGACGAGCCGCTCCTTCCCGCCCTTCCCGCGCACGTGCACGTGCTCGCGGTCGAGGTCGACGTCTCCGAGGTCGAGCGCGACCGCCTCGGCGGACCGGAGGCCGCAGGAGTAGACGAGCTCGAGGAGCGCCGCGTTTCGGAGAGCGAGCGGGGCGTCGCCCGACACGGCATCGACCGCCTGCCTCGACCTCGGCGACCTTCGGCGTCTGCGGCAGCCGGCGTCCGCGGCGCGGCGCGAGGGGCACGTCCGGCACCCGGCTCGGGCCGAGCGCGTGGCGGATCAGCGCCCGGACCGCCGACAGCCTTCGCGAGATCGTCGCCGGCGCGAGCCCGCGGCGCGCCCTGCCGAGCTCGGCCGTGTAGTCGGCGAGCGCACGCACGTCGACGTCGTCGAGAGCAAGCCCGCGGTCGTCGAGCCAGGCCGAGAAGTCGCGCAGATCCGACCGGTACGCACGCCGCGTCGCGTCCGACAGCCCGGGGCTCTCGAGAAACCGGCCGATCGCGACCGCGGCGTCCACGTCTAACGTTTCTCGCCCGCCTCGTCGACGCCTGCCAATGCGCCTCTCCCTCTCATTCCTCCTGCTCGCCGTCGCGGGCGCCGTCGTCGTCGTCCTGGCGACCGGCGAGGAGGAGGATGCCGCGCGCCGACGACACGGGCGCGCTGACCCTCGTCGGCGACTCGCTGAACGTCGGGACCGACCCCTGGCTCCGAGAGGAGCTGCCGCGCTGGGACATCGACTCCCACGACCAGCGTCGGGCGCACGACCGCGGAGGGGATCGATGTCCTGCGGGAACGGGGAGCCGCTCTCGCCCCCGTCGTCGTGGTCAGCCTCGGCACCAACGACCCGGACGGCACCGAGGCGGAGTTCCGCGAGCTCGTCGAGGAGGCGGTGGAGATCGTCGGGCCCGACCGGTGCCTCGTGTGGGCGACCGTCGCTCGCGGTGGGGAGCGGAGCGGGTTCAACGAGGTGCTTCGGGACGCGGCCTCGGCTCACGGGAACGTCCGGCTCGTCGAGTGGGCCTCGCTCGTCGCCGAGAACCCCGAGCTCCTCGAGTTCGATCAGGTGCACGGAACCCCCGACGGGTACGCGCGCCGGGCCGCCGAGACGGCACGAATCGTCCGGACGTGCCCCGATCGAAGGCGGCGCATGACGACGCGGAACGTCACGCTGGCGACCGGTGGGGAGGCGCGCCTGCGGAACGAGGGCGCGCGGCTCGCCGCCGTCCTGGCGAACGGCGGCACGGCGAAGCAGGTTCCGGGAACCTGGAGCGCGACGAGCGAGCTGCTCGCGGCGGAGCTCGCCCCGCGGCACCCGGAGATCGCGTTCGCCGAGGTGCGCTACCGGGTGAAGAGCTGGAATGCCCTCGAGTCGTGCATGGCGGACACCGAGGCGGCCCTCGATCTCACGGAGAGCCTGGGCGCCCGGCGGGCGATCCTGATCGGGTTCTCCATGGGCGGCGCGGTCTCGATCGGCGTCGCCGCGCACGAGACGGTCACGGGCGTGCTCGGCCTCGCGCCCTGGATCCCCGACGCGCTCGACCTCCAGGGGCTCGCGGGCAAGCGGCTCGACGTCGTCCACGGCGCCTGGGACCGCTGGCTCCCCGGCGTTCCCGGCGTGAGCCCGGCCAGCTCGCGCAAGGGCTTCCGGCGTGCCGAGGCGCTCGGCGTCGCGGGCACCTACACGCTCCTCGAGCGTGGGCTCCACGGCGCGGCCGTCCGGCGCCGCTCCGGGGAGCTCGTGCGTCTGCCGAGGTGGCGTGCCTGGGTCGAGCACGTCGACCGCGCGCTCTCGCGCTTCGCGGCCGACGTCCCCGCGACGTGACCGCCTACGGCGCCGTGCGGGCGGTGGTCGCCCCCCTGATCCGGGCCGTCTGGGGCGCCCGTGCGGAAGGCGCGGCGCTCCCGCCGGGGCCCCTGCTCGTCGTCTCGAACCACGACTCCCTCGCGGATCCGTTCTTCCTCGGAACGGCCGTCGACCGCCCCCTCCGGTTCCTCGCCAAGCAGGAGCTCTGGGCGAACCGCATCGCCGGTCGCGTGCTCGACGGGCTCGGAGGGATCCCCGTGCGCCGCGGCCGCGGCGACCTCGACGCGTTGGCGGCCGCATCGGATGCGCTGCGAGCCGGCGCCGTGGTTGCGATCTTCCCCCAGGGGACGGTGCTCGGAAGCGAGGGGCGCGCCTGGCACCGCGGTGCCGCGCGGCTCGCGCTCGCCACCGGGGCGCCGATCGTCCCCGTGCGGATCGTCGGCGCCGACCGTGCGCTCCGGCCCGGGACGCGCATCCCGCGGCGCGCCCGCGTTCGCGTCGTCGTCGGCGAGCCGATCCGCGTCGAGCCGGCTCCGGCGACGATCGCGGCGGCGAAGGAGCTGACCGCGCGGGTACGCGCGACGATCGAGTCGCTCGCGTAGCTCGCCTGGCACGCCCCTCCGCAGGCACACTCGACTCGTGCCCGGACGGCGGTGGGAATCGGCGAGCCTCGAACCACCCGTGCGCCCCGCGGACCCGGCCGTCCGCAAGGCGAACGCCCGGCGGATCGTCACGCTGTTCAAGAGGTACAAGGCGAAGCTCGCCGCCGCCTGCGGCCTGATCCTCTTCTCGGCAGCGATCGGCGTGATCCCGCCGTTCCTGCTGCGGGACGTGCTCGACACCGCCATCCAGGTCAGCCCGTCCGGCGAGGCGACGGTCGACATGAACCTGCTCTTCTGGCTCGTGGCGGGCATGGTCGCGATCCCCGTGGTCTCGGGCGCCGTCATGGTCTACGTGACGCTCCTCTCGAACCTCGTCGGCCAGGCGGTCATGCACGACCTCCGAACGGCCGTCTACCGGCACCTGCAGCGCCTCTCCCTCGCGTTCTTCACGCGGACGCGCACCGGTGAGGTGCAGAGCCGGATCGCGAACGACATCGGCGGGATCGAGAACGTCGTCACGTCGACGGCGACGTCCGTCCTCTCGAACGTGACGACGGTGCTCGCGACGGTGATCGCGATGCTGCTGCTCGACTGGCGCCTTGCGGCGTTCGCGCTCGCGCTGCTGCCGCTGTTCGTCTGGCTCACGAAGCGGGTCGGCGAGCAGCGGAAGAAGGTGACGGCCGAGCGGCAGGCGTCGCTCGCCGACGTGTCGTCGCTCGTCCAGGAGTCGCTCTCGGTCTCCGGGATCCTGCTCGGGAAGACGATGGGTCGCGCGGGCGACCTCGCCCTGCGATTCGATGCGGAGTCGGAGCGGCTCGCCGGCCTCGAGGTGCGGAGCCGCATGACCGGGCGCTGGATGATGGCGGCGATCCAGACGACGTTCGCCGTCATGCCGGCGCTCGTCTACCTGTTCGCCGGCTGGACGATCTCGCGGGGCTCGGACTCGATCACGATCGGCACGCTCGTCGCCTTCACGACCCTGCAGACGCGGCTCTTCTTCCCGATCGGCAGCCTGCTCGGGGTCCAGATCGAGGTGCAGAGCTCGCTCGCGCTGTTCGACCGGATCTTCGAGTACCTCGACCAGCCGGTCGACATCGTCGAGGGGACGCGGACGCTCGAGCGTCCGCGCGGCGACGTCGCGTTCGAGGACGTCTGGTTCGGCTACGAGAAGGACTCGTGGACGCTCGAGGACGTGACGTTCGCCGTCCCGGCGGGCACGAAGACGGCGCTGGTCGGCGAGACGGGCTCCGGCAAGACGACGTGCGCGTACCTCGTCGCCCGCCTCTACGACGCGACGCGAGGGCACCGTGAGGATCGACGGCGTCGACGTGCGCGAGCTCGACTTCCGCTCGCTGACCGAGTCGGTCGGCGTCGTCTCGCAGGAGACGTACCTCTTCCACGCGACCGTCCGCGAGAACCTGCGCTTCGCGCGCCCGGAGGCGACGGACGCGGAGATCGAGGAGGCGGCTCGCGCCGCGCAGATCCACGAGCTCGTGGCGTCGTTGCCCGAGGGGTACGAGACCGTCGTCGGCGAGCGCGGATACCGCTTCTCGGGCGGCGAGAAGCAGCGCATCGCGATCGCGCGGACGATCCTCCGGAACCCGCCCATCCTCGTCCTCGACGAGGCGACGTCCGCGCTCGACACGCAGACCGAGCGGGCGGTCCAGGCGGCGCTCGAGCGGCTCGCCGAGGGACGGACGGTGATCGCGATCGCGCATCGGCTCTCGACCGTCCGCGACGCCGACCAGATCGTCGTGGTCGACCGGGGGCGCGTGGTCGAGCGCGGGACGCACGAGGAGCTCCTCGCGCTCGGCGGCCGCTACGCGGCGCTCGTCGCGCGCGACGCCGACGTCGGCGAGGTCGTGCCGACCCCGAGCTGAGGCTCGCGCGGTGTGCACGCGGTGGCGTAGATTCGGCGCCGCCATGCGCCGCCTCTGGGTCGTCGCGCTCCTCGCCGTGGCGGCCGTCGCCGTGACGGCCGTCGTGGCGACGCGCGACGACGAGGGCCGTCCGTCGCCGAGGCGGCGGACGAGGTCGTCGCCCGGGGCGTGCCCGGCTGTGCTCGTCCGCACGCGCGAGGACGACGACGTGACCGAGCTGGGCCGGGGCGAGGCGCGATCGCGGACGAGCGCTTCCGGGTCGGAAGCGTCACGAAGACCTTCGTCGCCGCGCTCACGCTCACGCTCGCGGACGCCGGCGTGCTGACGGCTCGACGATCCCGTGTCGCGTCACGTGCCCGGGCTGCTGCGCGACGGCGATCGGGTCACCGTGCGCGATCTCCTCGGCCACACGGCGGGCCTGTACGACTACACGCAGCGAGCCGGCGCTCCGGAACGGCGACCTCGCCCCGCGCGCGCTCGTCGCGCTCGCGGACCGGCGCGAGCGGAGCGAGGGCTACGCGTACTCGAGCACGAACTACCTCGCGCTCGGCCTCGTGCTCGAGGCGGCGGCCGGCGCAGCCGCTCGAGACGCTGCTGCGCCGGCACGTGTTCGAGCGCTTCGGGCTCGACGACACGACGTTCGAGCCCGGGAGGGTGAGCGGCGACTACCTGCACGGGCACGAGCGCGCGTCCCGGGACGGCGTCGCGACCGGGCAGCTACCGCGACACCGACCGACGGACGGCGCGGTCGGCGTGGGCGGCGGGCGCGGCCGTGTCGACGGCGGCCGACCTCGACCGCTTCTTCACGCGGCTGCTCGCGAGCGATCTCGGCCGGCGGATGCGGCCCCGCGGCGAGGCGCGGTACGGCCTCGGGCTGGCCCGGTTCGACACCGAGTGCGGGCCCGGTCGTCGGGCACACCGGGAACCTTCTCGGCACCGTCACGGTCGTCTGGGCACGCGGCGATCGGATGCTCGTCGACGGCCGCGAACGCGTTCCCGCTCGACCCCGCGCAGGAGGCCGCGCTGCAGCGCGCTGCTCGACCTCGCGCGTGTGCGGTTGACGCACGGTTAGGCGTGCTGCCATGTCACGCTGTTGCGACTACGTTTCCCCTGCACCCGAACGAGACACGCTGCCCTTCGAGGGCGCGCGACCACCGAGGAGATCCACACCATGACGGCGACGACGACGGAGACGGGTCTGGAGCGACACGGGCTTGCGCCGACGGGCGACGTGCTCCGCAACCCCACCACGTCCCAGCTCTACACCGACGCGCTCAAACGCGGCGACGGACGGCTCGCCGAGGGCGGCCCGCTGGTCGTCGACACCGGCCGTTTCACGGGACGCTCCCCCGAGGACAAGTTCGTCGTGCGCGAGCCGGGCTCCGAGGAGCGGATCTGGTGGGGCGAGATCAACCGCCCGATCGAGGAGCCGCACTTCGAGGGGCTTCGTCGCAAGGTTGCCGACTACCTCTCCGCGCAGGAGCGCCTCTACGTCATCGACGCCTTCGCCGGCGCCGACCCCGCGCATCGGATCGGCGTTCGCGTCGTCACCGCGAGCCCGTACCACGCGCTCTTCGCGAAGACGATGTTCATCCGCCCGACCGACGAGGAGCTCGAGGCGCACGAGCCCGAGGCGCTCGTGCTGCACGCGCCGGAGGTCGAGGCCGACCCGCAGGCGGACGGGACGCGCACCGGGACGTTCGTCGTCCTGCATCCCTCGCGCACGGAGGTCGTGATCGGCGGCACGTTCTACGCCGGCGAGATCAAGAAGTCGATCTTCACGGTGATGAACGACCGGCTGCCGCTCGAGGGCGTCTTCCCGATGCACTGCTCGGCGAACGTCGGGGCCGACGGCGACGTGGCGATCTTCTTCGGCCTGTCCGGGACGGGCAAGACGACGCTGTCCGCCGACCCGTCGCGCAGCCTCATCGGCGACGACGAGCACGGGTGGGGCACGAACGGCGTCTTCAACGTCGAGGGCGGCTGCTACGCCAAGGTGATCCGGCTCTCGGCCGAGGCCGAGCCGGACATCTTCCGGACGACGCACACCTTCGGGACGATCCTCGAGAACGTCGCGATGGACGAGCGCGGCGTGATCGACCTCGACGACGACTCGAAGACCGAGAACACGCGCGCTGCATACGAGCTCGAGCAGATCCCGAACGCCCATCCGTCGAAGATGGCGGGCCACCCGAGCAACGTCGTGTTCCTCACCGCCGACGCCTTCGGGATCCTGCCCCCGATCGCGCGCCTGACGAGCGACCAGGCGCAGTACTGGTTCCTCTCCGGCTTCACCGCGAAGCTCGCCGGCACGGAGATCGGCGTGACCGAGCCGCAGCCGACGTTCTCGACGTGCTTCGGCGCGCCGTTCATGCCGCAGCTCCCGTCGCTCTACGCCCGGATGCTCGGCGAGAAGCTCTCGGAGCACGACGCGAGCGTGTGGCTCGTCAACACGGGCTGGACCGGTGGGCCGTTCGGCGAGGGCCACCGGATGCCGATCAAGGCGACCCGGGCGCTGCTCACGGCCGCGCTCTCCGGCGCGCTGGACGAGGCCGACTTCCGGGTCGACGAGGCCTTCGGCTTCGAGGTCCCGGCTGCGGTCCCCGGGGTCGACACCGCGCTCCTCGACCCGCGCTCGACCTGGGCCGACCCCGCGGCGTACGACGCGAAGGCGCGGGAGCTCGCCGGCATGTTCCGCGCGAACTTCGAGAAGCGCTTCGCCGCGCAGGCCGAGCCGGCCGTGGCTGCCGCCGGGCCGCGCGACGCGTGAGCGTCCGCCAGCTTCGCGTCGTCGTCACCGCCGACGACTACGACGAGGCGCTGCGGTTCTACCGCGACGTGCTCGGGCTCTCCGAGCTCGGCGCCTTCTCGGGCGAGCACGGGCGCGTGTCGATCCTCGACGCCGGCCGCGCCACCCTCGAGCTGAGCGACCCGGCGCACGCGGACTACATCGACGAGGTCGAGGTCGGCTCCAGGGTCGCAGGGCACATTCGGATCGCGTTCGAGATCGACGACGCGGACGAGACCACGAGGCGGCTGGCCGACGCCGGTGCGACCGTGCTTGCCGACCCGACGCCGACGCCGTGGGGCTCGCGCAACAGTCGTCTCGAAGGGCCCGCCGGGCTCCAGCTGACGCTCTTCGAGGAGCCGGCCGACGGCTCCCCGGAGCGGATCACCGCCTGACGACGGTGCACTCGGGGCCGTGAGGCCCGCGTTAGTCCCCTGTTAGCCCTCCCACCGACGCTCTCTCCATGCAATCGCACGGAGAGGAGCCGTGATGAGCACGAGACGAGGACGGACGCCCGCGTTCGGCCGCACGGCGCGGCTGATCGTCGGCGCGCTCGCGGTGGCGGCGGTGGTCACGACCTCCGCGCTCGCGGGGACGATCGTCGGCACCGCGAAGAACGACACGATCCGCGGGACGGCCCGCGCGGACAAGCTGTACGGGCGCGGGGGGAACGACTCCCTGTTCGGGATGGCGGGCGGGGACTACCTGAACGGCGGGCCCGGCAAGGACCGGTTCTCCTGCGGAGCCGGTCGCGACACGGTCGTCGCCGAGAAGGGTGAGAGCGTCGCCCGGGACTGCGAGGTCGTGCGCCGGACCGGTGGGACGACGCACGACACCCACCGCCGACGACGCCGGCACCGCCGACACCTCCACCGCCTGCTCCGCCCCCGCCGCCGCCTGCGCCTCCGCCGCCAAGGCCGGGTTCTACGGAGGCTTCACGAGCACCGGCGGCGGCGTCACGTTCGTCGTGGCGGCCGACGGGCGGAGCCTTCGACAAGCTGGAGATCGACTACCAGGCCGACTGCACGCCGCCCGCGCGGGTCTCGACCGGGGCGACCTACGGCGGCACCGTCCAGATCGGAGCCGACCGGACCTTCGCCCTCGAGCGGGAGCGGGGACGGGATCACCGTCAAGTTCAGCGGCACGTTCGCGGCGGACGGCTCGACGGTCGCCGGCCGATTCCAGATCCATGTCTCCTTCGACTACCAGGGGACGCACTACGAGTGCGACTCGGGCGGGGCGGACTGGTCGGCCAAGTGGCAGGGCTGAGCCCGAGGTAGCCGGGCCGACCGGCGAAGCGGTGCGGCGGTGTCCGCCTTCGACACCGCCGCACCCGCGCGGCCCGGGAGCATGTTGCGGAGTCCCGGCCCGCACTCCATCCGATAGTTTCCAAGCGATGGACGCCCCTTTCGACGTGCTCGTCGTCGGCGCCGGCTGCGCCGGCATGCGCGCCGCGATCGAGGCGCACGACGCCGGCGCCCGCGTCGCCGTCGTCTCGAAGCTCCACCCGACGCGCAGCCACTCCGGCGCCGCGGAGGGGGGCATCAACGCCGCGCTCGGGAACAAGGCGGACGACAACCCCGAGACGCACGCGTTCGACACCGTCAAGGGCTCGGACTACCTCGGTGACCAGGACGCGATCGAGATCTTCACGCGGGAGGCGCCGGGCGACATCTACCAGCTCGAGGGCTGGGGCTGCGTCTTCTCGCGGAACGACGAGGGCAAGCTCGACCAGCGCCCGTTCGGTGCCGCCGGCTCGCCGCGCACGGTCTACTCGGCCGACATCACCGGTCACGTGCTCATCCAGGTGCTCTACGAGCAGCTCCAGAAGCGAATGGACCAGGGGCTCGTCGTCCTCGAGGAGTACTTCGCGTTCCGGCTGATCGAGGAGGACGGCCGCTGCACCGGCGTCGTCTGCTGGGACCTCCTCAACGGCGGCGTCAAGCTACGTCATCGGCTCGGCGACGATCCTGGCGACGGGCGGCGTGGGGAGGCTCTACCGCGCGACGACCAACGCGTACGCCTGCACGGGTGACGGGATGGCGATGGCGCTTCACGTCGGCCTGCCGCTCAAGGACATGGAGTTCATGCAGTTCCACCCGACGACGATGTACCCGTCGGGGATCCTCATCACCGAGGGCTGCCGCGGCGAGGGCGGCTACCTGATCAACAAGGACGGCGAGCGCTTCATGAAGCGCTACGCGCCGAACGCGCTCGAGCTCGCGTCGCGCGACGTCGTCTCCCGCTCCGAGACGACCGAGATCGAGGCGGGCCGCGGCCTGAACGGCTCGGTGATGCTCGACCTGCGGCACCTCGGGCCGGAGAAGATCCTGAACAAGCTGCCCGGCTCGCGCGAGCTCGCGATGACCTACGCCGGCGTCGACCCGATCTTCGAGCCGATCCCGGTCCGCCCGGGCGCCCACTACCACATGGGCGGAGTGGCGACGGACGAGTGGGGGCAGACCGAGATCGAGGGGCTCTACGCCGCCGGCGAGGCCGCCTGTGTCTCGGTGCACGGCGCGAACCGGCTCGGCGGCAACTCGCTGATGGAGACCATCACCTTCGGCCGCCGCTCCGGCAGGCATGCCGCGGAGTACGCCCTCGGCCGAGGGAAGCCCGCCGCCGGCAACGCCGAGGCGGCGCGCGCCGACGCGGAGACCTGGGTGAAGGGCGTGCTCGACGTCTCGTCGGGGGAGCGGCCGTGGCAGGTCCGCGACGAGCTCGGCCAGTCGATGCTCGAGAACTTCGGGGTCTTCCGCTACCCCGACCGGATGGAGAAGCAGATCGGGCTGATCGACGAGTACCGGGAGCGGTACGAGCGCGGCGTCGTGATCGAGGACAAGGGTCAGGTCTTCAACAGCGATCTGACGCAGGCGATCGAGCTCGGCTACCTCCTCGACCTCGGCGCGTGCATGCTCCAGGCGGGGCTCGCCCGCAAGGAGTCGCGCGGCGCGCACTCGCGTCCGTCCGATTTCCCGGAGCGCGACGACGAGAACTTCCTCAAGCATTCGATCACCCGTTGGGTCGACGGCGCGCCGCAGCTCACGTACGCCGAGGTGCGGATGACGAAGTGGGAGCCCATGGTGAGGACCTACTGATGAAGGTCGAGCTCAAGATCTGGCGCTACGACGCCTCGACGGGCGAGCGCGCGCTCAAGCCGTACGAGGTGGACGTGTCCGAGGAGGCGACGCTCCTCGACACCCTCGACGTCGTCAAGGACAAGGTCGACGGGACGCTCGCCTACCGCAAGAGCTGTCGCATGATGATCTGCGGCTCCTGCGGGATGCGGGTCGACGGCGGCGCCGTGCTCGCCTGCAAGGTGCGGATCCTCGACCTCGTCGCGGACGGGCGGGTGCCGGTCGTCTCGGCGATGGGAAACCTGCCGATCGTCAAGGACCTCGTCGTCGACATGGATCCGTTCTGGCAGAAGATGCGCGCCGTCCAGCCGTACCTCGAGCCGCGGCTCGACCGGACGACGGAACGCGAGAACATCGTCTCCCCGCAGAAGATGGACGTGATCCACAAGGAGTCGCTCTGCATCAACTGCGGCTGCTGCGTCTCCGAGTGCAACTCGATGGAGTCGGACCCCGACTTCCTCGGGCCGGCGGCTCTCGCGAAGGGCTTCCGCTTCGTCGGTGACGCGAGAGACGGCGCGAAGATCGAGCGGCTCGAGCGCTACAGCGAGGAGCACGGGATCTGGGACTGCACCCGCTGCTACTTCTGCAACGAGCGCTGCCCGAAGGGCGTCGACCCGCGCGACGCGATCGCGAAGCTCGGCGCGGAGGCGATGAAGGCCGGCATCGACCGCGACATGGGCGCGAAGCACGCCAAGTGGTTCGTCACGTCGGCGAAGACGACCGGCTGGCTCCGCGAGACCGAGCTCGTGCCGAAGACCCAGGGCGTCGTGAAGGCGATCAAGGAGATCAAGTTCGCGATGTCGCTCCTGCCGAAGGGCAAGGTGCCGCCGCCCTTCCCGCCGCACGTCGCGGCGGACGTGGAGGAGTCCCGCGCGCTGTTCGACCTCGTCAAGACGCAGGGCCGTGACGGCGCCGCCGGCATCGTCCAGGGCGAGAAGGCCCTGATGCACCTGGCGCACCAGGGAGAGACGATCGACGGCGGCCCGAGCCACCCGTACGACGATCCGCGCTCGTTCGTCGGCCGTACCTCCCCGACGACGAGCCCGAGAGCTCGGACTAGGCTTCGAGCCCGTGAAGAAGGTCGCGTACTACAAGGGATGCCTCGCGAGCCTGTCGGCGAAGGAGCTCGACACGTCGACGCAGGCGCTCGCGCCGAAGGTCGGCTACGAGCTCGTCGAGCTCGAGTCGGTCACGTGCTGCGGCGCCGGCGACATCCACGAGGCGGAGCCGGACTACTACCTGCACCTCAACGCGCGGATCCTCGCGTATGCCGCGGCAGAGGGCGTCGACACGCTGATGACCGTCTGCAACGTCTGCACGCTGAACCTCCGCCAGGCGAACTACCAGCTTCTGAACGACGCGGCGCTCCGCGAGCGGGTGAACGACAACCTCGAGAAGGTGGGTGCGCCGCGCTACGAGACGGACGTCGACTGCGTCCACTTCCTGTGGCTCGTCGCGGGCGAGAGCTTCGACCGGCTCCAGGAGGTCGCGCACAAGGGTCTGCGCGGCCTGAAGATCGCGCCCTTCTACGGGTGCCAGATCCTGCGGCCGTCCAAGCTGATGGGCTTCGAGGACCCCGACAAGCCGGACTCTCTCGAGCGGATCATCACGGCCTGCGGAGGCGACCCGATCGACTACCCGGCGAAGATCAAGTGCTGCGGCTTCCCGATCATCCAGGCGCGCGAGGACACCGCGCTCGGCGAGCTGATCCAGCCGATCGAGCAGGCGAAGGAGGCCGGCGCGGACGCCATCGTGACGCCGTGCCCGCTGTGCCACCTCTCGCTCGACGCCTGGCAGTCGAAGCTGAAGAAGCAGACGGGGAAGGACTTCCAGATGCCGATCCTGCACCTCTCGCAGCTGATCGGCGTCGCCGCCGGCCTCTCGGACGCGGAGCTCCGCTTCAAGCGGCACGTCGTGTCGGTCGAGCCGGTGCTCGAAAAGCTCGCGCTGTGAGGCGTTGCTCGCGAAGCAGGATCCCGCTCTCGCGGAATCCTGCCGCTGATCCCCGCCTGCGGCGGGGCAGATCCCTGAAGGCGCCCGCTGTCGCGGTCGCAACTGCCTCGGTGGCTTCGGTGACTCATGGCACCTCTAGGCTCCCGGGATGCTCACGGTCGTCATCGTCCTCGCCGCGCTCGTGCTCGCCTGTGCCGTCTACGGCTGGTTCGAGGCCGGCTGGCTGCGCAAGCGGGTGCTCGAGGTCCCGATCGACGGGCTTCCCGAGGCGCTCGACGGGCTCCGGATCGGGCACCTGTCGGACTTCCACCTCGGCGCGCCGCTGTCGCGCGGCAACGGCGCGAGCGCGCGCGCCGTCGACTGGGTCGCACAGCGTCGGCCCGAGCTCGTCTGCGTCACCGGAGACCTCGTCTCGCACCCGCGCGGCGAGGCGCGCCTGCGCGAGCTGCTCGCGCGGCTCGACGAGCCGTTCGTGATCCTCGGAAACCACGACGTCGCCGTGACGCGCGATCCGTTCTCGCGGGCCGCCGAGCTGCGCGACCTCGAGCAGGCTCGGCTCCTCCGCGACGAGGAGGCGACGGTCGAGCGCCACGGCGAGCGCGTCTCGGTCGTCGGCGTCGATCCCGAGGCGTACCGCGCCGGTCGCTCGCGCCCGACGGCGCTCGTCGATGCAGACGCCGGTCTTCGACTTCTCCTGTGCCACTTCCCGTCGGCCGTCGACCGGATCCCGCCGGGCGCATTCCAGCTCGTGCTCTCGGGCCACCTCCACGCCGGCCAGATCTGCCTGCCGCTCTCGCTCACGCGGAGGCTGACGCTCGCCCATCCGCGCGCGCGGTTCGTCGCCGGGCTCTACGAGACGCCGTCCGCGGTGATGCACGTGTCGCCGGGAACCGGGACGACCTTCGTCCCGTTCCGCTTCTTCGCGCGACCGGAGGTCACGGAGCTCGTCTTGCGCCGTCGGCACTAGACTGGCCTCGATGGAAGGCGGCGCCGTGATCTCGCACGACGTGCTCGCGTCGTACGCGGCCGACGCGGCGCTGGAGGTCAACGGGGTCGCGGAGCTGACCGACGGGCCGCGTCGTCATCGCGGCGTCCGCGTCACCGAGACCGACGGCACGTTCGCGCTCGAGGTGCACGTCGCGCTCGCCTGGGGCGCGCGCGCGCCGGAGATCGGCACGGCGGTGCAGCGGCGTGTCGCGGACTACCTCGTTCGCACGGCGAAGCTCCCGTCGGTCGCCGTGGACGTCGTCGTCGCCGACGTCTCCTGACATGTCCCCGGGCGTGACCGGGCTCACCCGCGCGACTCTCGGATCGGCGCCGTCCGTCTGCCGCGATTGCGTCTGGTGGCAGTCGCGCGGCAACAAGACGGCGTCGAAGGACCGCTGGATCGACCGCGCCGAGGAGGACTGGGGCGAGTGGGGGACGATCTACCTCGACGAGGGCGGCCGGCTCCTCGGAACGCTGCAGTACGGCCCGTCGCCGCTGTTCCCGCGGGCCGCGGACCTGCCCGCCGGCCCCCCGTCGGACGACGCGGTCCTCGTGACGTGCACGTACCTCGTCGGGGACGGCGCCGAGTGGGTCGAGAAGTCGCTGCTCCTGGCGGCGATCGGCGAGTCGCGCGACCGGGGCGCGCGCGCCCTCGAGGCGTTCGCGTACCGCTATCCGCCGGGCGAGACCGTCGAGGAGCGGTTCCTCGTGCACCGGACGGTCTTCCCGCGTGACTTCCTCGACGAGTTCGGATTCACGACGCTCCGCGTCCAGGGGCGCGTGGAGCTCTGCCGGCTCGACCTCGGCGGTCTCGCCGCGATCGAGGAGGGGCGACGCGCGAAGGTGCTGCGGGTGGTGCAGGAGGCCTTCACCCCGACGCCGGCCCCGGTCCCGCGGCCGTAACGGGCTAGCGGCAGGTCGCCGAGCCGGCGTCCGCGTACGCCGGTCCCGACGCCGTCAGGAAGCGCCAGCTGTAGCCGCGCGGGCGCAAGCGTGAGCCGGAGCACTCCGAACGACTCGGCCTGGCGCGCGACGCTCCTCGGGTGGATCGTGCCGAACGGGCGGAGCCCGCGCCCGCCCGTTCCCACGACGAACGAGCGGATCCCCGCGATCGGGGCGAAGCGCTCGTAGTCGTGATCGTGGCCGCTCAGCACGACGTCGGCGCGCTCCGCGGCGAGGAGGCTCCAGAAGGCGGCGAGCCGCACGTCGGAGCCGTGGAGCCCGGAGCTGAACCGGGGGTGGTGCCAGAAGGCGAGGGTGCAGCGTGTCGCGCGGTGGCGTTGGAGGTCGCGACGCAGCCAGCGCCACTGGCGCGAGCCTGCGCTGCATCCCCCGACCTCCTCGCAGTTCGAGTTGAGCGCGACGACGTGCCAGGCGCCGACGTCGAAGGAGTACCACCCTCCCGCCGAGAGGCCGAAGATCGACCGCGCCACCGACGCGTCGCTTCCGCCGTTCGCGTACTCGTGGTTCCCGAGCGACGCGCGGATCCGCGGCATGATGCGTCCCCAGGCGGGCATGAAGCATCGGGCGAACTCGGCTGCGGTGCCGTTGTCGTACGCGAGGTCGCCGAGCAGCGCGACCGTGCCGGGCGTGCGGGCGACGAGGTCGGCGACCTGCTCGTCGGTCTCGACGTCGCACGAGGCGATGTCGCCGACGGCGAGGAGCGTCGCCGTCGGACGCGTGGCGCCCGGCACGGCCGAAGGGAGGAGCGTCGTCGCGCCGAGGCAGAGGGCGATCAGGAGCCAGGCGCTAGGCCTGGACATGCGCTGAATCGAGCAGCAGCTCGGCGATCTGGATCGCGTTCAGCGCGGCGCCCTTGCGGAGGTTGTCGCTCGAGAGGTAGAGCGCGAGGCCGTTCTCCGTCGCCTCGTCGCTCCGGATGCGGCCGACGAGCACCTCGTCGATCCCGGCGGCGGCGGACGGGGTGGGGAACGCAGGAAGGTCGAGGACGCGGATGCTCGGGGCGCCGCGGAGCACCTCGGCAGCGTCCTCGGGCGCGAGCGGCTGCTCGAGCTCGATCCAGACGGCCTCGGAGTGACCCACCATGACGGGGACCCGCACGCAGGTCGCGGAGATGGGGAGGTCGGGCAGCTCCATGATCTTGCGCGTCTCGGCCCGGAGCTTCGCCTCCTCGTCCGACTCGACGCCCTCCCACGTCCAGTCCATCACGACGTCGTGGTCAGCCGGTGCCTCTGCCGCGAGCGCCTCCATCCGCTGCGCTCCGGCGCCCGACACCGACTGGTACGTGGACACGCGAACCCGCTGCAGCCCGGCCTCGTCGTGGAGGGGCTTGAGGACGCAGCTGAGCGGGATCGTGCAGCAGTTCGGGTTGGCGACGATGCGGTCCCGCCCGAGCGACTCGAGCGCCCGGCGGCCGTTCACCTCGGGGACGACGAGCGGGTAGCCGTCGACGAGGCGATAGGCGGACGACTTGTCGACGCAGATCGCGCCGGCTCGGGAGGCGACCGGGACGAGCTGCCTGCTCGCCGACGTGCCGACCGAGAAGAGGAACAGGTCGACATCCCCTGCGCCGAGCGTCTCCTCCGTCGCCTCCTCGACGACGAGCTCCTCGTCCCCGAAGGGGAGGCGCGACCCCGCGGAGCGGGCCGAGGCGAACGCACGCACGTTCTCGTACCCGCGCTCGGCGAGCAGCGCGAGCGTGACCGTGCCGACCGCTCCGGTCGCGCCGACGACGCCGATGCGTGGCTGCGCGCTCATCGTCCTCTGTTTCTAGCGGAAGACGGCGGAGTCCCTGCCGGGAAGCGCTCGAACGGGTGAGAGCGACGCTAGGCGGGCCGTCGGCCCGAGAGGGCTCGGCCGAGCGTCACCTCGTCGGCGTACTCGAGGTCGCCGCCGACCGGAAGGCCGCTCGCGAGCCGCGTCACCGAGACGCGCTCGCGGAGCCGGTCGGCGAGGTAGGCGGCGGTCGCCTCGCCCGTCATGGTCGGGTTCGTGGCGAGGACCACCTCCTCGACGACGCCGTCGCCCGCGCGCTCGAGCAGCTGCTCGATCCGGAGGTCGCGCGGCTCGACGCCGTCGAGCGGCGACAGCGCCCCTCCGAGGACGTGGTACAGGCCGCGATACTCGTGCGTCCGCTCGAGCGAGAGGACGTCCGACGGGCTGCTCGACGACGCAGATCACGGTCCGGTCGCGTCGGGTGTCCACGCAGACGCCGCAGAGCTCGTCCTCGGTGAGGTTGCCGCACTCGCGGCAGGGGCGGACGCGCGCCTTGACGTCGGCGATGGCGTGCCCGAGGGCGTTCGCCTCGTCCGAGGGGACGGCGAGGATGTGGAACGCGAGGCGCTGCGCCGTCCGGGTGCCGATCCCGGGCAGGCGCGTGAGCTGCGCGACGAGGTTGTCGACCGCGGGACTCAGCACGGCGTCACGTTAACCGTCCGCTGCGGACGTGGCGCCCTGGTACATGATCAGCTCGCCGAGACGCTCGAGACGCCGCTCCACGAGCTCGACGAAGGCGCGCGTCGCGGGGGAGACCGGCACGTCGTGTCGCGCGATGAGCGCGAACGTCTCCCACATCGGGTCGTCGAACGGCACCGCATGCAGCGACCGCGTGCCGCGCATCCGCCCGAGCACCGCGCGCGCGACGACCGTGTCGCCCACGCCTCGGGCGACGAGCTGGATCGCCGCCTCCATGTCCTCCACCTCGACCACGGGCCGGAGCGTCACGCCCGCCGGCTGGGCCCGCTCGGCGAGCTGTCTCCGCGTCGGGTCGTCCCAGCCGTAGTCCGCGTCGTAGAGGACGAGCGGCAGCTCGGCGAGGCGCTCGATCGTCATCGGGCCGGCGATGCGCTCGGGGTCGCGACTGACGACGACGAGCTCCTCTCGATGGACCGGCCGGAGCTCGAGGCCGTCGTCGTCGACCGGGAGGACGACGAGCGCCGCCTCGAGCCGTCCCTCACGAACGGCGTCCGCGACGAGCGACGAGTTCTGGCCGATGAGCCGCAGCCGGACGTCCGGGTAGCGCTTGCGGAAGTCCACGACGAGATCGGCGATGAGGAATCCCGACGCGGTGCCGTACATGCCGAAGCTCAGCGTCCCGCCGCGCAGCTCGCGCACGTCGCGAACGGCGTCGCGCGCACGCCCGATCCCGTCGAGCACGCGCGCGGCCTCGGGGCGGAACGCACGCCCTGCCTCGGTGAGCGCGATCCCGCGACCGGCGCGGACGAAGAGGTCGACGCCGAGCTCCGCCTCGAGCTGCCGCACCTGCTCGGAGAGCGACGGCTGCGCGATGTAGAGCGACCGGGCCGCGGCCGTGAACGAGCCGTGCTCGGCGGCTGCGAGGAAGTAGCGGAGCTGCTGGAGAGTCATAGTCTCCAGCCTATCGAATGACGAAGCAAATAAAGAGTACGGCTACTGCTGGACGAGCCCTACCTTGGCTCCATGGCCGCCCGCCGCCCGTACGCACTCGGTGTCCTTCTCTGTCTCGGCGCAGGGATCGCGTTCGCGATCCAGCCGGTCCTCGGGCAGCTCGCACTCGATCGCGGTGCGGCCATCGCGCCCCTCCTCGGCTGGCGCTACGCGATCGCCGCGGTGATCCTCGTCGCGCTGGCGCGGCGCCGCCTCGCGGCCATGCCGTGGCGCGTCGCGGGAACCGCGTTCGGGCTCGGCGTCGTGCTGTACACCGCCGACTCCGCCCTGTTCTACGCCGCGCTCGGCCGCACGTCGGCGCCGTTCGCGACGCTGCTGCACTACGCGTACCTCCTCGGCGTCATCGGCGTCGCGGCGCTCCTCGGTCGTGAGCGGCTCGGTGCTCGACGGGCGGCCGCGCTCGGCGCGGTGCTCATCGGCGTCGCCCTCGTGGGCGGTGGTGCCGGCTCGCCGGACCCGCTCGGGATCGTGCTCGCGCTCGCGTCGGCGTCCGCCTACGCGGCGTACATCCTCTTCTCGGATCGGATGCTTCGCGGCGTCGATCCCGTCGCCTTCGCCGCGCTGCTCGTCACGGGCGCCGCTGCGGCGTTCCTCGTGTTCGGCGCCTCGCGCGGTGAGCTCGGGGCGATCGGCGGCGGCGTCGGCGCGATCGCCGTCGTCGTCGGCGCCGTCGTCGGCACCGTCTTCGCGGTGACCGCGTTCCTCAGAGGCATCCGCCTCGTCGGCCCGGGAACGGCGTCGCTGCTCGTCACGATCGAGGCGCCGGCGGGGCTGGCGCTCGCGGCGCTCGCCCTCGGAGAGCGGCTCGCGCCGGTCCAGCTCGCCGGGGGAGCGCTCGTCGTGAGCGCGATCCTCGTTCTCCAGGTGCGGCTGCGGCTGCCGCGCCGGCGCCCGGCCGAGGTGCGTCAGCTGCCGCTGCCCGCGGCGCCCGCGCCCGCCGAAGCGCTCGCAGCCTAGGTCTGCGGCGAGACCGGCCGGTGGCCGGAGCAGGCGATGCGCATGCGGACGAACCGGTCGCCGTCGATCTCCGCGTAGGCCGTCTGCTCGAAGGCAGTCGGCGTCGCCCCGTCGGATTCGACGACGTACCGGATCCGGGTCAGGTCGGCGAACGGCGTCGCCTCGGACTCGGGGACGGTGCCGGCCCCGTCGTCGAGCCAACGGCGGTATCGCGCCGCGATCTGCTCCGGGCCGGCATCCTCGCGGATGCCCGGAGGCACGACCGCGACCAGGAGCGCGTCGGCGTGGAAGCACGCCGCAATCCCGTCGAAGTCGCGCGCATGGAGCGCGGTACAGGAACCGCTCGACGACAGGAGGCACCTGCTCCATGCGATCGTGGTCGGCTACAGACCCGGGAGGCCGAGCCCGCCCAGGTCGGGCAGCTGGCTCCGGAGCTTCGCCTCGACCGCCTGCGCGGCCGCACGGAGCGCCTCGTTCGAGGCGGCGAGGACCATGTCGGCGAGCATCTCCGGGTCGTCGGGGTCGATCGCTCGCGGATCGATCCTGATCTCGACGAGCTCGCCGGCGCCGTTGGCGCGCGCGGTGACCATGCCCCCGCCGGCGGACGCCTCGGCAATCTCGTCCTTCGCGGCCTCCTGTGCCTGGGCCATCTGCTCCTGCATCTGCTGTGCCTGCTTCATGAGCGCGTTCATGTCGAGCTTCACGGCGTCTCCTCGATCTCGGTTGCGTCCAGGTCGCTGACGAGCAGCGAGATGACCTCCTGCTCGCCGAGCGGCGTCTCGTCCGGGGTGTCGTCGTCCTCGGGGGCGTCGGCCACGGCCGTGAGGACCGCGAGCTTCCGTCCCGTCACGTCGTACAGCGCGTCGCGGAGCAGCCTCGAGTTCGCCGGCTCGTCCACCTGCTTGCGGTGGAAGTCGGCGCCCGGCCGGAACGTCAGCGTGAGCGTGTCGCCGTCGAGGCCCGACGGCGTCGCCTCCGACAGAAGCGTCGCGATGGGGATCGACCGCTCCTTCACGGCCGGGAGCACGCTCCGGGACCACGCGTCCTGCATCTGCTCGAGCGAGACGTCCGGCGGGCTCGACACGGCGGCGCTGCCGGGATCGTCGGCGGGCGGGGCCTCCCGAGGTGCCGGGCCCGCCGCGGGCGCGGGAACGGGGGAGGGGCCCCACGACTCCGCGGCGGGAGCACCGGCGTGCATACGGGATTCCAGCACTTCGATCCGATGGACAAGCGAATCGCGTGCGAGATCCGCGTGCGGGCGCGTCACCTTGACGAGCGCCAGCTCGAGCGGGAGCCGCGGGTCCGCGCCCTGCCGCTCGTCCTCCAGGACGACCGCGAGCAGGTCGACGAGGCGCAGCACGGTGGGCTCGGGAAGCTGGTTCGCCTGCTCGCGAAGCCGTTCCCGCGCCTCCTCCGTGAGCGGCAGCGACTCCGGGACGTGACCGACGTGCTGGACGAGCAGGAGCTGCCGGAGGTGCTCGAGCAGCTGCTTCGTGAGCTCGCCCAGGTCCTGCCCGCGCTCGGAGAGCTCCTCGATGAGCACGAGCGCGCCCGCGACGTCACGGTCGACGATCGTGTCGCAGAGCCGGAAGAGCACGTCCTCCTCGACCGCGGTGCCGAGCTGGAGCACGTCCTGTACCGAGATCGACTTCGACGTCGCGGAGGCAAGCTGGTCGAGCATCGAGATCGCGTCCCGGTACGACCCGCTGGCGCCGCGCGCGACGAGCGAGAGCGCGGCGTCGGAGGCGTCGATGCTCTCGCCGTCGCAGATCTTGCGAAGCGCCGAGACGAGCTCCTGCATCCGCGGACGCTGGAAGACGAACGTCTGGCAGCGTGACCGGACCGTCGGGATCACCTTCGCGAGGTCGGTCGTGCAGAAGACGAAGACGAGGTGGGGCGGGGGCTCCTCGATGAGCTTCAGCAGCGCGTTCCACGCCGCCGTCGTGAGCTGATGGGCCTCGTCGACGATGTAGACCTTCCAGTGCCCCTCGACCGGCTGCAGCATCGCGCGCTCGCGGATCTCGCGGACCTCGTCGATGCCGCGCTGCGACGCGGCGTCCATCTCGACGACGTCGAGCGCCGAGCCGTCCGCGATCGAACGCGCGATGCGCGTCGTCGGGTCGAAGTCCGCGCTCGGGCCGCCCTCGGCGTTCAGCGCCTTGGCGAGGATCCGGGCCATCGAGGTCTTGCCCGTTCCACGCGGGCCGGCGAAGAGGTACGCCTGCCGCACCTGCCCGGTCTCGATCGCGTTCCGAAGCGTCCGGACGACGGCATCCTGGCCGACGACCTGTGTGAAGTCGAGCGGGCGGTACGTCCGGTAGAGCGCCGTCACACCGTGATTGTCGCAGACCCCGTTCGTGCGCCGGCAGGGTCCGTTCGAGGCAGTGCCGTAGCGGACGGGCCGGCCGACTACAATCCCCCGACGGATGCATCCTGCTGCGCCCTCAGCGGCAGAGGCGTCGCGCAGTCTCTCCTCGGTCAAGACGGGCGAGCCGCCGGCCGATGACGACATTGTGACGTCTGTCGCCTACGAGCCGAACAACGACGCCGAGCCCGTCAGCCCGGAGCTCGCGCTCGTCGACCCGTCGCTGGCCGAGCGTCTGCGGGCCGACATGAGCGAGGCAGCGCCGGAGCCGGAGCCGGAGCCGGAGCCCGAGCCGGAGCCCGCCGTCGCGGCGCCGCCCGAGCCGGTCGCCGAGTCGACGCCGATCCCCGACCCGGTGCCGGTCGAGGCCGTGCCCGAGCCGCCGCCGGCCGTCGTCGCCCGTGGATGTCGCTCCGGTCGCGAGCGCCGAGCCTCTGCCGACTCACGGCGATCCCGTGCACGCCCCGCGGCCGACGAGCCGGAGCTCCCCTCCGCGAGCGTCCACGTCCTCCGACCGGCACCCGCGGAGGAGGCGCCCGCGGTCGTGGTCGAGCCCGTGGCGGTCGAGCCCGTCGTGGTCGAGCCCGCGCTCGTGCCGGAGCCTGCGGTCGTGCCGGTGCCCGACCCCGAGCCGGAAGCCGTGCGCGAGCCCGAGCCCGTCGTCCAGGTTCCGGCCGTCCCCCCGCGAGTGGGGCTCGCGGGCGCTCGACCGTCTCGCCGCTCAGGCGCCGGTCGCGCTTCTGGCACGTTCTCGTCCTGCTCGCCACCGTGGTGCTCTTCGCCGGCGTGGTGGCCGTCGGCGTCGTCGTCGTGTCCGAGTTGACCGACCGCAACAGCGGCTCCGGCGTCACGGCATCCGGGAGATCCTCCGGCCGCCGCCGCGCCCCAGGCCGGGGACGAGCAGGAGCCGGGCGCCGCGCCCGCGCCGACGGAGAGCAGCTCGGGAGCGCCCGAGCCGCGGCGGTTCGCGTGGGCGCCCGTCGCCGGAGCGGTCTCCTACCGCTTCGAGCTCTTCAGGGGCGACGAGCAGGTGCTGCGCACGACGACCACGAATCCGGCGTACGAGCTGCCGACGTCGTGGGATCACGAGGGTCGCGAGGAACGCCTCACCTCCGGCTCGTACCGGTGGTACGTCTGGCCCGTGCTCGCGTCGGGGCCCGCGGACGCGGCGATCGTCCAGGCGCGTCTCGACGTCCCCTAGCCGTCGCCGTACGCCCGGCCGCGCGCTCCGTCGTCGAACGGGCAGTCCCGGGTGGTGTCGCCGCCGCCTGCTCGGGTCGGGCGGTGCCGCGGCACCTGGGAGGGAGTTCTTAGCGCTGCTTCCTTCCGGACCTGACGCGGTTCGAACGCTCCCAGTGCGCGGGACCCGACCGTCAACGCCACGTGTCGATGACCCGTGCCCATGACCACCGTCCTCGGACGGCGTTCGGTCCCGCTGGAGCGGATTTCGGGTTCAGGGAACCGCTGACTCCCCACCTAGCGCGACCGGGCCCGACGAGGGTAGCACCCGGCTCCCGAAAAGGAGTGAGCGCGATCAAGACGAAGACGTTGGGCGCCGATGTATGCCTTGATGGCAGACGACCTCCATACCGACCGCACGTCGGACTCGCCCGACGACGGCTCGGCCGGGAAGCCCGACCTCGTGCTCGTCGAGGGGAACCACGCCGACGAGCCGAGACGTCCGCAGGCACGGCGCCGCAAGCCGCCGCTGCCGACGCTTCACCTCGAGGCGGACGAGATCCTCCACTTCCCCGCGGCGTAGCGCGGGACGCGCTCCCGGCGAGAAGCGTCGAACCGCGGCATCCGTTCCTCGCGGTCCGTCAGATGAGTCATGCCGCGATGCGGAGCACCACGTTCCCCGACTTCTGACCCGTCTCGACGTACCGCGACGGCCTCGACGATGTCGTCCAGCGGGTACGTCCGGTCGATGACGGGGCGGTACCTGCCCGCCTCGACGAGCTCCTTGACGAGCAGCAGGTCGTCCCGGCGGTACCGGCCGATGCCGAGCGTCCCGCGCTTGCTCCCGACGATCCGGGTGGCGAGCGCGAGGAACGGCACGTGGTAGAGGTAGCCGAGGTCCATCGTGACGTAGATCCCACCCGGGTTCAGTGAGCCGCGGCAGCGGCGGAACGAGTGCTTGCCGACGGCGTCGAAGATCACGTCGTACGTCTTCCCCCGCTGGGTGAAGTCCTCCCGAAGGCGGTCGACGACCTCGTCCGCGCCGAGCGAGCGGACGAGCTCGACGTCCTTCGTGTCGCAGACGGCCGTCACGTCGGCGGCGTCGAAGTGGCCGGCGAGCAGCTGCACGGCCGCCGTCCCGACCGACCCGGCGGCGCCGTACACGAGGACGCTCTTCCCGGCGAGGGGATCCGCGGGCGCGAGGCAGCTCAATGCGAGCAGCGAGCCGTCGGGAATCGCGGCCGCCTCCTCGTCGGTCAGCCCTGCGGGCTTCGGCGCGATCACGCCGCTCGCGGGGATGCTCACGTACTCGGCGTTCGACCCCGCCTTCACGCCGAACACCTCGTCGCCCACACTGGAACTCGGTCACCGCGGCGCCGACCTCCTCGACGCGACCGGCGAACTCCGTTCCGAGGCTCGTCTGCCGCGGCCGGCGTATGCCGGTGAACACGCGCGTGAAGCGGTAGTCGGCGCTCCGGACGCCCATGGCGTCACCGCGCGTGACGGTCGAGGCGTGCACCCGCACGAGCACCTCGTCGTCGCCCGGCACCGGGCGCTCGACGTCTCCGATCCGCAGCACCTCGGGCGGCCCGTACCGGTCGTGGATGACGGCTCTCATCTCGTCACGTCCTCTCGTCGACTCGGGTGCATGCGATGGATCGGCGTGCCGTGCTTCCAGGCGTCGCCTGCGCGATAGAGCGCAGCGGGCCGTCCGCCGCCGCGCCCGGGTTGCGCCGTGCGGCCGGTCGGGACGACCCATCCGTCCTCGCTCACGAGGCTCCGGCGGAAGTTCGCGGCATCGAGCTGCACGCCCCAGATCGCCTCGTAGACCGTTCGAAGCTCGGCGATCGTGAACGTCGTGCCGACGAACGCCGTCGCGATCCCCGATACCTCGAGCTCGACCCGAACGCGCTCGACCGCGTCGCGCAGGATCGTCAGGTGGTCGAAGGCGAGCTCGATCCGCTCCTCGAGGATCTGGGACGCGGGGACGAGCGCCGCGTGAGCCGCGTCGGTGCCCGCGACGATCTCGCCGACGTCGCGGAGGACGGCGAGGTAGGCCACCGTGACGACGTTCATCCGCGGGTCGCGTCCCGGGGTCGCCGTAGGCGCCGAACTGCGTCAGCAGGCTGGGCACGTCGACGCCGGTCTCCTCGGAGAGCTCCCGTCGGGCTGCGAGGTCGAGCGTCTCGTCCGGGCGCTTGAACCCGCCGGGGATCGCCCACATTCCCTCGTACGGCGCCTCCCCGCGTCTGATCAGGAGCACGTGGAGCACGCCCTCGCTCATCGTGAGGATGACGACGTCCACCGTGACCGCGAAGGCGGGGAACCGGCTCGGGTCGTACCCGGGAGGGACGTTGGCCTCGCTTGTTCTTGTCTTCATGACCTTTACTCTTGCACGCAGTTTTGGTCATGTCAACCAAAACAAGGATCGGGGTAGGGTCGACTCATGGCAGAGATCCTCTTGTTCCACCACGCGCAGGGGCAGACGGACGGGATGCAGTCGTTCGCGGACGAGCTACGCGCAGCGGGTCACGTCGTCCACGCCCCCGATCTGTACGACGGCAAGACGTTCGCCGAGCTCGACGACGGGGTCGCCCACGCCAAGCAGCTGGGCTTCGGCGCCCTGCTCGAGCGCGGCGTCGGCGCCGCCGAAGGACTGCCTGCGGAGCTCGTCTACGCCGGCTTCTCCCTCGGGGTCATGCCGGCCCAGCAGCTCACCCAGACCCGTCCTGGCGCGAAGGGCGCGCTGTTCTTCCACGCGTGCTTCCCGCCGTCCGAGTTCGGGACCTGGCCCGACGGCGTCCCCGTCCAGATCCACGCGATGGATCGCGACGAGTGGTTCGAGGAGGATGCCGCCGCGGCGCGGGAGCTCGTCGACGAGGTCGCGAGCGCCGAGCTCTTCCTCTACCCGGGCGAGGGGCACCTCTTCTCGGACAGCAGCCTCGGGGCCTACGACGAGGCGGCCGCAACGCTGATGAAGGAGCGCGTTCTCGCGTTCCTGGAGGGCATCGGCTAAGGGCGGCGGCCGGTACCGTCTAGGCGGCTTCGACGATCACGAACGTGTCGTCCATCCGCACGACCCGGTGCGTGTCGGGTCGCTCGTGACCGTCCAGCACCAGGAACCACCGCGCCCGCCGCCGGACGTTCCGGTATGCCGTCCTGCTCACCGTGAGCTCGGCCGCGCAGCCGTCCTGGCCGCACTCACAGGCGACGTTCAACGAGGCTGTCTCGCTGCCCAACAGCGACGAGGCGCGCTGCTCGTTCGCCCATCGCGCTTGGCGTTGACGTTCCAACCCTGGGCTCTCCCCGTCCCGGATCTGCATCGCCCACGTACCTCCGAGAGACGCTAGACTAATTACGAAAGATTGAGCGCGACTGAGATAGTACGAAATTTATAGCGTATGTCAAGCGATCCCGAGGAGACGCAGAAGCCCTGGCGGTTCGTCACGAACCACACCCAGGTGCTGCTCGCGATCGCCCAGAATCCCGACATCCGCGCTCGCGACATCGCAGACGCGGTCGGCATCACGGAGCGCGCCGCACAACGGATCGTTGCCGACCTGGTCGAAGCGGGCTACATCGAGAGCGCGCGCGTCGGACGCCGCAACCACTACACGATCAACCGCGCCGTCACGATGCGCCACCCCGCCCAGCACGATCAGGAGATCGGCGCGCTCCTCGACCTGCTCGAGCTCGACGAGCCGTAGGGATCGGCGCTCCCTCGCGCTAGTCGCCTTCGTCGGCGCTCCACGGCGGTTGCGCGGGTGCCGAGTCGAGCGCGCGGCGAAGCAGTGCCAGCAGCTCGCCGCGCTCTTCTGCAGTGAGCCCGGCAAGGACCTCGTCCTCCACCTGGGAGATCAGCCCTCGAGCACGCTGCAGGAGCCGCCGGCCCTTGGACGTGATCGCAATCTCCCTCGCCCGGCGGTCCGTGGGAGACGGCCGGCGCGTGGCCAGCCCTGCGCTCTCGAGCTGGTCGATCAGCGAGACCATCGTGCTGCGATCGACGCCCAATGCCGAGCCGAGCTCCTGCTGAATGGCCCCCTCGCGAGCGCCGATGACGTTCAGCAGCGCGAACAGGGCCGGCGTCAGGCCGACGGAGCCGAGCAGCTCGGCGGTACGTGTGTGCGTTGCGCGCCAGAGCCGGAAGAACAGCTGCCCCGCGAACTCGGTGACCGGGGGGACAGCAGAGGGGTGCGTCGTCATTTCTCTCTCGATTCTTGCACAGTGTCCTCAGTTGTGATAATCATTTGTACAACAAACTATCAGTCAGACAGCGCACCGGCAACATGACGCGCACAGGAGGCAACGATGAGCGACAAGAAGACCACGCAGAAGTCGGGCACGACGGCCAAGGGATTCTCGGCCGAGGAGCGAGCCGCGATGAAGGAGCGCGCCCGGGAGCTGAAGGCGGAAGCGCGCGTAAACAGGAACAGAGCGGAGGGTGAAAGCGACGTCCTTGCGAAGATCGCCGAGATGCCGGGACCGGATCGCGCGATCGCCAAGCGGATCCATGCGATCGTCAAGGAGAGCGCGCCGGACCTCTCGCCGAAGACCTGGTACGGGATGCCCGCGTATGCCAGGGACGGCAAGGTCGTCTGCTACTTCCAGAGCGCGCAGAAGTTCGACTCGAGGTACGCGACGTTCGGCTTCAGCGACGAGGCGAAGATCGACGAAGGCGCCATGTGGCCGACCTCCTTCGCGCTGAAGAAGCTGACCGCCGCCGACGAGGCAAGAATCGGCGCGCTCGTGAAGAAGGCGGTGAGCTGAGCGCTCAGCCCCTGGACCGACTCGGCGGTCCTCCGCGGGCTAGACCTCGTCGAACGGAAGAGCGCGCTTGCGCGCAAACTCTTGTGCCTGCTTCCACGTCACCCACTCGTCGTGCTCCTCGAGCGTCACGTCCGGGTCGTTCGCGTCCGCGATCCAGACCGGCCCGTAGATCTCGCCCTCTACCTCTTCCGACTTCGCTTTCCAGAACACGAGCCTGTCCCCGCCGACGACGATCGGCTCCTCGTCCTGGCTGGGCGGCGGTGGCGCGCCGCGACGGCGGAACCAGCGCATGGCGCGATGCTGACTCGCCTTCGGCAAGGCTGCCGGGCCGGCGGGCGGGCGGGTCGTCCCCGGCCGTCTCTCCGGCACGCAGTGTGTAACGGCCCGCAGACCCCGCACAATGCGAGCGATACGCGCGTCGCCCGCCCGTAGACTCCGCTCGACCCGTCAGCGTGCAGAGGAGACATGAGATGCGCCTCGAGATCGGCAATCGCGTCCGCTGCACCGACGGGCCGTACGGCGAGCTGGCGGACATCGTCATCGACCCGCTCGAGAAGCGCGTGACACATCTCGTGATCCAGCCGGAGCAAGACGACCGACGAAGGCGGCTGGTGCCCATCCAGCTGGCGAAGGGCAGAGACGACGAACAGCGCGAGATCGAACTGGAGTGCACATTGGACGAGGCGCAGGCGTTCGAGTCCGTGCACGAGGCCGCCTACCTCCGGCTCGGAGATCGCCCCGCCGAGGATCCCGACTGGGACATCGGCATCGTGGAGGTCCTCGCGCTGCCGTACTACGCCGGTCAGGGCTACGCGGGTCTTGAAGGCCAGTATGCGCCGCTCGACTCCCCCGTTCCCATGTACTACGACCGCGTGCCGAAGGGCGAGGTCGAGGTCCGGCGGGCGAGCGCTGTCATCTCTGCGGATGGCCATTCACTCGGCGAGGTGGACGGCTTCGTGGTCGGCGCGGACGAGCACATCACGCACTTCGTCCTCGAGCGCGGTCACCTCTGGGGGCGGAAGGAGGTCACGATCCCGATCGGGGCCGTCGCCAGGGTAGAGAGCGACGTTGTGCACGTCGCCCTGTCCAGGGACGAGGTCGGCGCTCTCGCCGCCGTTCGCGTCGGCCGACACGGCTGACGCCTCGATCGACCCTGCTAACCCGCGCAGACCCTGGCACCCATGACGCGCCTGACCCCTGGTGGTTCAAGCCAGATCCGCTTGGCTACTCGGGTCGGAGTGGGCGCACCGGGGATCCGAACCAGGGAAAGATCCCAGATGGTGGCGACGCGCCGACGACCGACGACCTCGGCTCCCGCGTCACCGATGCTGCCGCGGCTGCTCGGCTAGGTCTGGGCCTCACGACTCCGGGTCGTACCCGATCTCGCGGACCTCTTGAGCACACCGGCAGGACTCCGCGATCTTGGCCGCCCACGCGAGCGCCTCCTCGCGTGAGGCCACCTCGACGATCGAGAAGCCGCCGACCACGGCCTTGGTCTCCGGGACGGGGCCGTCAGCGACCGACCCGTCGGTCGCCACGATGCTCGCCTGCTGGCGCAGGACCCCGCCGCCGAAGATCCACGCCCCCGCCTGCTTGATCTCCCGGACAACCGCGTGCGACGCCTCACCGACCGCCGGCCAGTCCTCCTCGGGGATGTGGTCCATCGATCCGTCGTCGAACGAGATCAGGTAACGCGGCATGTTGAGTCTCCTTTGGTGTGCGCGCCCGTCGCGAACGCCTATATATCTCCATCGCGCGCACGCGCGCGCAGCGAGACCCTGTTGATCGAGGGTACCTCACCCCCCTCGCGATGCTCGATCGGATGTGGCCTGGTCGGGGCCCTCGTCGCAAAGGCCTACCTCTTTCTCTCGCGCGCACGCGCGCGCGAGAGGGATCAACCCGGCGCGAGGGCACCCTTCCCCTCGCGGCGTCATGACGATGGGGCCTTCGCGGGGGGAGCTCCCCGTCGCGAACGCCCACCTCTTCTGTATCGCGCGCACGCGTGCACGCGCGAGCGACGGCCGACTCCGACGGTACCTACCCCCTCCGTGTGATCACGGCGACGTACGACGCAACGCAGCCGCTAATCCCAGCGGCGAGGTAGACGATCGACGTCGCGCAGCTCAGCAAGACGAGCCGTCCCGCCGTGCTGGGCGGCGTTGTGAATGTGCGGTCTCCGCCGGCCGACGACCTGCCGACCGGTACCAGCGCGGAGATGACGTCAGGTGGCGTTCGTAGGCTGCCGGTGATGTCGGTCGAGGGACCGTCTGAGGATGTTCCAGCAGCGGTTCGTGCGCAGCTGCTGGCGACCGAGCACTGGAGTCTTCTGGCCTCGCGGACGACGACGCAGAACGAGTTGCTTGTGCGGATCGGGATCTTCTTGACGATGGTCTCGGCCAGCATCGTTGGCCTCGCGCTTGTGGGTCAGGCAACCGATTTCAGCGCTCGATTCGATGTGTTCGCGATCGTCCTCTTCTTGGTCCTTCTCGTCGTCGGCACCCTGACCTTGCTCCGAGTTGCGAACGGCAGCAACGAAGACATGGCGTACGTGATCGGGATGAACCGACTTCGTGCCGCATACACGGAGATGGATCCCGGGATCGCGCGGTACTTGATCGCCTCCGCGCACGATGACGAGCGCGGTATCGCCGGGACGTACACCTTCTTCCCGCACAGCTCACCGATCATCCAGCCGCTCGCGAGCAGCGCCCTGCTGATCCTGACCGTCGACTCTGTCGTCGCTGCGGTTCTTGCCGGTCTCGTCGCGAGCGCGGCCGGCGGCTCAGACTCCGTGATCGCGATTGCGGCGGCGGCGGGCGGCATCGCCTACTTCGTCGCGTGGGTGTGGGGATCCCTTCGGCAGTTCCGCGGCTTGCAGCGCGATTACCAAGCGCTGTTCCCACACTAGGCGACCCACCACCCCGCACTGGAACGCTTGCCTCCCCTTCCCGCGCACGCGCCCTCGACGCTAACGCCTGGAGCTCCCGATCGCGCGCACGCGCGCGCACGCGAGGCGTTCGCAGGCGCTAGACCCACGTCACCATGGCCACCAGCGCGCTCAAGATCTGACGCGGATCTGACATGACCTCGTGAAGTCAGTATCCATCAGTGATCCGGCGCGACCCCCGACTGGGGCATGTCGGTGCACGGCGGGCTCCGCTGCCCCACACCCCACCCCCGTCGCGATCGTGACGGTCGTGGGGCCTGGTAGCGGGGAAGGGATCCCTCGATCGGACACTCTGGGGCGTGCGCACGGCGGTCCATGAGCAAATCCCCCGCCGCCTGACAGACGGCGGGAGCGTTGCTATTGGGGTGCGGTCGCTAGGTCGAGCGCGTGGGCGATCGATTGGTCGAGCGTCATCGCTTTGCCCTGCGCCCATGCCTCGGCGAATCGCCGCTCGCCGAGTAGGGACTGAAGTTGCGCGATGTTCGGGGCGGGGTCGGGCCAGGCTTCGCACTCGAACATTCCGACGGCCATCGCGCCGCGAAAGCCGTTCGCCGCTCCGTACATGCGGGCAGCGCTCCCATGTCGATCCTGGGCGACAGCAAGCCGCGCCGCGATCTCGAGGCTGTTCGCGACGCGGAAGTGGTGGCCGCTTGTTCGGAGGAGGTCGAGGTTCGCCTCCAGCAGATGCCGCGCCGTTCGGTAGTCACGTTCTTCGAGCGCCACGAGTGCAAGGCACGAAAGCGACCCCAGGGTTCCCCAAGGGTCGTCGAGGCTGCGGTAGATCGCGAGGCACTCCTCGAACAGCTCGCGCGCCCGAGCGAGGTCCGTTTGCATGACAGCGACCCCGCCGAGGGCTTTCGTCCAGTTCGCAACGCTGCGCAGGTTTCCGAACTCACGCGCTCTCTGCACGCTCTCCTCGATCAACCGTTGCGCCTCGTCGAGCTCTCCGTGGACCGTGAGGACGACGCCGAGAGTCGACAGGGCGTACGCCTCGTAGATTGGGTCTTGCGTTCGCCCCGCCACTTCGAGCGCCTCCTCGGCCACGGCACGCGCCTGATCGGGGTCCCCTTCGGCGAGGAGGGTCATTGTGAGAAGCTGGAGGTCGGTCTGGATCTTCCAGTCGTCCCCCAGCTCGCGATGCACCGGGAGGCTCGCGTCGACGTAGCGACGAAGGGCGCTGAAGTCGCCCTGGTAGAGGGCGAGCGAAGCCGCCCGCGATTGACCGAGGGCGCGCGCAGACGGCGAGCCAGCCCCACCGGCGAGCAGGCGGTCGAGATGCTCGCGGCCTTCCGCGTCGGCGGCTCGCATCTGCCAGTACCGCCAGAGTGCCGCGGCGGTCAGCAGCCCCACCTCGGCTTCGCCGTTTTCGGTCGCCCAGGCAAGGGCTGAGCGGAGATTTCCGCGCTCGCTGTCGAGTCGCTGTAGCCATCCGATTTGTTGCGGTCCGAGCAGCGCGGGTTCAGCCTCCTTGGCAAGCCGGAGGAAGAAGTGCGCGTGTCGGCGGCTGACCGCCTCGCCGTCACCTCGCTCGGCGAGCCGCTCAAGCGCGTAGTCCCGCATCGTCTCCAGCATCCCGAAGCGCGGTTCGCCTCCGGACATTCGCTCGGTGCGTAGCAAGCTGCTGTTCAGTAGAGACTCGATGCCGTCCATCACGTCCAGGTCGAGGTCGCCCGCGACGGCTGCGGCACCGTCGAGTGAGAATCCCCCGACGAACACGGCGAGGCTCGTGAAGAGCGCCTGCTCATCCGGTGTCAGGAGGTCGTAGCTCCAGTCGACCGCGGCGCGGAGTGTTCTGTGCCGCTCTGGCAGACCGGCACCTGGCACTGCCTTCAGTAGCTGGAGTCGGCCGCCGAGCCGCTCCAGGATCGCCTTTGGGTTGAGGAGCTTGACGCGTGCAGCGGCGAGCTCCAGCGCGAGCGGCAGCCCGTCGAGCCGTACGCAGAGCTCGGCGATGGCGGCGACGTTCTCGTCTGACAGCGCGAAGTCGGGTCGCGCCTCCTGCGCCCGGTCGGCGAACAGCCTGACCGCCTCGATCTGGCGCAGGCCCGCGACGTGCGCAGGGCCTGACGTGTCGGGAAGCGCCAGCGGAGGGACGCCATGGATCCGTTCCTCGGGGATGTCGAGCGGTGCCCGGCTCGTGACGAGGACACGTGTATCCCCTGCGTCGGCGAGAAGGCTGGAAAGCAGTGGCGCGGCGGCCAGGAGCTGCTCGAAGTTGTCGAGAACGAGCAGGAGCCGTCGGGCGCGAAGCACGGAGGCAACGGTCTCGGCAAGCGGCCGTTTGGGATCCTCGCGCACGCCCAGCGCCCCGGCGATCGTCGTGACGACCAGGCTCGGCTCACGAAGCGGCGCAAGCTCGACGAAGACAACCCCGTCCGGGAACGTCTCCTTCAGACCGGCGGCGACCTCGACCGCGAGTCGTGTCTTTCCGGTCCCCGGCGGTCCCGTCAGGGTGAGGCACGGTGCGTCTGCCGCTTGCAGACGCTCGCGAACGTCCTCCAGCTCGTGCTTCCTCCCAATGAACGAGGTCGGACGGGTGGGGAGGCTCGTCGAGCCGCGTTGGCCTGTGGTTGCGCGCGGCCTTGTGCCGTCGAGGGATGGATCCTGGTGCAGGATCGCGCGCTCGAGAGCCCGTAAGGACGCGCTCGGCTCGAGGCCGAGGCCCTTGACGGATGCCTCACGGGCCGCCCGGTAGGCGCCGAGCGCGTCGGCCTGTCTTCCTGCGCGATAGAGCGCTAGCATCAACTGCCCGCGTGCGCGCTCGCGGAGGGGATCTGCTGCGACGAGGCGCTCGAGCTCGTCGATCAGCTCCCGGTCGCGACCTGCGGCCAGGTCGGCGTCTATACGCCGCTCGAGCACGTCGAGGCGAAGCGCTTCGAGCCGCTCCGCCTCAGTCCGTGCCCACTCGTGGTGCGAGAACTCGGACAGTGGCTCGCCGCGCCAGAGCGCCAGCGCCTCGCGGAGCCTCGATGCAACCGTCTCCGGCTCGCTCTCCTCCTCCGCGGCGCCGACGAGTTGGCGGAAGCAGAACAGGTCGAGACGCTCGGGATCGACCCGAAGCCGATAGCCGGCAGGGCCGGTCTCGATCGTCTCTTGCCCCAGCGCCTTCCGCAGTTGGGAGACGTACGTTTGCAGGACCTTCGCAGCCGTCGCGGGCGGCGCGCCGTCCCAGAGGTCTTCGATCAGCCGGTCGCTCGTGACGAACTCGTTTGCCCGGAGGAGGAGCATCGCCAGGAGCGCCCGCCGCTTCGCCGCGTTGAGCGGGACGACGCGACCGTCGTCGATCACCTCGACTGGCCCGAGGACACGGAACTGCATCGTCACCCCGGCGGGGACGCTAACACCGCGCGGCAGCACGGCCTACTCCGCCGCTCCACCCCGGCCCGCGAACACCTACCTATCTGCATCGCGCGCACGCGCGCGCACGCGAGGGATCGACCGGCCTTCCGCGGCACCTAGGCGGATTTTGTGGCTGTGAAGCGGAACTGCGTGCTCGCGAAGTAGAACTCGCCTCGTTCCATCAGCTCGCGCTGCTCCGCGCCCCACGCCTCAGCTTCCGCCTTGCCAATGCCTTGCCTGCCCGCGACGAACGTCGCGATGAACGGCACGAGCGCCACTCCGAATCGCTCCGGGTCACGTCCGCTCGCAGCGAACGCGTGCGCCTCAACGCCTACGTCCTCGAATCCGGCCGAACGTAGGCGTGCGCCGAGTGTTCGCGGCAGCGACGGCTCGGCGAGGTGCTCGTCCCAGGCTCGCAACACGCGCGTGGTCAGAGCGGTGTCTCGCGAGTGCATCGACACCGTCGCCCAGTCCACGTCCCAGACGACTGCACGTCCGCCCGGTCGAAGAGCCCGATGCAGTTCCGCAAGAGCTGCATCCACGTCCGCGACGTACTCGAGAACCTGCACGCAGACCGCGCCGTCGAATGTCCCGCTCTCGACCGGGAGCGCTGTGACCCCTCCTTCGAGGAGCACCACGTTGTCGTGACCGGCGCACCGGGCGCGCGCCAGCTGCAGCATCGCCGGGCTGCTGTCCACACCCACCATCGAGCCGGACGAGCCAACGGTTTCCGAGAGCTCAAGACAGTAGAAGCCAGGCCCGCAGCCGGCGTCGAGGACTCTGTCACCAACGACTGCCGCGAGTGTCTCGCGAACCAGCTCGCGGCGATGCACAGCATCCTGAATCTGGTACAGGGCCTCGATCCGCCTCGCGGTATCGGCATCGAACTGCAACTGGCTCATCGTCCCTCCTCGCCAGCGCCTGCCTTTCCCGACCAGCGACATTACGTGATCTCGTCCGTCCCGAACGCCTACCCAACTTCTGGGGCGCACACGCGAGAGCGCATGCGGGATTCCCGCCTACCACTTCGCGCATCACCGGGATCTGACAAGCGTCTGACACGCCCGCGGGAAGCGTCTATCCATCGGCTATCCGGCGCGACCCCCGACTCGCAGGGTCAGTGCACCCCGGGGCCCCACCCCCCTCGCGGCGTTCGTAACCGTGGGCCTGGTCGCGGCCGCCCCACTCGCGAACGTCTCCCTTGTCCTATCGCGCGCACGCGAGACAGTGACCGGGGCGGAGGGTACCCCACACCCCTCGCTGTGTTGCTCGAGCTGGGGCCCGGTCGCGGGCCAAGGAGAGTGTTACGCTCATCCCGGGCCAAGCGTCATCACATCCCGGAAGGCACGCGACGAAGTTCGATGGCGACCGGGACATCGTCGAGGAGGGAGCAATGTCCGCGACGGAGGAGCAGCAGCCTTCACGCGCTGTCCTTGGTGACGTCTCGATCCGTCCCCTGCAAGAGGGCGACCTGGACGCCGCCGACCGCGTGATGCGAATGGCTTTCGGAACCTTCCTTGGGGTTCCGGACCCGATGATGGTGTTCGGCGACGCGGAATACGTCCGGTCGCGCTTCGCCGCCGAGCCGAGCTGGGCTTTCACGGCGGAGCTCGACGGTGAGGTGGTTGGCTCGAACTTCGCGACCAGGTGGGGGAGCTTCGGCTTCTTCGGGCCGCTAACCGTCCGGGTCGACTTCTGGGATCGGGGGATCGCCGGCCGCTTGATGGAGCCGATCATCGAACTGTTTGATCAGTGGCAGGTGCGCCAGGCCGGCCTCTTCACCTTCCCGCATAGTCCGAAGCACATCGGCCTCTACCAGAGGTTCGGCTTTTGGCCGCAGCACCTGACGCCACTGATGGAGAAGCAGGTCGCACCGACGACCGGCGAGCGCGAGTACTCGACGTACTCCGAGGTCTCCGATGATGAGCGAAGCACCATCCTGAGTGACTGTCACGACGTGACGGATGCCATCTTCGAGGGGCTCGATGTAGGGCACGAGATTCGCGCGACCGCGGCGCAGGCGCTCGGCGACACCGTGCTTCTCCACGACGACTCTGAACTGGTCGGGTTTGCCGTTTGCCACTGCGGTGCCGGCGAGGCGGGGAGCGGTGCGTGCTTTGTCAAGTTTGCCGCGGTGCGCCCTGGGTCGGAGGCCGGAGATCTCTTCGAGCGGTTGCTGGACGCTTGTGAGGCGCTGGCAGGCGAGCGCGGCCTCCAGCGGATGGTGGCCGGCGTCAACGTTGCCCGCCACCACGCTTACCGCAGGCTGCTTGCGCGCGGCTACCGCGTCTTCACCGAGGGCGTAATCATGCAGAGGCCGAACGAGACGGGCTACTGCCGACCGGACGTTTACGTGATCGACGACCTCCGCTGACAACCCGGCGCCGCCGGTGAGCATCCGGGACCACGCCGACGATGCCGCGGCCTTGCTAGATCATCTCGGCGTACAGCGCGCTCATATCGCCGGGCACTCGACCGGCGCGTCGATTGCAGCCCAAATGGCCCTGGACTACGCAGAGAAGGTCCAAACGGTCACACTCCTGGAGCCGACGCTGTTATCCCTTCCTCTCGGCCAGGCGTTCCTGAAATCGGCTGACCCCGTGTTCGACTCGTACAGAAGAGGCGACCACTCGGGAGCGTTTGCCATGTTCGCTAGCGCCGCAAGCGGACTCGAATGGGAAGAGTGTCGCGCACTACTGGAGCAGCGGATCCCAGGCGTTGTCGCACAGACGGTCAATGACGCGGACACCTTCTTCGGCGTGGAGCTGCCCTCGCTACTGCTGTGGGCCTTCGGAGCCGAACAGGCGGCTGCCATCCACCGGCCAGTTCTCTCCGTCCTGGGTGCCGAAACCCAGTCTCTATGGGTCGAAATCGCCGACTTCCTCCGCTCTTCCCTCCCAAACATCGAGGAGTGCACGATCGACGGCGTGGGTCATCTCCTGCAGATCCAGCGTCCCGAGCCAGTGGCGCGAGCGATGGCAGGGTTCATGCGGCGGAACCCTATGACAGCAACCCGCGCCGAATACACCGCGTCACGGGCAGGGGTCGTCGCCGAGTGAGCGCGGATCCAGGTGCCAGGTGCAACCGGGAGGCGAACGATCACCTCGATGGCGCTAATCCCGGGTCGCCCGACGGGCGGAAGATCGTCGTCCAACGCGACCGCAACGGCAACGGCGGCAGCGACAACATCTACGTCATCAACGCCGACGGCAGCGGAGAGGGGGCAACGGCTTGACTATCCCGTGCCCCAGGCTTAACTATCCCGGCGCCCCAGTAGGAGTAGGGTGTCAGCTGGCCCTGCACTTAAGTTTCGGCCTTGGCCCGCAACCCACCAACGTGCCCAGTGTGCGTGAGGCGAGGAGCCATAAGGCGAACGGACTTTGATGCGGGGCCAACAGCCGCCGGCATCGAGACGCGCCACCCGTCGCCGTGCGCCGCGGCCGACGCGCGCGCGAACTGGGCGAAGCTGGCGGGAAGGAGGTCGAACGCCGATTCCCCGTCGCGGGGGATGAGCGCGTCGACGTAGACGAGCAGTCTGACTCTCTCGGGCTGCCGATCGGCGGCACCAGTGACGGGAATACCTCCATCGCTGTGGCCGCAGAGCACTACCTGCTCCAGATCCTCGTGCTCGAGGACGCCGATCAAGTCGGCCATGTGCGTTTCAACACCGATCCCTGGACCACCAAGGTGCGCCCGCTCGCCCGTCCCGGTCAGCGTCGGCGTCCAGGCGTCATGGCCTTGGGCGCGGAGTTCCCGGGCAACCGCATGCCACTCCCAGCCACCACCCCAACCGCCGTGAACGAGTACGAAAGACGCTATCCTCGGAATGTGCCACGGGAGCAGTGGGCGAGGCACGTCAAAGCGACACTCTTGAACACTCGCCCGGCAAGGTTCGCCGAGCGCATCGAGGGGGGTGGGTACCCTCCGGCGGGTCACTTCCTCGCGTACGCGCGCGTGCGCGCGAGAGGAAGTGGTGGCCACGCGGCCAGGCCCCACCGCTCCGACAATCGCGAGGGGGTGGGGCACCCTCGCCCTCCCGGCCCCCGCACCAGGCCTCGCTCTCGTATCGCGACCGGAGGAGAGGGTCGGGTGAGAGCACGCTGGCGCAGGCGACCGTGACGCTTCTCAGTTGAGGCTGCGATCCGCGCGCCGCGCGACAGGCCAGCCGCCCGTGGCGAGCACGCGTATCGCCAGGATCAATAGCGGCGACAGCAGGATCGCGAAGAACATGTAGTTGCTTGCCTTCAGCCCGTCGGGAAGGAAGAAGACCCCGAGCCAGGGGACAGTGCAAGCGGCGTGTACCGCCACGAGGAGCGGTCGAGCCGGTTCCAAGAGCCCCACGCCAGAAAGACGTAAGCGAGCAGCAGGCCGACGAAGAACGTGAAGTACGCGGCGACGTGAATGGCGGCGTGCCACGTCACGTCAGTGTCCGGGTGATTGGTTTTGAAGGCCAGCATGGCCATCCCAAAGCCAGACACGAGTAGGAGACCGGCACCTAGCCTCCGCACCCAACTTCGTCCCGCCTGCACTAGGAGCGACAACGCGAAGCCCATCTGGCAGAGACCGGTGAGCAGAAAAACAAGCACCGTCGCCCAGCCGTGAGGGCCGAGCGCCGTCCCGCTCGGCCAGTTCTCCCAGCCCAGCTCAGCCATAAAGTCACGCTCGCTCCAACTGACAAGCACGACACCGACCAGAAAGAGCAACGGCCCGGCTACTCCGAGGAGGGCGCCGCGCGGATGGTCGAGCAGGCTAATCATCCGCGTCGCCCGCCCCGCGACGATGCTGCCACCCGTCGGGAGCCACTGTCTCGTCGGCGACCCACTCGTCGAACTTCTCCGCGTACGGGAAGGGCGACGTGCGCTCGTCGGCCGCCGCATCTTCGCCGACCTCGTCCGACGGGCGGAGATGTATAGGCGGTTGAGGTGGGTGCACCCTCGGCGGCGGGACCGTCTGCTCCGGCTCTTCCACGGTGTTCTGCTCTTCGGTCAGCCGCCGACTCCTTGTCGGTTCTCCCAACGCTCGCACGCCGCGATGACGATCCGTGCGATCGCTTGGAGGTCACCCGGCTCGCTGACGAACTCCGGGATCGTGAACGCGGCAGCCGTTCCGTCGTCGCGCACGAGCGGCACCGTACGGCGTCCCGTCTCGCGGTCGAACTCGAAAGAGCCGTACGACCAATGCTCGGCGCCTGGGACGGCGCTGATGGCGTCGGTCACGACACTGCCATACCCGGCGGGAGCGTCGCGCAATCGTCGCGATGGCACATGAACCTCACGAGCTAGCGGGTGCCAGGCACTCAGCGAGTCCGCACGGATCGTTCGCCAACGCGCGAAGGCCGCTGGCGTCGTTACTCACCACCGCACAGGTCCCGGAGACCCGTGTCACAGGCGGCCGAGTTCGCCCTGCGCGACGGGCCGCGGACGAAACCGAGCGCGGGATCCCTCGCCGCTCGGGGTTCGCGGGCCGCCAAATCCTCGCCAAGTCCGCAGCTGCCTAGACCGAATACGCCTCGTTTGGCCAGGTCAAGCCCCGTCGCGACAGCGAATATGGTCGTCTCACTGCGGCTCGCCGTCCTTCGTCCTCGGGGCGCCGAGACGTATTAGCGGCCAGTTCGTCTGCGGCGGACTGGCCGCGTTCACGCTCAAGCCCAAGCACGGCGTTTACCGGTCTGCCACCGAGGGGACAACCTGCTGCGGCGGCTCCGAGCTTCGGGTACGCCTTGCAGCCGAGCGGGTTCGTTGTGAGGGTGACCTGAGGGGGCGGCGCGAGGCCCACGGAGAGCGTGAGCCGCCGGCTTCGCCCAGCCAATCTGGGCTCTGTACGTTTGCCCACCGACTAAACCTGCGATACCCGTCGCGGCGGCTCCGACCTGCGGCAAACACTCGCGCCCCCCTCCTGTGGAGAAGAGCCTGACGGCAATCAGCGACGAGGACACCAAGGTCTTCGGAGCCGCCATTGCATCCCGCCGTGAACACGACCAAGAAGAGATTTGCGAACGCTCGGGATGGGTACATCGGCTCGGCTATCCACGGCGTAGAGGAGGGGGACATGGCTGAAGGGTTCGTGCACACGGTTCACGCGGACGGAAGCTGGAGAAACAGTGTGGAGAATGCTGCCCCGCTTCCGGGCACGTATGACACCAAGGCCGAGGCAGTCGAAGCCGGACGCGCAGAAGCAAGGCGTCGCAAGACCGAGCACCTGATCCACAACGAGGACGGCTCGATCGCGGAGCGCAGTTCATACGGTGGCGACCCCGCTCACCGGCCGGGCTGAGAGTCCGAGCGTATGGCGGAAGCCTCTGAGTCCCACACGCAGGAGGAGCTTCGGGAGTACCTGCACTGCTGGCAGCTTCCGGGGGGCACGCTCGCACCTGACCAGGCGCGTGCTTTGCTCGCCTGGTCTGGCACCCCCGACGAGGAACGAAGAGCGTTGAAAGCCAGCATCACGGCGGCAGAACAGCAAGCTGACGCCACGCACCTCAAACCGAACCAGCGGCACGGACACGTCAGCTGGTTCGACCGCCTCAGACAACTCTTCGGCCGATAGCTCGCCTCAAGGTCGCCGACCATTGTTCCCTCAGCAGACAACGTCGTCTGTGGGGAAAGAGATCCTGAGGGCGCGGTTCAATCCGTGACCGTCTTCGTAGAAATGCTCGTCCTGAGCGCCCGCCAGTGGGTCGAACGAGAGGACGGCTCCCGCAAGCGACCGTGAAGCTCTTTTCGGGCGTGGTTAAGTGAGACTGCGCTGAATCGCTAATGGTAGGCCCGTTTCGTTGGCGTGTCAGACGCTTGTCAGATCCGGCGGCGCTCGTACGTGCCGACCAGCGTGGAAACTCCCCCGCGTGCGCGTGAGAGAAGAGGTGGGCGTTCGGCCCGGGGCCGGCCCCACGACCAGGCCCCATCACCATGATCACCGCGAGGGGGTGGGGCGCTGCGAGTCTGACGGTCGAGGTTGACCGTGCTCACTCGAAGGGTTCATCGTGGAAGCGCGATGGGCAATGAGCGCGCCGAGCGCAAGCTCGCAACCGTCCTCTTCGCGGATCTCGTCAGTTCGACGGAGCTCGCCGCTTCTCAGGATCCGGAGCGAACTCGAGTGACGCTCGATCGCTTCTACGACGCGATGGCCGACGAGATCTCGCTCGCCGGTGGAACCGTAGAGAAGTTCGCCGGCGACGCGGTGATGGCCGCGTTCGGGGTTCCGACGGCACAGGAGGATCATGTCGAGCGCGCGCTCCACGCGGGACTGGCGATGCGGCGTCGGCTGGAGGAGATTTTCGCGGGCACGTTGTCGCTGCGGATCGGCGTCAACACGGGTGAGGTGGTCGTCGGGCAGGCTCGCGAGCAGAGTTCGTTCGTCACGGGGGACGCCGTCAACGTGGCCGCAAGGCTCGAGCAGGCGGCCATGCCGGGCGAGATCCTGGTGGGTGAGCGGGCGGCTGCTCTCGTCGCGGGCGCGTTCGAGTTCGATGCGCCGATGCGCGTCGAGGCCAAAGGGAAGGCGGAAGGGGTCGAGTGCCGAAGGCTTGAACGCGCCCTCTCCCTGATGCGGCCACGTGGCGTTCCGGGCCTTCGGCCCACATTCGTCGGCCGTGACGCCGACCTCGAGCTTCTGCAGCTCGCGTACGAGCGCGTCCGGTCGTCAGGCGCGCCGCACGCGGTCACCATCATGGGCGAGGCTGGGGTCGGCAAGACACGCCTGGTGCGCGAGCTGTGGGATTGGTGCGGCAGGGAAGCCCAGGAGGCACTGCGCCGCACCGGCCGCTGCGTGCCGTACGGCCCAGCGCGGACGTACGGCCCGCTTGCGGAGATCGTCAAGGAGCACTTCGGCATCCTCGACAGCGACGGTCCCGAGCGTGTCCTCGGCATCCTCGCCGGCCGAGGCATCCTCGCGCTCACGCTCGGCCTGGACGTTGCCCGCGCTCTCCACCCGATCGAAGCCCGCGACCGGCTCCACGACGCGTGGATCGAGCTCGTCGCCGAGGTAGCGGCTGAACAGCCGCTCCTTCTACTCGTGGAGGACGTCCATTGGGGTGAGGAACCACTGCTCGAGGTCCTCGAGCGCATGCTCGTAGAGGTGCGAGCGCCCGTCCTGTTGCTCGCCACGGCGCGTCCGGAGTTCCTGGAGCGCAGTCCAACTTGGGGCAGAGGACGTGTGCCGAGCGACTGGGTCTGGCTCGAGCCGCTCGACTTGGAGGACGTCGGCCGCTGGCTCCGAGGCGTGGTGCCGGCCGAGGCGCCGCCGGCCGTTCGCGAGGTGCTTGGCCGCGCCGAAGGAAACCCGCTGTTTCTCGAGGAGCTGCTCCGGACGATGATCGAGAGTGGCGCCCTTCGCGAGGATGGATGGGGCGAGGCGACCCTCAGGGACGAGACGGCGATTCCCGAAACGGTCCAGGCGGTGCTCGCGGCGAGGATCGACCTCCTGCCGCCAGGAGATAAGGCGGGACTCCAGGCGGCGGCGGTTATCGGACGCGCGTTCTGGCCCGGCGCAATCCGGCAGCTCCTAGGCGGGGTCGAGCTCGACTTTCGTGTGCTCGAGCAGCGGGATTTCATCCGCCGGCGGCCGGGCTCGTCGCTGGAGGGCGAGCGCGAGTACGTCTTCAAGCATGCGCTCACGCAGGAGGTCGCCTATGGCTCGTTGACGAGGCGCGAGCGAGCGCTCTTGCATGCCGAATTCGCGGCCTGGCTGGAACGTCGCGGAGGCGCCAGGGACGAGGACGCATCGCTCCTCGCCCACCACTACGCCGAGGCTGTGCGACCGCAAGACGCGGATCTCGTTTGGGCTGACGACGCTGACCGGCATCGGGAGCTGCGATGTTTGGCCGTAAGGTGGCTGCGACGCGCCGCGGAGTTGGCTGCCCGGCGATGCGACATCGCGGAGGCACTCGCGCTCCTCGGCAGCGCGCTCGAGCTGGCGTCAGACGACCAGCTGAAGATCGAGATCCTCGGACAGACTGCGCGAACGTACTTGCAACGCTTCGACATCGAGGGGTTCCGGCGCTCGCTCGAGCAGGCGCTGGAGCTCGGTCCGGATGCCTCAAGCGCCGCCGAGATCTACGCCGAGCTCGCCCTGTACGTCCTCGGCCGCCCGTACATGTGGAAGCAGCCTCCCCCACGTGAGCTGGGCGAACGCTGGCTCGCCAGGGCGCTTGAGCTGTCCGAGCCTCACACGGCCGCGCGGGCGTACGCACACTTGGCCGATGCGTTTGCGAACCCGCGACGGGCAATCGACGCCGCAGTAGAGGCCCTTGCCATCGGCGAGGCTCTGGGCGAGCCGCGGCTGATCGTGCTGTCGAGCGAGGCGCGGGCGTACGCGGCGACGCAGGCCGGTCGCTACGGGGAGGCGTGCGATTGGGTGGACCGTTCGCGCGAGGGTGCCCCGGCGCTTGCCGATCCGGGATACCTGTTCCACCAGCACTGGAACAGCGGCTTCGTCTACGCGCGCGCCGGCCGCCTCGGCGAAGCGCGCGGGTTCGCCGAGGCCTGTGAACGGCTTGCGTCGTCGCTGACGCCGCACGACGAAATGCATGCGGTGGGTCTGCGCGTCCTGTTGGCGAGCGTGCTCGGCGAGTGGGAGGTCCTCTCCGAGCTGGCGGGCCGAGCGGAGGCTGCGAGCAAGGCCAACCGGGACTTTCCTTGCCAGTTCAACTGGCGGAGTGTGCTCGTCTGCGCGTTGGCCTTCTCGCGGCTCGGTGACGAGCGAGAAGCATGCCGTCTCGAGGAGATGGGCCGTACGGGCGCCGTAGTTGCCGGCCCCGCTGAGCTCGAGCCCGCCCTGCTGCGTCTCGCGGTCGTTCGCGCGAACGACCAAGAGGCCCGGCGCATCCTCGAGACGCTCCCGGCGAGGGGCGGCCCATGGGACGTCGACACCGCGCCCGCGCGGCTCGACGCGCTCCTCTCGCTCGGCGAGCCCGAGCGACTCGAGTCCGAAGCGAGGCCGTTCCTGGAGGAGCAGAGCTACACTCGACCGTTCGCGCTGCGCGCGCTCGGGATCTCCCGCCGCGACGAGTCGCTCATCGACGAGGCCGCGGCCAGCTTCCGGGCAATCGGGCTCGAGTGGCGGGCGACGGAGACCGAAGCGCTGGCCGCAGACAGGACGGTCTGATAATTGCGACGAGTACCCGCGAGGCCCGGCTGCCGGCCTCCTGACGGGCTCACGGAGACTTCGCGACGCCCCTGCGGGCGCGCCCCGGAATCAGGCCCCACCGCGATGACGATCGCGAGGGGGTGGGTGGTACCGAGCTCACCGACGCGGGGGTCGGGCGGACACGAGCGCCGCAGGTGCGACTGTTCGGAGTTGGATGACGATCAGAGTGCGTCGGAGTGCAGCCGCTCGCCGAGGCTCTTGAGGATCTTGGTCGCAATCGCCGGGGATTGCTCGAGCAGGTCACGGAAGCCGCGATCTGTCAGCACGAGCAGACGCACCGGGCTGGACGTGGTTACGGTCGCTGTACGCGGCATGTCGGTTACCAACGCGATCTCACCGACGACGTCGCCAGCTCCCAGATCGCCTACCTTGTCGCCCTTGCGGGTCACGCGAAGGGAGCCCTCCACCACGACGAAGAACTCCCGTGCGCGCTCACCCTCGCGGATCAGTGTGCGACCCTCGTCGCGATCGACCTCGTCGGCGAGCATTGCAATCTGCCTCAGGTCTTCTTTGGAGCAGCTCGCGAAGAGCGGCACGCCTTTCAGTAGCTCGACCTTGGCGTCCCTGCGGAGTCGCATCGGCCGAGGATAACCCCGGCCACGTTGCGGCGTCTCCAAACCGGTGCGTGGCGTCGACCCGATGCGCTCCACGAGCAAGAAGGCTGCCATCCCGGCCAAGCCCACCTCGCGGCACCAGGGCCCGGGATCAGGCCCCACCGCGATGACGATTGCGAGGGGGTGGGCGTGGCACCGAGATGACCGACCCGCCGAGTCGGGGGTCGCGCGGAATCACCGATGGACAGACGCCTTGCGACGGCGTGTCATCTCCACACGCGAACGCCGCGACGAGATCGTCGCCGAAATCGGCCGCACCGAGCGAGCACTCGAGGAAGCGCTCACCACCCTCGGCCCCGTCGACACTGCACCACCCTGACGCAGCGCTTAGCCCGCCAACCGCCCCCGTCCCGAACGCTCACCATTCTCTCTCGCGCGCACGCGCGCGCACGCGAGGCGTCGACCTAGTCCGAGGGTACCCACCCCCCTCGGCGTGATGATGGTGATGGGGCCTGGTCGCCGCCTTGCCCCGCTCGCGAACGCCCACCACTTCCTATCGCGCGCACGCGCGCGCACGCGAGGGACCGACCCGCGGGAGGGTACCCCTCCCCCTCGATGCGGTGATCATGGTGGGGCCTGGTCGGGGGCGGTCAGTCACGCGCGTCTAGCTCGGCTACCTCGTCGTCGTCAATGGGGAGATCGACGTGAAGCGCGTTCCGCAGGTCGTGGATCCCTTCCGGAAGATCCTCGTAGCTGCCGCCCGCCTCGTTCGCCCAGAAAGTGATGACTTTCCGAACTGCGAGCTTCTGCGGATCCGTCAGACGGACGGGCCGTGACGTGCCGACAGCCTCGAACGCCTCGCGGGCCTCCGGGACGTCGACTATCGAATCCCGCGTCTGAAGTTGTTCCAACAGCGCATCACGCGACGACCAAGGGATCGACACCGTCCCGTCAGGCAACTCGATCCGTACCTCGTCGATCCGTGGGCCTTCCATCAGACGACTATACGACGACGGCGTAGGCGTCCGTTAGCGGATCCCGATGCGCTCTCGGCGACGCTGCATAATGCTCGATCTCGGACTCGCGCCGCCAGTAGGCCGGGTTCTTGGTCTTCACCCAGCCACGGTACCCGGGACGATAGACCCCGTCCCGGCGCTTGCCGACGAGCCCTCCAACCCATGGCCCACCACGGCGTCGAAGCGCGCCTGGCCGTCGTCGAACACGTCGGCGAGCCGGGCGCACGTCGCGTCGGCCCAGACACCGTCCAGCAGCGTCCGCCGCTGGCTCCCAGGGGTTGCACGTCACGTCGTGGCCGTCGGAAGCACACCGGGACGCTACTCCACGAAGCTTCGCCCTCGGCTCGCTGAGACCGCGTTTAGGGGCTTGGGACATCGGCAAGGAATGAGCTCTATGCGGGCAGGGGGAGGCATTGCGAGAGGTTCGTCACGTCGGCGTAGGCGTTCGCGTGGCGTCTTGGCGAAGGTTGCCGCCCGCGTCGCTCATCTACAACAGCGGGCCAACACGACCATGCCGGAGTCGGTCCCCGGAGTCCGATACGTCGACGGAAAGCCTTACTACTCAGCCGCCTGGCTGAACCGGCCTCCGAACGCGCTCGTCCGGCGCAACGACGACTAGCAGGCGGGACATTGGGAACGGAACGGGGAGACGAGGATGGAGGCCGCGTGGGGGGTGCGGCTTTCATGCTCGACCCGCGCATCTCTTCTGCCGTCTCGCCGATCCAAGACCAACCGCACCCTCGGGCGCGGATCGTCGGCAACAAGATCCAAGTCGTCCCGCTCCGAACGATCCATCACGACCGGACCACGGGTACGTGGCAGACCCTTGCCGCATTGGTTGGAGAACGGCTGACCTTTGACCTGCCCCACGCGGGCCCGAACGGCTACATCACGTTGAGCCGACGACAAGCCGAGCAACTGCGCGACGTGCTGGAGCTCGACGGGCACTTCCTGCCGCCACTCCTGGAGGCAGACCGGGACACGGTGACTGAGTTGCAACGTGTTCTCGCCCAACCCGACCTCGACGAGCGGTAAGACAGGCATGGTCTCCACTGCGATTGAGGATCCTGGATGAGCTATCAGCGACCAACCGAGCAGATGTCGACGCAGAAATGCGCGTACTGCGGCCAGCCGTTGAACGAGTCGTCCCCAGTGGCGGAGCATTCGTACTGGGAGTCCGATGGCGTCGGCGGCCACATCTGGTCTTGTGGAGCTTGCGCCAAAGAAACGGCAGACAGCACGCAAGGCAGTAACCCGCGAGAGCCCGGCCCAATCTTGTGAGCTAGAGGCGGCGCGAGCTAGAGGCGACGCGATGCCGGTGCTGCTTCATCGCCTTGAGCTCTGACGCCCGGCGCCAGTAAGCGTTTGATGCGACCCAGGCAAGGGAATCGGTGAAGCGATGGACGACTACCTCTTGTTCGCGGTCGAGGCACAAGCGGTCGAGGACATCGCCATGCTTCACGAGCAAGCCGCGAAGCTCCACGCCCGAGCAGCGCAGGTATACGAGGAGCAGACCCTGGAAATGACGATACGGGGCGACCGCGACGAGGTAACCCGCACAGCGGAACTAGCAATGAGGGCGCGTGACCTTGCCGCGGTCGAGCGATCTCGTGCAGATCAAGTCCGCGCACGACATGCGGAGATGACCGCTGAGCTGCAGCTCCCAGGGCACCCCTGAGGCTCACTCCACCCGCTCTCGTCCCGGAGTGCTAGGTGGCGTCGGTGGAGCGCGGGTCCGTTGCTTCGACCAGGCGTTGTGGTTCGCCTGCCTGTTTCTCGACTACTACGACCTTGCCGTGCCGCTGGACGACCCTCTCGATCTCAAGGTCTTCGTGTCCGCTTATGACCAGGAAGCGGTGGGGATCGGATCGCACGTCGCCGTAGAGCGTCGCGTCGACCTCAAGGGTGACGGCGCAGGAAGCCGATCCGCACTCGCAGGCGATCGAGAATTGTGGGAGGCTCGCTCCGGTTCCTCCAGGCCCGTAGACCTGCTCGTTGAGGCTGCGGAATGCCGCCTCATTGAGTGCCGTCTGCGCGAGACGCAACCGGTGCTGCTCGGCGTCGTCGTTCGACCCCAAGCTCATCGTTGCTCGTCGTCGTCGAGATCCGGCCGTTCCGGCCGCTTAGGGCGCGCCCTGACAAGGGTCTGTCCGTCGTCGCCCGCGATGACTTCCTCGATGATCCACGTCTCGCCGTCATGGGTCATCTCGTCGTCCTCCTGAGGCGCGGTGTCGCCGAATAGGGACGTGGCTCCGCCCACCGGGTACCGGGTGATCAGCGATTCTGTGTTCAAAGCGCCTCTTCCCGCTCGGCCTGGCGCATCGGCACAGGTTCGGGACAAGGCGAGAGGCAGAGCTAATGGGTGGACCGCACGGTGTACCCGGTTCGAGGCAACTGAAACAAGCTGAGAATGCGTCAGCGGCGGAAGGAGATTCGAAGGATCGTGTCGGACACGCCGCGACCGTACCCGGATAGGCCACGCACGTCTGCGCAGGCGTGCGGAATGTCGCTTGAAGAGAGTCCTTCGGCTATGGATCGGTGCGCTCGACGGCGAAAAGCTGGTGCGCGCCCTCGAGTCCCTTGAGCTCTACCTCGCGACTCTCGGTGAACTGGACCCCCGAGTTAGCGACGAGCTCTCGAACCAGATTCGACACAAGAACCTCACCGCCGAGCGCCTGGCTAGCCACGCGCGCTGCGTAATGAACGGTGGTGCCGAAGAAGCGGTCCGCTTCCTGGATCGCATCGCCCGTGTGAATGCCGATCCTGATCCGGATCGGCGGAGAGTCATCGGCAAACGCCGTGGACATGTCGTGCTGGATCGCCTGCGCGCACGCGACTGCGCGTCGCGCGCTCGAAAACGCAAGCATCGAACCGTCACCCTGCGTTTCTACGACCGTGCCGCCGTGATCTCCCGTGACGTCGCGGATGACCGTTTCGTGGCGTCGGAGGACATCGCGCCAAGCGTGGTCGCCAAGGCGCGAGGTGAGGACGGTCGAGTCGACGATGTCTGTGAAGACGATCGTCACGGTGCCGTCAACCGCGAGCGTGGCAAACAGATCTGGTCGCTCGCGCTCGATCGCTCGCTCAAGTGCCCCGAGGCTGACCGTGAGTTCCCTGCCGAAGAGATCGACGTTCCCTCTCGGCATTGACCAATGGATTTGCACTGCTTTCCATTCACCGCGCTCGAGATGGAAGACATACGTGGCGCGAGACTCGGCCACTTGATCGTCCCAGCTGATCTTCTCTTTGACGCTCGCCCAGCCGACGGTTCCTTCTTCCCAGGCTTCGATCTCGGTACCGACGACCGCGAACGTGTCGAGTTCGTCGAGTTGGCGTGCCCAGATAGCGCGGGCCTGGGAACCCTGGAACCACTCCTCGGGATCGGTTCCGATCATCAGAGCGCCCGGAAGGTCCGAGACCCGTTCGAGGCTCGACTCGGAATCGCGCTCCGATATCGCTTGCATCCATCGTTCAACGATCCGCCGGATCTCCTCAGAGGGCTCCACTCCGCGAAGTCTCGTCCGAAGCATCTCGTCGCGCAACGCGAGCGGCTCGCTCATCCAAGAGTCTCCACCTCAAGCTCACTCGCATGGGCGACCGCTCCTGTGTCCGACTTTCGGCACTCGGCGTTCGGCCCTGCCCCGTTACGTGCCCCTGGTTGCCGCGCGGAGGCCCGTCAAGGCGCGGAGCGCCGACCCCGGAGGGGTTGACGGGGTGAGCACGGCGGCCAGGATTTGGCGCGTTCGGGGCAGGACCGGGCGGGCGCGTAGCGCCCGCTCTTCTCTTGTGTTCGCGCTCTCGTACGCGACGGAGATCCGCACAGTGGTCGACAGCGGGGGCGAGGCGCTCCGGTCGGAACTCGAGCGCTGGGAGCCGAAGGAACGTGCGACGATGGCTCGAGCGCTCGCAGAGGTCGGCTGAACCTCGGCCGCGATCTGACATCCGTCTGACACGAGGCGCAGAGGCGTCTATCCATCGCGTTTGGCGGCGCGCCCGACAAGGCGAGTCGGTTCATGTCGGTACCCGCCCTCCCCCTCGCGATCGTCATCGCGTTGGGGCCTGGTTCCGGGCGCCCCGGTCGCGAACGCCCACCACTTTCTCTCGCGCGCACGCGCGCGCACGCGCGAGCCCGACCCGCGCCGGTGGGTACCCCCCGACGAAGCGGCTTTGCGATCTCGGCCTGGAGATCGAGATCGCCATGTTGATCTGAGGCGCGCACCGGGTCGGTGACGAAGACGAACGAGGGAGCTACTGCAGTCAGCCCTGTAGTCCCCTGCTTGTCGGGTGCCTCAGCCGAGCGCTGATGGCGGCTGAGTTTACGCATGCACCTTCATTGAGGAGCCGTGGCCGACCAACGCGTGTCAGATTCGTGTCAGATCACGACGACCGACAGCAACCAACCTCGACGACGCACGCGCCGCCGACGGCTTGCCTCCTCGGCTCCGCCCATCACTGACCCTCCGAGACCCCCTCCAGGAGAATTTGCAAGCTGGGGGTCGCCGGTCGATCCCCTGAGCCACAAAGTGCGTCCGACCCGCCGTGACGCAGTCGATTTACAGACGCCCTAGACCGCGCCCAACGACCGCGGCGGTCTAGCCGCCAGCTCGTTGCGTCCAGTCCGCGCAACAGCCGAGCATCGAGGTCACTCGAGTTCTTCGCCCGCCGTTCGACGGCACGATGTAGATGGCATAGGGGCCACCTCTGTGTAGGGAACTCTCGTAGACGATCCGGTTGTCGTCGGGCGACCAGTTTGGATCGCCTTCCCATTCATCAGACGCGGCTACGGGCAGCGCGCGGGTGCCGTCGATGTCGGCCGTGTACAGATTTCCAGGCGTGCCCCGCTGGTACACGAGCTTCTTTCCATCGTGAGAGACGCGCACTGTCAGCGCCTCGAGAGACCCCAGCTGTCGGCGATCGCTCCCGTATGGACGAACAGTGAAGACAGGCTGCGAGCCGAACCCTCCGCCGGTGAAGAAGATCCGACCATCTCTGCTCCAATCGGGGTATTTCCCGTCTCTCGTCACACGGCGTGCGGCGCCCGTCGCGATACGGATCACGTAGATGCTCTTACGAGTCCCCTTGTCCCGCTCGCTAGTGAAGACCAGCGAGCGCCCACGAGGAGCCCACATCGCGAAATCGTCGTCGCTAGGGCTGAACGTCAGCTGCCGCCGCCCACTCCCGTCGGCATTCATCACGTGCAAGTCCCAGTTGTCGTTCGCGAATCGCTCGAACGCGAGTAGCCGCCCGTCGGGCGACCAGCGGGGATTCCCGTCCCCGGGAACCGTCCCCTGTATGTGACGGGGCACCCCACCACCCGCCCCAACGGTGTAGAGGCCACCCCGACCCTCGAACGCGATCACGCCCGACTCACCCGACGCACCGTTTGAACCGCTCACGGCAGCTGCCGCCCCGACAACGACCGCGATCACCAAGAGATGCTTCGAGCGACGCACCATGTCATCGGCATCATCGGACACCGACCTAACATCCGCCTCATCCGTCGCTCTGGTGCGGGCGCGCGAGTCGGGAAAGTCAGCGAACGCCGCACGCCGTGTCAGATCGGTGTCAGATCACGGAGCCTCGTCACGACCAGTAGCGACCATGCGGCGCCCGCTCGGCCGATTACGAGGGCCGCACCGAGGGCCGCACGGATTCGCAAGATCCGAGCTTCCTCGCACGGCTGACCCACGGTTTCAAACCGTTTTCGCATGGACACAGGGGTCTGGATGGGCGGTGCAGGACTCGAACCACGACGATGTCGACGCTTCGGCCAGGGAACGAATCCCGGTCCGGCACCGGTCCAGCACCATCTGCTCTTTCGCGCCCCTGGCGACACGCCTGGCTCACGGTTTCAAGCCGTTTCCGCCTAGCCGCGCAGGTCTCGATGGGCGCACCTGGGATCGAACCAGGGACCTCTCGCGTGTGAAGCGAGCGCTCTCCCGCTGAGCTATGCGCCCGGGAGGGATCTAGGCTAGCGGACGGCGCGCCTGCGGCCAGGTCACGCGAGGGCCCACTGATCGTCCTGGATGATGGGCACCTCGGTGCCGCCCGGCTCGATGCCCACGACCGAGACCTCGGGGCCGCCGATCATGAAGTCGGTGTGGACGATCGAGTCGTTGTAGCCCTCCGCGTCGAGCTCCTCGGGCGTCATCTCCTCGCCGCCGTCGAGCGCAACCGGGATGCCCTGGCCCCAGGCGATGTGGCACGCGGCGTTCTCGTCGAAGAGCGTGTCGAGGAAGACGACTCCGGTCTTCCGGACGCGCGAGTCGCCGTCGACGAGCGCCACCTCGCCGAGGAAGGTCGCGCCCTCGTCGGTCGCCATCTCCTCCCGCACGGCGTCCTCGCCGGTCTCGGCGCGCACCTCGGCGACCTTGCCGGCCGAGAAGCGGACCTCGAGGCCGCGGACGATCGTCCCGCCGAGCGCGAGGGGGAACGTCGAGCGCACGGTGCCCTCGGTGCGCCGCCGATCGGGCGTCGTGTAGACCTCCTCGGTCGGCACGTTGACGAGGTGCGGGACGCCGTCGAGGGTCTCCTCGGCGGCGGTCAGCCAGCGATGCTTGTCGCTCAGCCCGACCGTGAGGTCGGTGCCGGGACCGGTGAAGCGGAGCCGGTCGAAGCGTCTCTCGTCGAGGGACGCGGCGCGCTCGCGAAGGCGGTCGATGTGGCTCCGCCACGCGGCCACGGGGTCGGGCTCGTCCAGTCGAGTCGCGGTCATGACCGCGTCCCAGAGGCGTTCGACGTCCGGCTCGCCGAAGACGGCGCGCGCCCAGCCCTCGTTCGGGTAGCCGACGATCGTCCACTGGATGAGCCGCCGGTTCTCGGCGTCGAGCAGCTTCTCCGCCGCGAGGCGCGCGCGCGTGCGCTGGGCGCGACGCTGGTCGAGGTCCGCGAGGAGCTCGGGCTCGGACTCGCCCGTGATCGCGATCGTTGCGCCGCCCGTCTCGATCATGTGGTCGAGCAGCGCGAGCGTCCACGGGGGCGACCAGTCGAGGCTGTCCTCCGGCGCGTGCTGGACCCGGGCGCGCCGCAGGTGCATGTCGCGGTAGTGGGTCTCGACGTAGCGCGCTCCGCGCTCGTACGCGACGTCGGCGATCGCCCGTACGAGCGGGAGATGCTCCGGTTCGGCCGAGATTCGGAGAAATTGACCGGGTTGGAGATTGACCGCCACCTCGACCGCGAGGCGGGCATACCGGTCGAGCCGCTCGTCTGGTGTCACCAAGACAAACCCTATTGACTTTTCACCGTTTGAGCGCCGTTCCCGGCGAGGCTTCCGAGGGGGCGTGGTAGCGTCCGCGCGATGCTGCTCTCCGGCCTGACGACGCTCGGAAAGACAGTTCTGCTGACCGTCGCGATCACGTTCATCGTGTGGGCGATCGTCACGGCGATCTTCGTGCCGAAGCGCAATCCGGGCTTCCCGAAGCGCCTGGACGCGTACATCCTCGCGTCGGTGATCTTCTTCCTCGCCCAGATGACCACGGTCGTCTGGGTCAGCGAGACGCAGGAGGTGGAGGAGGCGCACGCGGCCGAGGGCACGGGCGGCCACGGCGAGGAGGGAGGCGAAGGGGGCGAGGGCGAGACTCCGCCGCCCGCCGCGGGCGGCAGCACGGCCGTCGGCAAGGAGGTGTTCGCGAGCGCCGGCTGCGTTACCTGTCACACGCTTGCGGACGCCGGTGCCACGGGCACGGTCGGGCCGAACCTCGACGAGGCGAAGCCGTCGGCCGAGCTCGTCGTCGAGCGCGTCACGAACGGCATGGGCGCGATGCCGTCGTTCGCCGACCAGCTCTCCGAGGAGCAGATCACCGAGGTCGCCGCCTACGTCTCGGCTGCGGCCGGCGCCTCCTAGGCGTCGGAACCTCAACGGAAAGGGCCCCATGCGGGACCCTTTCGAACGGAGAGGGCGGGATTTGAACCCGCGACGCAGCTTTCACCACGTACGCGATTTCCAGTCGCGCTCCTTAGGCCACTCGGACACCTCTCCGGGCGCGTCCAGGGTAGCCGGTCGGCCGCTCCGTCCTGTGGTGGTGGACGTCAGTCCGGCGAGCCCGGCTTGGGCCGGGCCTGGTCGCCGAGCGACTCGCCCCGGGCTCCGGCGCGCCTCGCCTCGGGACCGAGCGGAACACCGGTGGCGGTCGTCGTCGGGGGCGGCGTCCGGGGCTCGACTCTCTGCGGGCTCGGGCTCGGGCCCGGCGACGGCCTCGTCACCGGTCGCTCCGGGCGGCGCTCGACCGTCGGCGCCGGCATCGTGGCGCGGATCCAGGCCGCACGCCGGCGTCGCCGCCGAAGCTCGTGATCACGGCGCCTGCCAGCACGACGAGCGCGACGAGCACGACGACGAGCCAGGGTGGCTCGCTCCCGTAGAGCAGCGACGCGACGACGACTCGCGAACGCGACCGCCGCCGTCCCCGCCCAGATCATCCCGTTGCTCACTCGCTGCACGTCAACCGCCTATCTTGAACCGCTGTTGCCCCCGAAGCGAGGTCGACTGCGGTCGAATCGGTCGGCCGCGCTACGGGTACGGGCTCCAGCGGATCGAGGCTGCCACCGCTGCGGCGCCGAGGAGCGCACCGAGTGCGGCGAGCATCCACGTGATCTCGGTCGGCTGCCGCTGCGTCGCCACTTCCTTCGGAAGCTCGGCGAAGACCTCGCGGAGCTGATCCGCGTCCTCGGCGGCGTGATACGTCCCACCGGTCTGCTCGGCGATCGCCATCAGGGTCGGTGTGTCCGCGAAGCGGGCGCCTCCAAAGCCCCCGCCGAAGCCGGCCCCACCGCCGAACCCGCCGCCGAAGACCCGGCCTCCGAGCTGTTCGCGTGTGCACGAGAGCTCTGCGGGCTCGGTGGTCCCGAACCCGATCGTGTAGACGCGCACCCGCCGCTCGATCGCGTGGGGCACCGCGTCGAGCGGCTCGATTCCCCGGGTGTTCCGGCCGTCCGTGAGGAGCACGATGATGTCCGCCACGTAGTCCTCGGAGCGACGCGGCGCGCCGCCCGACCCGGCCGAGGGTGTGTCGTCGAGCGCGAACACGTCGCCGACCGGTTGGACGGCCGGGTTCACCTCGGCGATCGCGTCCAGGCCCTTGAGGATCGCACCGCCGATCGCGGTGCCGCGACCGGTCGTGACCGTGTCGATCGTCGACATGAGCTCCGAGCGCTCCGTCGTCGGCGGCACCGCCAGCTCGGCGAACCCCGAGAAGACGACGAGACCCATCCGCACCTCGTCCGGCTGGTCTTCGACGAACGCGCGCGAGGCCTCCTGTGCGACGACCAGCCGGTTGGGCTTGACGTCCGTCGAGCACATCGACCCCGAGACATCGAGCGCGAGGATGATCGAGGTCCGCGCGTACGGGACGTCACGCACCACGTGTGGCCGGGCCGCCGCCAGCCCGAGCGCGAGGAGGCTCGCGAGCACCAGGGCGATGGGCAGGTGCCGCTGCCAGCGCTTGCGTCTCGGAATGACCGAGCGGAGCAGCGCGACGCTCGAGTAGCGAACGGCCTGTCGGCGCCGACGTCGCAGCAGCCACCAGTAGACGCCGACGATCAGCGGCACGACCAGGACGGAGACGAGTGCGAGCGGCCACGCGAACGACATTCAGATCACCCGCCCGAACCAGGCGATCGAGAGGAGCGATCCGAGCGCGAGCACGAGCCCGCCGGCGGCCGCGAACAGCGCCGTCACCTCGCGCTGCCGCTCGACGCGCGCGAGCTCGAGGTCGACGGACTCGTAGACCCGCTGGAGCGTGGCCGCGTCGCCGGCCCGGTTGTAGGAGCCGTCGGTCACGTCCGCGATCTCGGTCAGCAGCTCCTCGTCGAGGGCAGTCGCGACGTTGAATCCTTCGACCTCGATCACCGCTCCCTCGGGTGTCCCGATCCCGATCGCATGGACGCGGACGCCGGCCGAGGACGCAACCTCGGCGAGCTGCAGCGGGTCGGGGCGCGACGTGTTCTCCCCGTCGGAGAGGAGGACGATCGCCGACGAGCCGAAGAAGCCGATGTCGACCTCGCCGGCTTCGCTCTCGAGCGCGGACTCGTCGATCTGCAGCGGCTTTCCCGCGATCGTGCTGAGCGAGGTGAAGAGGCCCTGGCCGAGCGAGGTGCCGCCGCCCGCCGAGAGCCGCCGGATCGCTGCGACCACCTCCGCCTTGACGGTGGTCGGCCGGAGCACCGTCACGGCACTCTCGCCGAACGCCACGACGCCGACCCGGATCGTGCTCGGCTGCCGCTCCGCGAACGCGGTGGCCGCCGCCTTCGCCGCCTGCATCCGGGTCGGCTCGAGATCGTCTGCCCGCATGCTGTTGGACACGTCGAACGCGAGGATCACCGTCCCCTGCCGTTGCGGGAGCGCGAAGCTCATCGTCGGCCGCGCCAGCCCGATGCAGACGAGGACGAGCGCCGTCGCGAACAGCGCGAACGGGACGTGTCGTCGCCACCGGAGTCCGCGCCGGGACGCCGTGGTCGGGACGAGCCCCTCGGACGCGAGGCGATCGGCGCGTCGTGACCGCCGACGGACGAGCCGGAGGTACGCGAGCACGAGGAGCGGGACGACCGCGAGCCAGAGCAGCATCCACGGCGAGCCGAGCGACATCAGGCGCGGCGCCGCTTCCGGGACTCGACGATCGAGACGATGGCGGTGACGAGGTCGTCGGCGGTCGAGACCTCGCAGATGTCGACGCCCGCGCGGAGGGTTGCCGCCCGCAGCTCCGCTTCCCGGTGCTCGCCGGCCATTCGCAGCCGGTGCCGGAACTCGTCGTCGCTCGAGTCGACGACGAGCTGCTCACCGGTCTCGGCGTCCTGGACGACGATCAGCCCCGCGTCCGGCAGCTCGTACTCGCGGGGGTCGAGCAGCCGGATCGCGACGACCTCGTGGCGCTCGCTCAGCCGCAGCAGAGCCTGCTCCCATCCGGGCGCGGTGATGAAGTCCGAGATGAGGACGACGAGGGATCGCCGACGGATCGTCCGGTTCGCCGTCTCGAGCAGCCGGGTGAGGTCGGTGACCGCTCCGTTGGTGTCGGGGGCGGGCCGGAGGAGGCTCCGTGTGAGGTGGAGCACCTGGTTACGGCTGCTCCGCGGCGGCACCGTCTCCTCGAGCTCGTTGTCGAACAGGATCGCCCCGACCTTGTTGCCGCCGCGCGTGAGAAGCCGTGCGAACGTCGTCGCGAGCTCGCACAGGACGAGCTCCTTCGGCCGGTCGATCGGCCCGAAGCCCATCGAGGGAGACCGGTCCAGGAGCAGCCAGGCGGTGAGCTCGCGGTCCTCCGCGTACTGGCGGACGAACGGGGTGTCCATCCGCGCCGTGACGTTCCAGTCGATGTGCCGGACGTCGTCTCCGGGCTCGTACTCGCGGAGGTCGAGGAAGTCCAGGCCGGCTCCGCGAAAGACCGTCCGGTAGTTGCCCTGCAGGATGCCGTCGAGACGCCGGACGACCTGCCACTCGAGGCGGGTCAGGAGCTGCTCCGGCGTCGGCGTGCCGAGAGGGCGCGTGGCGTCCGCGGACGGCATCTCGCTCAGGAGCGTCCTGTTGCCATTCGCTCGCGAAGGGCGATCTCGGGAACCGCCACGCTGGCGAGGATGCGGTCGATCACCGCGTCGGCTCCGATCCCGTCGCCGAGCGCCTGGTACGAGAGCACCAGGCGGTGGCGGAGCACGTCGTGCGCGATCTCCTGGATGTCCTGCGGGAGCGCGTACTCGCGTCCGCGGACGAGCGCGAGCGCGCGCCCGGCGAGGATCATGTTGATCGACGCCCGCGGGCTCGCGCCGTACGTGACGTAGTGCGCCAGCTCGCCGAGACCGACGGCGCCGAGGTCGCGCGTCGCATTGGAGAGCTTGACGGCGTACTCGATGAGCAGTGGATCGACGAAGACCGCGTCCGCCGCGCGTTGGAGCGCGAGGAGCTGATCCCCGTCGAGGGCACGCCCGGCCGCGTCGTGCGCCGCGGTCATGCGCTCGACGATCACGAACTCCTCGGTCGAGCTCGGGTAGTCGATCAGCACCTTGAGCATGAAGCGATCGACCTGCGCCTCGGGCAGCGGGTACGTCCCCTCCGACTCGATCGGGTTCTGCGTCGCCATCACGAGGAACGGGTCGGGGAGCCGATGCGTCTCCCTGCCGATCGTCACCTGCCGCTCCTGCATCGCCTCGAGCAGCGCGCTCTGCACCTTCGCGGGCGCCCGGTTGACCTCGTCGGCGAGGACGAGGTTCGCGAACACCGGACCGAGCGAGACCTGGAACTCGCCGTGCTTCTGGTTGAAGACGCGGGTGCCGACGATGTCCGCGGGAACGAGGTCGGGGGTGAACTGGATGCGCTGGAACTCTCCGCCGATTGCCTGCGCGAGCGTCTTCACCGCCATCGTCTTCGCGAGCCCCGGAACGCCCTCGACGAGCAGATGCCCGCGCGCGAGGAGGGCGACGACCATCCGCTCCAGCAATGCGTCCTGGCCGACGATCACGCGCTTGACCTCGTACAGGATCTGTTCGAGGGACGCATCGAGTGTGGGCTGTGGGCTCATGGGCTCCTCTCGTCACTTGGGTGGGGCGTCGGCAGCGCCTCCTGCGGCGCCGATCGGCACCGCAAAGCCGATGCCGGTGAAGTAGCCGTCACGCGACGGGTTGGCCAGGCCGGTGACGATCCCGATCACCTGGCCGCCTCGGTTGAGCAGCGGGCCACCGGAGTTGCCGGGGTTGACGGCCGCATCGAACTGGATGAGGCCACGCAGTCGCCTCCCGTCCGGCGCATCGATCGTGCGGTCGAGCCCGGAGATGACACCGGAGGTCAGCGACCCGACGAAGCCGAGGGGGTGCCCCACCGCGTACGTCTCGTCGCCGATCTGGCCGACGCCGCCGAGCACGGCCGGGACGATCGGCTGGGGAGGGCGATCGGGAACGAGCACCGCGATGTCGTTTTCGGGGTCGGCGGAGACGATCTGGCCGTTCGACCGCGTGCCGTCGACGAAGAACAGCCGGATCGTCGTCGCGCCGTCGACCACGTGGAGCGCGGTGAGGATCGCTCCGCTCGCGTTGACGATGACTCCAGTGCCGAGCCCGGCGGTGTCGCCGCTCGACGACGGCGTGCGTCGCCTGGATCTGGACGAGTGACGGAAGGATCTGCTGGTAGACGACCGCGGACGTCGCCGGCGCCGCCCGCTCGTCCTCGATCGCCTTCTCGACGACGTCGGACGCGATCGAACCCACGTCGGCCCGCTCGAGCGCCGGCTCCGACGGTCCGCGTGTGGAGAGGGCGACGACCCCGAGCACGACCGCCGCCGCGAGGATCGCCGCGATCGCGATCAGGACGCGCCGGCTCGGGCGGCCGCGCCGGGCGGGCGGCTCGTCGGATGGGGCGGGCGTTGCCTCGCCGGGCTCTGCGCTCGCCGGCACCCTTGCCATGCTAGAGAGCCGGGTCGGGGCCGATCGAGCGAGATTCGGGCGCTTAATCAGCGCTCAATGTCCGCGCCGTTGCCTGCGCGACGCTGTCTCGGACGCGCTCATGCGTCCCAGACGACGTCGATGCTTCGATCGATGCCCGGGAGCGGTAGGGCGCCGGCCTCGGCCTCGATCGCGTCGCGCATCCGACGCGACAGGCGTCCCCAGGCGTCGATCCGCACGATGTGCTGCGCGCGTCGCCACGTTCCACGTATCTCGCCTTCGACGAGGAGCGCGCCCGGCCACACGCGAGACGTCCAGAGCCGTAGCCGCTGATCCGCTCGGGGGACGAGGAGCTCCCGTTCTGCCCCCTGCAGCAGGTAGTAGGCATCGCCGCTCGGCAGCAGGCGCGTGGGCGTCGCAGGGGTCTCGCCGGCACGCATCGCCGGCTCGTCGGCTGCGAGCAGGAGCTCGTCGCCGAGCGGCGATCGGACCGGCAGCAGCGATCCTTCGAGCGAGGCGAATGCACCGGCCGCCGCGCTGCGCGAGATCCCGGCCCAGCGAGCGAACCCGTCAGCCGTCGTCGGCCCGAAGATGTGGAGGTAGCGTCGAGCGAGCTCGCGGGTTGCGTCGCCCGGCTCGATCTCGGGTGCCGCGACCGTCCAGATGGTCGGTGCTCGAGCGCCCTCCCAGCGGATCGCGACCGTACCGGTCGGCGCCGCGTACCTGAACGCGTTCGAGTTCAAGCCGAGCGCGCGCCCGGCCTCGCGGTCGGCCATGCGCTCACCGCCGAGATGGAGGCGTAGCCGCTCGGCCATCTGCTCGGCCCGCAAGCGGCCCTTGGCGTTGTCGGGGAGCCTCCCCAGCGAGAACAGGGCGAAGTCGCGCTCGGCGACGACGTAGGTCTGATAGCGCGGCCCCCAGAGCTGGGCGAGCGAGGGATGCTCCCACGTCGAGGGCTCGACCTTCTCGACCCGCGCGTGCAGCGAGAGGAGCGCGGCTCTCGGCATGCTGTCCTGCAGGCCGGCCCACGCCGCCCGCCGCAGCGACTCCGAGCCTTCGGCCATCCGCTCGTTGAGCCCACCAACTCGTCGTCGGAACGCCAGGATCTGCTGTCGTGTGAGCCGGAGTCGCGACGGCATCGAGCGCGGTCAGGCTTCGTCGGTTGCGTGTTCTGCCGCGGCCGGGTCGAGCGTCGCCGCCCAGCTCGCGAGGAGGTCGATGGCCTCCGCCGACCGGGAGCCGGGCTCGGCGGTGTAGACGAAGAGCATGAGGCCAGGGTCCGCGGCGAGCGTCATCGTCTCGTACGTGAGCTCGAGCTCCCCGACGACGGGATGGTGGAAGCGCTTGGAGCCGGTGTCGTGGAACCGGACGTTGTGCGCGGCCCACCGTGTGCGGAACGTCTCGCTCCGGGTCGACAACTCGCCCACGAGATCCGAGAGATCACGATCGTAGGGGTCACGGCCGGCCTCGGAGCGGAGGACGGCGACGGCGTCCGTGGCGACCTTCTCCCAGTCGACGTAGAAGTCGTGCGCACGCGGGTCGAGGAAGATGAACCGTGCCGAGTTCGGGGGGCCGTGAGGGCTGTCGAAGTGCTGCGAGTAGAACGCACGGCCGAGCGGGTTCGCTCCGAGGAGGTCCATCCGCCCGTTCCGGGCGAACGCCGGTGCGGCCGTCATCGCGTCGAGCAGTCGCTGCACGCTCGGCCGCAGGCGCTGGGGCGCGGGGCGGCGGCGACGTCGGGGAGTCGGGCTCGACGCGCGCGCGAGATCGAAGAGATGCGCGCGCTCGGCCTCGTCGAGCTGCAGCGCACGCGCGAGCGCCTCGAGGACGGTCTCCGACACGCCGGTGGCGGTGCCGCGCTCGAGGCGGGTGTAGTAGTCGGCGCTGACGCCCGCGAGGAGCGCCACCTCCTCACGTCGGAGCCCCGGCACGCGCCGGTTGCCTCCGAACCAGGGCAGGCCGGCGCGCTCGGGCGTGATCCTGGCACGCCGAGAGGTCAGGAACTCGCTCATCTCGTTCCTGGCGTCCACGGGACGAGGGTAATCCTCTCTCGACAGGGCTGAGGGGGCCTGCCGGTACCTGGATCGACAGGGTCGGTCACCGGACGCGTCGTCCGTGCTTCAGTGGCCCTCATGATCGTGCGCTCTACCGTCGCCCCGACCGCACGCGCCGCGACGACCAGGCTCGTACCCCACTAGGAGGACGCATGGAGAACCGGACACTCGGAGACTCGCTCGAGATCTCGGCAATCGGCCTCGGCTGCATGGGCATGAGCCAGAGCTACCCGCCGTTCCCCGACCGAAACGAGTCGCTCGCGCTCATCCGCACCGCCGTCGAGCGCGGCGTCACGTTCTTCGACACCGCCCAGGTCTACGGTCCGTTCACCAACGAGGAGCTCGTCGGTGCAGGCGCTGGCCCCCGTCCGCGACCAGGTCGTGATCGCCACCAAGTTCGGCTTCGACCTCGAGGGAGACGCCGGCGGCGGCGTCGACAGCCGTCCCGAGACGATCAAGCGCAGCGTCGAAAGCTCACTCAGCCGGCTGCAGACCGACTCGGTCGACCTGCTCTACCAGCACCGGGTCGACCCGGCGGTTCCGATCGAAGAGGTCGCGGGCGCGGTGAAGGAGTTGATCGAGGCCGGCAAGGTCAAGCACTTCGGCCTTTCCGAGGCCGGCGTCCAGACGATCCGTCGCGCGCATGCGGTGCAGCCTGTCACCGCCCTCCAGAGCGAGTACTCGCTGTGGTGGCGTGAGCCCGAGGATGCGATCCTGCCGACGCTCGAGGAGCTCGGGATCGGCTTCGTCCCCTTCAGCCCGCTCGGCAAGGGCTTCCTGACCGGCACGATCGACCCGAGCACCAGCTTCGCCGGCAACGACTTCCGCAACACCGTGCCGCGTTTCGACGTCGCCTCCCGCGAGGCAAACGAGGCGTTCGTCGAGCTGCTCCGCCGGATCGCCGAGCGCCATGACGCGACTCCCGCCCAGGTCGCGCTCGCCTGGCTCCTGGCACAGAAGCCGTGGATCGTGCCGATCCCGGGCACGACGAAGCTCCATCGCCTCGAGGAGAACATCGCCGCGGCAGACCTCGAGCTCAGCGCCGACGATCTCCGCGAGATCGACGACGCACAGCTCGAGGCGCAGGGCGCACGCTACGCCGAGGCGCAGCAGCGGATGATCGACCGCTGAACGGGACGCACCGCGACGACGAGCGGCGTCCCGGCCTGCGACCTGACATACTCGATCGCATGCGCCGCTCGCTGATCGTCGTCGTCGTCGTCGTCCTGGCAGGCATCGCCGCAGGCTGCGGATCCGATGACCCCCCGGCCAACACGGCCTCGGTCAACCAGATCCAGACCTTCGCCGACCAGCAGCTCGATCTGCGCCTCGCCGACAACCAGACCGCCGACCCCTTCGTGTGCGAGGAAGACGGCGACGCGCAACACTGGAAGTGCACCACCGAGATGCAAACCGACAACCCCGACGACGCGACCGCGGACGAGCCGTGCCCCTCACCGTGAACGTCACCTGCGACGACGCCGGGAGCTGCACCTACGAGCCGGAGACCTAGGGCTCGACGGCGAGTTGCGCGGCGACCCTGGCACGGGGTCAGTCCCGTCCGCTAGGGGCGGCACCGGGAGTTCGATTCCGAGCGTGGCGGCTCTAGCCCTCAGGGCGAGGCTGTGGCGTCTGGCTCTGGTGCCAGGGGCTTGCTCGGCAGGCGCCGCGTGAACATGAGGGAGATGAGCGCGAGCAGCGCCACCGCGAGCATCGCCTTCTTGAGCGCTTCGAGCTGAGCGTCCGCGTAGTCGGCGGTAACGGCGTCCGCCTCCGCGGGCGTGAGCCCGGCCGAGATCGCAGTGGCATTCGCCTGCTCGGTCGTGACGATCTCGATCCCCTCCTGGGTCGCGGCCGTGATCTGCGCCCGCACGGGCTCGGAGAGGGCGGGGTTCTCGGCGATGCGATCGTTGAAGCCGGTCAGCAGGCCGGTGAGCAGGACGGAGCCGATCAGCGCGGTTCCGAGTGAGGCGCCGAGGTTCTGGGCGGTGCCCTGGAGGCCGCCGGCCTCGTTCGTCTTCCCCGGTGGGGCCGACGACATGATCACGTTGCCGAGCTGCGACATCATCAGACCGGCGCCGACGCCGAACAGCGCGAGCGAGAGCTTGAACCCGGTCTCGTTCAGCTCGACATCGATCGTGCCGACGAGGACGAGGCCTGCGACAACCATCGCAGCGAGGCCGACCTGCACGATGAGCCTCGGCGCAAGCCGGGCGGCGAGCTTGGGGCCGGCGAGCGCGGCGATCAACATCGTCACCGACATCGGCAGCAGCCGTTTGCCGGTCTCGAACGCGTCGAGCCCCAGGACGACCTGCAGATAGACCGGCAGGACGAAGAAGGTGCCCATCAGCACGAGCTGCTGCGACAGCAGCGCCGTCAGACCGGCACGCAGCGACTCGATGCGCAGCAGTGCGCGTTCGAGCAATGTGTCCTGTCCGAGCCGCTCCCGCCGCTCCTCCCACATGCCGAAGGACCAGAGGAGGAGAACGCCGCCGACGATCAGGAACGGCACCAGCGAAAAGCCGAGCGGGGTGATCTCATGTCCTCCGATGCTGGGCGCGTCGACGGGCAGCAGCCATCCCCACTTGCTGCTCTGGAGGATGCCGAAGACGATCAGACCCAGCGCCGCGGCCGACAGACCCGCGCCGACGAAGTCGAGCCGCGGCGGGTGGTCGGGCCGCGGCGCCGGCTGCATCTGCTTGCGCACCAGCAGGATCGCGACGACGATCACGACCTCCCCGACGAACACGAGCCGCCAGGAGTAGTACGTCGTCACCCAGCCACCGATCACGGGGCCGACCGCGATGGCCGCCCCGGCGACGCCGCCGATGATCCCGTACGCGAAGGCCCGATCCTTCCCCTCGTAGTTGGCTGCGGTCAGGGCGGCAATAGCCGGGATCACGAGCACTGCCCCGAGCCCCTCGACCAGCGACCAGCCGAAAAGCAGGACGTACAGGTTCGGGCTCAGCGCCGTCGTCAACGAGCCAAGCCCGTACACCGCAAGACCCACCGCGAAGACACGGTCACGCCCCCAGATATCCCCGAGCTTCGCCCCCACGAGCATGAACGCCGCCATCACGAGCGTGTAGGCGGTGATCGCCGCCTGCACACCCGTCACCGTCGTATCGAGGTCGGCCACGATCTGCGAGATCGAGACGTTCATCACGCTCGAGTCGAGCACCATCACGAACTGCGCAGCCGCCAGGATGATCAGCGGAAACCAATGGCGCATCAGGCAAACCCACTGCGGGCCGGGCGTCGCCGAAAGACGCCGTGCTGTCCATGTCGCGCACAGGGTTGCGGCGTCTGCCGGCTGGTGCGTGTACTCCTCGGCGACCGCGGTCACCGTGAAGCCGGCGTCTTGGAGGGACGCGCGGACGTCGCTCTCTGCGTGGAAGTACTGGCGGTGCCGTTCGCAGAAGGGGTCACCGTCACGGGGTCGCGTGACCTCGATCTTGGTGTCGCACGTACGAGCGCTCGGGTCGACGACGCTGCTGATCACGAAGTCGTTCTCCGCGGCTCGACCCGCGACGACGCCGTGGGAGATCGTGAAGTCCATCATCGCGTCGGTGTGGAGGTCGAACACGAGCCACCCGGCGGGCCGAAGCCGGTCTGCCACCGCAGCCATCGTCAGACGCAACTCGTCCGGTGAGAGGTAGTTGAAGCCGTCGAGCGTGCAGACGGCCGCGTCGAAGACACCTTCGAGCGTCAGCTCGGGCAACGTCATTCGGCTCAACGCAGCCTCGGGACCGAGCCGATTGCGAGCCACGGCGAGCATCGCCTCGGAGGCGTCGACACCGACAACGCTGTACCCCCGTTCGATCAGCTCGACCGCGAGGAGGCCGGAGCCGCAGCCGAGATCGAGGACAGACCGCACGCCCTCCGTGTCGGCACTCCAGAGCTCATGGAGAAACGAGGCCAAGCGGTCGTGGCAGGGGTCGACGACGATCTCGTCGTAGACCCCTGCCAGCCGCGTGTACGCCTCGACCTGGTTCACCGGCGGGGCGGGTGCGGTCGGGTCAGATTCCGAGGATCTTGGCCTTGGCGGCCGCGAACTCCTCGTCGGTCAGCACGCCCTGCGCGTGGAGCTGCGCCAGGTTCTGCAGCTGCGCGTTCGCGTCATCGACCGGTGCGCGCTGCTGCCGGCGGTGGCGGCGCCTGCTGGGCGTACTGCTGCGCGTCCTGCTCGTCGTACTTCGCGGCCTGACGGCGCTGCACACGCCCCGACACGGCGGTCGCGGTTCCTGCAACAACCGCGGTACGGGCTGCCATACGGACAAGTCCCATCTCGTTACCTCTCGATCTCGAAGGGGCGGGGCTAGCTTGCCTCGAACGCTTCCACGACATCAACCGGGATCCGGATCGAGTCGATCAACACGGCGTCCGCGTCCCGCAGCGCCTCGACCACCTTCCCGACCCACAGGTTCTCGTACGCGATCAACAACGCCGCGCTGTTCGCGGGAAGATCGTCACTGACCTCCTCCGCGTCCTCGGGTCCCAACGCACCCGGCTTCGTCACGTCGATCGCGAGGAAGGCCGCGCCCTCCTCGTCGATGTCCGCCGCCTCGAGCGTCGTCACCACACCATCCGCGTCCTTCATCACGAACAGCAGGTCGAGCACCCGGATCGTGCCGTTCTCCACCAGATCCAGGATCGCCGGCGCGATCTTCCCACTGAACTTGTTGCCCGGAAACCCGATGATGTACACGTCTACGGGGCCAACTGCCATGATCTCTCCTTCGGTCGGGGGTCAGCGCTCAAGCTGAGGGCGCCGTAAAACGATCCCCTCGGCCGAGAACAAGCCGTCTCTCGGTAGCGCAGCGCCAGTATATGCCCGCTACGCGGCGCTACCGCGCCTACTCGGGCAGCGGTTGCGGTTCGCTGCGGAGGAGCTCCGCCCGGGGCCGTCACGCCGGGACGCTAGGTGGTCGTCGTAGAGGAGCCGGGGAGCCGCGCGACGACCCTGCGCAGCACCTCGACACCCGCGACGAGGAGCGCCGTGAAGACGACCATGTAGAGCAAGCGGCGGGTCTGGACGATCGGGCCCCACCAGACGAGGAGGAGCAAGCCGGTGGCGACGATCCCGTAGGTGAGCTCCCACCGGGCGAAGACGGGGGCGAGCTGGCCGCGTGCCCAGGCGCCGCTGCGGCTCGGCCCGGCAAGCCAGACGCCCACCAGCGCGACCGCACCGAGCAGGACCAGCGACCAGGCCCCGTCGGCGAGGAGGGACGTCAGGATGTCCCAGGCCGCCTGCACCGCCGGCTTTCCGGACTCCCGTGGCGTGAGGTCGTCGACGAGGTACCCGCCGGCGACGCTTCGGAGGGCGAGCACGAAGACGCCCGCCAGGATCGCGCCGACGGCGATCGCGCGGAGCTCGATCCGCCGGCGGCCGCGGGCGAGCCAGAGCGCGGCGGCCCAGAGCGCAAACGGAAGGATCCAGATCCACGCGGCGACCGCCTTGAAGAGGCCGGTCACATCCTGCGCCAGCTCGAGCCGGTCTGCGTCGGCGATCTCGATGCGGCCGGTGTCGTCGGGAAGCTTTTGTGCGATGTTGCCGATGATCGCGACCTGGTCACCGAGCTGAATGACGATCGGACGGAGGTCGAGCACGACCTTGCCGTTCTCCGTCGAAACGGCTCCCGTGTCGTCGTCCAAGACCCGCTCGAGCTGTCGCTGGGCCCGCGTCGCGGCGAGCACCCAGAGCTCCTGAACGCGTGGTCGCGAGAGCAGCTCGTCGGCGACACGCGCGCCGCCGGCTCTGGATCGCAGAGGCGAGCGGGAGCGCCAACCCCTTCTGGTCATCCGGCAGACGCGCCTCGATCTCGGCCGCGACGTCGACTCGCGTGAACAGCTCCTCGGTGAGCCGTGATGCCACCTGGGCGCGGATCGTCGGGTTGGCGATCAACTCCTCCGCGGTGTTCGAGAACGTGTCGTTGTCGAACGCCTGCCAGCGCAGATAGCCGGACATGATCGTCACGATCGCGAGGATCACGCCCAGCACCGTCAGCACCCGGGCCACGATCAGGCGCCCGCGACCCGCGCGCGCTGATGCGACGTCGGCCATCCGCCACGGAGTCAATCACGAACCGTGCTGGGCTGCTAGGTCACGAGGCCGACGACGTCGCGTACCTGCTCTGAGCGGGCTTGGCCGCGCATGTCCCTCGGAAATGGGTACTGAGATGCGTGTGGATGCCGGCCGGAGCGTGGCCATGACCGAGCATGCGGTGGTGATCGCCGGAGGAGGTCCGACGGGGCTGATGCTGGCGGGCGAGTTGGCGTTGGCCGGGGTCGACGTCGCCATTGTCGAGCGGCGCGCCAGCCAGGACCTCCCCGGCTCGCGCGCAGGCGGTCTGCACTCACGCACCATCGAGGTCCTCGATCAGCGTGGAATCGCCGATCGGTTCCTCTCGGAGGGACAGGAGGCCCAGGTCGCGGGGTTCGCCGGCACCACGCTGGACATCAGCGACTTTCCCACCCGGCATCCCTACGGGCTCGGGCTGTGGCAGAACCACATCGAGCGCATCCTGGCCGGCTGGGTCGGCGAGCTGCCGGTGACGATCTACCGCGGACGTGAGGTGACCGGCTTCGCGCAGGACGACACCGGCGTCGACGTCGCGCTGTCCGACGGTCAGTCGCTACGGGCGGAGTATCTCGTCGGGTGCGACGGAGGACGGAGCCTCATCCGTAAAGCAGCCGGCATCGAGTTCCCCGGGTGGGACCCGACGACGAGCAGCCTGCGCGCCGAGGTCGAGATGGCCGAGGAGCCGGAATTGGGCATCCGCCGCACTCCCTCGGGCATGCATGCCCTGGGCAAGGTCGAGTACGAGATCAAGGACGGCGAGGTGGTCTACAAGCCAGGGGGGACGGTCGGGGTCATGCTGACCGAACCGCACGTCGGAGCCACGACCGAGCCCACCCTGCGCGATCTCAGTGAGGGCCTCATCGCCGTCTACGGGACCGACTACGGGATCCACAGTCCCACCTGGATCACGAGGTTCACCGACATGACCCGGCAGGCCGCGGCCTACCGCGAGGGACGCGTCCTGCTGGCCGGCGACGCGGCGCACGTGCATTCCCCGGTCGGTGGACAGGGCCTCAACACCGGTGTGCAGGATGCGGTGAATCTGGGCTGGAAGCTGGCGCAGGTGGTCCACCGGACAGCGCCGGAAAGCCTGCTGGACACCTACCAGGACGAGCGCCACCCGGTCGCTGCCCGCGTGCTCCGCACCACGATGGCGCAAGTCGCGCTCATGCGCGTCGACGATCGCATCGAGGCGTTGCGCGACACCGTGTCCGAGCTGCTGAGCATGGACGAGCCGCGCAAGCGGTTCGCCGCGATGATGTCCGGCCTTGACATTCACTACGACCTCGGTGAGGGACACCCGCTGCTCGGGCGCCGCATGCCCGACCTCGACCTGGTCACCGCCGACGGCCCGCTGCGGGTCTTCACCCTGCTGCACGATGCCCGGCCGGTGCTCCTCGACCTCGGTGAGCCCGGCGGCTTCGACATCACTCCGTGGGCGGATCGGGTTCAGTTGGTCGACGCCACATACGACGGTACGTGGGAGCTCCCGGCGATCGGGGCGGTCACTGCTCCCACCGCCGTGTTGATACGGCCCGACGGATATGTGGCCTGGGTGGGCGAGGGAACCCAGCTGGGGCTCGCTGACGCGCTCACCACCTGGTTCGGGCCGCCTGCTCCGGCATAGCGCCTGACCGAGGCTTCGGCGAGCGTCCTCCGAGCCCGCACTCCATACTGGGCCTCGCCGATGAACCTGCTCTGGGCGCTCCTCATCCTCATCTCGGCGGTCGCGGTCGCGGTCGGTGCGATGTTGTTCGTGCGGCGGTCGGCGCCCGAGGGCAGTTACTTCGAGGATGGTGACCGGGCGTCGGGTGTGTTCGGGGTGCTGGCGACGGGGTTCGCGATCTTCGCGGGGTTCGTCATCTTTCTCGCGTTCACGAGCTATGACCAGTCCCGGAGCGGTGCGGAGTCCGAGGCGCTCACGGTCGTGCAGCAATTCCAGACGGCGCAGTTTCTTCCCGCGAATGTCCGCGGTCGTCTGGCAGGGGAGCTCGTCTGCTACGGCCGCTCGGTGGTGAGCCAGGAGTGGCCGATGATGCAGGACGGAACGGCCGGCGGCATCAACCCATGGTCGATTGCGCTGTTCACGACCCTCAAGCTCGTCAAGACGAGCACATCCGAGGAAGAAGCCGCGTACGGGAAGTGGCTCGACGAGACCACCGATCGCGAGGAGGCGCGCCGAGATCGCGTGCATGGCGCGGCCGGCATCATTCCGACCTCGATCTGGATCGTTCTCTTCTTCACGGGGGCCGTGATCTTCGCGTTCATGCTGTTCTTCGCGGACAGCGGTGAGCGTGCCCTCTCGCAGGCGATGCTGATCGGCTCCGCGACCGCAATCGTCACCACGACGCTGCTCGCGATCCAGGTGCTCGACAACCCCTACCGACCAGGGGTCGGGAGCCTGCAGCCCGTCGCGATGGAGCGTTCACTCGTGATCCTCGACGAGGCCCGAGACGTCGTGAACGACACGGCTCCCCTCCCCTGTGACGAGGAAGGAAGACCGCTCTGACACACCGCCTCGAAACCCTCGCGACCATCCTGCTCTCGGTCGCCGCCGTCGCAACCGCCTGGAGCGGCTACCAGGCAACACGCTGGAACGGCGAGCAGGCGAAGGCCTCGGCCACCACGAACAAGATCAGGATCGAAGCGGCCCGCGCACAAGGGCTCTCCCAGGCGCAAACGCAGGTCGACGTCGCCACGTTCACCCAGTGGGTCGACGCCTACGCGCACGAGGACACGCAGCTCTCCGACTTCTACTTCAAGCGCTTTCGGAAGGAGTTCCGGCCGGCCGTCGTGGCGTGGCTCGCGACCAGGCCGCTCAGGAATCCGACCGCGCCGCTGACCCCGTTTGCGATGCCCCAGTACAAGCTCGCCGCGGCGGCAGAGGCGGAGCGACTGGACGCCGAGGCCGAGGTGTCGTCCGCGTCAGTGCGGCGCAACATCCAGCGGGCGTCGAACTACATCCTCGGCGTGGTGCTGTTCTCCGTCTCGCTCTTCTTCGCCGGGATGAGCACCAAGCTCAGCGAGGTGCGCCTCCGCAAGATCACTCTCGCGGTCGGCTACGTCATATTCGTCGGCACGTTGATCTGGATCGCGACATCCCCGGTGAGCTTCGCCGTCTGACCTCCGTTCAGCACGGCGGTGGAGAGTGCGGACGCGGCCAGCGATACTGCTGGTGATGGCATCGAAGGACGGCGAGCAGCGCTCCGGGCTGGCAGACGTGGCCGGGCGCGCCGCATTCTTCCCGGCACGGGCAGTCGCGCGCGCCTGGCGGGCACCGATCGAGGAGGCGGTGGACGAGGTCCTGTCGGCGCCGGAGATCGCCCGCGTCCTCGACCGGGCACTCGCCGGCTCGCTGCCCGAGGAGCTTGCGCGCTCGCTCGCCCGTAACCGGGTGCTCGAGCGCATCGTCGCCGAGCTCGCCGCAAGCGGTGAGCTCGAGCGCCTCGTGACGGCGGCCCTCGGAAGCCCGCGAACGCTCGAGCTCACCGACCGAGTGCTCGCAAGCGACGAGACGCAACGCGCTCTGGGCCACGTCGCCTCGAGCCCCGAGCTCCGGGACGCGATTGCCCGGCAGACAACCGGGCTCGCCGAGGAGGTGGTCGGCGGCGTCCGTGCTTCCGCCGCGCGGCTCGACGACCGGGCCGAGCAGATCGTCCGCCGCCCCCCGCGAGCCGAGCGACCGATCTACGGCGGGATCGCAACGCGCGCACTCGCGCTCGCAGCCGACGCAGGCGTGACGCTCGTCCTCTTCATGGCGATCGTCGGGACCGCCGCGCTGATCGCATCGCTGGTCGGGGGCCTACGGCCAGAGTGGCTCGTCGGCGCCCTGCTCGCATCCGGCTGGCTGCTCGTCGCCGGCACGTACTTCGTCCTCTTCTGGAGCTCCGCGGGGCAGACACCGGGAATGCGGCTGCTTCGCGTCCGCGTTCACGGCCCCGCCGGCGACCCTCCCTCGGTCGCTCGATCGCTCGTGCGCCTCGTCGGGCTCGTGCTCGCGATCGTGCCGATGTTCGCCGGCTTCATCCCGGTGCTGTTCACCGAGCGGCGACGCGGGCTCCCGGACTTCCTCGCGGGAACGGTCGTCCGCTACGACGACCGAAGGGGTGACCCCGGCGGCTAGTGCGCGAGCGCGGCCTCGAGGGCGACGATCACGAGCCCGAGGGTCACGTTGACCGCCACCACGACCAGGGTTGGGATGCGCCCGAGTCGCTCGACGCGCGCGTAGCGCAGGCCCTGCACCGCGAGTGTCGCGATGCCGATGCCCAACGCCAGCCGGACGGCGCTCTGTTCTCGGATCACCTCGAGGCCCCCGAGTGCCAGTGCGCCAACGGGCGCCACGGCCGCGAGCGGCACGGCGGCCTCGCGCCGCGCGATCTTCTCGACATCCATCCAGCGCATCCCCCGATCCTCCGCCACACTCTCCGAAAGCGCGTGGGCGTAGACGTGCGCGACCCAGAGCACGAGGACCGTCGCCGCCACCAGGACTGCGAGCCGCCACGGATCGGTGGCGCCTCCTCGTGAGCCGGCAGCGATGACGGCCATCACGACGATCGTCCCGTAGACGGTGCCGGCGAGTCCGCCGTCGATGCCGAAGATGACCTGCTTCGCAGTCCTGGCACTCTTCATCTGGGCACGTCTCTCCTACCTCCCGTCGACGCGAGAGCTCCAGCGCGATCGCGAGTCGCGATCGCGGGGGAGCGGCAGGCACCCCCGATCGTCGTGCGACTGAAGTCGTGCGCGGGGTTTGGTGTCAGGTGCTCTCTGCCGCGAGCCGCTTGGAGAAGTAGTCCAGTGCCTTCTTCGTCTTCGTCTCCTGCGCGCTGGTGAGGTCGATGCCCTTCTTGGTGAGGAATGCCCGTGTCTCGGCGGCGACCTGGAACGCCTCCGTCGGCATGCACTTCGTCGACAGCTCGAGGATCATCGAGTTGTCCGGATAGAGCCACAGCTCGGCGACCAGCTTGCGCTCCAATCCCTTGGGAGCGAACTTCAGCTTGAGCACCGTGATCGGGCCGAGGATCGCGAGGTCGTCGAGCTCGAGCCCCTCCGGCGCGTTCGCTTCGTACAACGAGCGCTGCTCCTTGGAGAACAGCTTGCGCACGGCTCGCTTGCCTGCGATGGCGTCCTTGACGTCCGTCGTTCCGAGCGTGCGCTTCATCGATCCCGAGCAGACGAACCCGCCGGGCATCGCGTCGACCTCGACGCCGAAGTTCGGTGAGGCACGCAGCTTCTTTGGCAGCTCGGTCGGGACGACGGGCCGGAGCTTGACGACGCTGTCGTCGCCCTTCTGCTGGACGCGGCGGGCGCGAACGACCAGGCCCTGCTTGTTCAGCGTCAGATCAGGCGTGTCGAAGAAGAAGACCTGGCGGATCTGACCGTCGAGCGGATCGACACCCAGCGCCGCGGCCCCCTGCGTCCTGTCCGCGACGGGCACCGTCAGCTTCAGCTCGACGCTGTCTGCCCCCTTGATGAGATCCAGCAGCTCGACACGCTCTTCATCCGAAAGCCCAGGTGCGGTGACTGTGGTTGCCATGGTCGACCTTCCTCGTCTTGGGGCGCCAGCTGTTGTGGACCAGCCATTCCATCACATCTCTCGCCAGGACACCGGCGGGCGTGGGGGTTCCTGAGATCAGAGCGTCACCCTCGAGACCAGACCCGTCGTCCGGCTCGCAGGGTCATTTCGTGCGGGTTGCCGTCCTCGCCCTCGGCGGCGGCAGCGGCCCAGACTGCGCTCGGTTCCTACTTGCGATGCGCTCGTGGCGCATGGAGAATCCCTCCTCCGCTGTCCGTCGGGGCACTCCGACCTGAAGGGATCCAAGAGTGGTCTTCGAGAGGAACAGCAGCACCGAGACCCAGTCGATCGGCGCGAGCTCGGAGGCCGGGAAGCGACGCCTCGCAATGCGTGAGGCTGCTCGATCGGGCGACGAATGAGCGTCGCCACAGCCCACGCGCCGAGCCCGCTGGCCGGGCGGGACGCGGGCTGGCAGGCTCTGACCGCGGACGAGGCATGCGCCCGATTCGAGGTCGATCCGCAGTCCGGTCTCGACACCGCCGAGGTCGAGCGGCGACGGGCGGACGTCGGCCCGAACAAGCTCGCGGAGGCGAAGAAGGAGCCGGGCTGGCACGCATTCGTCCGGCAGTACCGCGACCTGATGCAGCTCGTCCTGCTCGGCGCCGCGATCGTCAGCATCATCGCGCTCCAGGAGTGGTCGACCGGGCTCGTGATCATCGGCCTGACCGTGCTGAACGCTGTTCTCGGCCTCAACCAGGAGGGCAAGGCCGCGGAGAGCGTCGCGGCGCTCCAGAAGATGCTCCTGATCCACGCGCATGTCCGCCGCGGCGGCGAGCGGGCGGACGTCCCCGCCGAGGAGCTCGTGCCGGGCGACATCGTCACCTTCGAGGCGGGCGACAAGGTCCCCGCCGACGGGCGGCTGATCGTGGCCGCGACGCTGGAGATCGAGGAGGCCGCACTGACCGGCGAGAGCACGCCGGTGCTGAAGTCGGTCGAGCCGGTTCCCGGAGAGGACGTCCCGCTGGGCGACCGCCTCGACATGGCCTACATGAACTCGACGGTGACGCGCGGCCGGGGCGAGATGGTGGTCACGGGGACCGGAATGTCCACCGAGGTCGGGCAGATCTCGGGGATGCTGGCCGGGGTTCAGCAGGAGAAGACGCCGCTCACGCGCCAGCTCGACCAGCTGACCGTCCTGATCACGATCATGGCCGCGGCCGCGCTGGTGCTCGTGATCATCTTCGGGCTGCTCCACGGCGACGACTTCGACGAGCTGTTCGTGATCGGCATCGCCCTCGCGATCGCTGCGATCCCGACCGGCCTGCCGGCGGTCGTCACGACCATGCTCTCGCTCGGGACACAGGCGCTCGCGGCGAAGGGGGCGATCGTGAAGCGGCTGCGGTCGGTGGAGACGCTGGGCTCGACCTCGGCGATCTGCTCCGACAAGACCGGCACCCTGACGCTCAACCAGATGACCGCGCGCGAGCTCGTCGTCGTGGGGCGCCGCTACTCGATCGAGGGCGAGGGCTACTCCACCGAGGGCAGGATCCTCCGCGTCGCGGGCGAGACGGAGACCCCCCTCGACCCGTTCCTTCTCCCGATGGCCCTCGCGAACGACGCGGAGGTGCGTGACGGGGAGATCGTCGGCGACCCGACCGAGGCGGCGCTCGTCGTCCTGGCCGCAAAGGGCGGCGTCGACGTCGAGGAGACGAGGCGCACCTTCCCGCGTGTCGGTGAGGTCCCGTTCGACTCGGAGTACAAGTTCATGGCGACGTTCCACGAGATGGAGCACGACGGCCGCAAGGTCGTGCGCTGCTTCGTCAAGGGTGCGCCCGACGTGCTGCTCGGGCGCTCGGCCGGGATCCGGGACGCGGACGGCGCGACCGAGCCCGCAGAGGGCGCACGCGATCGCGTCCTGGCCGAGAACGACCGGCTCGCAGGCGAGGGCCTGCGGGTGCTGGCCGTGGCCACACGCGACATCGACCCCTCGGCCTTCGACGCCGGCGGCGACCTGCTCGCGCAGGTGCAGGATCTGACGCTGCTCGCCCTGATCGGCATCGTCGACCCGCCGCGCAAGGAGGCGAGGGACGCGATCGCGCTCTGCAAGGACGCCGGGATCCAGGTCCGCATGATCACCGGCGACCACGCCACCACCGCCGCCGCGATCGGGAGCCAGCTCGGCATCGAGGGCCGCGCCCTGACCGGCACCGAGTTCGCGGCGCTCAGCGACGAGGAGCTCGACGCGCAGGTGGGCGAGATCGGCGTGGTCGCCCGGGTCGCACCGGAGGACAAGGTCAGGCTCGTCGACATGCTGAAGCGCCAGGGCAACGTCGTCGCGATGACCGGTGACGGGGTCAACGACGCCCCGGCGCTCAAGCGCTCCGACATCGGCGTCGCGATGGGAATCACCGGCACCGAGGTGACGAAGGAAGCCGCGGACATGATCCTCACGGACGACAACTTCGCCACGATCGTGTCGGCGGTCGAGGGCGGCCGCGGGATCTACGACAACCTGATGAAGTACGTGCGGATCCAGCTGATCCAGCTGGGCGCGTTCATCCTCCTCTTCGTCCTCGCCGGGGCCTTCTCCGTCGCCGACGGCGCCCCGCTGACGCCGTTGCAGGTCCTCTGGATCAACTTCGCGATCGACGTGGTGCTGGCGGTCGGCCTGGGCTTCGACGCGGCCGTCCCCGGCCTCATGAAGCGACGGCCCAGGGACGCGAGCGCCCCGATCGTGAACCGCCCGCTCGCGATCCGGCTCGGCAGCCTGGCCCTCGTCATGGCCGTCATCGCACTGGGAGTCGTCGCCTGGGGCGAGGATCGCTACGACCTCGCCGTCGCCACCACGATGGGCCTGACCACGCTGTCGCTGATGCACATCGTCGCGGCCCTCGAGGTCCGCGAGCCGACACAGACCATCTTCAGGCGCTACACGCTCGAGAACCGGCGGTTCGTCCAGCTGATCGGAGTGACGCTCATCCTGACCTTCCTCGTGACGGAGCTGAACTTCCTGCAGCGCATCTTCGACACGGTCTCCTTGACGAGCTCGCAGTGGGGCATCTGCCTGCTCGGGCCGATCGTCTACCTCACGATCGCGGAGCTCGTGAAGATCTTCGACCAGCGCACCCACCGAGGAACTGTCCCGGCGTCGGTCGGCTCGTAGATGAGCAGGCAGGAACGGATCCTCGAGCAGCTGGTCGTGACCCCCGGGAATCCGGCGGCCATCGCCGACCGGGATCCCGGCTGGACGGGAGGCCCTGACTACGAAGGGCTCTCGCACGAGGAGCTCAAGGCCGAGGCAAGGGCGGTGCTGGCTCAAGGAGTCGAAGACCTCTCCGAGGCCCAAGAGCTGCTCTGGGCGAGCGACACGCACGCACTGCTCGTTGTCTTGCAGGCAATGGACGCCGCCGGGAAGGACAGCGCGATCGAGCACGTGATGACGGGCGTCAACCCGCAGGGCGTTCAGGTGGTCTCGTTCAGATCGCCGTCCTCGGAGGAGCTCGACCACGACTTCCTCTGGCGCATCTCGAGGGGTCTTCCGGAGCGGGGACGGATCGGCATCTTCAACCGCTCGCACTACGAAGAGGTCGTCGCGCTTCGCGTGCATCCCGAGTGGCTCGGGAGTCAGCGACTGCCCGCCGCAGCGGTGGGCCCGCGGATCTGGGAGGAGCGCTACGAGGACATCAACGCGTTCGAGCGGCACCTCGACCGGAACGGGACGAAGATCGTCAAGCTGTTCCTCAACGTCTCCAAGGCGGAGCAGAAGCGGCGCTTCCTCGCTCGGCTCGATACGCCCCACAAGGAGTGGAAGTTCAATGCGGCCGACGTCGCCGAGCGGGGCCGCTGGGACGAGTACATGTCCGCCTTCGAGGACGCACTGACCGCCACCTCGACGCCGTGGGCGCCGTGGTACGTCATCCCGGCAGACCACAAGTGGCTGACCCAGGCCCTCGTGGCCCGGCTCCTCGTCGAGGCGATCCGCGGCCTCGATCTGCAATGGCCGGAGGTCTCCGAGTCGGAGCACGAGGCCAACGCAGAGGCGCGCCGACAACTCGAAGCGAAGAAGCTTGAACCGCGCGAACCCGGCGCGACTGCCTCCCTCGAGGCCCTGAACCGATGAGCGTCGACGCAAGCGCCGCCGCCGAGCCGAAGGGCGACATGCGGCTGGCCGTGCTGCTCTCGATGGCGATGTTCGTGCTCGTCGTCGACACGTCGCTGATGAACGTGTCCATCTCCGCGGTCGTGCACGACCTCGACACGACCGCGAGCGGCGTCCAGTCGGCGATCGCGCTCGAGGCGCTCGTCTCGGCGGCGTTCATCCTGATCGGCAGCAAGATCGGCGACCTGATCGGCCGCAAGCGCGCGTTCGTGCTCGGCCTGATCGCCTACGCGGCGGGAGCGCTGTCGATGGCGCTGTCGCAGACCCTCCTCCCGATCGTCATCTTCTGGGCGATCGTCGGCGGGCTCGGCGCCGCACTCCTGCTCCCGGCCATGCAGTCCCTGATCCACGGGAACTTCGAGGGTCCGATGCAGCGGCGGGCCTACGCGCTCGTCGGCGCCGCGGCCGCGATCGCCGCCGCGATCGGGCCGCTGCTCGGTGGATTCATCACGACCTACCTCTCCTGGCGGGTCGCGTTCCTCGGCGAGGTGGTCGTGATCGCGATCGTGCTCGCGGGCAGCCGGCTCATCCATGACGTCCCGTACACGGGCGCCAAAGGCGTCGACGTCGTCGGCGCGATTCTCTCGGCGCTCGGCATGGGCGGGGTCGTGCTCGGGATCCTCGTCTGGGAGAAGGGCGGCGCTGCGGTCGGTGCCCTCATCGCCGTCGGCGTGGTCGCGCTCGTGTCGCTCGTCTGGTGGCTGCGCCGGCGCAAGCGAGAAGGCAAGCCGGCGCTGCTCGACATCGGCCTGTTCGCCTCGAGGTACTTCCGGCTCGGGATCTCGTCCCAGACGCTCCAGCAGATCGCGCTCGGCGGGCTGATGATCGCGCTGCCGATCTACCTCCAGATGGTGCTCGAGTACAACGCGATGGAGGCCGGTCTCTCGCTCGCCCCGCTGTCGCTGACGATGTTCGCCGTCGCGCTGCTCGCCGGAAAGAAGGCGGGCGGGCGCAGCCCGAGCAAGATCATCCTCGTCGGGTTCGTGCTGCTCACCGCGGGTGTCGCCGTGCTGATCCCGATCGTGCCGCGAGCGGACTCCGGGTGGGCGATGGCGGTGCCGCTCGCGATCGCCGGCGCCGGGCTCGGCCTCCTCGTCTCGCAGCTCAACAACTACACGCTCTCTCCGATCGAGGAGGAGCGCGTCAGCGAAGCGGCGGGCGTCAACTCGGCGGGCGGCTCGTTCGGGCTCTCGTTCGGCCTCGCGTTCGCCGGCGCGATCATGCTCGCGTCGCTGGCGGTCGCCTTCACCCAGGAAGCGGACGCGAGCGAGGTCCTCACGCCCGCGCAGCAGGAGCAGGTCGCAGACGGGCTGGAGGAGAACGCCGAGGTGATGACCAACACCGAGCTCGACGAGCTCCTGGACGGGGAGCCACAAGACGTCCAGGACGAGATCCTGCGCATCAACGAGGAGGCCCGTCCCATCGCGCTGCAGATCGCGCTGCTCGTGCCGCTCATCGCCGCGCTGCTCGGCGTCCTGGCAGGCTTCCGGATGACGCGGCTCCCCGATCCGGAGCCGTCGGCGGCAGCCGAGACGGTGCTGGGCGGCTAAGCGGGTTCGTGAGCAGAGGGGAGGGATTTGTCCTCGAAGCGCTTCTGCGGCCCGCTCGACGTGGCGGGGTAGAACCGCCCCGGGGCCGCCTCCGGGGGGAGTCGCCACGAGTGAGATACTCCTCGCCCACCCCTCGACAAGGAGCTCCAGTGTCCGCAGATGAGAACACCCGCCTCGTCCAGAGTGCGTATGAGGCTTTCGGTCGGGGTGACATGGCGGCGCTTGCCGAGGTGATGGCGGACGACATCGAGTGGGTGAATCCCGGCGATCCTGCCGGCGACCCGAACGCCGGAACGTTCAACGGCAGGGAAGCCGTCCTGGGCTGGTTCGGTGGTCTCGCATCGACTCTCGACTTCACGACGTTCGAGCCACGAGAGTTCATCGCCCAGAACGACACGGTGGTGTCCCTGGTGTACGCCGAGGCAACGGCTCGGGACACCGGCCGCGCTCTTGTCAACCACGAGGCACACGTGTGGACGCTCCGGGATGGGAAGATCGCCCGATTCAAGAACTATCAGGACACCGCAGCGGTGGCTGCTGCCCACCGCGTGGAGTAGGTCAGAATCCCGCTCGTCATGCCGGATTCGGCTTGCCGGCTGACGAGGGGGAGGGCGCGAAGAGCGTCGATCCGCCGCTGTGCTGTGTGTTGGTTCAGTTCGGCGCGGCGGACTACAGTTGCGTCGGTGAGGCCGAGGATGAGCGCGAGGTCATCGGCCGTGGCCGAGTTGCGCGGAGCCGCGCTTCCTGCCTTTGCGTTCGCTCTGGTCGTGTTCGCGGGTTATGCGAGCGGCCGTTCGCCCTGGCATTCGGGCGGCGGCGTCGGCGGTGTCTCGGGCACGGTCGTCGCGGCCCTCGCCGGGGTGACGGGTGCAGTTGTCGTCGGAGCTCTGCTTGCTGTGTGGGTCGTTACTCCGGGTGAGGCGAAGGTCGCGAGGCGCCGTCGGCGGCTCGAGGCGGCCGATGTGGACGATCTGCCCGCCTCGGTCGGGGGCGCTGCGATCGCTGCGGTGCTGGTGACGGTGACGGGGTTGGTGGTGTGTGCGGCGTTGTGGCCGTTGCTGGTCGCGAACCGCGCACCCACCTCGCAGGCGACCGAGGGGCGGACGGTAGCGCCATCTCGTACGGCCGGCAGGATCGACTCGGGCGCCCGCGACTCCAGCTCCGCAGTCTGGCTTCTCGTCGGAGCGGCAGTCACCCTCGCGGTTGTCGGGCCGGTTGCTCTGGTCGGGCGCCGGCGACTCGCGAGGCGGTTGACGGAACCTGCGCGTCCGGACCTCGAGGAGCAGCTGGCCCAGGCGGTCACCGTCTCGTTGAGCGAGCTCGAGTCGATGAGGGATCCGAGGACGGCGATCGAGCGCACCTACGTGCGTTTCGAGCGATCCCTCGGCCAGGTCGAGGTGGAACGTGGGAGCGACGAGACACCGTCCGAGCTCCTCGGCCGGCTCGGGCGTGTCCTCGTCGGGAGCGGCGATTCCGTGTCGGCGTTGACGAGGCTGTTCGAGATCGCGCGCTTCAGCGCCCACGACGTCGGTGAGCAGGATCGCCGCGAAGCAATCGCCTCGCTCCTGGCGATCGAAGCCGAGCTCGCGGCCCGCAACCCCGCACCGCGGTCTTGACGGCAGTCGTCGCCGCAGGAGTCGATTCGCGGGTCGCGGTCTCGGCCGTGTTCGTGCTCGCGATCTGTCTCGCAGCGGTCGCGATTGGTGTTCTCTACCGGCTGTGCGATCGCAACCCGCCCTCGACGCCGAGGCCGCGTGGGCCGGACGGGGTGCCGCGCATTCGTGCGATCGCGCGGACGCTCGCTGCCGCCGAGATCTCGGAGTACGAGAGGGAAAGGGGGCTGCGCCCGTTGCTCGCGCCGATTGCCGGCTTGCGACTCGCGAGGCGCGGCGTCGTGCTCGAGCGCGATCCGCGAGGCGCGGAGGAACTGCTCGGGTGTGACCTGGCCGAGCTGGTGGATCCGCAGCGTCCGCGTTCCTCGGACCGCGCCGGGGGCGGGACGAGCCGGGAGGCGGTCGAGGCGATGATCGGCCGACTGGAGCAGCTCTGACTGCGGTTGTCTCGACAGCCGAGGTGGAGCGGCTGGGCGGCGAGATCCTCGACGCGCTCGAGGTGGCCGTGATCGGCAAGCGCCCCGAGCTCGAGCTTGTCCTTTGCGCGCTTCTCGCCGACGGCCACGTCCTGATCGAGGACCTGCCCGGTGTCGGCAAGACGCTGATCGCCCGCTCCGTCGCGGAGGTCTGTTCGATGAGCTTCGCGCGAATCCAGTTCACGCCCGATCTGATCCCGTCCGATGTGACGGGCGCCTCGATCTTCGATCAGCGCACGGGTGAGCTCAGCTTCCGTCCTGGCCCTGTCTTTACGAACATTCTCCTCGCCGACGAGATCAATCGCGCCCCGGGCAAGACGCAGGCGGCGTTGCTCGAGGCGATGGAGGAGCGCCAGGTGACTCTCGACGGCGAGACGCGCCTGCTCGAGCGGCCGTTCCTCGTGCTCGCCACGCAGAACCCGATCGAGTACGAGGGCACGTATCCGCTTCCCGAAGCGCAGCTCGACCGGTTCATCGCGCGGATCGCGGTCGGGTACCCGTCACAAGCGGCAGAGCGCGAGGTGTTGCTCGCCCGCGCGCTCCGGCAGCGTGAGCGTGTGGCGCTCGAGCCGGTGTGTGACCGGGACGAGTTTCTCGCGATGCAGACCGCCGTCGAGGCCGTTCACGTCTCGGAGCCGATTGCGGACTACGCCGTCGCGATCGCGCGGGCGACGAGGGAGTCGCCGCAGCTGTCGGTCGGCGCGTCGCCGCGGGGCTCGCTCGCACTGATGAAGCTTGGGCGGGCGCGGGCCGCCCTTGCCGGCCGGACGTTCGTGAAGCCGGACGACGTCAAGCACGTGGCTGTGCCGGCGCTCGCGCACAGGCTGACGTTGTCGCCCGAGCTGTGGGTGCAGCGCGCCGAGCCGGCAGAGGCGGTCGAGGCCGCTGTGGCCTCGGTGCCGGTGCCGGTCGAGCGGCAGCCGCAGCAGTGACGCTTGCGCCCCGCGGCCCGATCTACGCTGCGCTCGGAACCGCGGGGCTCGTGCTCGGAATCGCCCTCGCCGAACCCGCGGCTGCGGCGATCGGCGCCGCGTTTCTCGTCCCGCTCGCCGCCTCTCTTGCCGCACCAACGCCGTCGCTCCCGGCGACGCACGTGTCACTCTCCAAGACGCGCGCGCTCGAGGGCGACCGGGTCGTTCTGCGGCTGGCGCTCCACGCCCGCAGAGCCGTTGGTCACCTCGACGTACAGGTCGAGACCTGTGACCGTCTTGCGCTCACCGGCAACCGACGCCGGATCCTGTCTCTCGAGCAGGGAGAGCGCCGCACGCTCGAGTACGAGCTTCACTGCTCGCGCTGGGGCGTCTTCCACCCGGGGCGTGTGCAGCTCCGCGCGAGCGGCACCCTCGGCCTGTGCGGTTCCGGCGAAGCCCGGCCGGCGGAGACGCTTCTGCGTGTGTATCCGCGCCTCGAGCAGCTTCGGCGGCTGGTCGCGCCCCGCCAGACGCGTCTGGCAACCGGCTCCCGGACTGCCACGGCGAGCGGTGAGGGGATCGAGTTCGCCGAGCTACGGCCGCTCGCCGCGGGCGAGCGTGCGCGCCGGATCAACTGGCGAGCGAGCGCCGCCCGCGGAACGCTGCTCGTCACCGACCGGCACCCGGAGCGAAGCTCCGAGATCGTCATCTTCCTCGACTCACTGACCGCACCGGCGCACGCCGGCGAGAGCACGCTCGACCACGCGGTGCGCGCCGCCGCAACCCTCGCGCATGGCTATCTGCGACGGCGGGACCGCGTCGGTCTGCTGCGCTTCGGCGGCGATCTCGAGTGGGTGCTCCCCGGCTCGACACCTCGGCAGCTGTACCGGCTCGTCGACGCGGTGCTCGAAAGCGAGGTCGGCCGCACCTACCGCTGGCGCGACACGAGCCTGATCCCCCGCCGGGTTCTCCCGCCACAGTCGCTTGTCGTTGCGCTCAGCCCGCTCGTCGACTGGTACGTGACGCGCGCGCTGCTCAACCTCCGCCGTCGCGGCTTCGACCTCGCGATCATCGAGGTCGACCCGATCGGATTCGCGGTCGACGAACGCGAGCGTCACGGCGAGCTCGCCTGGCGCACATGGCTCCTCGAACGCGACATGACCCGCAGCCGCCTCGCCGCAGCAGGCGTCTCGATCACGCGCTGGCGCCCCGACGAGCCGATCGCCGCCGCCATCGAGAACCTGGAGAAGCGCCGGTGACGAGCGACCGCGCGCGGATCGTGCTCGCGCTGCTCGCCGTCGGGGCCGGAACGCCCCTGGTCGTGATCCCACTCGCCGGGCACGGCAACCAGCAGGCGTTGCTGCTCGGTCTCGCGGGCCTCTCGCTCCTCCTCGCGGCGATCACCATCGAGCGACGGCTCCTACCGGCCGCCGTCGCCTGCTGGGCGGTCGAACTCGTACTGCTCCATACGAGCGGAGAGATCCCCTCGTGGAGCGTGCCGCCGCTCGCGACCACCCTGGTGCTCGTCTACGAGGCAGCCGAGCGACGCGAGCTCACGCCGCGCCAAGCGCACGTCGAGCCGGGCGCCGTCGCCACGTCGGCACGTGGTCTCCTCGCGACGCTCGCGCTTGCCCTTGCCGCCTCCACCGTCGTCCTCGTCGCCGCATCGGCGCCGGGCCGCCCCGGCCCCGCAAGCGGCATCGTCGGCCTCCTCGCCGTCACGCTCCTGCTCGGCGCGATCGCGACAACAGCCCACCACAACCGCACCCGACGGGACAGGAGCGAGATGACGCATTGGGCGGCACGTACGCCTTCCGACTAGCGTCGTGGCCTCACGGTGACGATGAACTTCGCCGTCGACGCGTTGGCGCTCGAGTCAGTGGCCGAGCACCTGACGACGGTGCGGCCGATCAGGAATCGACTGCCCGACCGCGGCACGCAGGTGACCGGCACCTCGCCGTCCACGGCGTCGCTTGCCGTGACGGTGTAGGTGATCCGGACGCGCTTGGCGCGCTTGGACGCGCGTACGGTCTTCGACGTCGCACCGCTCAGTGTTGGCGGCGTCGTGTCGAACTCGAGTCCCGGGACGACTAGCGTCCCGATCCATCTCTCCGTTCCACGGCCCGCATCCAACGCACGCTCGAGCGTGCCGCTACCCGATGCCCCGTCGTAGGTACCCGTGCCACCCGTGATCGTGAAGTCCTGCGGCTCGTAGCGAAGGGGCTCTTGATCGATGCACCGGGCTCCGTCTGTGAGTGCGAAGAAGATCTCGCCCTTCCCGACGACGACGAGCCGGCCGGTCGTTGCGAGCGGCTTCCCGACGCCCGAGGGACACGTCGGCGGCCCCATCCGGTAGGACCAGGTGTAGGTCTCGGATACGCGTCCTAGCCCGGAGACACTGCCCTGGCCGGTGCGCGCTGCACAGGCGTCGGCGTTGACGCCCGGCGGGCAGGCACCGAGGTCCGAGACCAACCGCAGTGAGGCGCGGAGCTCGAGCGTCCCCGTTGCCGAGTGGGTGGCGCTCTGGCCCGACGCGATGCCGGCACCTGCGGCGACAGCCGTGGCGCTGAGCACGGCGAGGAAGCCGAGCGCTGGACGGAATACGGAAGCGCGCATCGTCTACCTCCGGACGCACTCGTAGTAGCCGATGGGCGCGCGGAAGACGTACGGGTCGCCGCCGGGGGAGCACGGCTGTCCGCGGTACAGGTCCTGTCGGATCAGGTGCCCGGTGTACAGGAATTCCCCGGTCGTCAGGTCGAAGCCGAGGAAGTTGTACGACGGTGCCGGATCGGGGTTGTCGGGGAACGGCCGTCCGACGCCCGGGTTGAAGCATGACCATCTGTTCGCCGGTGCGAACTCGACGCACGTCCAGCCGTGCGCCTGCAGGTTCTCGCGGATCGCCCCCTGCGCCTGTGCTGTGGCGACGAGAGACGTAAGAAGAGCAAGCCCCGCGACGGCGATGAGCGCGGTGACCGCGCGCCGTCGTGCACTTGTGACTGCCATCTCTACCTCCTTCGTTGGTTGGCAAGGCCCCGGAGAGTCGGGGGAACGGCCTACAGGGCTCCGTCTCATGCCGGCTCATCTGCTCTGACCACGTTCTCCCAAGGGACGATGTGCTGCGGGTGCAGGTCGCGAAAGGTCGACTCCGGGCGAGCGGGCCCGCCGAGGGCGGCGATCGCAGGTGCGAGCCGCTCGGCACGGAACCGCTGCCACGCCTGCTCGCTCTCCCAGATGTCGATGACGCGCACGCCTTCGGCGGTGGGACCTGCGACGTGCAGGATCAGCCCGATCGGGACTGGCTCGAGCAGGCGCGCCACGGTCTGCTGGTAGTGCTGCCAGCTCGCGGGCACGTCTTGGACGAATGCGTACGGCACTGCTTCGGCGCTCCTCGCGTCTGGAGGCGGACTTTAGGTTCACGGTCCCGGCAGAATCGGCGTCTTGCCCCGCTGGGTCGTGGTTGCCGGTTGCAGGCTGCCGCGCGGCGGTTTAGGTCTGGTTTAGGGGCCTGTCGTTGCCCGACCAGGGCGACGAGAATGCGGACGTGGTGTTGGAGGTAAGGGTTCTGGGACCGGTTGAGGTCGTCGACGAGACCGGCTCGGTGCGGCTGCCCGGTCAGAAGCACCGGCGGCTTCTGGCTTCGCTCGTCGTCCACACGGGCAGCACGGTCGCCTCCGACGTCCTGATCGAGACGCTCTGGGACGGGAGGCCGCCCTCGTCCGCCGCGAAGCTGGTGCAGGTCTACGTCTCGCAGCTGCGGAAGGCACTGCCAAGCGCCCTCAGCATTGAGACGCGCGGCCGCGGCTACGCGCTCGTCCTCGACCCACGCTCGCTCGACGCAGCACGGTTCGAGCGTCTTCTCGCAGACGGGACGCAGGCCCGGCGGGAGGGCAATCCGGAGCTTGCCCTCTCGGTCCTCGGTCGTGCGCTCGCGCTCTGGCGAGGGCAGGCGTACGGGGAGTTCGGCTACGACGAGTTCGCCCGGGGCGAGGCGGAGCGGCTGGAGGAGCTGCGCATGCTCACCGTGGAGGAGCGCTTCGAGGCAGGCCTTGCCTTCGGCCGCCACGAGGAGCTGCTGCCCGAGCTGCAGAGCCTCGCCGGCGAGCATCCGCTGCGTGAGCGTCTGCTGGGGCAGGCGATGCTCGCGCTCTACCGCTGCGGCCGGCAGACGGACGCCCTCGAGCTGTACCGCACTGCGCGCGACCTGCTCGTCGACGAGCTAGGGCTCGAGCCGAGTAGCGAGCTCCGTGAGCTCCAGCGGCGCATCCTCGAACAGGATCCGAGCCTCGACGTCGCACGGGCGGAAGACGCACGGCTAACGGATCTGCCCACGGCTCCGAACCCGCTGCTCGGGCGCGATCGCGAGCTGGCGGAGCTGCGCGAGCTCCTCCTGCGCGAGGACGTGCGGCTGCTCGTCTTGACGGGTGCCGGAGGCTCCGGCAAGACGCGGCTCGCGCTCGAGGCTGCCCACGAGACGGTGGCGTCGTTTGCGAACGGCGCCGCGTTCGTCGAGCTGGCGCCGCTGCGCGATCCCGCGCTCGTTCTCGGCGCGATCGTGCGCGCGCTTGCAATCGAGGAGCACGGCGGCGAGCCGCTGGAGGCCCTGGCCGCGTTCCTGCGTACCCGGGAGCTCTTGCTCGTGCTCGACAACGCCGAGCATCTGCACGAGGCCACCACGGCGTTCAGCGAGCTTCTCTCGCGCGCGCCCCGCCTCACCCTGTTGGTGACCAGCCGGACGGTGCTCCATCTCTCCGGCGAGCACGTTTACCCCGTCCTGCCCCTCGCCGAGGAGGCCGCCCTCGCGCTCTTCCACGCTCGGGCGCGCCAGGCCGACGCGCACTTCGATCCGGGCGCCGCCGACCAGGCGGCGATGCGTCGCATCTGTGTGCGCCTCGATGGGCTCCCGCTCGCGATCGAGCTCGCGGCGGCCCGCACGACGGGTTTGCGGCCGAGCGAGCTGCTCGGGCGGCTCGACCGGAGCCTGCCGCTTCTCATCGGCGGCCCGCGCGACCTGCCCGCGCGTCAGCGGACGCTGCAGGCGACCCTCGAGTGGAGCTTCGGCCTGCTCTCCGAGGAGGAGCGCGCACTCGCCGGCCGGCTCGGGGTCTTCGTCGGCAGCTTCGACCTGGACGCGGCAACGACCGTCTGCGACGCCGACTTCGGCACTGTGACTTCGCTCGTCGAGCAGAGCCTGCTGCAACGAACGACCGACGGCCGCTTCCACTACCTCGGGACGATCCGCGAGTACGCGCTCGAGCAGCTGCTCGCCTCGCCGGGAGCCGACGACGTCCGTCGCCGCCACTTTCGCCATTTCCGCGAGCTCGCCGAGACCGCAGACCTCAGCGCCGTCCGCCGGGGCGCTGGCGAACGGCTCGATCTCGCGGCGGAGGCCCGCGACAACCTGCGAGCAGCGTTGGCGTGGTCGCTCGAGACGGGTTCCGTTGCACTCGGCCTCGAGCTCGCCACCGCGCTCGAGCGCTTCTGGGTCACGCACGACCCGCGCGAAGGAATGCGCTGGTTCACCGCGCTCCTCGACCATCCCGAGAGTGGCAACGTCGCTCCCGTCGTTCGCGCGAGTGCCCTGCGCGCCTACGGGGGTACCCATGACATCACCGGCGACCACGAAGCCGCCGAGCGGCTCTGGCAGCAGAGCCTCGAGATTTTCGAGGAGCTCGGCGACGAGGACGGGAAAGCGGTGCTCCTTCATCGCCTCGGCATCAGTGCCATGCGCCGCGGAGACCTTGCGCGCGCCCGCGAGCTTGTGACCGAGAGCCACCGGATCCACGAGCGCACCGGCGACCGCTGGGGCCAGGCGCAAGCCATCGGCACGCTCGGTGCGATTGAACGCGACTCCGGGAACGAAGCGCGGGCGTACGAGCTCATCGCGGGGAGCCTCATGATGGCGCGCGAGGCCGGAGTTCGCTGGTGGGAGAGCGGGCTGCTCGCCGAGCTGGCGACGCTCTCTCTAAAGGCCGGCCGCACCGACGAAGCCGAGATGCAAGCACGCGAGTGCCTCATGCTCGCCGAGGAGATCGGTGATCGCGCCGGACGCGTGCTCGGCGTGGGACTCTGCGCGGCTCTGGCCGCGGTGCGCGGACAGCGCGAGCGCGCTGAGGATCTGTGGGCGGCCGTCGCCTACGAGGACGGCGGCGCGCCGCTCGGCGGCTGGCGACGCCACCGGGAGGATCTCGAAACCACGATCCGCGAGCAGCTGGGAGCGGCGTGGCGCCAGCCCGATCCAGCGAACGCGCTACGGCTCGACGACGCAGTCGTCCTCGCCCTGCAACCGCGCGTCTGATCGCCGGCTGCTCGCACACGCGTCCCCCGTGTGGCCGGCCCTTCGACCCACCGGCTTCGCGATGGGCCGTGCGACTGTTGGATTTCTGCTTGGTGCCTATCCCTCAGTCATCGCCGCATTCGCGTGGGTTATTCGGCAAAGGCCCAGGACGGTCCGATGACGGCTCAACCATGGGGTTCAAGCCGTCTCGGGAGCGGAGGGGGAGGGATTTGAACCCTCGAAGAGCTTGCACCCTTAACGGTTTTCGAGACCGCCCCGTTCGACCGCTCCGGCACCCCTCCGAGCGCGTAAGGGTACCGCCTCGGCCAACGGGAAACGGAGAAGGAGGGATTCGAACCCTCGAGGCAGGGATAACCCCACCTAACGCCTTAGCAGGGCGCCGCCTTCAGCCACTCGGCCACTTCTCCAGGCTACGAGGAGGATATCGGCAGCCCCAGGCGGCCCGGGCTCAGTCGTGGATTCGCGCGATGAGCTCGTCGCGCTTGACGACCTTGACCTCGATGCCCCCGAGACGCACCTCGTACCCCGCCTCGCGCGGGTAGAGCACCTTGTCACCCGGCTCGATGCCGGTCACGTCCGCGCCGATCGCCGTCACGATCCCCGTCCGGCAGGCGGCCGCGGCGGCCGCCGACGCAGGGAGGATCAAACCGGCGCGCGTCTCCGTCTCGTCGCTCGTCGGCTGGATGACCAGGTACTCGTCGAGTGGTTCGAGCGAGATGTCGATGCGCTGCGTCTCCTCCATTTCGCCAAAGCCTATCCCGAGGATCGGTGCGTGCAACGCCTCGGCTCAGGGGCGCTCGGACGGCTGGTCGGTGAGCGTCCGCCCCGCGTGACGTCGGGCCGGTTGACGGCGGAGGTACCAGCGCGGAAGGCCGACGAGGAAGCCGGCGCCATAGGAGACATGCAGAGTCACGAACACGATCGGCAGAACAGGCAAGAACTGAACGCCTGCCGTTCGCGCCGCGAGCGCCGATGCTGCGATGTTCGCCGTCGCGTACGAGCCGGCGACGACTGCGAGCGCGACGAGCCCCCTCGGGGTGACGAGGGCCGTCACCGCCGTTCCGGCCAGCGCGGCGACGAACGCTGCCGGCACGAACTGCCGGGGCTGCATCTGGCGTGGCAGCTTCTGCATCACGCGCACCTTCCAGAAGCCATAGTGGGAGTACTGCCTCGCGAGCGATCGCAACGTGGCGCGGTTGTGGTATCGAGTTCGAATTGCCGGATTGCAGACGATTCTTCCTCCGCTCTGGCGAAGTCGATAGCTGAGCTCGTCGTCCTGATTCCGGACCATCTCGGGGTCGAACCCGCCGATCCGCGCGTACATCTCCTTCCGGCAGACGCCCTGGAAGACGGTGTCCACTTCCTCCTCGCGCTCCGTGTAGTGACCTCGCGCGTCGCCGACGCCGAACGGGCTGCTCGTCGCGATCGAGATCGCCTGACCGATGTAGGTGGATCCGTAGGCGCGAACAGGCCCGCCGACGAGATCGGCTCCCGTTCGCTGGAGCGTCTCCACCGCCTGGCTGACGTAGTCCGGTGCGAGCTCCGTATGTGCACTGACGATCCCGACGACGTCGCCGGTCGCGCGTACGATCCCGCGGTTCCAGGCGGCGGCCTGAATGACCTCCGGGTTGTCCTCGACTGACCATCCCGGGCGATCAGCCACCATCCGGCGGACGATCTCGATCGAGGCATCGGTAGATCGCCCGTCGAAGACGAGGGTCTCGAGCAACTCCGGGGGGTAGTCCTGCGCGAGGATGGACCGAAGGCAGCCCTCGATGTGCTCGGCCTCGTTGCGCATCGCAACGAGGAGCGAGACCTTGGGCAACTCTCCGCCGCGCGCCTTCAGCTGCTCGATCATCACGCGTCGCTTCGGACACCGTCCGCGGCACGAGCGCCGTCGGTGTTCCGCGCATCCTCGATCGCCGTCACCAGCGACGCCGCAACGTGCTCGACCTGCTCGTCGGAGAGCGTTGGGAAAAGTGGAAGCGTCAGGATCCGACCCGCAAGGGCCTCGGTTCTGGGCAGCGGACGGCGAGCGATGTCGGCGTAGGCCGAGAAGGCGTGCGTCGGCGGATAGTGAACGCTCGTCTGGACGCCTCGGTCGGCGAGTGCCGTGCGGACACCCTCTCGCTCGACGTTCTCGGGGAGTACCGCGACGACGAGGTGATGGGCCGACCGGTCGCGATCAGGGTGGTCCGCGAACGCGATGCGCAGGTCGTCAACGTCGGCGAGCAACTCGACGTACTTATCCGCGACCCGCGCGCGCTTCGCGATCGCGCCGGGCAGACGTCGGAGCTGAACGAGCGCCATTGCGGCTCTGATCTCGTCGAGCCGATAGTTGAGGCCGACCTCCACGACGTCGTACGTGCTCGCGTGACCTCGGTGTCGGTCCCAGGTCATCGTGGTCATTCCGTGAGACCGGAGCAGTCGGAGTCGGGAGGCGACGGCCTCGTCACGGGCGACGACTGCGCCACCTTCGCCGATCGGGAGGTTCTTGTTCGAGAAGAAGCTGAAGCACCCGACATCGCTCAGCGAGCCACAGGGTCCCGCGGCGTGCCGGCCACCGATTGCGTGTGCCGCGTCCTCGACGACCGCGAGCGTGTGCTCCTCCGCGATCGCCAGGACCGCGTCCATGTCGCACGGTACGCCTCCGTAGTGAAGCGGGAGGATCGCCTTCGTCCGGCTAGAGACGGCGCGTGCAACGTCGGCGGGGTCGAGGTTGAGATCGTCCTCGGACAGGACGTCGCAGAAGACCGGCGTTGCGCCTGTCAGTCGAATTGCATTTGCAGCGGCGACGAACGTCAGGGACGGAGTGATGACCTCGTCGCCGGGGCCGATGCCCAAGGCGAGCAGTCCCAGATGGAGCGCCGCCGTTCCGTTCGCCACCACGAGTGCATGCGGAGACTCGACGAATTCGGCCAGTTGCTCCTCGAGCTCGAGGACGCGAGGGCCGGAGCTCCACCAGCCCGAGCGGACCGCTTCGGCGACCGCGTCGGCGAGCTCGTCGTCGCCGTCGACGTCGGAGAGGGGGACCGTCCACCGCGCGTCAGCCACTTGCGCACCTTAGTCGCGCGATCGTCAACCGGGATGCTTGACCAATGCCCAGCGCACCCCTAGCTGATCGGCTAGGCCGCCATCCCGTTGTCACGTGGTCTTGTCTCGGTGTCTTGACGGCTGTCGTTTTTGCGCTGTAATGAGTGCACGTGGGGCTGACGGGGGCAACTGCCGTCGGAGTGCAAGTGGGGGAGGGTGAGGGTGTCTGGCAGTTCGTACGATCACGCGGGGGTCACGTCCGCCCGTCGCCTTGCGCGACGCTCGAGTGTGGCGGCAAACGTCGACGCTGCCGCTAAGCGCGCCTCGGATTTCATTCTGTCGGCCACGCTCCTGTTGATCTTCGCGCCTGTGATGGTCGCAGTGGCCGCCGCGATCGCGATCGAGAGCCCAGGGCCGGTCTTCTATCGCGCAGCGCGCGTGGGACGTCACGGTCGTGAGCTTCGGGTTCTCAAGTTCCGCAAGATGCACAACGGCGCGGCCGGCGGGGCGCTCACGGGGGATGCCGATGAGCGATTCACCCGCCTCGGCCGTTTTCTCGCCCGCACCAAGCTGGACGAGCTGCCGCAGCTCTGGAACGTCCTTCGCGGCCAGATGAGTCTCGTCGGGCCTCGCCCGGAGGATCCCGAGTTCGTTGCCCTCCATGCCGAGGCGTACGAGCATGTTCTCAGTGTTCGCCCGGGCGTCACGGGCCTCTGTCAGCTCGCGTTTGCGCGCGAGGCGGAGATCTTGGACGGCGAGGATCGTCTCGGCCACTACCTCGGCCGGATCCTTCCCCAGAAGGTCGGGCTCGATGTGCTCTACTCCCGCTCGAGGACACTTCGCGGCGACTTCCGCATCATGATCTGGACGATCCTGCCCGTGATCCTTCGCGTCGAGGTCGCCGTGAACCGGCGCACCGGCGAGCTGACGATCCGGCGCCGCCGATAAAGGGCTTTGACACGGATGGCGAACAATGCGTACAACGGACGCGTGATCGACCTCGACGACACACTCGAGAACGAGCTCATCCGGCTTGCGCGGGAGATCCGTGTGATCCATGAGGAGCCTCGATCGACGCGCGTCGTGATCCTCGCCGGCGGCCGGGGTCGCCGGCTCGAGCCGTACACGTCGGTGCTGCCGAAGCCCCTGATGCCAATCGGCAACCGAGCGATCCTGGAGATCGTCGTCAACCAGCTCGCGGCCTCGGGGTTCCACAAGCTCACGTTCTGCGTCGGGCACCTCTCGCACCTGATCCGCGCCGTGTTCGAGAGCGGCGCCGGGAGCCAGGTCGACATCGAGTGGATCAAGGAGCACGAGCCGCTCGGCACCGCGGGCCCGCTTCGGCTGGTTCCAACGCTCGACGAGACGTTCCTCGTCATGAACGGGGATCTCCTGACGACCCTCGACTACAGCGCGCTGCTTGAGCATCATCGCCAGCACGAGAACATGCTGACCATCGCGTCGTGCCGCCGCCGTGTCCGGAGCGACTACGGGGTCATCCACATCGGGACCCCCGACGACGACCAGCGCGTCGTCGCGTTCGAGGAGAAGCCGGAGACGAGCTGGAACGTGAGCATGGGCATCTACGCCATGGAGCCCGAGGTGCTGCGCTACATCCCGGAGAGTGGTCCGTTCGACTTCCCAACTCTGGCGCAAGCGCTGCTCGACGACGGTCGCCGGGCCGGGGTGTTCGTGCACCGAGGGCTGTGGCTCGACATCGGTCGTCACGAGGACTACGAGGCGGCGGTCGAGCTTTGGGCGCACGGCGCTCGCCTCGTCGCGGAGCAGGTCGAGCGCGTCAAGCCTGCCCGATCCGCGACGGCCTAGAGTCGACCCGCGGCGACGATCCGCTGGAGGAACTGCTGCGTCCGCTCCTCACGCGGTGCCCCGAAGATCGCCTCCGGCGGCCCCTGCTCGAGGATCTGGCCCGCATCGAGGAAGCAGACCCGGTGCGCCACGTCGCGCGCGAACGACATCTCGTGCGTCGCGATGAGCATCGTCATGCCGCCTTTCGCGAGCTCCCGGATCACGTCGAGCACCTCCGCCACGAGCTCGGGATCGAGCGCGCTCGTGATCTCGTCGAGGAGGAGCAGCTTCGGCTGCATCGCGAGCGCCCGTACGATCGCAACCCGCTGCTGCTGGCCACCGGACAGGCGGTCGGGGTACTCGTCGCGCTTGTCGGCAAGCCCGAAGCGCGCGAGCAGCGCCTCCGCCTCGGCGTTCGCGGCGCTCCTCGACAGGCCGCGCGCCTTCCGTGGGGCGAGCGTGACGTTCTCGAGCACGCTCATGTGCGGGAACAGGTTGAACGACTGGAACACGATCCCGATCTCCCGGCGAATGCGGTTCACGTCGACGCTGCGCGCGGTCACGTCCTCGCCGGCGACCGCGATGCGTCCCGCGTCGATCGGCTCGAGGACGTTCACGCAGCGCAGGAGGGTCGACTTCCCGGAGCCCGAGGCGCCGATGAGGCACACAACCTCGTGCTCGGCGAGCGTGAGGTCGATCCCGCGCAGGACCTCGAGCTTGCCGAAGGACTTGTGGATGCCCTCGAGCTCGAGTGCGGGCGTCGCGCTCACGCGAGCCTCCCCGCCTGCTGCCTCCGCCGGTCGCGCGCGACGAGCCAGTCGGTGAACCGCGCGAGCGGGATCGTGATCGCCACGAAGAGGGTCGCGGCGACGAGGTAGTACGTGCCGTTGAACGTCGCCGCCTGGTCGATCTGGGTCTGTCGGAGCACCTCGACGATGCCGAGCACGCTGACGAGCGCCGTGTCCTTCTGGAGCCCGATGAAGTCGTTCAGGAGCGGCGGGATCACGCGGCGAACGGCCTGCGGCACAACGACGTGACGGAGCGCCTGGGTGCGCGTCAGCCCGAGCGAGCGTGCTGCGGCTTCCTGGCTCGGATGCACCGACTCGATGCCCGCCCGGTAGACCTCGGACACGTACGCCGTGTAGACGAGCACGAGCGCGACGCTCGCCCAGAAGATCTGGTCCGTCGGGAGCCAGGAGAGCTGCAGGGCGGGGATGCCCTGGCCGAGCATGAGGATGACGAGGATCGTCGGGACCCCGCGGAAGAAGTCGACGTAGACGACCGCCAGCGCGCGGATCGGGAAGAACACCGGGCCCGGCAGGCTGCGGAGGATCGCCATCAGGAGCGCCGTCACGAGGACGATCGCCTCGACGACGAGGAAGATCTTCACGTTGACGAGGAAGGCGCGCGCGATCTCCTCGAAGGAGTCGCTGTAGTAGCCCCAGTTGAGGAAGTACGCCTTGAACTCCTCCCAGCCCGGCGACTGGGTGACGACGACGACGATCGCGACGAGGACGACGATCGTCGAGAGGACGGCGATCGCGACCGCCCGCGACTCGCTCGAGCCGCGGGCGGTCACGCCGCCGAGGATCCGGGAGCTCCGGCTGCTGTCGTTCAGCGCCCGCTACTTCAGGTCGGGCGCGCCGGCCTTCGCGAGATACGTGTTCTGGAGCTTCTTGATCGTCCCGTTCGCCCAGAGCCGGCTCAGCGCCCGGTTCACGCAGCTCCGGAGCGAGCTGCCCTTCTGGAGCACGAGCCCGAACCGCTCCTTCGTGCCCTTCGTGGGCAGCTTGCCGACGATGACGCCGTCGTCGACCTGCACCGCCGTGACGTAGAACGCGGTCGGAAGGTCCACGACGATCCCGTCGATCTGGCCGTTCTTCAACGCCTGCACCGCCGCGTCGTTGGTGTCGTAGACGAGCGGCTTCGAGGACGGCCGGATGAACCGGTTGATGTACTGGTAGCTCGTCGTCCCGACCTGCGCCCCGAGCTTGTACGGCTTCAGGGCGGCGATCGACTTCGCCTTCGCGATCGGCGTGCCCTTCCGCCCGACGACGGCCTGGTTCACGAAGTAGTAGGACATCGAGAAGTCGACGGCCCGCGCGCGCTCCGGCGAGAACGAGATCTGGTTGATGTCGAAGTCGAACGGCTTCTTGCCCGGGCGGAACGAGTTGTTGAACGGCACGACCGTCCACTTCACCTTCGCCTTCGTGAAGCCGAGCTGCGACGCGATCGCGTATGCGACGGCCGACTGGTAGCCCTTGCCGCTGTAGGGGTCGGAGACCTTCCACGGCTTCGTCTTCTCGGCGCCGCCGAACCAGGGCGGGAAGGCCGGGTTGTCGGTGCCGACGGTGAGGACGCCGTCCTCGACGAGGTTGAGCGAGCCGGGCGCGCAGCCCGGGATGGCCGCCTTCGCGGTCGGCGCGGTGCGTGCGCCGGTGGCGGTCGCCGCGACTGCGAGAGCAGCGGCGGCAGCGAGAAGGAGGCTCGTGACGAGCAGTTTCCGCATTGTCGATCGACTCCTCGAGATGAGATGGACTCCGGGCGCGAGGCTAGCACAGCCCTTGCCGATACTTCATTTCGGATAGCGGCCGATGAGTCGACTGCGCGAGCGCCGTCTAGGGTCATGCCATGGCATCACCGTTCATCGAGCTCGAGGTCGGAGCAGGACCGTCAAGGTCACGAACCCCGACAAGGTGCTGTTCCCGGAAGCAGGCCACACGAAGCGCGCCCTCGTCGACTACTACCTCGCGGTCGGCGACGGGATCGTCCGCGCGCTGCGCGAGCGGCCGACGCAGCTCCGTCGCTTCCCCGACGGGATCGCGGGCGAGCAGATCTACCAGAAGCGCGTTCCCGAGAAGCGGCCGGAGTGGATCGAGGTCGCACGCGTCACGTTTCCCTCCGGCCGGCACGCCGACGAGCTGTGCGTGACCGAGGTGGCGCAGGTGATCTGGGGTGCGAACCTCGCCGTCATCGACTTCCACCCGTGGCCCTCCCGGCGCACCGACGTCGATCGGCCCGACGAGCTGCGAATCGACGTCGACCCGCAGCCCGGGACGACGTTCGCCGACGGGAAGCGGGTCGCGGCGATCGTCCGCGAGGTTCTCGCCGAGATGGGGTACATCGGCTGGCCGAAGACGTCCGGAAACCGCGGCATCCACATCGCGGTGCGCATCGAGCCCCTCTGGG
>CAVQHL010000009.1:0-10120 GCA_963712255.1 uncultured Actinomycetes bacterium
TCCGGCGACCGCCGGCCCGGAGCGTCTACGTTCCCGCGATGGAGATCCGGTCGCTCGGCCTGCGCACCGACGTCGCACTGCTCGAGCTCGGAGGGAGCGTCGTCGAGCATCACGACGACCACGTCGTCGTACGGACGCCGGACAACCCGACGTACTGGTGGGGCAACTTCCTGCTCGTCGGATCGGTGCCGGAGCCGGGCGAGACGTCCCGCTGGCTCGAGCGGTTCGCCGAGGCGCATCCCGACGCGACGCACACGGCGATCGCATTCGACACGACCACGGGGCGGACGGAGCAGCTCGTCGGCTTCGCCGACGCCGGGCTGACGGTGGAGACCGCGACGGTGATGACGGCAGGGGCTGTCCACGAGCCGGCGCACCCCCAGCGGGCCGCGGAGTACCGCGCGCTCGACGGCGACGAGGACTGGGGGCAGTGGGTCGACCTTCGCGTCGCGTGCCGCGACGAGCGGCAGTCCGAGGCGGGGACTCGCGAGTACAGCGTCCGGCAGAGCCAGGCGTACCGCCGGCTCGTGTCGGACGGCCACGGCCAGTGGTTCGGCGCCTTCGAGGACGGCCGCCTCCTGTCGAGCATGGGACTGTTCCGCGCGAGCGACGGGCTGGCGCGGTTCCAGTCGGTCGAGACCCATCCGGATGCCCGCCGGCGCGGTCTCGCCGGGACGCTCGTCCACCACGTGAGCGGCTTCGGGCTCACCGAGCTCGGCGCGCACACGCTCGTGATGGTCGCCGACCCGACCTACGCGGCGATCCGGCTCTACCGCTCGCTCGGGTTCACGGACAGCGAGTCGGTGCTCCAGGCCGAGCGCGCGCCTCTCGACGCCGTGTAGCCGCAGCGCGCCTCGACGCGGCCGGCAGCTCAGTGGCAGCCGCAGCCGCCGCCGCAGCATCCACCGCCGCCGCCCGAGCCCGAGGCGAAGCTCGGCTTCTTGGCTGCGCCGTGGACGGCGAACGCGGAGAACTGCCGGAGGACCTTCGCGGCGCCGCAGCTCGGGCAGGTGACGACCTGCTCCTCCGAGCGGACGAGCTCCTCGAAGTGCTCCTCGCACTTCATGCACGCGTACTCGTAGATCGGCATCGCCCGTAGTCTAGTGCGCGTGTCTGCGAGCACGTGGGACGCACCCGTTCTCGAGGGCAGGAACGTCCGGCTGGAGCCGCTCGAGCGCCGCCACGCCGACGGCCTGTGGGAGGCCTCGCGCGACGCCCGGACGTGGGCGTGGCTCTCGATCGCCCAGCCCGCCACCCGGGAAGAGCTCGACGCGTTCATCGACGCGGCGCTCGCCGCCTCGGACGCCGGCACGGAGATCCCGCTCGTGACGATGCGCGGCACGGGGATCGTCGGCTCGACGCGCTTTCTCGCGCTCCGGCCGGAGCACGGCTCGGTGGAGATCGGCTGGACGTGGCTCCACCCGTCGGTGTGGGGCACCGGCGTCAACGTCGAGGCGAAGCTCCTGATGCTCCGTCACGCGTTCGAGACCTGGGGCTGCCGGCGGGTCGAGCTGAAGACCGACGCGCTCAACGCCCGCTCCCGCGGCGCGATGGAGGCGATGGGCGCGACCTTCGAGGGCGTGCACCGAAAGCACATGCTCGTCCGCGGCGGGGAGAACCGCGACTCCGCCTGGTACAGCGTCACGGACGACGACTGGCCCGGGGTTCGCGACGGGCTCGTCGCCCGTTTGGAAACGACGACCGAGGCCTAGACTCGCCGTGTGGCGGAGCGCGAGCCTGCCAACCCGGTCTCCACGACGGCCTACTGGACGCTGGCAGCCCGGTACGCCGATGCGACCGGCGCCAAGCCGGTCGCGAACGACACGTACGCCGAGCGCTTCATGGACGACACCGCCCGCGCGGTCGCGGAGCGGTTCAGCCCGCTGAAGCGCGCGTTCGCGTCGTTCCCCGTGCGGCACCGCATCATCGACGACCTGCTGCGCGCCGAGCTCGAGCGCGACCCGACGATGCGGGTCGTCCTGCTCGGCTGCGGGTTCGACACCCGCGCGTTCCGCCTGGGCGGAGGTCGCTGGCTCGAGGTCGACGAGCCCGAGCTGATCGCGGCGAAGGAGGCGCGCCTGCCGGCGGACGAGGCGCCGAACGAGCTCGTCCGCGTCCCGATCCGCTTCCGGCACGAGTCCCTCGAGGCCGCGCTCACTCCGTACGCGTCGACGGGCACCGTCACGATCGTCCTCGAGGGGATCCTCGGCTACCTGCCCGACAACCAGCGGAGGACGCTCCTCGTGACCCTCGGCCGGCTCTTCCCGCGGCACGTCGTCCTCTGCGACCTCCTCACGCGCACGTTCCTCGCGCGGTACGCCCGCGACCTCGTCCGGTTCCTCCGCGAGATGGACGCCGAGTTCTCCGCCTCCTCGGATCACCCGGAGGCGCTCTTCCACGAGCTCGGCTACCGCACGCTCGCCCGGGTCTCCATTCCGTCGCGGGCCGCCGAGCTCGGCGCGGAGGGCGCTCCTCCCGCCCTGCTCGTCCGCCTCCTGCCGGGCTTCCGAACGGGGTACTGCGTCTGGGAGCTCCAGCGCGGGAAGTAGCCGACACTCCTCTGCGTTACACTCGTCGAAGAGCCCGGTATCCGAACGGAACTGGAGCACGGATTGATCGACAGCGTGGTTGTCATCGGAGCGCGTGGGCGCGTCGGGAGCGCGATGAGCGCGCGGCTGCGCGAGCGCGGCGTCGAGGTCGACGCCGACCGCGGCGACCTCGTCCTCCTCTGCGTCCCCGACCGGGCCATCGCCGCGGTCGCGGCCGGCATCGAGCCCGGCCCATGGGTGGCGCACACGAGCGGCGGGACGCCACTCGCGGCGCTCGCGCCCCACGCGCGGCGCTTCTCGCTCCACCCGCTGCAGACGTTCACGCACGACCGCGGGCCGGAGCAGCTGGACGGCGCCTGGGCCGCCGTCGCCGGGGAGACCGACGAGGCGATCGCGACCGGTACCTGGCTCGCCGACACGCTCGGCCTGAGGCCGTTCGTGCTCGACGACTCGCGGCGGGCGCTCTACCACGCGGGCGCCGCGATCGCCTCCAACTACCTCGTCACGCTCCGACGTGCCGCCGGCGAGCTCTTCGACGCCTCGGGCGTGCCCGCGGAGGCGCTCGAGCCGCTCATGCGGCGCGTGATCGAGAACGGCTTCCAGCTGACCGGGCCGATCGAGCGCGGCGACTGGGAGACGGTCGAGCGGCATCGCGCCGCGATCGCCGAGACCGCACCGGACCTGCTGCCCGCCTACGACGCGCTCGCCGCGCTCACCGCACGGGACACCGTCTCGCAGGGAGCGCCGGCGTGATCGTCACCCGTTCGGTCGACGACACGCGCGCCGCCCTCGCCGGGCGCCGCGACGGCCGCATCGGGCTCGTGCCGACGATGGGCGCGCTCCACGACGGCCATCGCGCGCTGCTCGAGGAGGCGCGGACGACCTGCGAGACGGTGGTGATGAGCCTCTTCGTGAACCCGGCGCAGTTCGGCGACGCCGCCGACCTCAACGGCTACCCGCGGGACGAGGCGCGCGACCTGGAGTCCGCCCGAGACGCCGGTGTGGACGTCGTCTTCGCGCCGCCTGCCGCCGAGCTCTACCCGCCCGGGTACCAGACCTGGGTCGACGTCACCGAGCTCGGCGCAGTGCTCGAGGGCGAGCACCGCCCGGGCCACTTCCGCGCCGTGGCGACGGTCTGCCTCAAGCTGTTCACCATCGTCCGGCCGGACGTCGTGTTCTTCGGGCAGAAGGACGCCCAGCAGGTCGAGGTGATCCGCCGGATGATCTCCGACCTGCACCTCGAGCTCGCGCTCGAGGTCGTGGGGACCGTCCGCGACACCGACGGGCTCGCGCTCTCGTCGCGCAACGTCCGCCTCTCCGCCGAGGAGCGCGCGAGAGCGCTCGCGCTGCCCCGTGCGCTCGCCACCCATGACCCCGCGACCGCCCGGTCGATCCTCGACGCAGCCGGCCTGGAGGTCGACTACGTCGCCCTCGCACCGTTCGACCCGCCCACGCTTGCCGCCGCGGTCCGCGTCGGCACCACCCGCCTGATCGACAACCTTCCACTGGAGGAGGAATCGTGAGCACACGCCCGCGCACCCCCGCACCCGGCACGCCCGCCCCCGGCAAGCTCGCCATCACCGAGCTGGCCGGCATGAAGGCGCGCCGCCAGCCGATCGTCATGGTCACGGCGTACGACGCGCCGTCCGGCCGCCTCGCGGACGAGGCCGGCGCCGACCTCGTCCTCGTCGGCGACTCGGCGGCGATGACCGTCCTCGGCCACGACTCCACCGTCCCCGCGACGATGGACGAGATGATCGTGCTGACGCGCGCGGTGACGCGCGGTGCGCGCCGGCCGCTCGTGATCGCCGACATGCCGTTCGGCTCGTTCCAGGTCTCGGACACCGAGGCGCTCGAGAACGCGATCCGCTTCGTCAAGGAGTCCGGCGCGGACGCCGTCAAGCTCGAGGGCGCAGGCCCGACCCTGACCCGCGTCTCGTCGATCGTCGGCGCGGGCATCCCGGTGATGGGTCACGTCGGCCTGACCCCGCAGTCGGCGACGATGCTCGGCGGCTTCAAGGCGCAGGGCCGGTCGGCGGACAAGGCCGTCCGCCTCCTCGCCGATGCGCTCGCGCTCGAGGCCGCCGGATGCTTCTCGATCGTGCTCGAGGCCGTGCCGGCGCCCGTCGCGGAGGAGATCACCCGCCGCCTCACGGTGCCGACGATCGGCATCGGCGCCGGCGCCGGGACGGACGGTCAGGTGCTCGTCTGGCACGACCTGCTCGGCCTCTACCAGGGCAGCTCACCGCGGTTCGTCAAGCGCTACGCAGACCTCGCCACGACGATTCGCGACGCCGTCTCGGCCTACGCCGCGGATGTCCGCGAGCGGCGCTTCCCGGAGGACGTCCACACGTACGCGATCCCGGAGGACGAGCTGGCGGCGTTCCGCGAGACGGTCGGCGCGGACGAGGGCGGTCGAGGCGCCGTAGATCAGAGCGCGCTCGGCAGCACCGCGAAGGCCGCCACCAGCACGCCGGCGAGCAGCAGCGCGCCGACGACGCCGCGCCACGGCAGGCGGAAGGTCGTCCGCAGCCCGACCGCGACGAGTCCGAGCGACCAGAGGACGAACGCCAGGCCGATGCCCGTGACGACCGTGCGGCCGTTGCCCGCATCGTCGTCCCCGCCCGAGCGGAACCAGTCCTCGCCGTACCCGAGGACGATCGCCGGGACGACGATGACGAGCGACAGCGCGAGCGGGCAGCGCCGCGAACGCGACGACCTGGCGGGCGATCTTGAAGGGCGCCTCGACGCCCACGGCCTTCGCTCCGAGCCAGAGCGCGAGGCCGAGGAGGAAGTAGCCCGCCGCGCCGTACAGCAGGCCGCCGACGAAGGTCAGGACGAGGACGACGAGCGCGTCCACGGTGGGGTCGTTCATCACCCTCCCCCACGCCGGCGTGATGAGCACGGCCGCCATGCCCGCGAGGATCGTCAGCGCGAGCACGGGCTCGGCCCGCGCGTCGACGTCGACCTCGTCGGTCTCCCCGAGAGCCGCGAACACCGATCGAGGCGCCGTCAGGACGCGAGGCACCCTGCGCCACCACTCGCGCGTCGCCGCCTCGCCGGCCTCCGCGAGGCGCGCTGCCTGGCGGTCGGCCTGCTCGACGGGCTTGACGCGGGGACGCTCGCTCACGCCGCGAGGGTACGCAAGCGACCCGTCGCCCGCCCGCGGCTCGTGCGTGTCAGGCGGTCGCGGGCCGCACGGCCGACCCCAGCCGCACCCATGCGGGGATGCGCTCCGCGCGTGGAACCCGCTTCGCGACGCTCGTCGCCGGGCAGGAGATCTCCTCGCCGCCGAGCGCGATCGCGAGGTCGGTCGCCGCCGACCGCACCACCACGGCTCGCGTCCCGATCTCGTGGATCCGCCCTCCGCACAGGAGCTCCGTCGCGAGGTACACGACCTCACCGGGCTCGAATCGCCGTCGCTGCTCCATATGAACAAGGGACGCCGGAGGTCGCCGAGAGTTTCGCGTCCGAACGAACTCCTAACGAATCGGCGCCCGCGGCGCGGGTGGCTGTTAGAAGTTCCGCATGCCTCTCCGCGTGCTCGCCACGGCGCCGATCACGTTCGACGGTGCCGACGGCTCGACGGGGCACGCACCGCTCGTCGCAGGCTCGGTCGGCGGCATCGACACGCTGCTCGTCCTCGACACCGGCTCGGACGTGCACATCCTCACGAAGGAGCTCGTCGACGAGCTCGGGCTCGACGTCGAGGAGGGCGAGGAGGGCGTCGACCACAGCGGCGCGACGATGCCGAGCTGGTCGGTCGCCGACGTCTCGCTCGGGCTCGGCGGCGCGGCGCTCACGCTTCGCGACCTCGTCTCGATCCCGGCGCCCGGGCCGTTTCCCGCCAAGGGGATCGGCGGGATCCTGAGCCCGCAGCATCTGCATCCGACCGCGGTCGTGGTGATCGACCTCGCGGCGGACGAGCTCCTGCTCGTCGAAGGTGACGACGACGAGGTGGCCGCCTGGCTCGCCGAGCGCTCCCCGACGCTCGACACGCTCTCGCTCGCGCGCGACCCCGCGTTCACGAGCGTCGTCGTCCCTGCCGCCGTGCGGCCCTTCGCGGAGATGCCGACGCTGCTGAACACGGGCGGCAAGCGGACGGAGTTCTCGAGCGCCGCCGTGCCGGGTCTCGGCGACGGCACGCTGGAGCGCCTCGGTGGAGGCGTGAGCGACACCGACGTGATCGGCTCGTCCGGGGGCGCGCAGGTGCTCGCGGTCGCAGGACACGACGTCCCCGTCGAGCGGCTTGCGGTGCGCGAGACGATGCACGATCCGCAGGGCATGGTCGGGGCCGACGTCCTGCGCGGCACGGTGCTCGCGTGCGCCGCCGACCGGGCGCGGCGCGTCGTCTGGCAGATCCCGCGGTAGGTCGATCTAGCCGGCGCCCAGCAGGGTCGCCATCCGTCGGGCCTCCTCGCGCAGCTCGGGCACGGCGGTGTTCTCCCAGAGCGCCCCCTTGCGCAGCGGCCCGACGAGGAACAGCCGCTTGCTCGCCCTTCCCTCGGCATCGAGAAGGCGGCCGTCCTCGTCCGTGTCGAGCCCGAGGCCGAGCGGGTCGGGACGGATCAGGCCGGCCCGCCGGAGATCCTGGACGAGCGGATCGTTCACGCGCGCCAGGTCGGTGTCCGGTCCGGTGCAGTTGACGACCTTGCCGACGCGGAGCTCGTCGGAGCTCCTGCTGCCGCGCCGCCGAAGGGTCACGACGACTGCCTCCGGCTCCTCGGCGTAGCGCTCGACGCGGCCCGCGATCACCTCCAGTGCGCCGGACGCGATCAGCGACTCGACGGCGAATGCGGTCTCGGGTGACGACCGGTGGCGATGCGTCTCCCAGTACGGGCGCAGCCGCTCGAGAAACCTGCGGCGCTCGTCGACGTCGAGCCGCTGCCAGAGCGCCGGGGTGTCGCCGCGGATCGACGTGACGACCTCGCGCCAGTCGACGGCGTCGGCGGCCTTGTCTCGCACCTCGCGCCGAAGAGCGCGGAGCATGCCGATCGCGGTGTCGGGCCACGCCTGGAGGTCGGAGGGCGCGTCGAGATGCGGCGGCGGCACCGCCGAGACGCGGTGTGCCTGTGGCAGGAGCCCTCGGCGCGACACCGCGTAGATGCGGCCACGGTGGTCGAGGTCGCGGAGGGCGAGCGCGACGTCGCACATCGTCAGCCCGGTACCGAGCAGCAGCACGTCCTCCCGACGGTCCAGCTCGAGCGCGTCGGGCGACCACGGGTCGCGGGCATAGCGAAGGCTCGCGTAGATCTCGTCTCCCTCGACCCGCGGGTCGGCCGGCGGGAAGTTGCCGATCGCAAGCACGACCCGGTCGACGTCCAGCACGCGCCCGTCCGCGAGCGTCAGCCTGGCCGCCCCTGGCGCCTCGGCGATCGCGACGACGTCGCCGGCGACCCGGACCAGAGGGAGATCGCAAGCGCGTCGCGCCTCGTCGAGTCGCGCCGCGAGGTACTCGCCGTACGTTCGGCGCGGGACGAAGGAGCCACCGGTCAGCGACGGGTCGCTCGCCCGGACGAAGCGGAGGAAGTCGTCGGGATCGTCCTCGAACGCGCTCATCCGCCCCGCCGGCACGTTCAAGCGTGTGACTGCCGGAGGTCGTCGAGTATGCGACGCCGCCGATCTGCCGCTCGACTCGCTCGACGAGCAGGATGCGGCCGACGGACGCCGGTGATGCGCGCAGAAGGTTGACCGCGACGGTCGTTCCGCAGAACCCCGCCCCGACGATCACGATCGTGCGCTTCGCGCTCACGCCCGCTGAGGCTAGCGGGGCGCCGCGGCGAGCTCCGAGGGCGTCCGCGCCGCGACGATGCGGCGGAGCTCGTCGTGGCTGAGCTGGTTCCCGGTGACCGCGGCGAGGAACGGCTCGCGGGCGAGCGTCCGGAGCACGACGGGCTCGGTCGCGGTCACGGTGGCCGTCCGTGGGACGTCCAGGATCAGCGCGAGCTCCCCGAAGACGTCGTCGGGGCCGAGCTCGCGGAGGACCTCGCCGTCGCGGCTGACGGACGCGTGTCCCTGCTCGATCACGTAGACGAAGTCGCCGACGTCGCCCTGCCGGACGATCTCGTCGCCCGGCCCGGCGCGACTCTCGCCCAGCGACGCCGTCAGCCGCCGCAGCGCCGCGTACGGAAGCGGCGCGAAGATGGACGTCCGCCGGAGAAGCTCGAGCTCCGCCACGTGGATCTCGGCCTCGTCGTCGATCCGCCCCAGGCTCCGGCTCGCGAGCGCCGCGAGCCCGACGAGGAGGCCTCCCGCCACGACCAGTGCACCCCGTGCGCCGAGCAGGTCGATCGCGAGTGGCGCGAGCAGCGAGCCGGTGCCCACGGTCGCGATCACGACGAGCTCGAACAGGCCGAAGATGCGTCCGATCACTCGCTCGTCTGCGTTCTCCTGCATGATCGTGAACCCCGCGACGTCGAGAAGGCTGTTCGCAAGGCCCGACAGCGCGAGGCACAGGACGGCCACCCACGGCTCGGGCCAGGCGGCGAGCAGGACGAGCGGCAGTCCCCACCCGGCGAGGGAGAGCTGGAAGGGGCGCCCGAGCCGGCCGCGGCCGACGAGCGAGACACCCGCGGTCGCACCGAGGATCCCTCCTACGCCGAACGCGGCGGTGAGGATCCCGACGCCTGACTCGCCCATGTCGAGAACGTCGATGGCCACCACCACGAGCAGCACGCTGAGAGCGCCGCGAACGAAGGCCTGCGATCCGAACAGCCCCACGACGAGGCGAACGGGTCGGTTCCCGGCGAGCGACCGCGCTCCTTCCCGAAGCTCGTGGAGCACGCCGATGCGCTCCGCCGGGGCCTCCACGGACATCGCCGGCCTGACGCCTGCCATGGAGACGAACGAGAGGAACGAGATGACCGCGCACGCGCCGAAGACCGCTGCGGGACCCGAGACGGCGAGCAGGAGCGCGGCGAGCGCGGGCCCGAGCAGCACGGCGACCGACTCGAACGTCAGCGCGGCGACGTTCGAGGCGGCGAGCTCCCGCGGGGTTCGCACGAGCAACGGCGTCAGCGCCAGGTGGCTCGGCCGGTGTGCGGCGAGCGGCACGGCGGCGAGCACGGCAAGGACGTAGACGACGTAGATGTTGGCGTCGACTGCGAGTGCGACAGCGGCCCCCAGGCACGCCAGGCCCCGCACGAGATGGACGACGACCAAGATCCGCTCTCGGCGGTAGCGGTCACCGACGACGGCGACGAACGGCGCCACCAACGCGCTCGGGACCATGCGGGCGAAGAGGACGAGCCCGACGGCGCCCGCGCCGTTCGCCTCGAACGCGACGACGCTCAGCGCGACAAGGGAGGCCCATTCCGCCGCGTGGAACCCGCCCCACGCGAGCTCCGCGCGGCGAAGCGCCGGGTTCTGCCAGAGCTCACGAACGGCGACAAGTCTCGCGCCGACACCACCGGGCCGCATGCGCGCGAGCATCGCAGGGAGCACGGGTGACGTCCAGGGACATCCCCGGCGCGCCATGGCGCGAGCGACTGCTCGTCAGGCTGCGGCGGCGGCCGGCTCGGCGAGCACGGCGCGGAGGAACTGCCCCGTGTGCGACTCCTCGACTGAGGCGA
>CAVQHL010000010.1:0-21042 GCA_963712255.1 uncultured Actinomycetes bacterium
GCTCCTTGTTCGCCTCCTGGTCGAACCACATCGCGAACAGCGTGAACTGCGTCCCCGAGACGAGCAGGAGCGCGACGAGGACGATCGTCGCCGTCGTGATGTCGTTCCCCCACCCCACGCGCGAGATCGTCACGATCAGCCCGAGCACGAAGCCGACCACGGTCATCAGCGTGCCGAGGGCGTAGAAGAACACGAGCGGATGGAAGTCGCGGATCACGTACTTCTCCTTCATCCGCCACCAGAAGCCCTTGAACAGGAGCCACGCGATCCGCGGCGCGACGCGGTAGATCTTGATCCCCGAGCGCTCGCCGACGCCGTAGATCGGCCGCGACGGGACGTCGCGCACGCGCGCGTTCTGCACGTTCAGGTGGACGAGCATGTCGTTCGGGAAGCCGTAGCGGCGGTAGAGCCGCTCGAGGTCGAGCCGGCGGAGCGCGCCGAGCGACAGCGCCGTGTACCCCGCCTGCGAGTCGGCCACGTGCCAGTAGCCGGACGCGATCTTCGTCAGCAGCGAGAGAACCGCATTGCCGAGGTAGCGCGACCGCGGGATCAGCTGCCAGGCCTCGCCGCTGACGAGCCGGTTCGCCTTCACGTAGTCGGCCTCGCCGCGGGCAACCGGCCCGACGATGGTGGCGAGCTCGTCCGGATCCATCTGGTTGTCGGCCGCCATGACGCAGGTCACGTCGACGCCGAGCTCACGGCAGCGCGCGTAGCCGGTCGCGATCGCTGCGCCCACGCCCTGGTTCCGGTCGTGCACGATCACCTCGAGCCGCGGGTCGCCGGTCTCACGCGCCCGCTCGACGGTCTGATCGGACGAGCGGTCGTCGACGACGACGATCAGGTCGACGAAGTCGGGGATGCCGCGGATCGTGTCCGCGACGAGCAGCTCCTCCTCGAAGGCGGGGACGACGACCGCGACGCGCTTGCCCTCGACCACGCCCGATGCCTCAGCCTGCGGCCGCGCTCCTGCGCCGGAGCCACGGGTCCGCGACGATCGCCGCGAGGGCGCCGAGCAGGAGACCGGCGAGCGCGCCGACCGCGGCTGCGTTCCGCCGGCTGGTGGCGGAGGTGCGGACCCCGACGGCGGGCTGGACGACCCGCGAGAGCTCGACGTTCTCGGCGAGCGAGAGCAGCTGGCGAGCGGTGTCGAGGTCGCGGACGACCTCGCCGCGGCGCTGCTCGGCCGCGTTCACGGTCGCGTTCGAGTTCGTCGAGACGAGCAGCTTCTCCGCGAGCGAGAGGCTCGGGTCGGCGTTGGCGGCGCGCTGCTGCTCGTTCGCGCTGGAGATCCGGGCCGCGATGTCCTCGAGCTGCTGCTCGTTGTTCGCGATCTGGGACTCGAGCAGCTCCATCTTGCGGTCGATGTACGGCACGACCTGCGTGACGACCGTGTTGGCGAACGAGTTGGCGGCCTTCTCGGCCTTGACCTTCGTCGGCCCGCGGACCTCGATCTGGACGAGCGGCGTGAAGTTGCGCGCCACCTGCCCCGGCTGGACGACCGCCGTCGACGTGACGTTCCCGCGCAGCCGGCCGGGCTGCATCTCCGCGGCGTTGGCCGCGGCCTTGATCGCGGCCTCGCTGCGGACGATCTCGCTGACCGTCTTCGGGTTCGTCTGGAGGCTCTGCAGCTGGCCGCCGCCTGCGGGCGTGAACGGCTGGCCGAGGTAGACGAGCGCCTCCGCGCGGTAGACGTCGCCGCTCCCGACGGAGACGAGCACGCCGAGGATCGCGCCGAGCACCAGGCCGCCGATCGGCAGCCACCAGCGAGCAGTGATGCGCGACCAGGCCGACTGGAGGTCGACCTCGCGTTCGGCGTCGAGGTCGACGCCACCTGTCCGCCGTGCTTCGCTCAAGGCGCCGGAACCCTACCGGCGACCCAGGCCCACTGGGCCCGGAGACCGTCCTCGAGCGACGTCGTCGGCGCCCAGCCGAGCGCCGCTTCCGCCTTGCTCACATCGGCGCGCGTGCGCTTCACGTCCCCCACCGCGGCCGCGTGGCGCTCGACGACGAGCTCGCGCCCGGCGATCGCCTCCGCCAGGGCGATCGCGTCGCGCATCGTCGCCTCCTCGCCGCCGCCGATGTTGTACGTCTCGCCGCCGGCGCCGCGCTCCATCGCGGCGATGGTCCCCGCGACGGCGTCGGCGACGAAGGTGAAGCTCCGCGAGACCGAGCCGTCACCGAAGAGGCGGTACGCCTCCCCCGAGGCGAGCGCCTCGAGGAGCGGCGTGAACGCCATGTCGGGGCGCTGGCGCGGCCCGTAGACGGTGAAGTAGCGCACGCAGACGGCGTCGAGCCCCGTCGTCCGCGCATGCGCATACGCGAGGTGCTCGACGCAGAGCTTCGTGACGCCGTACGGCGCGATCGGCTGCGGGACCGCGTCCTCGGCGGTCGGGTAGCTCTCGGCGTCGCCGTAGATCGAGGACGACGACGCGAAGACGACGCGCACGCCGCGGCGCGCCGCGGCCTCGAACAGCCGGCCGCTGGCATGGACGTTCCGCTGCACGTAGTGCTCGAAGTCCGGGCCGAAGCTCGCGCGCACGCCCGGCTGCCCCGCGAGGTGGAAGACGCCGTCGACCCCGTCGAGGACGAGGTCGAGCGAGGCGGTCACGAGGTCGGCCTCGACGATGTCGAGCGACTCCGCGTTCGCCCGCTTCCGGGCGGGGTCGTAGTAGTCGTTGAACGAGTCGAGCCCGACGACGTCGTGCCCGGCGGCGACGAGCGACTCCGCGAGGTGCGAGCCGATGAACCCGGCCGCGCCGGTGACGAGGTACCTCATCCTCCCGCCCTTCCCGGCTCCGCGGCCACGGGGTGCGGCAGCTCCTCGGCGAACGGGACGAGCTCGCCGGCCCCGTTCTCGACGAGGCAGAGGTCGGAGAAGAAGCGCGTCATCACGACACCCTCGCGGAAGTCGCCGAGGCGCGGCTCGGGACGCTCGCCGCGGGCGAGCTCGAGCGCGAGCTCGGGGTAGCGGCTCCCCGCGGCCAGCGGCAGCGGGAACGCGCCGCCGAAGCGCGGGTTGACGTCGGTGACGGGCAGGCTGCCGTCGGGCTCGCGGAAGCACTGCACGTTGGCCGGGCCGACGATGCCGATCGTCTCCGCGACCCGCGCGCCGTGCGCGATCAGCTCGGCGTCCTTCAGCGAGCGGCCCTTGATCGACTCGCCGCCCTTCGACTGGATCATCGAGCGCGGGATCGCGTTCAGGCAGCGGCTCTCGAGGTCGCAGAACACGTCGATCGAGAACTCCTCGCCGAGGCAGCACTCCTGCACCATCGAGTCGACCGGCGTCGAGCCCAGGTGGAACGCGAGCTGCTCGGCGTCGTCGGCGCGGTAGATGTGGCGCGACCCGAACCCCTCGCGCACCTTCACGAGGAGCGGATACCGGGCATCGTCGGGAACGTCGCCCGGGAGCCAGGTGCGAGGGCTCGAGATGCCGGTGTCCTCGAAGAACCGGTGCGCGAGGTACTTGTCCCCCATGGTGCGGCACACCTCGGGGCTCGGCGCGAGCACGAGGGCCGGCGCCAGGTCGTCGCGGGCCGCGGAGACGATCTCCTGGTCGAGATCGGTGAGCGGAACGACGAGGCGCACGTCGTGCTCGGCCACGAGCGAGGCGAGCGCCGCCACGTAGCCGGCGTCGTCGACGCGCGGGACGAGCGCCTTCACGTCGGCGTGGTACAGGGCCGGCGCCAGCGGGTCGAGATCGGCCGCGATCGTCGTCGCGCCGGCTCGCCCGAAGGCGCTCACGATGTCGACGCGCTGGCCCGCGCACGTGAACAGGACGCTGATCATCCGACGTCGGAGCGTACCGGCGGCAGGTACGGGCTCACGTCACTCGTACCAGCAGTCGTACATCGTCTGCCGCTGGGTGGGCGACGGCTCGCGAGGCGCCTCCCAGACGTAGACGACGTGCCCGCGGACGTCGAGGCGGAGCTCGATCTTCCGCCCGGTGGCGAGGTACGCAGCCGCAAGCTGCTTCGCCTCCTCGTCCGTTCTGGCGATCGCGACCTGCACGCCGTTGTCCTCGACGCGGGTCACGAGCGCGCCGCCGCGCGCCGTCCGTGCGATCGGATCGTTCCGGGCCGAGTCGACCGCGAGCAGCTTCTCGCGGCGGAGGCATTTCTCGGTCAGCTCGAGCGCCGTCGGCCCGTGATGGACGGAGCGATAGACGAGCCACCCGGCGACCTGCGCCACGACGAGGACGCCGACGACCGCCAACGCGACGCTGACGTACCGCCACTCCTCGGCCGGGCGCGGCTCCGTCACAGCCGGTCCATCGCGAGGAGGAACGGGACGGCGACGAGCGCGAGCACCGCCAGAGCCACCAGGAAGACGGACGAGAGCCTCGGGAACCGCGCCCGCAGCCCGTCGAAGGCGAAGCCGAAGCACGCCGCCCAGGCGGGCACCGCCGTCAGCATGAAGGACCCCTTCACGCGTGTCGCCGTCGGCCGTCGGGTACGACGTCCCGAAGTACAGGACGCCCGCGAGGGCGGCGAGCGGAAGGAGCGCGACGAGCTGGCGCTCGACGGAGCGGCCGGGATGGCGGACGGCGAGGCCGAGGAGCGCGAGCCAGCCTGCCACCGCCACGAGCGTGAACGGCAGGCCGACGATCGACATGGCCACGAGCTCGCGGCGGGTGCCGGGCGAAGGCGTTCCGCGATCCGGGAGCCACCGCCAGACGCCGAAGTAGTCGCCCCACGCCTCGGTGTACGCGATGGGGACGAACCGATTCGAGTACGACGGCCGATACGGCGACGTGACGACGTCCGGGAGCCCGGCGCCGACGAAGAACCCGATCGGCCGGCGCGACCAGACGGGCTCCGCGGGGTGCGGCTGCCCGAAGAGCGCGCTGTCGTATTGCCGGAGCTGGTGCCCGTACCAGAGCCCCGGGACGAGGATCGCGACCGCGGCGACGATCGCGATCGCGCCCGCCAGCCGTCGGCGCTCCAGCGGCCGGGTGACGGCGGCGACGAGGAGCACGAGGAGGACGACGCCCAGCGTCCAGAGCGTCCAGGCACGGACGAGCTGCGCGAGGCCGAGCGCGAGGCCGAGCCCGACGAGCAGCGGCAGGCGGTAGTCGGAGCGGACGAGGATCCGTGCCGCCAGCACGAGGGCGGCGGTCGACAGCAGCATCGAGAGCGGCTCGGGGTGGAACATCGCGGCGGACTTCATGACGACCGGGCACGCGACGAAGAAGACGATCGCCGCAAGGTGGAGAACCTGTCTCCCGGGCCAGAGCAGGCGCACGAGGGCGAGCAGGAGGAGCAGCGTGGCGACCGCCGCCAGGGCGTTGAAGACCTGCCCGACCCGTTCCGGATGGTCGAGCCCGAGGGCCTCGCCGAGCTCGATCGCCACGCCGCCGATCGCGAAGAACCCGGGTGGCGTGTAGTAGCTCCCCGTGTGGTCGGGAAGCCTGCCGTCGCGAACGAGCCCCTCCGCGTACTCGATCGCCTCGGCCGCGTCGTAGCCCGCGATCGCGGGATAGACGGTCGCGTTGCGGACGGCGATCACCGCGGCCAACGCGATCACCGCGAAGGTCGCCGCCCGCCCTACGTTTCGCCGCGCGCCGGGAGCCGACACGGCGCGACTCTAGTGCCGCTTCCACACGAGAGTCGAGTGGCGGATCTCTAGCGCCAGCCTCCCGTCGCTCCCCGGTAGGTGCCGCCGAGGAGCGCGAGCGGCGTCCGGAGGAGGATCCTCAGGTCGACGGCCGGCGAGCGGTTCTCCACGTACCAGACGTCGAGCTCGATGCGGTCGGCCCACGGCAGCTCCGCGCGGCCGTGGATCTGCGCCCAGCCGGTCAGTCCGGGACGGACGGCGAGGCGCTTCCGCTGCCGCTCGGTGTACCGCTCGACCTGGTAGCGGAGCGTCGGCCGCGGCCCGATCACCGACATCTCGCCGCGCACGATGTTCCAGAGCTGCGGCAGCTCGTCGACCGAGGTTCGCCGGAGCAGGCGCCCGACCCGGGTGATGCGTGCGTCGCCGCGGTCGACCGCGAAGCCGGCGCCCTTCTGCTCCGCGTCGACGACCATCGAGCGGAGCTTCAGGAGCTCGAAGTCGACGCCGTCCTTGCCGACGCGGGTCTGCCGAAAGAGGATCGGCCCGCCGTCCTCGAGCTTCACGGCGAGCGCCGCGGCGGCGAGGAACGGGCTGGAGACGACGAGGCCGAGGCCGGCGAGCGCGACGTCCGCGAGGCGGTTCACCGGGTCGCCGCCGGATCCCACGCCGCGGCGACACCGTGGCGGAGGTAGTTCCAGAGCGCCTGCACGGTCGCCCAGGTCACGTACGTGTAGTAGCGCGCGATCGGGACGCCGGCCGCGAACGCGGCGAGCAGCGCGAGCTGGCCGAGGAGCGCGAGCGCGTAGGGCCAGCCCTCGGGCGCGAGCACGACGCTGGTCGCGAGCAGCGCGACGTGGAGGAGCCCGCTCCCGTAGCGGAGCAGGCGGTGGGAGACGATCGAGACGAGGTAGCCGGGCGGGAGCCGCCGGAGCATCGAGCCGCGGAGCGTGATCTCCCAGCAGTGCTCGAACATCCGCACCTTGCGCGCGTACTCCGCCTCGTTCGTCGGCGTCGGCTCCTCGAAGGCGTGCGCGCCCGGCTGGTAGACCGCGCGCCGCCCCGCCTGCACCATCCGGTACGGAAACGCGAGGTCGTGCCCCCAGCGCGGGTCGACCTCGACGTAGTCGCCCCGGTTGAGCGCGTAGATCGAGCCGTTCCCGCCGGTGATCGAGCCGAGCCGCGACTCCTGCTCGCGGAGCCAGAGCTCGTAGCGCCAGTAGAGGCCCTCGCGGTTCGAGCCGGCCGCGTCCTCGAGGCGGAGCCGGCCGCAGACGTACGCGACCTCGGGGTCGGCGAGGTCGGCCACGAGATGCCGCAGCGCATCGGGCGCCCACGTCGCGTTCGCGTCCGAGAACGCGACCACGTCGCCGGACGTCTCGCGGACCGCACGGTCCTGGGCGGCGACCTTCCCGCCGCGCGGGCAGTCGAGCAGGCGGACGCGCGGCTCGCGTGCGGCGACGGCCTCGACGAGCTCGTTCGTCCGGTCGGTCGAGGCGTCGGACGCGACCACGATCTCCAGCCGATCCGCGGGGTAGTCGAGCGCCAGCAGGTTGTCGAGCCGCCGCTCGATCACCGCCTCCTCGTTGTAGGCGGCGACGACGACGGTGACCGCCGGCTCGGCGCCGGGATCGGCCGCGACGGGCCGTCGCCGCGCCCGCGCGAGCGCCCCCGCGGCGAGCGGGTAGCCGACGTGCGTCCAGGCGAGCGCGCCGAGCGAGCCCCAGAAGAGCACCTTCGCCACGGCCACGGGGCGAGTGTAGTTACGCTCGCGCGCGATGACGCGCCCGATTCGCGTGCTCCGGGTGATCGCGCGGCTGAACGTCGGCGGCCCGGCGCTGCACGTGACGTACCTCACCCGCGGCCTCGCCGAGCACGGCTACGAGACGACGCTCGTCGCCGGGGACGTGGCCCGGGGGGAGGAGTCGATGGCGTTCGTGGCGGAGCGCTCCGGCGTCTCCGTCGTCCCGCTCCCCGGCCTGTCGCGCGAGCTCTCGCCGGTGCGCGACGCGGTTGCCGCGTGGCGGCTCGCGCGCATCATCCGCGCGGTCCGGCCGGACGTCGTCCACACGCACACGGCGAAGGCGGGAGCGGTCGGGCGGGCGGCGGCGCTCCTCGCGGGCCGGCGGCCGGTCGTCGTGCACACGTTCCACGGGCACGTGCTCCGCGGGTACTTCGGCCGGGTCGGGACGCTCGTGTTCCGCGCGATCGAGACGGCGCTCGCGCGCGTCTCGGATCGCCTCGTCGCGGTCAGCCCCGAGGTGCGCGACGAGCTCGTCGGCCTCGGCGTCGCGCCCGCGTCGAAGTTCTCGGTGATCCGCCTCGGGATCGAGCTCGAGCCCCGCGTCTCGTTCGACGGCGATCCGATCGAGGTGCGCCGGCGGCTCGGGATCGACGCCGACCGGTTCGTCGTCGGCTGGTTCGGGCGGATGACCGCGGTGAAGCGGACCGACGACCTGCTCGCGGCGCTCGCGGCGCTGCGCGAGCGCCGCGTCGACGCGCTGCTGCTGCTCGTCGGCGACGGCGACGACCGCGAGCGCCTCGAGCAGCGCGCGCACGACCTCGGCCTCGCGCGCGCGTGCCTCTTCCTCGGCTACCAGGAGGACGTGGCGGCGTGGTACGCGATCTGCGACGCGGTCGTCCTCACGTCGGCGAGCGAGGGCACACCGGTGACGATCATCGAGGCGCTCGCCGCCGCGCGACCGGTCGTCGCAACGGCCGTGGGCGGCGTCCCCGACGTCGTCGACGACGGCGAGACCGGCTTCCTCGTGCCCCCGGGCGACACGCAGGCGATCGCCGAGCGGCTCGAGGTGCTCGCCCGCGACCCGGCACTCCGCGCGTCGATGGGTGAGACGGGGCGCGAGCGCGTCCTCCGCCGCTACTCGGTCGACCGCCTCGTCGGCGACGTCGACGCGCTCTACCGCGAGCTGCTCGAGCGCCAGCTCGTCGATCACGCGCCGGTAGCGGCCGAACGCGACCTCGCGGTCCGCCTCGCGCTCGACCCACTCACGGCCGCGCTCGCCCATTCCCTCGAGCGACAGCCGTCCTTCCATCGCGTCGCGGATCACGCCGGCGACGAGCTCGGGGCGCCCCGGCGGCACGACGATCCCGCAGTCGGCCTCCTCCACGAGCCGCACCGTCTCGCTGTCCGCGTCGGCCGAGACGAGGACCGGTCGCCCGGTCGCGAGGATCCCGTACATCCGGCTCGGCACGACGTACCCCGACAGGCCGCGCGCGAGCCCGACGTAGTGGAGGTCCGCCGAGCCGAGCGAGAGGGACAGCCGCGCGCGCGGCTGGTAGCCGAGGAAGCGGATCGTCCCCATCACGTCGAGGCGCTGCGCGAGCCGGGTCAGCTCGCCGTGCCGAGCCCCGAACCCGATCACCATGATCTGGAGCCGGTCGAGGTCGCGGAGGAACGTCGCCGCGCGGACGAGCGTGTCGAGGTCCTGGGCGTGCCCGACGTTCCCCGAGTGCATGACGACGAACGCGTCGTCGACGCCCTGCTCCCGCGACCACGCGTTCTGCCGCGTCTGCGGCAAGAGCTCGGTCGTGTCGACCCAGTTCGGGATCACCGCGACCCGCTCGGCCGGCGCCCCCTTCTCCTCGAGGCGCAGCTTCATCGTCTCGCCGATCGCGACGACGCGGTCGGCGCGGCGGAGGTAGAGCGCCACGAGCCGCCGGAGCGCGCCGAGGACGACGGGGTTCTCGAGCCGCTTGACGCGCTCCGCGATCTCCGGGAACACGTCCTGGCTGATGACGAGGAGCGGAACGCCGAACCGCCGTGCGACGAGCAGCCCGATGTCGCCGACGACGGGCGGGTCGGTCATGCAGAGGACGAGGTCGGGCCGCTCGCCGCGGAGCGCGGTCAGGACCGTGTCGCCGAGGTAGCTCGCGTAGTTCGCGGCGCGCAGGTGGATCTGCGCAGCGGTCGTAGGACGTCGAGCGGACCCGGACGATCTCGACGCCGTTCCGCGTCTCCCGGGCCGGAAGGTCGTGCCCGCGGAGGTGCCCCGTGACGACGGTGACGTCGTAGTCGAGCGCGAGCGCCTCGCAGAGCTGGGCCAGGAGCTGCGCCGTCGCCTCGACGCCCGGCCAGTAGTACTGGTTGAGCACGAGGATCCTCGGCCTGGTGTCCGCGGCCATTCGACGAGGACCGTAGACGATCGAGACCGTACGCTCCGCCTGTGCCTGCGCCGCTTCGGATCCTCTTCGCGAGCCCCGCGTACTGGCCCGCGCACGCCTTCGGCGGACCGGTCGCCGTCGCGCGGGAGCTCGTCGCGCGACTCACCCGGGACGGGCACGAGGTCGACGTCGTCACGACGACGCTCGTCGACGTCGGTCAGCGTCCGGCGCGCCGGACGCGGGTCGCTCAGGTGGACGGCGCCACGGTGACGTACCTCGCGACCCCGGTGCGCTACCGCTGGATGGGCATCACGCCGACGCTGCCGGCGCACCTCGTCCGTCGCGGGAAGCCCGACGTCGCGCACGTCATGGGGTTCCGTGACCCGGTCACGACGGGCGTCGCGGCGTGGTGCCGCGCGCGCGGCGTCCCCTACGTCTTCGAGCCCGTCGGGATGTTCCGCCCGCGCCTGCGCAAGGTGGCGCTGAAGCGCGCGTTCGACGCCACCGTCGCCCGTGGCGTCGCCGGAGGCGCGAAGCTCGTCGTCGTCTCGTCCGAGCGGGAGCGCGACGACGTCGTCGCCTGCGGCGTCCCACCCGAGCGCATCCGCGTGCGAGGCAACGCCTTCCCCGTTCCGCCGGATCCGACCGGCGTCGATCCGCTCGAGGGCATCGTCCCGGCGGGCGCGCCGGTCGTCCTCTACGTCGGCCGGATCGCCGCCGAGAAGGGGGTCGAGCACCTCCTCGAGGCCGCGCGCCGCCTGCCCGGGGCCCACGTCGTGCTCGCAGGCCCCGACGACCGCCACGGGACGATGGACGGCGTCCGCGCTGCCCTCGTCGACCCGGCGACCCACGGGCGCATCCACGTCCTCCCGCCGACGCCCGGGCCGCCGTACGACCTCTACCGCCGCGCGGACGTCTTCGTCCTCGCCTCGGGCGGCGAGAACTTCGGGCTCGTCGCCGCCGAGGCGGCCGCGGTCGGGACACCCGTGGTCGTCTCCGACCGGACCGGGGTCGCATCGGCCTTCGCGGAGGGCGAGGCGCTCGTCGTCCCGTACGACGCGGACGCGACGGTGGCCGCGATCGAGCGTGTCCTGACGGATGCGGCGCTGCGCGCGCAGCTGTCCGAGGGCGCGCTGCGCGCAGCCGCTCGATCGACGTGGGACGCCGTCGCGGCGCAGCAGGAGGAGATCTACCGCGAGGCGATCGACGCAGGCTGACGCCGCTCAGCCGCGGCCGACGACGCGGCGCACGATCCCGAGCAGCGTCTCGATGCTCGGCTCGTAGCCCCAACCGCGTACCAGCTGACGGGAGGCGTCACCCATCGCGCGGCGGCGGTCCGGGTCCGCGGCGAGCGCGCGGAGCGCGTCTCCCGCGGCCGCTGCGTCTCCCGCCGGGACGAGCACCCCGTTTCGCCCGTCCTCGAGGAGGTCGTGGGCGGCGCCCACGCGGTCGGAGAGGACGAGCGGGAGCCCGGACGCCGCCGCCTCGTTGACGACGACGCCCCACGGCTCGTGGGTCGAGAGCAGCGCGAAGACGTCCGCGACGGCGTACACCTCGGAGATCCGCTCCCAGGGCGTGTGCGGGAGCAGCACGAGCCGGACGCCCGTGTCGCGGGCCAGCGCCTGCAGCCGCTTCCGCTCCGGCCCACCGCCCGCGAGCACGAGGACGAGGCGCGGATCGCCCGCGGCCGCGACCGCCCGGACGAGGGTGTCGAGCCCCTTCTCCGGCGAGAGACGGGCAACGGACAGGACCGCGACGTCGTCCGGCCCGAGCCCTGCCTCGCGGCGAAGCTCGTCCCGCCGCGGCGCGAGCGCGTCGGCGCGCTCGCCGAACGCCGCGACGTCGATCGTGTCCGCGAAGACGTCGATCCGCGCAGGATCGGCGCCGCGGGCGAGCATCGACTCCCGCGCGAGCGTGCCCACGACGAGGACGTGGGCGGCGCCCCGGACGACCGCGGGGACGACGGCGCCCTTCACGGCGCGCCGCCAGCCGGGCCGCTCGTCCCGGTCGTTCGACTCGACGAGCAGCACGTAGGGCACGCGGCGCAGGCGGCACCACGCGATCGCCGCCTGTGACGCGAACGTGCTCCACCCGGACACGACGACGACACCCGGCTGGGCGGCCCGCAGGGCGCCGAAGACGCCGGGCGTGACGCGGGTAGTCGTGCCGGAGGACGCGATGGGCGCCCGGGATGCGCCGCCCCTCGAGGACGACCGACCGGTGGCTGGACTCGAGCTCCCACTCGCGACGCTGGACGGAGCCGCCTGCGTAGATCGCCGTCAGGTCGATCTCCTCGCGGGCGGCGAGGAGGTCGAGCATCGGGTTCCGGTAGGGCGTCGGCTCCGGAAGCACGAACGCGACCGGGACGGGCGCCGTGCCGAGGCCGTGGCGCAGCCACGTCGCGGCGGCGTCGCGCTCGGCGCTCGACGACCGTCGCCGGCTCCAGCGCGAGGCTGCCTGGAGCGGGAGCAGGCGGTCGAAGGAGAACGCGGCGCGGGTCAGCGTCGCCCGGTCGTCTCCCCGCGCGGACGCGAGCGCCCAGGCAGCGGACCGGCGGGCCTCGCTGCCCCCGTGCCGGCGCTCGAACGCGTCGACGAGCTCGCCGAGCGCGGCGGCCGCGGCGGCGGCCGAGCCAGGGGGCAGCTCGCGGCCGGAGCCGACGAGCCACGCGAGCTCGGCGCGCTCCTCACCCATCCCGGGGACGAGCTCGGCGATCTGCCCGAGCGCGACCCGCCGCTGGCAGGCGCGCTGGATGTCCGCCCGGCGCGTCGACGCCTGCGCCGGGTGCCGCCGGTAGAGGACGAGCGGCTCGCGGAGGTTGTCGCCGTCCGCGACCGCGAGGAGGCGCGACCAGAGGTCGTAGTCCTCGCTCTCGGCGAAGGACGTGTCGTACCGGAGCCCGTGCGCGTCGAGCACCTGACGGTCGACCATCACCGTCGGGTGGAAGAACGGCGACGAGAAGAGCGCCGCCCACCGCACGGCGCGCGCCCCGGACGGCATCCGATGGACGCGACCCACCCGACCGTCGTCCCCGAAGTCGATCGCGCCGGTCCCGACGACGGCCGCTGCCGGGGCGGAGCCCATGCGTGCCGCGAGCCGCTCGAGCCACGGCGGACGCGCGACGTCGTCCGCGTCGAGGCGCGCGACGTAGCGCCCGCGCGACTCGCCGATCCCGACGTTGAGCGCGCCGGCGAGGCCGAGGGCCTCCTCGTTCCGCACGACGCGGAGCCGCGGGTCGTCGACACCGGCGAGGAGCTCGCCCGTGCCGTCGACCGAGCCGTCGTCGACGACGACGAGCTCGAGATCCCGGAGCGTCTGCCCCAGCACGCTCGCCACCGCCTGGCCGATCGTCGCGCGTGCGTCGCGGGCCGCGAGGACGACGGAGACGAGGGGCGGGCTCATCGCCTCGCGGAGGGTAGCCTGCGCCGGTGCCCGGAGCCGCGCGCCCGAGCGTCGATCTCGTCGTCGCGACCGTCGGTCGGACGGACGAGCTCGACGAGCTCCTCGGCTCGCTCGAGGCACAGACGCATCCGCCGACGCGCGTGCTCCTCGTCGACCAGAACGACGACGATCGGGTCGCGCGGGCTGCTCGCCTCGCACCCGTCGCTCCGGATCGAGCGCGTGCGCTCGACGCCCGGGTTGTCGCGCGCCCGGAACGCCGCGCTCGGCCTGCTCGAGGCCGATCTCGTCGGGTTCCCCGACGACGACTGCCGCTACCCGCCGGGGCTCCTCGAGCAGGTCGCCGGGCGCTTCGCGGAGGACGCGGCGCTCGGTGTCGTCTGCGGCCGCCTCGAGGACGAGGACGGTCGGGCAACCGGTCGCTGGGGCCTCGAGCGCCGTCGCGTGGGTGCGGACGACGTGTGGCACGCCGGAACCTCGGCCACGATCTTCGCGCGCCGCGCGGTCGTCGAGCAGGTCGGGGAGTTCGACGAGGCGCTCGGGCTCGGGCCGGATGCGCGCTTCGGCTCGGGAGAGGAGATCGACTACCTCGTGCGCGCCCTCCGCGCCGGCACCCGGGTCGAGTACGACCCGGCGCTCGTCGTGATCCATCCCGTCCGGCCGACGACCGGTGACGCGCTCGTCGCGCTCGGGCGGCGCGACGGGGGAAGCGTCGGCTACGTGCTCGGACGCCACCGGTATCCGGCGAGCGCGGTCGCGCGGATGCTCGTCCGGCCCGCGGTCGGCGTGCTCGTCTCGCTCGTCCGGCTCGACACGACCCGAGCGCGCTTCCACGCGGCGACGCTTCGAGGGCGCATCGCCGGCCTGCGCTACGGCCGCTCGCGCCGCTGAGACTCGAGCTCCGCGAACAACGCGGCGTGCCGGTCGAGCCAGTCGCCGAGCGCGAACCGCTCGACGGCCCGGCGCCGCGCTCCCTCCGCGTAGCGGTCGCGGTCGGCCAGGACCTCGCCGACGGCCGCGGCGAGCGCCTCCGGCGCCGGTGGCTCGTCGCGCTCGTACCCGGCGGGATGAGGCACGCCGACTCCCCCCTCGTCGGCGACGAGCTCGACCGTGCCGCCGCTCGCGGCGTACGCGACGGGCAGGCCGCAGGCGAGCGCCTCGATCACGGTCGTCGGGCACGGGTCGTTCACCTTCGTGTGGAGAAGGACGTGCGCGCGGCGGAAGACGTCGGGAGCGTCCGACTGCCGGTACCGGCCGACGAGGTCGATCGCGTCGCCGAGCCCGAGTCGCTCGATGGTCGGCGTCGGGTCCGAGACGAGCCGTCCGCTCACGAGCAGGCGGGCACCGGGATGCGCGTCGAGCACGAGCCGAAAGGTCTCGAGCGCGACCTCGAGCCGGTACGCCTGGGTCTGGTCGCCGCCGAGGAGCACGACCGGGCCTTCCGGCGGGACGGGCCCCGGCGTGAACCGGTCGACGTCGACGGCGTTCGGGAGGATCTCCCACGTCCCCCGCGCCGGGCCGAGGAAGTCGTCGGCCGACCGCTTGCTGAACGCGCTCTGGTAGATCACGTGGTCGGCCGACGTCACCGCGCGGCGGAGCGGCACGTTGAGCTCGTCCGTCCGCTCGCCCGCCCAGCCGGGGTACGCGACGCCGTCGACGTTGACGACGACCGGAGCGCCTCGACGGCGCGCCGCCCAGAGGAGCGGTCGCAGGTCGCGGGGCAGGTAGCTCGTCCCGAGGTAGAGGAGCGAGAAGCCGGTGGGGTCGTTGGGCCAGCGCTCGGCGAGCTTCTGGAGCTTCGCCGTCCCGCCGGCGACCGGCTCGCCCGGCCCGGGGATGTCGTCCCAGCCGTAGAAGACGCGCAGACCGGGTGCCGCACGGCCCCGGGTCAGGAGCCGCGCCCACCGAGCGGCGGCGCGGCCGTAGCGGCCCGCGCGGCCTCTAGCCATCGGCCCGCTCGGCGAAGCCCTCGAGGAGCGCCTCCCAGCGGGGCGCGAGCGCGCGGTGCGACGTCTCCTCCGCCGTCCGACGACCCGCCTCGCGGAGCCTCGCGGCGAGCGCGGCGTCGTCGTGCACGCGCCGCAGCCCGTCGGCCAGGCCCTCGGCGTCCTCGACGTCGACGAGCAGCCCGTTCCCGCCGTCCGCGACGAGATCCGGCGCCTGCCCGGCCCGCGTCGTGACGAGCGGCACGCCGGTGGCCATCGACTCGAGGATGCTCTTCGGGCCGCCCTCCTGGCGCGAGGCGATCACGCAGGCATCGAGGGCGTGGTACGCCTGGGCGAGGCCGTCGCGTCCGTCGAGCATCCGATGCGTGAACCGGACGCCGCGGTCGGCGAGGCCCTGCCGGACGTACCCGCGGGCAGGCCCGGTGAGGAGGACGACGAGGTCGGGGACGTGGCGCGCCACGCGCTCGAGCGCGTCCACGAGCACGTCCGGGCCCTTGATCGACTTCGGCTCGAGCCCGTCGCCGAACCCCGTCCCGTCCTTGACGAACGACCCGACGACGAATGCATCGGCGGGCAGGTCGAACGCTCGCCGGGCCGCCTCGCGCCGCGCGGGGTCGACGAGCGGGAAGGCGTCGATCTCGATCCCGATCGGGATGCGGTGCACCCGGCCCGGGGCGACTCCGGCGGAGAGCACGAGCTCCTCGATCTCCCGGTGGGTGACGTGGACGCGCTCGAAGCGGGCGGGGTCGCGCCGTAGCGCCTCGTACGCGCGGTCGAACTCCGGGTAGCCGGGCGTCCCGGGCCGACCGTGGAAGTACGAGAGCCCCAGACGGTGGCCGGAGCCCGTCCACCTGGGGTCGAGCGCGGCGAAGTGGCTCGTGTGGAAGACGACCTGCTGCCGCGCGCTCCGCCGCCCAGGCGGGAGGCGCGAGCCGGTAGCCGGCGCGCTGCGCGACCGAGGCGACGTACGCGGCCTCGTCGTCGAGCGCCCACGAGGCGTCGTCGCCGAGCACGAACAGCCGCGAGAACGGCGCCCAGTCGCGCGTCCGGAGCCGGACGGCGCCGGCGCGTACCCGCCGCAGGGGCGCGCGGACGAGCCGGGCGGCGCTCACGCTCGAAGCACCTCGAGGTAGGCGTCCGCGACCTCGCCGAGCGCGGGGACGACGATCGCGTCGCGTCGCTCGTCGAGCTCGGCTGCCAGGCGGTCGAGCGCGGCGGCGGCATCGTCCGGGCCGTCGAAGCCGACGCCGCCCTCGCCGACGAGCTCCGGGTGGCCGCCGCTTCGCCGGAAGAGCGCCGGCAGGCCGCAGGCGAGCGCCTCGAGCAGCGCGTTCGAGCACGGGTCGTCGATGCTCGCCGCGACGTAGCAGTCCATCCCGCGCAGGGTCGCTGCGAGATCCTCCGAGGCGAGCGGAGCCACGACCTTCCAGCCCGGCGAGCGCCGCCGTCGTGCGACCGACGAACGTCAGCTCGAAGCGGCTCGGATCGACCGTGGCGCCGAGGGCCTGCAGGACGTCGGTGCCCTTCCGCGGGTTGTCGGACCAGCTCGCGGCGACGACCCGCACCGGGCGTCGGCCGAGCGGCTCCCGCCCGTCCGGCGGATGGAAGATCGCCGGGTCCGGCGCGTTCGTGATCACGACCGGGTCGGCGAGCGCGATGCCGAGACGGCGGTGCGCGTCGAGGCTGAAGCGCGACTGGCACACGGTCGCCTGCGCGAGCTCCGCGTTCATCGCGGCGATCCGGGCGTCCGTCCCGTCGTCGTATCCGCGGTACGTGCCGATCGGCCCGTCCACCCGGTGGACGAGGCGCACGTCGTCGCGGACGAAGCGCCGGAGCCGCGCCAGGTCGAAGTTGAACGAGTTGAAGAGGCACGCGTGCGTCCCACCCGAGATCCGGTTCTCCTCGACCGTGAGACCCCGGTGCCGGAGCTCGCCCTCGAGCGCGCGGAGGAACTGGTTGCCGCCGCCCGACGGCGGTGGCGCGTGGGCGTGGAAGATCGCGACGTCGGCGCGCCCGGAGCGGGCCGCGCGGAGATCGCGCTCCGTCCGCATGCGCGCGGTGACGTGGCCGAGCGCCGAGCGGGCGTGGACGAGCGCGGCGCGCGGCTTCGTTCGCAGTGCCATCGCCCGCGTACCGTAGACCGCGTCCCCGTCAGGGACGGGCGCGCGCCTCCTCGCAGATCTCGAGCAGCCGCGCGGCGTAGCCCTCGACGGTCGCGGTCGCCTCGACGGTCGCCCGCGCCGACCGTCCGAGCGACTCGGCGGTCGACGGGTCGGCGAGGACGCGGCTCACGGCTTCCGCCAGGGCGTCCGGGTCGGCGGGCGGCACCAGCAGCACGTTCTCGCCGTCGCGGAGCGCCTCGGGATCCCACAGGCCGCGCGTCCGCGTGAGGACGACCGGGCGCCCGCAGGCGGACGCCTGCAGCGTCACGCTCTGGCCCGACGGCTGCGGCACGTCCTTCACCGGCACCACGACGACGGCGGCGGAGCGGAACGCCTCGCGCACCTCGGCGTCGCTCAGCAGCCGACGATGCCAGTCGGCCGGCCGCCAGCGGACGTTCCCGGGCAGGACGGCAGGCGCGGGATGGCGCGTGAGGACGGTCACCTCGGCGTCGATCTGCGGCGCAGCGGCGACGAGGGTCGCCCAGTCGCGGTGCCCGTCGTTGCCGATCGCGAGCACGCCGCCGGCCGGCGTTCCTCCGGGAGACCAGAAGCCCGTGTCGACGCCGAAGCGGTTCACGTGCACGCGGCCGGCGAGACCCGGGTCGAGCGCCTCCAGCCCGGGCGCCTCACCGGGCCCGTAGAGCACCGCGTGCATCCGGCGGAGGAGCGGCAGCGTCGTGGTGCGACGCGCACGGCCCCAGGGGTCGTTCAGCAGGCCCGCGACGATCCCGACGAGCGGCGTCTCGAGCCGCCTTCGCAGGCGCCACGCCGCGAGCGCGACCGCCGTCCCCGTCGTCGTCGCGACGACGACGTCCGCCTGCCCGAGCTCGGGCAGGAGGCGCTTCGTCCCGGCGAGGACGGCGGCGGACGCATGCGGCGGGAGCCGGCGGCGACCGGCCTGGTGGTCGATCAGCCGGCGGGCGAGCCGACCCGCCGGCGCATCGGGGTCGACCTCGTGGTGCGTGACCTCGTGCCCCTTCCGCTCGAGCTCGATCGCGCCGAAGAGGAACTCGGTCGGGCCCTCTCCCGACCGCGCTGCCTCGAGGCGCGCGAGCCGGCCGGGGAAGTGGACGAAGGCGATCCGCACCGAGGCAGCATCGCTAACCTCCGGGGTCGATGCACCGCCAACGCTCGAACCTCGCCAAGCGGGTCAACCGCGTCGCCTCGGCCGTCGAGCGGCGCGGGATCGTCGCGACCTACGAGCTCCACGACCGGCTCCTCGGGAACCGCAGCGCGCGGAAGCAGTTCGCCTCCCACGCGCCCGAGCTCGACGAGACGCAGCGCGGCATCGTCGACTCGCTCGACCGCGAGGGGTACGTGACCCTGCCGTTCACCGAGCTCTTCGACGAGGAGACGTGGAAGGGCATCGAGGCGCAGGGCGCGGCGTTCGTCACCGAGACGGAGCGGACGATCGCCGAGGGCGGCAGCGGCAAGGTGCGCGCAGGCAAGGAGTTCGTCGTGCGCGCGCACAGCTTCGAGGGCGCCACGCTCGCCGCCGAGGACCCGTGGTTCGCCGCGTGCGCCTCGCGCCGCATGCTCGACGTCGCGAACGCCTACCTCCGCCTCTGGGCGAAGCTGTCGTACGTCGACCTCTGGTACACGGCGCAGCAGCCGGCGAGCGACGAGCGCGTTGCCTCGCAGAACTGGCACGTCGACTTCGACGACAGGCACCTCCTGAAGGCGTTCGTGTACCTCTCGGACGTCGGCACCGACCACGGGCCGTTCGAGTACGTCCCGGGCAGCCAGCCCGGCGGTCGCCACCACGACGTCCGTCCCTGGGTGCCGATGGGCTACGGCCGCGTCGACGACGCAGACGTTGCCGCGGAGCGTCCCGGCGGAGGAGATCGCCAGCTTCACCGGCCCGAAGGGCACGCTCATCCTCTGCAACACGAGCGGCCTGCACCGCGGCGGCTTCGCGACGGCAGGCCCGCGCGTGCTCGCGACCGCGACCTACTGCTCCCCCGCGTCGCTCAAGTCGCTCTCGAACCGCAACTACACGTCGCCGCTGGCGGACAGCACGACCGACCCGGTCGTCCGCTACGCCGTCTCGTAGGCGCGCGACTCGACGAACTCCGTCGTCCAGTCGAGCAGCGGCCGCACGCCGCCGCGGAGCTGACCCGTGAAGAGGCCCTTCGCCGAGTCGCCGAGGCCCGGGTCGCGGACGTGGAAGCGGACGAGCGTCGGGACGTTGACGTGGTTCGTGAGCTTGCCCGCCCCACCCGCCTCGAGCGAGGCGACGGTGACGTCGACGCCGATCACGCCCTCGTTCAGGAGGTTCGGCGGGATCCAGGCGGTGCAGGTGTAGGTGCCGAGGTCGGGCGTGGCGCGCCAGCGCGCGTCCGTGTCGAGCGCGTTGAAGACGACCTCTCCCCGCTCGTTGCCGAGCTTGATCTTCGGGAAGAGCGGCCCGGTCTCCCGGAGCACCGAGAAGCGGAGCTCGATCCCGATCGGCTCGCGCACGTCGGCCCCGTACGTCGTCTCCCCGCTCGAGTCCACGACCCGGGCGGAGAGCGAGGCGGACGAACGCGCTCCCCGGCGCCTCGTCGGGCTCGAAGACGCGCTCCGGCCCGGCGCCGGACGTGTCCTGGAGGTACTGCGAGACGACGTCCTCGCTCGGCCCCTCGGCCGCGACGCGCCCGTCCTGCAGCCAGTAGGCGCGACCGCAGAGCCGCGTCACGGCCTGCATGTCGTGCGAGACGAAGAGCACGGTGCGCCCCGAGCCGGAGATCTCCTCGATCCGGCCCATGCAGCGCTGCTGGAACTCGTAGTCGCCGACGGCGAGCACCTCGTCGATGATCAGCACCTCCGGGTCGAGGTGCGCCGCGACGGCGAATGCGAGCCGCACGTACATCCCGCTCGAGTACCGCTTGACCGGCGTGTCGATGAACTTCCCGATCCCGCTGAACTCGACGATGTCGTCGAACTTCGCGTTGATCTCGCGTCGCTTCATGCCCAGGATCGCGCCGTTCAGGTACGTGTTCTCGCGGCCCGTCAGCTCGGGGTGGAAGCCCGTGCCGACCTCGAGGATGCTCCCGACGCGGCCGCGGATCATCGCGCTGCCCTCGGTCGGCGGCGTGATCCGGGTCAGCAGCTTGAGGAGCGTCGACTTGCCGGCGCCGTTCTTGCCGATGAAGCCGACGACCTCGCCCTCCTCGATCTCGAAGGACACGTCCTTGAGCGCCCAGAGCTCCTCCAGCGAGTGGTCGACGTGCTCGAGGCGGAGCGCGCGCCGGACGGTGTGCGACAGCGTGTCGCGAAGCGTCTCGTAGCCGGCGCGGTACTCGCCGATCTGGTAGCGCTTCGAGAGGCCGTTGGCGACGACGGTCTGCATCACATCGTGTCCGCGAAGCGCGGCTCCGAGCGCCGGTAGAACCACAGGCCGCCGACGAAGAGGATCACCGTCGACGTGAGCCCGAGCACGAGCATCGTCGTGGTGGGCGGCGGCGTGCCGACGACGGCCCAGCGGAAGCCGGTGATCGCGCCGACGGCCGGGTTGAGCGACGCGAGGTTCAGGTACCGCTCCGGGATCGCGTCCGCCGCGTAGATCACGCCGGAGGCGAACAGCCAGAGCTGGACGAGGAACGGGACGGCGTAGGGGACGTCGCGGTAGCGCACGTTGATCACCGCGAGGAACGAGCCGAGGCCGATCCCGGTCGCCCCGAGCATCAGGAGGAAGAGCGGGGCGAGGACGACCGTCGACTGGATCGGGACGTCGTACCACCACGTGATGCCGAGTCCGACCGTGAAGGAGAACGCGAAGTCGACGAGCGGCACGAGGAGGCAGGCGAGCGGGAGGATCATGAGCGGGAAATGCACCTTCGAGACGAGGTTGCGGTTCGCGAGCACGCACTGCGACGTGAGGG
>CAVQHL010000011.1:0-294216 GCA_963712255.1 uncultured Actinomycetes bacterium
ACCTGATCGTCGCGGATCTCCGGGGACTCGACGACGCGCTCTAGGATCGCCCGATGGCGGTCCTCGACATCGTCCGGATCGGCGAGCCGGTGCTGCGGCTGGTTGCCGACCCGGTGGGAGCGGACGAGCTTGCGACGCCGGGGTTCCAGCGCTTCCTCGACGACCTCGTCGAGACGATGCGTGCCGCGAACGGCGCCGGGCTCGCCGCGCCGCAGGTGGGCGTCGCGCGGCGGGTGTTCTGCGTCGAGGTGCGCGACAACCCGCGCTACCCCTACAAGCCCGACCTGGAGCTCCGCGTGCTCGTCAATCCCGAGCTGCGCGTGCTCTCGGACGAGACGTTCATGAGCTACGAGGGCTGCCTCTCGATCCCCGACCTCCGCGGTCTCCTCCCGCGCGCGCTCGAGGTCGAGGTCGCGTACACCGACCGCGAGGGCAATCGCGTGGTCGAGGAGGTCCGTGGGCTCTCCGCGGGCACGTTCCAGCACGAGCAGGACCACCTCGACGGGATCCTGTTCGTCGACCGCGTCGAGGACACGCGGACTCTCACGACCTGGGACGGGTTCCGGCGCTGGCACGAGGAGGCGTTCGCCGCCGAGGCGCGCGCGATCGTCGAGCGGTTCGGCAGCTAGTGCGCGTCGCGGTCGTCGGCGCGGGCCTGGCGGGACTGGCGGCCGCCGACGCGCTGACAGCACGCGGCGCTGATGGAAGGGGCTCTGCGGAGCGGCGCGGCCTGCGCGTCGCCGAAGGGGTGCGCGCAGGCGTCGCGTAGACCGCTCAGCCTCGCGCGGCGACCTTGACCGCCTCGGCGATGGTCGGGTGCGTGTGCACCGTCGCGAGGAGCGGCGCGAGCGTCCCGCCGGGCGCGTTCATCGCGACCTGCGGGCCGGGGAGGAGGTCGGCGCCGTCGCGCGCGAGGATCCCGACGCCGAGGATGACGCCCGTCCCGGCGTCGAGGACGAACTTGACCCGGCCGCGCCGGTCGCCGATCGCCCGCGCCTTGCCGCGCGTCCCGACGTCGGATCGGCGGATCTCGACGTCGTGCCCGGCGGCACGGGCTTCTGCCTCCGTGAGGCCGACGGCCGCGAGCACGGGGTCCGTGAAGATCGCACGTGGCATCGTGCGGTAGTCGGGCTCGAGCTCCGCTCCGTCGAGCATGTTCGCGACGGCGTACGGCGCCTGGTACGTCGCGACGTGCGTGAACATCATTCCGCCGTTCGCGTCACCGATCGAGTAGACGTGCGGCAGCGTCGTCCGCAGGTGGCGATCGGTCTCGATGCCGCCCGCGTCGTGCGCGATCCCGACCTCGGCGAGCCCGAGCCCCTCGACCACGGGGTCGCGACCCACCGCGAGGAGGATCTGGTCTCCGACGACGCGGCTCCCGTCGACGCAGACGACCGCCGGGCGCCCCTCGACGAGCTCGAGGCGCACCACGCCGGCATCCGTCAGGACCTGGATTCCCTCCTCCTCGAAGTACGCCTTGAGCAGGTCGCCGAGCTCCTCGTCCTCGCCGTGCGCGAGGTGCGGCCCGCGCTGGACGACCGTCACCTCGGCGCCGAGCCGGCGGTACGCCTGCGCGAACTCGAGCGACACGGCGCCGGCGCCGACGCAGACGAGGTGGCCCGGCAGCTCGCTGACGTGCATGAGGTCGTCGCTCGTCACCGTGGGGACCTCGTCGGCGCCCGGGACGTCGAGCGCCCGCGGTCGTGCGCCGGTCGCGATCAGCGCGTGGGCGAAGCGGACGCGGAGGTCGCCCGCCTCGAGCTCGTTCGCGCCGACGAAGCGCGCCGGCAGCCGGACGAGGTCGACGCCCCGCTCGGCGAGCAGGCGCTCGTAGTAGTCGGTGCCCTCGTCGATGACCCGCCGGACCCGGCCCATGACGGCCGCGAAGTCGACCTCGGCGCCGGAGACGCGGATCCCGAACTCCGCTGCGCGGTGTCGGACGTCGTGTGCGATCTCGGCGGCCCTGACCAGGGCCTTCGTGGGGATGCACCCCCGGGTGATTCAGGTGCCGCCGATCGGGCCCGGGTCGAAGAGCAGCACGCGGGCGCCACGGCGTCGGGCCTCGAGGGCGGCGGAGATGCCCGCCATCCCTCCGCCGAGGATCGCGACGTCGACCGGGTCGCCCGTCACCCCCGGCCTCCGAGCGCGGTCAGAGGCGCCGGTCCGCCGACGTGACCCACGCCGCGAGCGCGCACGGGATGCTCGCCAGCGCGATCACGATGCCGATCCACTCGAGACCGATGACGTAGAGCACGATGCCGCCGATGAGCGCGGCGAAGAACGCACCAACTGCAATCAGGAACGGCATCGGGGCCTCCTTGGGAACGAGGGGATGACCCTATCGTGCTGCGGCGGACGCCGTCGCCGCTCGGCCCGCCGGTCACGCCGGGTGAGCTGAGACGATGCGGTCCGTGGAGCTGACCCCCTTCCGCATCGAGCGGTGGTACGAGCGGTACGAGTTCACGACGGAGCTCATGCTCTCGTCGAGCGACTGCGAGTCGGTCGCGGTCTCCGACCTGCTCGCGCTCGAGCCGGACGCGCGCGAGCGCCTCGACGGGCTCCGGCTCGGCTACACCGAGGTGCCGGGCTCCGACGAGCTGCGCGCGGCGATCGCCGCGCTCTACGACCGCACGACGCCCGACGACGTCGTCTCGCTCGCCGCGGCCGAGGAGGGCATCTTCGTCGTCGAGCACGCCGTGCTCGGCCCGGGCGCCCACGCGATCGTCGAGACGCCCTGTTACGAGTCGGCGCTGGCCGTCGCGCGCTCGACGGGTGCCGACGTCGACGAGTGGCGGCGCTCCTACGCCGACGGGTGGGAGCACGACGTCGAGGCGCTCGAGCGGCTCCTCCGCCCGGACACGAGGCTCGTCTACGTGAACACGCCGCACAACCCGACGGGGCTCCAGATGCCGCGTCCGGTGCTCGACCGGATCGTGGAGCTGTGCGCCGAGCGCGACGCGGTGCTGTTCTGCGACGAGGTCTACCGCGAGCTCGAGCACGACCCGGCCGACCGGCTTCCCGCTGCGTGCGATCTCTACGAGCGCGCGGTGTCGCTCGGCACCGTCTCGAAGACGTACGGCCTGCCGGGCCTCCGGACGGGCTGGATCGCGTGCCGTGACGCGGCGCTGCGCGAGGCGGTCGTCGCGACGAAGCTCTACACGACGATCTGCTCGAGCGCTCCGAGCGAGCTCCTCGCGGCGCTCGCCCTCCGCCACCGCGAGCGGCTCGCCGATCGGAATCGCGCGCTCGTCCTCGAGAACCTCGCGCTGGCGGACGCGTTCGTCGCGGCCCATCCGGGGCTCGTCGACTGGGTCCGGCCGACGGCGTCGCCGATCGGGTTCCCGCGCCTGCACGTCACCGACACGCAGGCGTTCTGCGAGCGGCTCGCCGCCGAGGAGGGCGTCCTGCTGCTCCCGGGCGAGGTCTACGACGAGCCGGGCCACGTGCGCTTCGGCCTCGGCCGCCTCGGCGCCGCCGAGGCGTTCGCGCGCCTCACCGCCTTCGTCGAGCGGGCTGGCCTCCTAGGCCGGGTCGAGGTCCTCCGCGACGAGCCCGAACAGCACGCCGTCGACCCACTCGTCGTTCCGCCAGTACGCCTTGCGCCGCACGCCCTCGCGGATCCACCCGGCGCGCTCGGCGTGCCGGAGCGCGCGCTCGTTGAACCCGTAGACCTCCATCTGGATCCGATGGAAGCCGAGTTCGCCGAGCAGGTGACGCTGGATCGCCCGGGCGGCCTCGACGCCGACGCCCTTTCCCCGGAGGCCCGGGATCGATCGCGAACCCGCCGACCGAGGCGATCCGCGAGCGCCGGTTGACGCGCTCCCACGTCGCGGTCCCCACCGCTTCCCCGTCGACCTCGAAGATGAGCACCCCGAACGCCTCGGGCTCGCGCTCGGACCGCTCGACCTCCTCGGCGACCGCCTCCTCGGTGAAGGCGCGCACGGCGGCGAGGAATGGCGCGACGTCCTCGCTTCCCAGCAGGTCGACGAGGTACGGCACGTCCGCGCTCGTCGCGCCGCGGAGCGAGACGCTCATCGTGCCGTCGCCTCGGCCGTCGGGGCTCGCCGCGCGCCGGAGCGCGCCGGAGCCGAGCGCCACGCCGGCGAGGATCAGTCCGAGCCCGGCCAGCGCCGCAGCGGTGATCTCCTCGTCGAGCAGCACGCGCGCCGTAGACGAGCGCGAAGCCCGGCATCAGGTACGTGACGAGGCTCACGCTGCGTGCGCCGAAGCGGTTCAGCATGCGGTAGAGCACGAGCTGCGCGAGCGCCGTTCCGAGCAGGGCGAGCGCGAGGAGCGACAGGATCGCGTCCGTGTCCGGCATCGACGTCGGGGCCTGGAGGAGGGCGAACGGAAGCAGGGTGATCGTCGCCGCGGTCATCGCCCCGGTCGCCAGCACGGGCCCCGGCGTCCCCGACACGCTTCGCTGGCCGATCACGTTCCCGCTGGCGTACGCGAGCGACGAGAGCACGACCGCGAGGGTGCCCGCGATGGCCCACCAACCGCCGTCGGGATGGCCTCCCGCCAGCACGCCGACGCCGACCAGGCCGAGCCCGAAGCCGAGCAGCTGGCCGCGGGAGAGCGGCTCGTGGGGGAGGAAGCGAAGGCCGAGGACGATCGTGAAGAGCGGCACCGTCGACTGCGCGATGGCGGCGATCCCCGAGTCGATGTGCTTCTCGCCCCACGCGACGAGCCAGAACGGGACAGCGTTCGCGATCGCCCCGATCACGAGCCACTGGCGCCACGAGGCGCGCAGCTCGCGGAGCGCGCGCGTCCAGCCGAACGACCGCACGACGTACGCGAGCAGCACGGCGGCGGCGATGCCGGCGCGCGCGCACATCATCGGCGCCGGCTCGATCCCGCCCTCGACGGCGACCTTGATGAAGAGGTACGAGGCGCCCCAGACCGACGCGAGGAGCAGGAGCAGCGGCCAGTAGCGGTTCACGCGGTCACGCTAAACCGGCGGGCATGCGTGCCGCGCCGGTGGCCAGCGCCGTCCCGCCGAGGATGAGCGCGAGGCCGACGAGCGCCGAGACCGTGACCTTCTCGTCGAGGAAGACGGCGCCGTACACGAGCGCGAAGGCGGGCACGAGGTACGTGACGAGGATCGCCCGCGACGCGCCCGCCCGCGCGATGATCGCGAAGTAGAGCAGGTAGGCGATCCCCGACCCGAGGGCGCCGAGCGCGACGACAGCGGCGATCGCTCCGGCCGACGGGGCCTCGTCGGGCAGCTGCGCGAGGGCGAAGGGCGCGATGATGACGGCCCCCGCGGCGAGCTGGCCGATCGACACCTGGAGCGGGGGCAGGGTGCGGACGGTCCGCCCGGCGATCAGGACCGAGACCGCGTAGCAGGCCGCCGTCCCGATCACCGCCAGGGCGCCGACGAGCTCGCCGCCCTCCTGCACGCCGACGAGGAGCACGACTCCGAGGAAGCCGACACCGACGCCGAGGAGCCGCACCCCGTGGACGCTCTGAGAGCGGTCGATCCTGGACGCGAGGACGACCGTGAAGACCGGCGCGGCGGCCTGGATCACGGCCGAGAGCCCCGAGTCGATCCGCGTGTTGGCGAAGCCGAGCAGCCAGAACGGCAGCGCATTGTTGAGCGCGCCGAGCGCGACGAGCGTGCGGCCGTGCCCGCGCAGCACCCCGAGGCCCCCGCGCCCGTAGAGGAGGGGAAGGAGGACGAGCGCGCCGACGACGGTCCGCCCGAGGACGACGACCGCCGGCTCGAGCTCGTCGACGCCGAGCTTGATGAAGAGGAACGAGGAGCCCCAGATCGCGGAGAGGAGGAGCAGGAGGCCGAGATCGCGACGGGTCACGCTGCGACGCTAGATGCCGTCGCAGTTGGGCCGTCGCACCCCCCGGCTAGACTGACCTCCTGAGCTCCGTCGTGGAACAGCCGCTCCACCGTCAGCTCGGTCTCACGGACGGGGAGCTCGACCGCATCGTCACCCTGATGGGGCGCCGGCCGGCCCATTTCGAGCTCGCGGTCTTCTCGCTGCTGTGGTCGGAGCACTGCGGCTACAAGCACTCGGCGCTCCTGCTCCGGCGGCTGCCGAGCGACGGCCCGGCGGTGCTCCAGGGGCCCGGCGAGAACGCCGGCGTGGTCGACATCGGGGACGGGCTTGCGGTCGCGTTCAAGGTCGAGAGCCACAACCACCCGTCCGCGGTGGAGCCGTTCCAGGGCGCCGCGACCGGCGTCGGCGGGATCCTGCGCGACGTCTCCGCGATGGGCGCGCGCCCGATCGCGCTCCTCGACGGGCTCCGGTTCGGCGCTCCCGACGACCACTTCTCCCGCGCGGTCGGCGGCGTCGGCCATTACGGCAACTGCGTCGGAGTGCCCAACGTCGGCGGGGAGGTCGTGTTCGACGACGTCTACGCGTCGAACTGCCTCGTCAATGCGATGTGCGTCGGGCTGCTTCCGGTCGAGCGCCTCACCCGCGCGAAGGCGACGACGGAGGGCGCGCTCGTCGTCCTCTACGGAGCGACGACGGGGCGGGACGGGATCGGCGGCGCCTCGGTGCTCGCGAGCGCCGAGCTCGGCGAGGACGACCCGGACAAGCGCCCGTCCGTGCAGGTGGGCGACCCCTTCACGGGCAAGCGTCTCATCGAGGTGTCGGTCGAGCTCGTCGAGCGGGGGCTCGTGCTCTCGCTCCAGGACTGCGGCGCGGCCGGGCTCGCCTCCTCGCTCTCGGAGATGGCGGCCGACTACGGGATCGACGTCCACCTCGATCGGGTGCCGCAGCGCGAGGAGGAGATGGAGCCGTGGGAGGTCATGATCTCCGAGTCGCAGGAGCGGATGGTCGCGATCGTCGACCCCGCCCGGCTCGCCGAGGTCGAGGCGGTGATCGACCGCTGGGAGCTCCACCGGGCCGTGATCGGCGAGGTCACGACGACCGGGCTCCTTCGCGCCTTCTGGGACGACGACGAGGTCGGCTCGATCCCCGCCCGGCTCCTGACCGACGAGTGCCCCCGCTACCCGGTCGACCAGATCGCCCGCGTGCCGCCCGAGGAGCGGCCGACGGCGGTCCCGCAGCCGCGCGAGGCTCTGCTGGAGCTCCTCGCCGCGCCGCAGCTTCGCTCGCGCGCGTTCGTGACACGCCGCTACGACCAGCTCGTGCAGTCGCGGACGGTTCGCCGGCCCGGGCTCGACGCCGCAGTGCTGCGCCTTCGGCCCGGCCACCGGGGCCTGGCGGTGACGCTCGACGGGCAGAGTCGCCTCGGCTGGCTCGATCCCCGCCTCGGCGGTGAGCTGGCGGTGCTCGAGGCGGCGCGCAACGTCGCGTGCGTCGGCGGTGAGCCGCTCGCGTTCACGGACTGCCTGAACCTCGGCAACCCGGAGAAGCCCGAGATCGGCTGGGAGCTCGCCGAGACGATCGAGGGCATGGCGCGCGCCTGCGAGGCACTCGGCGTCCCGATCGTCTCGGGGAACGTGTCGCTCTACAACGACACCGACGGCCGCTCGATCCACCCGACGCCGGTCGTCGGGCTGCGTCGGCCTCGTTCAGGACGTGCGCCGCGTCCCGGGACGCTGGCGCGAGGGAGACGCGATCCTGCTCGCGCGATCCCGCTCGCCGCTGACGCTCGCAGGGTCCGAGGCGCAGGCGCGCTGGGGGTCGCTCGGCGGCTCGCCCTCCCTGGATCTCGCGTCCGAGGTCGCGCTCATCCGCCACACGTCGCGACTCGCCCCGCTGGCGTCGCTCGTGCACGACGTGTCGGACGGTGGGCTCGCGGTGGCGCTCGCGGAGGCGGCGCTCTGGAGCGGCGCAGGCGCCACGCTGGAGCTCGACGACGACCCGCTCACGCTGTTCGGCGAGGTCGGCGGCCAGGTTCTCGTCGCGATCGACCACGGGCTCGTCGAGCCCGACCCGACGGGCGCCGACGTCGACGTCAGGCGCATCGGGACGGTCGGCGGCGACAGCCTCCTCGGGATCGGCCTCGACGAGCTCGCGCGCGCACACGAGGGCGTCGCCTGATGTGCGGCGTCTTCGGCGTCCACTCGCTCGAGCGCGACGTCGCGCGGCTGACGTACTTCGGCCTGTTCGCGCTCCAGCATCGTGGTCAGGAGTCCGCGGGGATCGCGGTCTCCGAGCGCGGGCGGGTCACGGCGGTCCGGGAGATGGGCCTCGTCCCGCAGGTGTTCGACGAGGAGAAGCTCTCGGCGCTTCCCGGCGAGGTGGCGATCGGCCACACGCGGTACTCGACGACCGGCGGCGCGCGCTGGGCGAACGCCCAGCCCGTCGTCTTCCACGGCTCCGCGCGGACGGTCGCGCTGTGTCACAACGGGAATCTCGTCAACCCGGAGCCGCTGCGCGACGAGCTCGTCGCGGCGGGCGTGCGCCTCGCATCGACCTCCGACACGGAGGTCATCACCGCGCTCCTCGCCCGCGATCCGGCCCCTCTGCCCGAAGCCGTCGCGGCGACGATGCGCCGGCTCGAGGGCGCGTACTCGGTCGTCGCGATCGCGGACGGGGTGCTCGTCGCGTTCCGCGACCCGCTCGGCATCCGTCCGCTCACCCTCGGCCAGGTCGGCGAGGACTGGGTGGTCGCGTCGGAGACGTGCGCGCTCGACCTCGTCGGCGCCGACGTCGTGCGGGACGTCGCCCCCGGAGAGGTCGTCTGGATCGACGACGACGGCTGCCACAGCGCGCAGGCGGTGCCGCGCGGGCGCGGCGCAGCCTGCATCTTCGAGCACGTCTACTTCGCGCGGCCGGACTCGATCCTCGACGGGACCGGCGTCCACGCGGGCCGTGTCCGGATGGGCGAGCGGCTCGCCGACGAGGCGCCCGCCGACGCGGACTTCGTGATGCCGATCCCCGACTCGGGCACGCCGGCGGCGATCGGGTTCGCGAAGCGGTCGGGGATCCCCTTCGAGGAGGGGCTGATCAAGAACCGCTACGTGGGGCGAACGTTCATCGAGCCCGACCAGGAGCTCCGGCGTCAGGGGATCCGGCTCAAGTTCAACCCGCTCGCCGAGATCGCCGGCCGGCGGATCGTGATCGTGGACGACTCGATCGTCCGCGGCAACACGATGCGCGCACTCGTCCAGATGCTGTTCGCCGCCGGTGCGGCCGAGGTGCACGTCCGGATCTCGTCGCCGCCCGTCGTCTCGCCCTGCTTCTACGGGATCGACATGGCCGACGAGGACGAGCTGGCGGCCGCGCACCGCTCCGGCGACGAGATGTGCGAGCACGTCGGCGCCACGAGCCTCCACTACCTGTCGCTCGACGGCATGCAATGGGCGACGGGGCTCGCGGAGGAGTCGGTGTGCCGGGCCTGCTTCACGCGGCGCTACCCGACGCACGTCCCCGATGACCGGCTCGTCGCGAAGCACCGCTTCGAGGCTGCCGCGCCGGCCTGACCGTCCCGGGTCGGGCGCCGGCCTCGAGCCGGTCGGCCGGATGGACGCGGGCGGTCGGCCGAGCCGACACGAAATCGGCACGAAGTCGGCGCAGTCCCGTACGAGATTCCTCGATACCGTGACCGCAGGGACACGGGAGTGCCCCTGGGGGTGGTTGACGGGCGTGCCGCCCGCCGTCAGCCGAAGACGACGACGAGCCGCTGGATCTGCTCGCCGTCACGGTGAGGCGCATCTCGCCCGACCGCGAGCCGCCGTCGGCCGACCAGGAGAACGCCTCGACCACCGTCCCGTCCGGCTCGATGCGGGTGTCGAGGATCGTCATCGTGTCCGTCGGCGGCTGCGCGGCGTACGCATCGGCGATCGCAGCCCGACCCTCGAACGGGCCGACCGGGACGCCCGCGAACTCGAGGTGGGCGTCGTCCGCGAACAACGCCACGAGCGGGGCGAAGTCGCCGTTCGCCACCGCGGCGTTGAAGGTCTCGACGTGGCGTTCGAGGAAGCGTCGTCAGGTCGTCACCCATGCGAGGCACGCTATCGGCGCCCGTCCGCGCCGGACGGTCGACTAGTCTCGGCGGGTGACGCTGGACGAGCAGACGTACGCCGCCGCAGGGGTCTCCCTCGCCACCGCCGACGCGATCGTCGGGCGGTTGCGCGAGGCGGTCGACGGCACGCGCACGCCGGAGGTGGTGGGGAGCCTCGGCGCCTTTGCGGGTCTCTACGCGATCGACGGCGAGCGGCTCCTCGCCGCGTCGACCGACTCGGTCGGCTCGAAGCTCGTCCTCGGCAGGCGTGCAGGCCGGCTCCGCTGGTGCGGCGCAGACCTTGCGGCGCACGGGATCAACGACGTCCTCACGACCGGAGCCGACCCGCTGTTCTTCCTCGACTACGTCGCGGCGAGCACGATCGATCCCGAGCAGGTCGTCGAGCTCGTCGAGGGCGCCGCGGACGTGTGCCGCGCCGCCGGCTGCGCGATCCTCGGAGGCGAGACGGCCGAGCTGCCCGGCATCTACCGGGAGGACGAGCTGGACTTCTGTGGGACCGTCGTCGGCCTCGTCCGCCGCGACGAGCTCATCGACGGACGTCGGGTCGAGCCGGGCGACGTCGTCGTCGGGCTGCCGTCGTCGGGGCTCCACGCGAACGGGTTCTCGCTCGTCCGCCGCATCGTCGGCGACGATCCCTTCGATGCGGACCTGCTGCTGCCGCCGACGGTCTGCTACCTCGACGACGTGCGCGCGCTCCGTGCCCGCGCCGACGTCCGCGCGCTTGCGCACGTCACGGGCGGAGGCATCGCAGGGAACCTCGCCCGCGTCCTTCCCGGGCGGTGTCGGAGCCGTGATCGATCCGTCGTCCTGGGAGCGCCCGGCGGTGTTCGGCTGGCTCTCGGAGCACGGCGTCCCGGAGGACGAGCTCCGGCGGGTGTTCAACCTCGGCATCGGCTACTGCGTCGTCGTCCCGGCGGAGGACGTCGGCCCGCAGGATCGGGTGATCGGACGCATCGAGGCCGGTCTCGAGGGCGTCCAGTGGAGCGACGAATGATCGGCGTGCTCGTCAGCGGCGAGGGAACGAACCTCCAGGCGCTCATCGACGCCGGCCTGCCGATCGGGGCAGTCGCGTCGAACCATCCGGGCGTCAACGCGCTCGCGCGGGCGGAGGCGGCCGGCATCGCCACGGCGTCCTTCGACGCGGCCGACTACGCAAGCCGCGAGGAGCGCGACGAGGCCCTCGCACGCTGGTTGCTGGAGCAAGGCGTCGACCTCCTCGTCCTCGCCGGCTACATGCACCTGCTGCGCCCGCGGTTCTTCGAGGTGTTCGGCCGGCGCGTCGTGAACACCCACTCCGCGCCGCTCCCCGCGTTCCCGGGACGGCATCCGATCGAGGACGTCCTCGCCGCGGGCGTCTCCGAGACCGCGGCGACCGTCCACTGGGTGGACGAGGGCGTCGATACGGGGCCGATCATCCGCGCCGAGCCGGTTCCCGTCGAGCCGGACGACACGAGCGACACGCTCCGCGCCCGCGTGCAGGCCGTCGAGCACCGGCTCCTTCCCGATGTCGTGCGGGAGCTGATCGCGTCGTGACGATCCACCGCGCGCTCATCTCCGTCTACGACAAGACCGGCGTCGCCGCCTTCGCCCGCGAGCTCCAGCGTCTCGGCGTCGAGATCCTCGCGAGCGGCGGCACCGCGCGGGCGCTCGCCGAGGAGCGGATCCCGGTCACCCCGCTCGAGAGCCTCACCGGCTTCGGCGAGCTGCTCGGGCATCGCGTCGTGACGCTGCATCCGGCGGTGCACGCGGGAATCCTCGCGCGCCGCGACGTCCCGGCGGACCTCGCCGAGCTCGAGGCGCACGGGATCTCGCCGATCGACCTCGTCTGCGTCAACCTCTACCCGTTCGAGCGCACGGTCGGGCGCCTCGATGTGTCCCTCGAGGAGGCGATCGAGCAGATCGACGTCGGCGGCCCCGCGATGCTCCGCGCCGCCGCCAAGAACCACGAGCACGTCGTCCCGATCTGCCGCCCGGTCGACTACGAGCCGGTGCTCGAGGAGTTCCGCGCACGGGCGGAGGTGTCCCCCGAGACCCGGCGCGCGCTCGCGACCCGCGCGTTCGAGACGACGGCCGCCTACGACGCGGCCGTCGCCCGCTGGTTCGGGCGCGAGGAGGACTTCCCCGAGACGTACGTGCCCGTGTTCGACCGGGTGACGGAGCTCTCGTACGGCGAGAACCCGCACCAGCGGGCGGCGTACTACGCGCAGCGTGGGGTGCGCACCCACCTGCTCGCGCGCGTCGAGCAGGTGCAGGGGAAGCCGCTCTCGTTCAACAACCTCGGAGACCTCTCGGCGGCCCGGATGCTCGCGCGCGAGCTCGAGGGCCCGGCGGCGGTGATCGTGAAGCACGCGAACCCGTGCGGCGTCGCCCTCGGAACGACGATCGACGAGGCCTACGACAAGGCGCTCGCGGCGGACCCGGTGTCCGCGTACGGCGGTGTCGTCGTCCTCAACAGGCCGGTGGGCGCGGAGCTCGGGAAGGCGCTCGCGGCCCAGTTCGTCGAGGTCCTGTTCGCGCCGGGGTACCACCAGAGCGCCCTCGAGGCGCTCGGCGAGAAGTCGACGCGGGTGCTCGCAGACGGCGAGCGCCGGAGCTTCGTCACCAGCGAGCGCGATCTCAAGCGGGTCTTCGGCGGCCTGCTCGTCCAGGACCGCGACGCCGACGGCGACCCGCTCGACGCGATGGACGTCGTCTGCGGCGACCCCGACGCGAGCACGTGGGACGACCTCCTGTTCGCGTGGACGGTCGCGAAGCACGTCACCTCGAACGCGATCGTGGTCGCCCGCGGCGGCCAGACGCTCGGGATCGGCGCCGGCCAGATGAGCCGGGTCGACGCGACCCGGATCGCGGTCGAGAAGGCCCGCGAGCTCGGGCACTCCCTCGAGGGAGCCGTGCTCGCGTCGGACGCGTTCTTCCCGTTCGCCGACGGGCCGCAGATCGCGCTCGAGGCAGGCGTCGCGGCGATCATCCAGCCGGGCGGCTCGAAGCGCGACACCGAGGTGCTCGACGCGGTCCGCGAGGCAGGCGCCGTGATGGTCGTCACCGGCCGACGGCACTTCCGGCACTAGCTTTGTTCGCGAGCGCGATTCCGCAGGAGCGGAATCGCGCCGCTCGGATCCCCGCCTACGGCGGGGCACATCCCTGAAGGCGCCCGCTGTCGCGGTCGCAACGGCCTCATGTCAGACGCCGACGACGTGCCTGCAGCCCGTACGGATTTCGTTAGCCGTCGAGCCCGAAGAGCTCGACGGCTGCTACCGTCCCGCGGTCGCTGACACCGACGGCGCGCCCGTACCGGGCCCTTTCGACGCCGTCCCGTGCCGCTTCTCCCCTGCCGATGCCTCGTCGACTCACCGCATTCGCCGTGTTCCTTCTTGCAGCGCTCGTGCTGCTCGTCGGGCCGGCGAGCTCGGCGCGCCCGGTCCGCGCGGTCGTCCCGGTGAAGAGCCCGGCGACGTTCGTCCTCCCGAAGCGCCCGAAGCCGATGTCGCTCGCGCAGCGCGCCGTCTCCATCGCTCGCGGGCAGCTCGGAGTCCCGTACCGCTGGGGCGGCGCCTCACCGTCCGGCTTCGACTGCTCGGGGCTCGTGATGTGGGTCTACGGGCGCCTCGGCCTCTCACTGCCGCACAACGCGGCGGCGCTCTTCGGTGTCGGCCGCCCCGTCGCCGCGCCGGGCGCTCAGGCCCGGTGACCTGCTCTTCTTCAGCGGGCTCGGCCACGTCGGCATGTACATCGGCCGCGGTCGCATGATCCACGCGCCGCAGTCCGGCCAGACGGTCGAGATCCAGGCGCTGTCCGCCCGCCGCGCCTCGTTCGTCGGCGCCCGCCGCGTCGCGGCGTAGCCCTACTCCGCGCGGATAGGCTTCCGCGCGCATGGGCCGCACGTACCCGACCGTGCTCGACCTCGTCGGCTCGACCCCGGTCGTGCGCCTCGTCGGCTTCGGCCGCGAGACGGGAGCGACGCTGCTCGCGAAGCTCGAGTTCATGAACCCGGGCGGCTCGAACAAGGATCGCATCGGGATCTCGATGATCGAGGCGGCGGAGCGTGACGGGCGCCTCCGGCCGGGAGGAACGATCGTCGAGCCGACGTCGGGCAACACGGGCGTCGGCCTCGCCATCGCCGCGGCCCACAAGGGCTACCGCTGCATCTTCGTGATGCCCGACAAGATGAGCCAGGAGAAGATCTCCACGCTCCGGGCCTACGGCGCCGAGGTCGTCATCACCCCGACCGCCGTCGACCACGACTCGCCGGAGAGCTACTACTCGGTGTCCGACCGGCTCGCCGAGGAGATCCCGGGCGGCTTCAAGCCCGACCAGTACTCGAACATGGCGAACCCGCAGGCGCACTACGAGACGACCGGGCCGGAGCTGTGGGAGCAGACCGGCGGCGAGGTCGACGCGATCGTCGTCTCGGTCGGCACGGGCGGCTCGATCTCGGGGATCGGGAAGTACTTCAAGGAGCGCAAGCCCGAGGTGCTGATCGTCGGCGCCGACCCCGAGGGATCGGTCTTCACCGCCGACGACTCGCATCCGGTGCATCCGTACCTCGTCGAGGGCATCGGCAAGGACACCTGGCCGGTGACCATGGACCCCGACGTCGTCGACGAGTGGATCCGCGTCTCCGACCGCGACTCGTTCCTCACCGCCCGCCGCCTCGCGCGGGAGGAGGGCCTGCTCGCCGGCGGCTCGTGCGGGTCGACGGCCTGGGCGGGGCTCCAGATCGCGCGGCGCCTCGGCCCCGGCAAGACGGTGCTGATGACCTTCCCCGACGGCGGCCGCTCGTACCTCTCGAAGTTCTACGACGACAACTGGATGATCCAGTACGGGTTCATGGAGCGCCGCGCGCCCGCCCCGAGCGTCGACGAGGTGATCCGCTTCAAGGTCGGCGAGGACTCCGGCGTGCCGGAGCTCGTCGTCGTCGACGCCCACAAGAAGGTCGGCGCCGCGATCGACCTCATGCAGCGGTACGGCATCTCGCAGCTGCCCGTCGTCCGCACGGAGCCGGTCGCGGCGCTGACGGACGTCGTCGGATCGCTGCAGGAGCGGAGCCTCCTCGACCGCGTCTTCCGGAACCCCGACGCGCTCAACGACGACGTCGCCGTCGCGATGCAGCCGCCGCTCGCCGCGGTCGACGCCAGGGCGTCGGTCGACGAGGTGTTCGCCGAGCTGACCGGGACCGGGGCGGCCGTCGTCGTCGCCCGCGCGGGGAGCCCGGTGGCGATCCTCACCCGGTCGGATCTGCTCGAGTTTCTCGCCGCGCAGCGGACGAAGATCGAGGCCTGACCTCCCCGCGGCCCTCGCGCCGGGCCGTCACGACGACCGCGCCGACGATCAGCGCTGCGCCGAGGAGGGTCGCCGGGCCGGGGCGCTCGTCGAGGAGCAGCGCGCCGAGCGCGACGGCGACGAGTGGGTTGACGTACTGGTGCGTCACGACCTGCGAGATCGGCGCGTTGTCGAGGAGCCAGACGTAGGCCGTGAACCCGAGCACCGACCCGACGATCGCGAGGTAGGCCCACGCTGCGATCGGGCCGGGCGCGAACGCGTCCGCATCGAGGTCGGCGAGCTCGCCTGTGGCGACGGCTGCCACGGTGAGCACGACCCCGCCGCCGAGCATCTCGTAGACCGTGGCGACGAGCGGGTCCCTCGGCAGCTGGAGCCACCGCGACGCGAACGACCCGCTCGACCAGGAGATCGAGGCGGTGAGCATCACGAGGAGCCCGACGGCGGTCGCGCCGCCCGAGAAGCTCTCGGGGCCGACGACGATGGCGAGCCCGACCAACCCGACGACGGCGGCGAGCACCGTCTGCCGCGGCACGCGCTCGCCGGCGGCGAGCCGCCAGACGACGATCTGCAGGGGCACGGAGCCGGCGATCATCGCGGCGACGCCGGAGTCGATGCGCGTCTCGGCGACGTGCACGAGGCCGACGCCGAACGCGAGCAGCGCAACCCCGACGGCCGCCGCATGGAGCGCCTGGCGGCGCTCCACCCGGAGCGAGCGTCGTGCAACCACGACGATGCCGGCGAGGATCGCGGCCGCCGCGAGGAACCGCGTCCCGGCCGTGAGGAGCGGCGGCAGCGTCCGGACGGCGATCTTGATCGCGACGTAGGTGGATCCCCACGCGAGGTACACGATCCAGAGGGCTGTCCAGAGCCGGACCCCGTCGCGCCGCATCACGAGCGGTCGAGGCGGCACGTGCCGGGGAACATGGTCATGATTGACCCAACGATGGGACTGCTCGATTCCATCCGCCGGCTCTTCGGCCGCGCCGAGGACGCGATGAACGAGGTGGACTACGCCGCGATGGATGCGGTGCACCACGCCGAGGACCGGATCGACGACGCGACCGGCGGCCGGTACTACGACACGGTCGAGAAGGCGGACGAGGAGGCAGGCGATCTCCTCGAGCGGCTCCACCTCGACGGCGACCCCGGCCAGGAGGAGCCTCCGCCGGCGTAGGCGGATTTGCCCGCCGCGAGCGGCGCGCGTATCGTCGTCACCATGGGATTCCTCGACAAGCTGCTCGGACGCACCAAGGAGACCGCCGAGAGCGCGGCCGACAAGGCCGAGCCGGCGCTCGATCAGGCACAGGACGCGGCGGGCGACGCGTGGGACAAGACGAAGGACGTCGCGGGCGATGCCACCGACAAGGCGCGGGAGACGCTCGGCAAGGCGAGTGACGAGGCGGAGGGGACGGCGAGCGAGGCCGCGGCCTCCGTCGCGGAGACCGCCGAGGCCGATCCCGACGCGGGCCCCACGGCGGCGTAGAGCCTAGTCCCGCTCGCGCCGGTCGACGAACGCGGCGCGGTGGCCCCGTTCGTTCGCCTCTGCGATCTCGTCCTCGTCGAGCGCACCGATCCGGTGCAGGAGCGCGAACTCGTCGCGGAGGTGCGTGCGCATCATCTCGGGACCGTCCGTCGCGATCGTGAATGCCACGTCGTGCTCCACGAAGCGGCGAAAGGTCTCCCGCACCGCGTCCTCGTCGCGAAGCGCGCGGGTCAGCAGGTTCGACGTCGGGCAGATCTCGAGCGTCACGCTCGCCTCGCGGAGGAGCCGCATCAGCTCCGGATCGCGCGCGGCGAGGATCCCGTGGCCGACGCGGTCGGGGCGGAGTGACTCGACCACCTCGCCGATCTCCTCGGCGCCGGTCGCGCCCTCCTCGCCCACGTGGATCGTGACGCCGAGCCCCGCCGCTCGCGCCGTCTCGACCATCGGCGCGATGCCGGTGTAGTCGTAGCGGCGGCCCCCGGGCCGCGGGCCCGCGATGTCGACTCCGACGACGCCCCGGCTCGCCCACCGCATCGCCTTCTCGACGATCACCTCGTTCTGCCGCCGGTCGAACGTGCGGTCCATCATCAGGATCAGCCCCGCGCGGACCTGCGGGTACTCGAGCTTCGCCAGGTCGAGCCCGCGGATCGCCGCGAGGATGATGTGGTCCAGGTCGCGCTCGCCGCCGCGGTTTCGCTTCATCGGGTTGAACCGGAGCTCGAGCGTGGTGATGCGCTGTGACCGGTACGCGCCGCCGATCGCGGCGTGGACGGACCGCTCGACGGCCAGCGGGGAGGACTGGATCAGCTCGGTCCAGTGGTAGATCGCGTCGAGGGCGTCGAGGTTCTCGACGCCGCGCGGGTCGGACACGGTGACGAGCGCGTCGAACTCCCAGTAGTCCTTGACCGGCAGCGCGATGCCCTGCTCGTGGGCGAGGCTCCACATGATGTCCGACGCGACCGAGCCGCCGAGATGCGTGTGGAGCTCGGCGAGCCCGACGTCGGCCAGCAGCATCCGGGGATCCTAGAGGCTCGTGCTCAGGCCGTCGCGCGGGCGACGACCTCCCGCAGCGGCTCGATCCAGGCCGGGTCGACCATGTGCGGCACCGGTGTCTCGAGGCGAACGACGTCCGCCCCGGCTGCGGCGAGGGTCGCCGCCGCCTCCGCGCCGAAGCGCGCGGGGATGACCGGGTCGAGCGCGCCGTGCGCGACCGCGACGGGGACGCCGGCGAGCCGCTCGGGCTCGAGCGGGTAGCCCTCGACCTGCGGGAGGAATCCCGAGAGCGCGACGACCGCCGCCGGCCGCGGGCGGTCGGGGCCGAGGCTCATCGCCCAGCTCATCACCGTGCCCTGCGAGAACCCGCCGAGGACGACGCGCTCCGCCGGGACGGGGAGCGCGTCGAGGAAGGCGGCGAGGCGCGGAGCGGTGGAGAAGAACGTCTCCGGATCCGGGGTCGGGATCCCGCCGAGCGCGTACCAGTGGCGACCGCCGGGCGGGAGGCTGAGCGGTCCGCGCGGCGTCACGCCGAGCAGCCGCCGCTCGGGATCGAGGAGGTCGAGGAGCGGATAGAGGTCGTGCTCGTCCGCTCCCCGGCCGTGCAGGAGGACGAGCGCCCCGGCCGGATCGCCCGACGGCTCGCGGACCCGCGCCTCGAGTGGCTGGACGGTGGCGGTCATCTCCTCCATTCGGCGCGCGGATCCGGAAGCGGCGTCAGCACCTTCTCGACCTCGCTGCGCAGGTGCTCGAAGGCGGGCGGCAGGATGAGCGACTCGCCGAGGTGCTCGGGGTCCTCGTCGATCCCGAAGCCCGGCCCGAGCGTCGCGAGCTCGAAGAGAACGCCGCTCGGCTCGCGGAAGTAGACGGAGCGGAACCAGAAGCGGTCGATCACCGGGGTCGCGCGTCCGCCCGCCTCGGTGACGCGGCGCTGCCACGCCTCGTGGTCCTCCATCGTCGACGACCAGGCGACGTGGTGCACCGTTCCGGCGCCGGGCACGCCCGGCCCGGAGGCGGGCGGCGGGTCGTACGCGTAGAGCCCGCCGCGCTCGGCGCCGCGAACCTCCCACGACGCCTCGCCCGTCGGCTCGAACTCGAGCACGTCCTCGAGCAGCTCGCGGCTCCGCGCGGGGTCGCTCGCGAAGGCGCGGACGCCGTCGAAGCCCTGGAGCGCGAGCTCGGCCGGGATCTCCGGGTGCGCGGCGACCAGCGGGCGGTCGCCGACGTCGGAGACGACGAGCTCGAGGCCCAGCCCCTCGGGGTCCTCGAACCGGAGCCTGCCGTCCGCCGTCCGCTGGGGGAAGGCGCCGGCCGCGACCAGGCGCTGCTCCCAGAACCCGAGCGCCTCCTCGGAGGCCACCCGGAAGGTGACGGTGTGCACCATGCCCGCGCCCGCGCGGCCCCGGCGGGCACCGGGATACTCGAAGAAGGTGATGTCGGCGCCGGCGCTTCCGGCCTCGTCGGCGTAGAAGAGGTGGTAGACGGTCGGATCGTCCTGGTTGACCGTCTTCTTGACCAGCCGGAGCCCGAGGACGCCCGCGTAGAACTCGACGTTCACGGGCGCATTGCCCGTGATGCACGTCACGTGGTGGATGCCCTCGAGCCTCATCGCCGTCGTGTCCGCCACCGTCGCATCCTCGCGAATCTCGTCGATCGAAGTGTTCATGTCAGAACTCCTTGATACGCTTGCAACTACAAGGATTATATTTGCAGATGCAAGTATCAGACGTCAAGCAGCTGAACGATCGTGAGCTCGCCGCCTGGCGCGGCTTCCTCCGCGTGCACGCGTCGCTCGTCCGGGACCTCGACCGCGAGCTGGAGGAGGCGCACGGGCTGCCGCTCTCGCACTACGAGGTGCTCCTCCACCTCGCCAACGCTCCCGACGAGCGCCTGCGGATGAGCGACCTCGCGTCGTCGGTGCTGCTCAGCCAGAGCGGCGTCACGCGCCTCGTCGACCGGCTCGAGCGGGCGGGGCACGTCGTCCGGAAGCCGTGTCCCGAGGATCGCCGCGTCCTCTACGCGCAGCTGACCGAGGCGGGCCGCACCCGGCTCTCCGAAGCACGCCCGACGCACCTCGCGGGCGTCCGGGCGCGATTTCTCGCGCATTTCGACGACTCCGAGCTGGACGACCTCGCTGCGGCCTGGGAGCGCGTGCGCCCGGGCGTCACCGAGTAGCGCTCGTCGCGTGGGTGGTGCTACCCGCACGGTGGCCCCACGCGTCGCTCGTTAGGCTCCTGGCGTGAAGATCGGCATCGTCGTGCCGTTCTCGTGGTCGTTCTGGGGTGCGGTGGTCGAGCACGCCGAGCTCCAGGCCGCCGCCCTCGAGGCGCGGGGCCACGACGTGCGGCTGGTCATGGGGAACGACCCTCCCGGGCAGTTCACGCGAGCGCTCCACCCCCGGGTCGGGAGGCACGGCGACCCTCCGGCGAACGTGATCCCCGTCGGGCGGTCCGTGATCGTCCCCGCGAACGGCTCGCTGCCGAACATCGTGCTCAGCCCCCGCTCGATCTTCCGGATCCGCCGCGTCCTCGAGCGCGAGCAGTTCGACGTGCTCCACCTCCACGAGCCGATGACCCCGGCGATCTGCATCGCGGTCCTCGCGCTCGCGCGGACGCCGATCGTCGCGACGCACCACGCCTCGGGCGACCTCGGCTGGATGCGGCTCGGCATGCCCGCGTGGGCGCTTCCTGATGGATCGCGTCGACCAGCGGATCGCGGTGTCCGAGCGCGCCCGCGCGTCCGCGGCAGAGTGGCTCGGCGGCGACTTCGAGATCGTCCCGAACGGCGTGCTCCTGCCCGAGCGGGCAGACCCCGCCGACCGCGAGCACACGATCGTGTTCGCCGGCCGGCACGAGCCGCGAAAGGGCCTCCACGTCCTTCTCCGCGCCTGGCCCGAGATCCATCGCCGAACGGGCGCGCGGCTCGTCGTCGCGGGCGCCGATCCGCTCGCCGTTCGTCTTCTCCTGGCGCGCGTCGGCGTTCCCGACCAGGGGATCGACATCGTCGGCTTCCTCAGCCAGGACGAGCTGACCGACCTGCTCCGCTCCACGAAGGCGCTCGTCGCGCCGTCGCTCGGCGGGGAGAGCTTCGGCATGGTCCTGACGCGTGCGTTCGCGTGCGCGACCCCGGTCATCGCATCCGACATCGAGGGGTATCGCGAGGTCGTGACACCCGAGACAGCCATCCCGGTGATCCCCGGCGATCCGGGGTCGCTCGCGGATGCGGTCGTCCGCCTGCTCGCCGACGAGCCGCGCCGCGAGGCGATGGGCGCCGCGGCACGCTCGCTCGCGCGCGAGCGGTACGGCTGGCCGGACATCGCCGCGCGGCTCGAGGGCATCTACGAGCGCGTCGTGGGAGCCCCGAGCGCGAAGGCGGCTGCGTGACGACGCTGCAGGCGCTCGCGCGGAACCCATGGGCACGCGGGCTGTTCGTCCTGGCCTCGCTCGTCGCGGCGCTCCTCGCGCTCTGGTGGCGCGGGCCGGAGTGGGACACCGTCTACCACGCGTTCGACTTCGTCCGGTGGCGCTGGGTCGTCGTGGGCGTCGTCCTCAACCTCCTCTCCGTGCTCGCCCGTGCGCTTTCCTGGAACGTCACGATCCACCAGGCACTCGCACCGCCGCTGCCCCGGTTCATGCAGGTGTTCTCGGCGTTCGGCGTCGGCCTCCTCGGGAACGCCGTCCTCCCGGCCCGTGCGGGCGAGCTGGCCCGCGTCGCCGTGCTCCGGCGGCACCTGCCCAGCCGGCCCGGGACGAGCGCGACCCTGCTCGGGACGGTGTTCTCCCACCGGCTGTTCGACCTGTTCCCGATCGCGCTGCTCGTCGCCTACGTCGTGGCGACGGCCAAGATGCCGCACTGGGCCGTGACCGGGCTCGTGATCCTCGGGCTGGTCGGCCTTGCACTCCTCACCGTCGCGATCATCGGCGCCCGTCGCGCCCACGGGGCGCCCACCCACGGCCAGCGCGCGGTGGTGCGCCTGCTCGCGATGGCCCGGCAGGGGCTCGCGGTGCTCCGCACGCCGGCGGCCGCCGTCGCGGCGATCCTCCTGCAGACCGTCGGATGGGTGCTGCAGCTGCTCGCGGTCTGGGCGGTCACGGCGGCCTTCGACCTCGACGTCCCGCTGCCTGCGGCCGCGCTGGTGCTCCTGCTGATGAACGTCGCGACCGTCTTCCCGCTCTGGCCGGGCAACGTCGGCCTCCTCCAGGCGGCCGTCGCGCTGCCGCTCGCGCAGTACGGCGTCCCGTACGGCACCGGGTTCGCCTACGGGCTCGTGCTCCAGGCCGTCGAGATGTCCGTCGGCGTCGGCGTGGGGGTCGTGATGCTCGCGCGCGAGGGGCTCTCGTTCGCCGCGCTCAAGCGGATGGAGGAGCAGGAGGAGACGTCCGCCGAGGACGTCCTCGAGGAGGTCGAGGACAGCGCCGACGCGGACTACGACGAGGACGCCGAGCGGGAGCTCGTCATACGCGCGCGCTCCCGGCGCTGAGCGACCCGAGGCGCGCGGCGATCACCGTGTCCGCCGCCGCGGCGCTCGGCGCGTGGCCCGTCACCGCCGCCACGAAGGGGTCGCGCTCGAGGGCGACGAGCTCGACGTCGGTCACCGCCACCGCGGTCGCGGTGCGCGGCACGTTGCGGAGGAGCGCGATCTCGCCGAACGCCTCCCCGGGCCCGAACGTGCGCCCGAGGATCGACACCTGCCCGGACCGGACGACGTAGAAGCGGTCGCCGGGCTCTCCCTCCCGGACGATCGGGACGCCCGCGCGGACCTCGACCGGCGTCGCCTCGCGCGCGAGGCGCTCGATCAGCGGCTCGGGCAGGGCGGAGAGCAGCGGCACGCCCCGCAGCAGGCCGGTTGCCTCCGGGGCGCTCGACATCCGGTCGATCGCGCGGAGCCGCGGGCGGCTGAGGAGCGCCAGGACGGGCAGCACCGCTCCCGTGACGACGAGCGCCGCCTCGGGCCCGACGAGATCGATGAGCACCGGTGCGGCCACCGCCCCGAGGCCGAGCGTCCCGATCAGCAGGCCGTCGAGCGCTCCGAGCGCGCGCCCGAGCACGGCGTCGGGCACCGCGCGCTGCATGATCGTCAGCGCGTTGACGTCGACGATGGAGTTGCCGATCCCGAGCACACCGAGCGCGATCACGGCGATCACGGCGAACGGGAGCCCTCCGAGGACCAGGAGCGGGAGCCCGAAGAGGGCGAGCCCCCAGGCGAAGTCCCGCGCCAGCCGTCCGCGCGCCGACAGGAGGAGCGCCACGAACCCGCCGATGAGCCCGCCGACGCCGACCGCGGCGTAGAGGAGCCCGACACCCGCCGCGTCGAGGTCGAGCAGCTCGAACGCCGTGACGACGACGAGCACGTTGAGCGCGCCCGCGACCAGGGTCTGCGCCGCATAGAGCCCGACGAGCGTCCGGAGGGTCGGCTCTCGCGCGATCGTCGCGATCCCGGCGAGCATGCCGGCGCTCTCGCCTTCGTCGTCGGCGTCGGCGGCATCGCCGGTGCGCGCCGGCCGCTCGCGCGGCCTGCTCGTGACCGCGGAGCCCGATGACGAGGGCGGCCGACCACAGGAACGTCGCGCCGTTCGCGGCGAAGACCACCGCCGGGTCGCTCACGGCGAGCAGGAGGCCGCCGAGCGCCGGGCCGAGGAACGTGCCGATGCTCTCGATCGTGCTCGAGGCGACATTCGCGGCCGTCAGCTCCGCCGGCGACGCGACGAGCGACGGCAGGAGCGCCGCCTGGGCCGGCCGGAAGACCGTGCCGGCGATCGTCGAGAGGGCGACGAGCCCGTAGACGATCGGCGGCGGCCCGTCGGTGGCGATCACGGCGGCCGCGCCGATCATCAGCGCGAAGCGGACGACGTCGCTCACGATCATCGTCGTCACGCGCGAGAAGCGGTCGACGAGCGTCGCGGAGAACGGCGCCACGATCGCCGCCGGGACGAGCCGGATCAGCCCGACGATGCCGACGGCGCCGGCGCCGCCCTGCTCGTACGCGTAGACGCCGAGCGCGACGAGGTACGCCCAGCCGCCGAGGATCGAGCCGGCCCAGGCGAGCTGGAGCCGGCGCAGCGACGGGTTCGAGAGCACCGCGCCGAGCGCGCGAAACGACGCGCGCATGCGCCCTTCGGGCTCGGTGACTGCCGCATCGCTCACGTCGTTTGCGGACAACACCAGAAATGGGGGAAGATTTCATCCCGCTCGCGCGTCGGGTGGGTGAGATGCCAGCGTGGCATCGCGCGTCGGAAAGGAGCACACCGTGTCGGAAGACGAGCAGGTGGAGAACAGGTGGGAGGAGTTCGAGGCCCACAAGCTCGAGCCTGACCGTGCCGAGGACGCCCAGGTAGAGGTCAGCAAGGTCGAGGACGGCCAGGTCGAGGTGGGTCGCGTCGAGGACGACGACTTCGAGGGGCACCAGCTGGAGATCGATCGCGTCGAGGACGACCGCAGGTCGAGCCGTCGGCCGCGTCGAGGACGTCTGATCGCTCGGTAGGGCTGGCCGACCCTCCCGCGGGGGGCCGGCGCGTATGGAGACGGCGCCCGCTGGCGCCGTCTTCCTTTGCTCGCCAAGCAGGATTCGGCAGGAGCCGAATCCTGCGGCTGATCCCCGCCTGCGGCGGGGCACATCCCTGAAGGCGCCCGCTTCGCGGTCGCAACTGCCTCCGCAAGGAGGCGCGTTGACGCGGTCGCAACGCCTTGCGCTATCGGGCTGTGCCTCTGCTTGCTAGCCGCGGCGGGCGAGCACGCGCTCGATCGCCTCGAGGAGCGCGGTGCCGGCGTCGTCGTCCTCGTCGTCGAGCAGCCCGGCCACGCGGGCGACGACGCTCGCCGTTCCCTCGCCGCCGAGCGCGGACTGCGCGCGGCGGGCGCTCAGCAGCAGGTCGAGGCCGATCGCCGCCTGGGTGGAGAAGCGCGAGAGCAGATCGAGCTCGGCGACGCCGAACGGCCGGTCGGGCGCGCGATCGAGCACGGAGAGGACGCCGAGCGTCCGCTCGTCGTGGAGGAGCGGCGAGGCGACGATGCTCGTCGGGACGTAGCCCGTCGCCGCCGCCCGCTCGCGCGAGAACCGCGGGTCGTTGTCGAGGTCGTCCACGACGAGCGGCTGCCGCGTGACGAGCGCGAAGCCGGCGATGCCGGTGCTCGACGGGAAGCGGGCGCCCACGAGGGTGTCGCCGCCCTGCCCCGAGACCGCCTCGAACACGAGCTCGTCCGCCTCCTCGTCGTACAGGAAGATGGACGCGGCCTGGGCGCCGAAGATCGTGCGGGCGACGTCGACGATCGACTGCAGCAGCGCCCGGAAGGTGTCCTCGTCCCCGCCCAGCATCCCGGCCGCGGCGGCCCCGCGTGCGTCCTGCTCGTCGCTCACGGCGCCTCCTTCGTGTTCGACGCGGTCAGGTGGAGCACGCTCTTCAGCTGGAAGGGCGTCAGCTCCGGGTGCTTCGCGAGCACCAGCGCCGCGACGCCGGCGATGTGCGGCGCCGCAAAGCTGTTGCCGGTGCACCGCAGGGTGCCGCCGCCGGGCCACGCGACGTCCACGTCGATGCCGCGCGCGAAGAGCTCGACGGGCGGGCTCGGGTTCGCGTACCACGCGAGCGGGTCGCTCTCCTCGTGGCTGCCCACCGAGATGACCGAGGAGAAGCGCCAGGGGTAGCTGTCGACCGGCATGTTGTGCGCGGACGCGATGATCACGCTCCGGTTGAAGTACGCGACGTCCGCGAGCTCGTGGAGCGACTCCGCGAAGCGGCGCTTCGTCGTCGAGAGGCTCAGGTTGATCACCCGGTGCCCTGACTCGATCGCGTGGCGCAGGCCGGCGAGGATCAGGTCCCCGGCCCCGGTCGCCCCCGCGCCGAGGACCCGGACGCTGTGGAGCCGGCACCCGGGCGCGACCGACCGCACGATCCCGGCGCACGCGGTGCCGTGCCCGCACACGTCGCCCATGTCGTCGTCGACGATCGCGATCTCGTCGCCGTCCCGCGTCACGGCCCGCGCGCTCGCGAGCTCCCCGACGAGCGGATGACCCGACTCGATCCCCGAGTCGACGATGCAGACGTCGACGTCGCCGGTCGAGCCCGCGATCGCCCAGTCGCGGCTGATCGCGTCGCGCCACGCCCCGGGCGCGTCGACCGTCGGCACCTCGCCCGAAGGCAGGCTCCAGGCCGGCAGCGGCCGCGAGCTCACGTGATCGCCAGCGCGACGTCCCGCGCGGTGGCGGCCGCGCCTGCGGCGGCGTCGGCGCGCGTGCAGAGCTCGTCGTCCGGCCGCGTCGCGAGGTTGACGTGGACGAGGCGTGCCGCCGCGGCGCTCGCCGCCTCTGCGAGCGTTGCGGCTGCCCAGGCATCCCCGCGAACCGTGGCGGCGCCGTCGCGCGCCGCGATGGCGGCGAGCGTGGCGACGTCAGCCGCGGCCTCCGAGATCTGCAGCGGGATCTCCGCTGCGCGCCGGAGCGCCCGACCGAGCGTGGCGTCGCGCTCGGGCGCGCGGAGCTGCTCGACCGCGTGGGCGTAGGCGAGGTGATCCTCCTCGGCGAGCATGAGCGAGCGGTCGCCGAGCGCAGCGGCCTGGGCCGCGATCCCGGGCGCGTCCTCCCAGTCGTGCGAGACGCGGGCGACCAGCCGGACGAGCCCCGATGCCATCGCCGTGGCGATGGCGGCGGCCGAGCCGCCTGCGGGCCCCGGCCCCGACTCCGCCAGCACGTCGTGCAGCCTGCCGGTCGGCAGGCTCGCGAGCGAGGTCCGCGTGGGAGCGAGGCTCACGTCTCGAGGCGACGGCGCAGGTGGGCAACGACGACGGGCGTCGGCTCGACGCCTTCGGAGCGGAGCATCGCCTCGAGATCGGCGATCGCGCGCTCGCGGAGCTCCGCGTCGCGCTCGATTCGCTCGACGATCGTCTCGAGCTCGCGGCGTGCCGCGGGCAGCTCCTTTGCAGCCTCGACCCAGCCCGTCAGGGGGCGTGGGAAGCGCGCGTAGCGCCAGGCCGATGTGCTCCTCGGGTGTCATCGTTGTTCTGCCACCTTCTCACCCGACGCGGCAGGCGGCTGATTTCTTCCCTCCTCGAGCGCATCGCGCAGTCGGGTGAGGCAGCGGGCGATCCGGCTCGCGACCGTCCCCGAGGGCAGCTCGAGGTCGGCGGAGATCGTGCGATAGCTCTCGTCGCGGCGGAAGAACCGGTCGAGGATCTCGCGGCAATCCGGCGCCAGCCGCTCGAGCGCCGCATGAACCGTCAGCGCCTCGTCGAGGCGGTCGAGGCCCTCGTCGATGTCCTCGGGGACGTCCTCGACGGCGATCTCCCGCCCGGAGCGGCGGAGCGTGTCGACGGCGCAGTTCCTCGTCGTCTGCGCGATCCAGGGACGGAGCGCGTGCGTCGTCGCGCAGCGTGTCGAGCCGCTCGAAGACCCGCGCGAAGACCTCCTGGAAGACGTCCTCGGCATCCTCCTGCCCGAGCCGGTAGACGCGCGCCGCGATCGCGTAGACGTAGCGGGCGTACCGGTCGACGAGCGCTCCCCACGCGGCCTCGTCACCCGCACGACAGCGGGCGACGAGCTCGGCGTCGGTCGCGGCGTCCACCGCGATCGGGCTACCGGTGCTCGGCTGCGCGGAGACGCTCGGCCAGCAGCTCGAGCAGCTTCCAGGTCACCGACGGGCGGGACTCGGCGAAGCTGCGGAAGCTCCACACCGGCAGGGCGTACGCGCGCAGCGGCGACGTCGCGGTGACGGTCGCCGAGCGGGCCGACTTGTCGACGAGCGCGATCTCGCCGAACGAGGCGCCGGGCCCGAGCGAGGCGACGGTGTTCCCGCCCACGGAGACGTCGGCGGTGCCGCTCTCGACGACGAAGAAGTTGAGCCCGCCCTCGCCCTCGGTGGCGATGGACTGGCCGTCGGAGAACTCGCGCTCGATGAAGTCGCCCGCGAGCTGCTTGACGGAGGCGTCGTCGAGGTCGGCAAAGATCGGGATTCCGCGAATGAGATCTGCGCTCGGCTGGGCCATCGCGTGCGACCTTACCCGTCCGGCGCGGCGCTGTCACCATCGAGCTGACGCTCGCCGAGACGAAGCTCCTCGATCCGGAGCTCCGCCCGGTCGAGTCGCTCCGCGCACGCGCGGTAGAGCGCCTCGCCGCGCTCCCAGAGCGCGAGCGCCTCGTCGAGTGGGACGTCGCCTCGCTCGAGGCGCGCGACCAGCTCGTCGAGCTCGCGTTGCAGCTCCTCGAACGTCTTCTCGCTCACGGCCGCACCTCCTCGACGCGCGCGCCGAGACCGCCCGCGGCGAGCTCCACGTCGATCGGGCTGCCCGCCCGGACCGTGCTCGCGTCGCGGACGACGGTGCCTTCCGCTCGCACGATCGCGTACCCGCGGGCGAGGGTCGCGCGGGGCGAGAGCGCCTGGAGCCGCACGCCCGTCCGGTCGAGGCCGGCGCGGCGACGCTCGACGAGGAGCCCTGGTGCGGCAACGAGCCGCTCGCGGCTTCGCGCGAGTCGCGCCCGGTCCCGCTCGAGCGCCCGTGTCGTTCCGTCACCGAGCCGCTGGCGCGCGCGCTCGAGCCACGCGCGGAGCTCGTCGAGGTCGGGGACGACGAGCCGGGCCGCGGCGGTCGGCGTCGCGGCGCGGACGTCCGCGGCCAGGTCGCAGAGCGGCTCGTCCTGCTCGTGGCCGACGGCGGAGACGATCGGAACGGGGCAGCCCGCGACGGCGCGTACGACGCGCTCGTCGCTGAAGGGCAGGAGGTCCTCGAAGCTGCCGCCGCCGCGCGCGAGGATGACGACGTCGACGCCCTCGCTCCGGGCGAGCGCGTCGAGCGCGCGCGTGATCGCGACGGGCGCGAACGGCCCCTGCACCCGCGTCTCCGCGACGACGAGCCGCACGGCGGGAAAGCGGGTCGTGATCGCGGCGACGACATCGCCGCGCGCAGCGGCATCGACGCCGGTCAGGAGGCCGACCGCGCGCGGGAAGCGCGGCAGCCGGCGCTTGCGCTCTGCGGCGAAGAGCCCCTCGGCGGCGAGCGCGCCGCGCAGTCGCTCGAGCGCCGCGGCGTGGTCGCCCGCGCCGACGCGCTCGACCGCGGTCACGCGGAAGCTGAGCTCTCCCCGCGCCTCGTAGAGCTGGAGGCGGCCCATCGCCTGGACGCGCTCGCCCTCGGCGAGCGCAGGCGCGAGCGCGTCGAAGCTGCGCCGCGGCATCGTCGCGGGGAGGCAGGCGCCGCTCCCGGGATCCTTCAGGGTGAGGAACACCGTCGCCCACGCGGCGTTCCGCCGGAGCTCGGAGACCTCCCCCTCGACCCACACGTCGCGCACGCGCGCGAGGTAGCCGGCGAGCCGTCGGTTGAAGGCCGCGACGGGGTAGACCTTGCGCGTCGGCGCCGCCTGCTCCACGAGCGGAGCGTAACGACGGCCGCTCCGCGATGGACGGCAGTTGCGGCCCGCGAAGCGGGACGCCTTCAGGGATGTGCCCCGCCGAAGGCGGGGATCAGCGGCGGGATTCCGCTCCTGCGGAATCCCGCTTCGCGAGAAAGCTAGAGCAGGATCTCGGCGGCGACGATGGGGCTACAGCCCTGGCTGACGAGCTCGACGCACGTGTGGAGGTCGGCCTCGCTCGCTGCGAGCCGCTCGGCGAGCGGCAGGGGGAACCCGGCCTCGATGAGCACGTGCAGGCGCCAGCTCTCCACCTTGGACTGCTCGTCCTCGCGCCACACGGGGGTTGTCTCGGTCAGCTCGGCCATCGTGCTCGGGTCATTCGTTCTGGCTCTGACGATCCCTGCCGCCGGAAGTTTGCGAAACCCGCTCCGCGCGAGGGACGCCTGTCCCGGCGCGACGGTCGCTCAGCGACCGTCGAGGCGCTGCGCGAGCTCCTCGCGCACGAGCAGCTCGACGGCACGGTCGAGCTCGCGCCGGAGGCGCGTGGAGGCCTCCTCGCGCGCCTCGCGGAGGCGCTCGTCGAGCGCGAGCATCGCGACCTGGGCGTGACGCTCGACCTCGCGCTCCGTCACCCGCTCGAGCCGATCCGCCTGGCGGCGCTCCCACTCGACGAGCACGACGTCGAGCCGCGCGCGGACGTCCGTCTCGGCCTTCTCGATCGAGTCGGCCACCGCGGCTTCCCGCGCCCGAAGGCGCTCGGTGATCTCCTCGATCGCCCGTCGTCGCTCGAGCGTCTGGGCCTCGAGCTCGTCGAGGGCCTCGGTGACGGCCTGACCCGCCGCACGCTCGAGCTCCTCGCGGAGGCGCAGCACGGTCTTCTTCTGCTCGTCGGCCGTGGAGCCGAGCTCCGAGGCCTCCGCCTCGAGGCGGGCCTCGACATCGGCGATCGACTGGCGGTTCCGCTGCTGGAGCCGTGCGAGCTGCGCCTCGAGGTGGCGCTGCGCCCGGTCGAGGTCGTCCGTGAAGCCACGGAGCCGCTCCTCCAGCCGGCGCTCGGTCCGCGCGGTCTCCTCGATGAGCCGCTCGGCCGTCCCGCGCTCACGGGCCTCGAAGGCCGTGCGGCGCTCCTCCGCGAGCCGGCGCTCCTCGGCGACGAGCAGTGACGCGGTCTCCGCGCGCTCCCGTGCGAGCACTCGCCGGATCTCCTCGGTGTGCGCGGCCGTCTCGGCGGCGACGGCCTCGCGGACGGCCCGCCGGGCCTCCTCGACGAGCTCGTCGGATGCGGTCGCCGCGGCCCGTGCGCGTCGCAGCGCGAGCCAGAGGCCGGCCGACACGACGACCGCCAGCAGCGAGACACCCACCGAGGATCCAGACTGACACTAGCCTCGATGCTAGTTGCCTCCCGTGCGGAAGGCTGCTAACTGAATCACTAGACGCGCGTATCAAGAGGGGGAACGTTCTTTTGGGGTCGCACATCCGTATCGGTCACGTCGCAGCGTTCATGCTCCCGGTCGTGGGGCTGTTCGCGGTGCTGCTCCTGCTTCCGCAGGAAGCCCTGGCAGCGGAGCTACGCGACGGCCTGCGTGACGGCCTGAACGGCGTCGCCGCCGCCGAGCCCGGTTGGCTCGCGATGACGGGTCTGCTCCTGTCCGCCTCGATCGCCGGCAGCGCCCTTGCCTGGCGCGCCGCGCTGCGTGCCTGCGGCGTCGCATGCGGCCCGGTCGACGCCGTCGCCCGCTACGGGATCGGCTCCCTCGCGAACGCCGTGCTTCCGATGCGCATCGGAGGCGTCATCCGGATTGCCCTGTTCTCGAGGCTCGTCCACGCGGAGGGCGCGGTCTGGACGACGGGCGGGGCCGCCGCGGTCGCGGGCATCGCACGCTCGCTCTGGCTCGGTGCCCTCGTCGCGCTCGCGTCGACGACCGGCGTGCTTCCCGCCTGGCCGGCTCTCCTCCTCGTCGGCCTCGCGTGCGTCGGCGTCTGTGTGGCACTCGTCGCACTGCGGACGCGCTTCCGCGTGCGCGCCGCGCACGTGCTCGACGCCTTCGCGGCCCTGCGCTCGCGGCCGCGCACCGCGGGGGCGGTGATGCTGTGCGTCGGCGGCGCGATCCTCGCCCGCGTCGCGGCAGCGTCCGCGCTCGCGCTCGCATTCGGCGTCGAGCGGCCGCTCGCGGCCGGCCTGCTGGCGGTCGCCGCGATCGAGCTTGCCGCGATCCTGCCGATCAGCGTGGGCGGCGCCGGGATGGCAGGCGGCGCGCTCGCCTTCGCGTTCTCCGCGCACGGCATCGCGACGACCGTCGCGGTCTCGGCCGGCATCGCGTTCGGCGCCGCCGAGGCGGCCGCTGCGGTCGCGGTCGGCGGGCTCGGAGCGGCCGTCCTCGCGCTGCCCGCGCTCCGTCGGTGGGCCGCTCGTGTGCCGGAGCCGCCCGTCGCAGTGGTCACAGCCGAAGCGCGACGAGCGCCGCGGCGACCGCGACCGTAGACGCGGCGAGCAGCTTCAACGCCGACTCGGGCGCGTCCGCCAGCCGGCGCTCCTCCTCCGAGACGCCGACCCCGCGCCGGACCCGCCGCACCTGGGTCGAGAGGCGCCGCTGCGCGAGCGAGAGCAACGTCGCCCAGGCGGCGGCGAGGACGGCCTCCACCCGGATGGTGGCCGCCTGCGCGACGAAGGCGGTGACGACGGGGAAGGCGCCCCAGGCGAGCGCGAAGCCGAGGTCGGTGTGCACGCGTCCGCCGAGGAGCTCGAGGTTGTACGCGGGGACGAGGAACGCGCCGAGCGCGATGAGCGGCAGGAGCCAGAGCGTCGTCTCGAGCGCGACGGCGATCCCGATCGCGCACGCCGCTGCGACCGACAGGACGGCCAGCGCGACGAGCACCCGCGACGGGATCGTCGTCCGCAGCGGGCGGCCCTGGAGCTCGTCGAGGGCGTGCGCGCCGATTCCCATCGCCAGCGCAAACGCGAGGACGGTGAGCCCGAGACGTCCCCAGGCGACGCCGGCGACGAGACAGCCGCCCACCACGACGTAGGCGAGGTGCCAGGCGGTGTACGGGACGTGGAGCAGCGTCACGTAGTCGCGCCAGCCGCCCGGCGTGAGCGCGTAGAAGGCCGGCCGTGACTCCCGCGGCGCGTCGTCAGCCGGCCCCACGGCGCCCCCACACGAGGAGGCCGCCGCCGAGGCTCGCCCGTCGCACGCGGAGATCGCCGATCCCGGCGGCCCGCCAGAGCTCGAGCAGCGCCGGCTCGGGATACCGCTCGTGGAAGCTCGCGGATCGACGGGCCGAGGAAGCGGCCGACTGCATGCCAGCCCGGCGAGATCAGCCGGCCGGCGACGGGGAGCCCGACGTCCACCCAGAGGTTCCACGGCGGTCGCCAGAGGCCCCGCGGCAGGCCGAACTCCAGCATCGCGACCACGCCTCCGGGGCGGACGACGCGCGCGAGCTCCGCGAGGGTGGCTCCCGGGTCGTCGACGTAGCGAAGGAGGTACGTGAAGGTGAGGTGGTCGAACGACTCGTCGGGAAACGGGATCGCGTCGGCCGATGCCTCGACGAGCTCGACGCGCCCGTCGAACCGGGCGCGGGCCCGCGCCAGCATGTCGGGGCTCTGGTCGAGACCCGTGACGCGGAAGCCGCGATCGAGCAGCGCGGCGGCGACGAGGCCCGTCCCCGTCGCAACGTCGAGGACGTGGCCGCCGTCCCGCGGGAGGCGCGAGACGAGGAGCCGCCGCCAGCGCGGGTCCTGCCCGAAGGACAGGATCGCCCCGACCCGGTCGTAGGACGGGCCGAGCGGCGCGAACAGCGCCTTCGCGTGGGTCGGCCGCTCCGGCATCGGGATCTATCCTGGCACGATGGACCTCGCGGCCGATCTCGAGCGGATCGCGGCGGCCGCGCCGGCGTACGGCGACGGCAGGGAGCTGAGCGGGGTGCTCGCGACCGAGGCCCTCCCCGGCGCCCGCGTGTACGTCTGCGCGTTCGGGACGGACGACGCGGAACGGGCGTGGATCGCGCTCGACGACGCGGGCGAGCCGGTCGGGGAGCGGCGGGACGTGCGGGACGCCGTCTCGATCGCCGCGCTCTGCGAGGTCGCCGAGGAGGCCGCCTTCCCCGGTGACCTCGACGAGCTTCGCGCCCAGCTCGTCGCGCTGCGGATCGCGGAGGCGCCGGAGGGGATCGCCGAGGCGGAGGAGGCGGCCCGTGCGCTCCAGCACGTGCTCGGCGCGCCGCCCCACCTCGCGTCCCCGGAGCGCCTCGACGCGATCGGGGAGGCGGCCCGGCGCCTCGAGCGCGCGCTCGACCCCACCGCCCCGTCGCCCTTCACGGACGTGCTGCGCTCCGCGGGCGAGGTGGCGGACGCGCTCTGGCGCGACGTCGAGGCCGGATACCTGCGCCCGCTCGACCGAATGGACTAGCCTGGGAGCCATGGAAGGCGGAGGCTTCTTCCCGTTCGGCGGCGACCCCGAGGAGATCATGCGGGGGCTGCGCGAGTTCGCCGAGCAGCAGGCGGAGGGCGTCAAGGAGGCGCAGCGGGAGCAGTTCGCGACCCTGACGCTGTCGACGGCCGTGGACCTGACCCAGGCGGCGCTCGCCCAGATCGCGCCGACCGGCAGCGCCGACGCGCAGGCGATGCAGCTCCGCGACGCGATGCGCGTCCTCTTCCCCGAGGCGGTCGCTCTCGTCTCGGCCGCCCGCCAGGGCTTCATGCGCGAATAGGATCCACGATCCGTGAGGTTGTTCGACCGCGCCGTCGTCCGTGTGCTGCCTGCGGTGCCGCGGTCGGTGGTGCGTCGCGTGGCGTCGCCGTACATCGCGGGCTCGACGCTCGCCGACGCGCGGCGCGTGGTGGCGTCGCTCAACGCGGAGGGCATGCGGGCGACCGTCGACGTGCTCGGCGAGGAGATCGCGCGACCGGAGGAGGCCGAGGCGATCGCCCGGGCGTACCGCGACGCGCTTGCGGCGATCTCGGAGGACGGCCTCGACGCGAACATCTCGATCAAGCTGACGGGCTTCGGGCTCAAGCTCGACGAGGCGCTGTGCCGCGAGCTCGTCTTCGGGCTCGTCGCGGACGCGGGGGACCGCGGCACGTTCGTGCGGCTCGACATGGAGGACTCGAGCACCACCGACGCGACGCTCGAGCTCTACCGGGCGCTCCGGGCGGCCGGGCACGAAGGAGTCGGGGTCGTCCTGCAGGCGGCGCTGCGGCGGACGCTCTCGGACATCGAGGCGCTCGCCCCGCTCGAGCCGAGCGTGCGCCTCTGCAAGGGGATCTACGTGGAGCCGCCGTCGGTGGCCTTCCAGGGCTTCGACGAGGTGCGGTCGAGCTTCGTCGCCTGCCTCGACGCGCTGTTCGAGAGCGCGGGCCGCGTCGCGATCGCGACGCACGACGAGTGGCTCATCGAGCAGGCGCTCGAGCGCGTCGGCGGGGTCGAGCCCGGGCGCTACGAGCTGCAGATGCTCCTCGGCGTCCGGGCCGAGCGCGCGCGGCAGCTCGTCGCCGACGGCCATCCGCTGCGGATCTACGTGCCGTACGGAGAGCAGTGGTACGAGTACTCGCTCCGCCGGCTCCAGGAGAACCCGAAGGTCGCCGGCTACGTCGCGAAGGACGTCCTCGGCCGCCTCTTGCCAGGGCGTTAGCGTCGCAGTCTCGGCCGCGAAGCAGGCCGCTTCAGGGATCTGCCCCGCCGAAGGCGGGGATCTGCCGCGATCGGGATCCGCTCCTGCGGATCCCGATTCCGCGGAGAGCTTACGGCTCCGTGTGCACGACGACGTCCGCGACCCCGGGCAGCGCGGCGCGGATCCTCTCCGACACGGCCGTCGCCTCGGCGTGGGCGTCCGCGAGCGAGACGCCGCCCTCGAGCGCGAGCGTGACGAGCACGATGAGCCCGTCGTCCGTGTCGAGCGTCCGGAGCTCGCGCGGCTTGCGGCCGGTGACCGAGACGACGGCGCGCTCGATCTCGCGCGGGTCGTGGTGCACGATCCGCCCGGGTGACCGCTCCGCGAGCGGCTCGAGGTGGGTCTGCACCGCGCGAACCTCGGGCGCGGCCCGGTGGATGGCCACCTCCACGTCCTCCGCGATCGCATGCGCGTGGGCGAGCGGGAGGTCGCCGGGCAGCTTCAGGTGGAGCGACACCTCGGTTCCGTCGACGGTGTCGATCAGCGTCAGGTTGTGGAGCTCGCGCACGTGGGCGACGGTCATCGCCGCCGCCTGGACGCGCTCGCGGATCTCCGCCTCCGACGCCGCCGGCTCGACGTGGACGACGACGTCGCTCTCCGGGAGCACGCGCTGCACCGCGTCCTCGACGCGATCGGCCGCGGCGTGGCCCTGCCCCACGGCGGCGCCGGGTGAGACGCCGATCACGACGTCGGCGAAGGTGCGGCCTCCGGCCTGGCGGAGGCGGAGCCGGCGAACGGCGACCGGCGGGTCGAGGCGGGCGATCGCCTCGTGCGCCGCCGCCACGGCATCTGCCGGCGCGCGATCCATGAGCACGTCGACGTTGCGCCGGATGAGCCGGCCCGCGGCCGTGACGACGAGCACCGCCACGAAGAGCGCGGCGATCGAGTCGCCCTCGGGGAAGCCCGCCCGGGCCGCGACGAGGCCTCCGATCACGGCGAGCGTCGAGAGCAGGTCGGAGCCGAAGTGCACCGCGTTCGAGAAGAGCGCCGCGCTGGAGTGCTGCCGGGCGGTGCGGTACGAGACGAGGAGGCGCGAGAGGTCGATCGCGACGACCAGGAGCAGCACGGCGAAGACCCACCACGCGGGCTCGACGTCCAGCTCGACCCAGCCCGCGAGGCGTGCCACGGCGAGCGCTGCGACGCCGATCGAGACGATCACGAGGAAGCCCGCCTCGGCGAGCGCGGCGAGGTGCTCGGCCTTGCCGTGCCCGTAGAGGTGACCCTCGTCGGCGGGCTTCGTCGCGAGGCCGACGGCGAAGAACGTGAGGAGGGCGGCGACGAGGTCGGTCCCGGAGTGCGCCGCGTCCGCGACGAGGCCGAGGCTTCCCGCCGCGAGGCCCGTCACGAGCTTGATCGCGATCAGGACGGCCGCGGCGACGACCGACGCGAGCGCTGTGCGACGCAACGGCGACACGCGCGAAGGCTATGCGCCCGCGCGCGTGCGCCGCCCGCCGTCGTCCGTCAGGTGGCGAGCTCCTCCGTCGCCGGCGGGCGCGCGCCGTTGCGCGCTCTCGCACGCGACCGCGACCGCTTCTCGATGTGCTCCGCGACGCGCGCGCCGTCACGCCCTGCGCCGAGGACGAGCATCGAGCTGAACGAGTGCAGGAACGGCATGCCCGCGAAGTAGAGCCCGGGTGAGCTCGGAACGGCGCCGCGAACCTGCACGGGATAGCCGTCGTCCTCGACGGGGACCTCGAAGCGAATCCAGTCGTACCGGTGCCGGAACCCGGTGCACCAGACGACGTTCGCCACGTCGAGCGCCCTCCCGTCGGCGAGCACCGGCTTGCCGTCGCGGGTGCCGACGGTGCGGTCGAGCACGAGCTCGACACCGGCCGCCGAGAGGTCGGGGCGCTTGACGCGCAGGAGCGGTCCTCCGTGCGAGCGGATCTCGGGCTTCATCTTCCTGCCGAGCGGCGTCGAGACCGTCAGCACGCGGGTCGCCAGAGGCGCAGCACCGGCCGCGCAAGGCGGACGGCGCGGCCCTCGAGGTCGAAGGGGAGCTGGCCCCTGTCCGGCCCCGACAGCGTCGTCGCGAAGCCGGCCTTCGCGACCTCGTACGCGATGTCGCCCCCCGAGTGCGAGGCGCCGACCACGAGCACCGCGCCTTCCTGCAGTTGCTCGGGACTGCGGTAGTCGGCGGAGTGGAGGGCCTTGATCGAGGGGTCGAGCTCGCCGGCGAACTCCGGGACCACCGGGTTCTCGTGCGGCATGACGCCCGTCGCGACGACGACGTTGTCCGCCTCGAAGCGACGCGTGCCCGCAGTGACGACGTAGCCCTCGTCGTTCCGCTCGAGAGCGTCGACGACGACGCCGTTTCGCACCGGGAGGTCGAAGCGCGCCGCATACGACTCGAGGTAGTCCGCCATCTGCATTCCGGTCGGGTACGAGTACCGCGGCGCCGGGAACGGCATCCCGGGTAGCCCGTCGAACGCGGCGGGCGTGTAGAGCCGAAGGGACGGCCAGCGCTTGCGCCACGAGTCGCCGACGCGCTCGCTCGCGTCGAGGATCGCGAGCGACTGACCCTTGCGGGCCAGGTGGTAGCCGGTCGCGAGGCCTGCCTGCCCACCCCCGATGACGATCGTCTCGAGCCGTTCGGTCTGCATGTCTCCTCCTCTCGTGTCCTGCGACCACGGTAGGAGGGAGGGGACGTCCGCACATCGCGAGGATCCGCCAGCTCGCATCTCCGCCTCGTGGTCGATTCGGACCATGCGGAGGCGCCCTAGAGGAGGCCGTGCGCGTGGGCGAACGCGCTCGCGGCCGTGCGCGAGGAGACGTCGAGCTTCGCGTAGATGTTCTGGAGGTGGCGGGCCACCGTGTGCTCGGAGATCACGAGCTCCGCGGCGATCGCCCGGTTGCTCTCCCCGGCCGCGACGAGGCGCAGCACCTCGATCTCGCGCGTCGTGAGCCCGTGCGTCTCGTCCGGTCGGCCGTGGGCCCGGTACGCCGCGAGCCGGTCGGCGTCCGGCGTCGCGCCGAGCGCCGCGAACGACGTCGCGCGCCGCGTCGAGCTCGAGTGCGGCCGTGTCCTCGTCACCGAGCGCCCGGCAGGCGACGCCGATCGCCACGCGTGCGCACGCCTCCTCGTAGGGCGCGTCGAGCTCGCGCCACGCGGTGCAGGCGCTCCGGGCGGACGCGAGCGCCTGCTCCGGCTCACGCGCCGCGAGGTGCACGGCTGCGCGCGCGGTCGCCGCGTGCGCCGCGAGCACCGTGGCGGAGTGGTCCGCAGCGAGCGACTCCAGCTCCGCGCAGGCCGTGCGCGCCTCCTCGACGTCACCCCCCGCGAGCGCGATCTCCACGTACGCCGGAAGCAGCGCGGCACGCTGCGGCCAGAGCGTCGCCTCCCCGAGCGCCCGGTGCATCGCCGCCGTGGCCGCCGGCTGCTTCCCCTGGGCCAGCCGGAGCAGCGCGAGGCCGGGCTGCGGCTCCCACCCGAAGCGGCTCGACTCGCGGTAGGCCGTCTCGGCGGCATCCAGCGCGCCTCGCAGGCGGTGCACCTCGCCCTGCCGGTAGAACGCCTGCGCCGCGGCCGCGCGGTTGAAGCCCTGGACGAGCCGCTCCGCCGCAACGCGAGCCTGCTCCAGCGCGTCCGGCCACGCGCCGCGCAGCTGCAGGAGCTCGGCGCGGTGCACGAGGCACCGGCCGGTGAAGGCGACGAGGTCGGGCTGCTCGTCGCACCACCGCGTGAGGACGTCGGTCCACTCCTGGGCGCGCCGGACGTCGAACGTCTCGACGCAGGCGAGGATCACCCCGCAGTAGACGAGTCCCGTGACGATCGGCGACGTCGTGCCCGCGGTGACCGCGACCAGCCCCATCTCGCCGGCGGGAGGCGTGGATGCCCACCGAGAGAGGCGCACCGTCGCGCGTACGCCCGGCGACCCTCCTCGAGGTCGTCCCGCACGCGCGCATTGTCCCGCATCGGGCGGCTCACTCGCCAGGTGCCGCCGCCCCACCTCGCCGGCGGGCGGCGAGGATCCCGACCGCGATCAGCACGCCGCCGGCCAGCTCGAGCAGCCCGAGCGTCTCGGACAGGAGCACGACCGCGATCGCCGCCGCGAGGAACGGCTGCAGGTTCGCGGCGAGCGTCGCGCGCGACGGCCCGATCCGATCGAGCGAGCGGAACCAGAGGATGTTGGTGAGAACGAGCGGCCCGATGGTCGCGAAGACGAGGAGCCCCCAGATCTCCCAGCCGAGCGCCCAGTCCTGCGACTGGAGCTGCGCGGCCCCGGTGATCGTGATGGGGACCCAGGCGAGCGACAGCACGACGGTCGAGATGCGCGAGGCGGAGTACGTCCGCATGAGCGGCGTCACGAGCATCGAGTACGCCGCCCAGGTCGCCGCCGTGAGGATCCCGAGCAGCACGCCGCCGAGGTCGCCGGAGAGCTCGCCCCCGGAGCCGAGCGCGACGAGCGCGACGCCGCTGAACGAGAGGAGGGCCCCCGCCCAGAAGCGCGAGGAGAGCCGCTCGGTGCGGAGCGCGAGACCGGCGCAGGCGGCGAAGATCGGCGTCGCGCCGAGGATCAGCGCGAGCACGGAGGCCGTCGTCGAGCTGAGCGCGTAGACGAAGGCGATCTGGTTGACATAGAGGACGGCGGCCGCCGCGACGATGAGCGGGAGGTGCCGGCGGGAGATCCGGAGCGACCGCTCGACCGCGAGCGTCAGCGACGCGAAGACCAGCGCGGCGAGCCCGTAGCGGACGCTGCCGTACGCGAGCGGCTGGAAGCCGTGGACGAGGATGTAGCGGCTGACCGTGAGGTTCAGCGCCCAGAGGACGATCGTCGTGAGGAGCATCCACTCGACGGTCGTGGCCCTCCGCATCGGTCCGACGCTACTGGTTAGGCTTCTCGGCCGATGAGCGAGCCGACGGTCGACGACATCGATGCCCTCGTCGGGCCGGCGACGCCGCACTTCGCGTTCCAGATCCGGGCGCGGGTGCGGGAGGCGATCGCCGATCTGCCCGAGGATCATCCCGTCCGCGTCTACGGCGAGCGGCAGATGGAGCTGCTCGAGCGGCTCGGGTTCGCCTCGACGAAGGCGGAGAACTCGGAGCCCGAGTCGCGCGACCGGATCGGCTGGGAGACGATCCCGTCGGCGGCCACCGCGGCGAACCCGCTGCCGCGCCGCATCGACGAGTGAGCACCGGCCGGACGGTCCTCGTCACCGGCGGCTCGCGCGGGATCGGCAAGGCGATCGCCCTGCGGCTGGTGCGCGACGGCGCGACGCGCGTCGCGATCGGGTACTTCCGCTCGGACTCGGCCGCCGAGGAGACCGCGGAGGAGCTGCGCGCGCTCGGTGCGGAGCCCGTGCTCGTGCGAGGCAACGTCACCTCGTCGCGGGTCGTGGAGCAGGTGGCGGCGCTCGGGCAGCTCGACGTCTTCGTCCACAACGCGGCGACCGGCGTCATCCGGCCCGCGCTCGAGACCGAGGACAAGCACTGGGACTGGACGCTCAACGCGAACGCGCGCGCGCTGCTCGGTCTGACGCGCGCCGCCGCGCCCTCGATGAAGCCCGGCGCGTCGATCGTCGCGATCTCGAGCCTCGGCTCGGTGCGCGTGCTCGAGAACTACACCCTCGTCGGCACCTCCAAGGCCGCGCTCGAGGCGCTCGTCCGCTACCTCGCGGTCGAGCTCGCCCCACGGGGGATCCGCGTCAACGCGGTGTCGGCCGGCGTCGTCGAGACCGGGGCGCTCGAGCACTTCCCGAACCGGGAGGAGATGCTCGCCTCGGGCGCGCGGAACCCCGCCGGGCGGATCGTGACGCCCGAGGACGTTGCGGGGGTCGTCTCGTTCCTCTGCTCGCCGGACGCGGAGATGATCCGCGGCCAGACGGTCGTCATCGACGGCGGCTGGTCGCTGCCGGCCGACTGAAGCGCTCGTGCCGAGATGAGCCACACAGCGGCGCTCCCGCTCGTCCTCGACTGGGACGGGACGGTCACCGAGCGCGACACGCTGCACATGGTGATCGAGCGGTTCGGCGACCTGGTCGTGTTCGATGCGCTCGAGGAAGAGGTCGGCGACCGCCTGACGCTCGACGAGGTGATCGGGCGCGAGATGGCGACGATCACGGCCCCGCTCGACGAGGTCGTCGAGTGGATGCTCGCGGAGGTCCGTGTGCGCCCCGGGTTCCGCGAGCTCGTCGAGGAGCACGATCCACTGATCGTCTCCGCGGGGTTCCACGAGACGATCGACCCGATCCTCCGGCGGGAGGGGGTGGACGCCCGCGTGGTGGCGAACCACGTCACGGCCGACCCGTCCGGGTGGCGCTCGACGTTCCCGGCGGGCCCGATCTGCGAGGTGTGCGGCGAGCGCTGCAAGCGCGCGGCCGTGGCCGCGCACGCCGCGTTCGCGTACGCCGGCGACGGGGTGTCCGACCGGTGCGTCTCGCTTGCGGCGGAGCGGCGCTTCGCGCGCGCGGGCCTCGCGGAGTGGCTCGACGGCCGCGGCGTCGACTACGAGCCGTTCGACGACCTCTTCGACATCGCGCGCGCGCTCGCCTAGGAGCGCCACGAGGCAGTTGCGGCGCCGAAGGCGACGCCTTCAGGGATCTGCCCCGCCGCAGGCGGGGATCAAGCCGCAGGAATCCGCTCCTGCGGATTCCTGCCTGGCGAGCAAGCGAGATGCCGGCGACGGTCGAGGGGGATGACCGCCGCCGGGCTCCACACACAATAAAGCGGTCCGGGCGGTTGGGGGAACCCGCCGTTCGGGGGAATTGCGTCGTCTAGCATCGCTCACGTGACGATCAGGATCGCGACCACGGCCGACGCCGCCGCGCTCGAGGAGCTCTGGCGGGCGTTCGAGCGCGAGGTGCCGCCGCCGCCGCACCACGACGTCGACCACGAGACCGAGCTCGCGGAGATCCGCGAGATCGTCGACTCGGGCCTCGCCTTCGTCGCCGAGGACGGCGACGGTCCCGTCGGCTTCGCCCTCGCCCGCCGGACCGGAGCCCGGAGCGGCCGCTTGACCGACATCTACGTCATGCCCGAGGCACGGCGCGGCGGGGTCGCGTCCGCGCTCGTCGGCGCGGTCGTGGAGGCGCTGGCGCCGCAGGGTGTCGAGCACCTCGAGCTCGACGTGCTCTCGTCGAACGTCGAGGCGCGGACGGTGTACCACCGCTGGGGGTTCACCGAGAACCAGGTGGTCCTCGTCGCGCCGACGTCCGTCCTGCAGGAGCGGCTCGCGCCGGGCCGGCACGCGGAGTCGTACGCCTCGCTCCACGTCCAGACCGATGCCGTGGTCGACGTCGAGCGCGCGGTCCGCGACTTCGCGCCACGGATCGGCTCGAAGGGCTCCCGCGTCCTGGGGCCGCGGAACGGCTGGGTGACGGTCTACGACGAGGTGGCCGACGTCGAGCCGGGCGCGCTCCTCCGCTTCGCCCGGGAGCTCTCGTCGCGAATGGGCGCCGTGGTCATCGCCTTCGCGCTCGAGCTCGACCAGGTGGTGCGGATGGTCGCCCTCGACCGCGGCGGGATCGTCGACGAGTACCGCTCGGTGCCGGAGTTCTACGGCCCGCTCCCGCCGGGGGACGTGATCGGCCTGGCCGCGAACCCCACGGTGCTGGCGCGGCTGACCGGCGCCGACCCGCAGGACGTCAAGCGCGTCGCCGTGACCGCCGACGTCGCCGTCCGACCTCGCTCCGGCCCGCGGAGCTGCTCGCGGCGTTCGCGGGCGTCCTCGGGCTCGAGGGCGCGGAGCACGGCTACGCCCACGTCGTCGCGTCCGAGGGCTGAGCGCGTGGCCATGACGCTGTACGACGCGCCGCGCTGCCCGTACTGCGCGCGGGTGCGGATCGTCCTCGCCGAGAAGGGCGTCCCCTACGAGACGACGACGATCGACCTCGCGAACCGGCCGCCAGTGGCTTCTCGAGCACAACCCACCGGACGGGCGCGTGCCGGTGCTCGAGGAGGAGGGCTGGATCCTTCCCGAGTCGGCGGTGATCGACGAGTACCTCGAGGAGCGCTATCCGGAGCCGCCGCTCTGGCCCGCCGACCCCGGCGAGCGCGCCGCGGCGCGCCTTCTCGTCTTCCGCTTCGACGACTTCGGCGACGCGTACTACGCCCGCCGGCGCGGCGAGGCGGGGGCCGACGCGGGTCTGGCCGCCGAGCTGGCCGCCCTCGACATGCTCCTCGCCGCGACGCCGTTCCTCTCCGGCCGCGCGTTCGGGCTCGCAGACATCTCGTACCTCCCGTGGCTGCTCCGGCTGCGCGACCTCATGGGCGTCCCGCTCGAGCCGTACCCCGCCGTCCGCGGCTGGATCGCGGCGTGCGCCGAGCGGCCGTCCGTGGCTGCCGAGATCGAGACGGTCGCCTCGCTCGCGGCGTGACCGACGTCACGCTCACCGAGCTCGTCGAGCGCCTCGACGACCCGGCGCTCGTGCTGCTCGACGTCCGGCGGGTCGACGAGTTCGCCGGCGAGATCGTCGCGCCCTGCGACCCGCGCCCGGGTCGCATCCCGGGTGCCCGCCACCTGGACGTCGCCCGCCTGCTCGAGGCACCGTCCGCCGACGCCGTTCGCGCGCTCGTCGGCGCCGAGGCGGGGACAGAGGTGATCGCGTACTGCCACTCGGGCAGCCGCTCCGCGATGGCCGTCCAGGTGCTCACCGCGGCGGGCTACGAGGCGCGGAACTACGTCGGGTCGTGGCACGAGTGGTCGCGTTCGGCCGAGCTGCCCGTCGAGACGGGCCGCGTCTAGGAACGGGCGACGCGCGACGCGGCGTCGAGGAACGCGGAGCAGAGCGCCCGCCCCTGCTCGTTCCACGTCCCGAGGTGCCGGTCGGTCTCCTCTCGGACGACCGCGAGCGGCTTGCCGAGCTCGTCGCCGCCCTCCGCGAACCAGTCGTCGAGCATCTCCCGCTCGACCTCCGGGTGGAACTGCACGCCCCAGGTCCGGTCACCGAGCCGGTACGCCTGGTTCGCCGCCGGGCTCGACGCGAGCTCGACGGCGCCGTCGGGGACGTCGAAGCCGTAGTAGTGCCACTGGAACGCGGTGACGCGCGGAGGGAGGACGCCGAGGACGGGATCCTCCGCGGCGGCGTCCGTCAGCTCGACCTCGTGCCACCCGACCTCGGGCGCGCGTGCCGGCCCGACGCGGGCGCCTGCCGCCCGGGCGACGAGCTGGGCGCCGAGGCAGACACCGAGGACGGGGATGCCGGCGCCGAGGGCCGACTGGATGAACGCGGTCTCGCCGGCGAGCCACTCGTGCTCGGCGTCCTGGTCCGGGTGCATCACGCCCCCGAAGACCATGATCGCGTCCCACGCGCCCGGCTCGTCCGGCGGCGCGTCGCCGTTCGCCGTGAACCAGCGGTCGAGGTGGTCGCCGCGCTCGACGACGACCCGCTCGAACAGCCCGCCGCCGCCGGTCGGCGAGTCGTCGTGGACGACGGAGAGGACGCGCACGCGGCCGACTCTAGCCACGCTAGAACAGCGTCAGCTCGGTCGGCGGGGGCTCGATGCCGCCTGCCGCCGGGACGCCCGCCTCGTCGAGGAGGCCGCGCAGGACCTGGGCGCTCCGCGGGGCGAAGTCGTCGCGGTTGTTGTTGAAGAGCGCGTAGACCTCCTCGGCCTCGTTCGCCAGTCGCGCGAGCGGCTCGACCCACTCCGCGAGCTCGTCCGCGCTGTAGAGCCAGTCGAAGCGCTCCGCCGCGCTCTCGGCTCCGCGGATGTTCCACGTCGCCGCATTGCGTCCGTGGAAGCGGACGTAGGCCACGCGGTGCGTCGCCGCGGCGACGCGCGGCGAGACGTTCGAGGCCCGGGTCCGCGGGCTGTCGAGCGAGACGTAGGCGAGCCCGTTCGCCTCGAGGAAGGCGAGCGTGTCTGCCCGCTCGGCCTCCTCCATCCACGAGCGGTGACGAAACTCGATCAGCGGCACGAGCGGGGCGAGGCGCTCGGGCGCGCGCGCGAGCTCCGCCTTCGCCTCCGCGGTCTTCGTGAACCGCGGGTGGTACTGGAGGAGGACGCCGCGCATCTTCCCCGACAGCTCGAGCGGCTCGAGCGCGGCCCGAAAGAGCCGGAACGCCTCGTCGGTCGGCTCGCCCTCGTGCCAGGTCATCGCCGCGGACGCCTTGACGTGGAACGTGAACGCGTCGGGCGTCCGGCGTGCCCAGCGCTCCGTCACCGCCGGGTCGGGAAGCGCGTAGTACGGCGAGTCGACCTCGACGACGTCGAACCGCTCGGCGTAGTAGCGGAGCCGCTTCTCGGCCGTCGAGACGCCGCGCGGGTACCACGCCTCGAGGAGCCCCTTGTCGGCCCACGAGCAGGTCCCGATGCGGACGGTCGCCGCCACGGCACGTGTTGTAGTGGATGGCGGGCGCCCCACGGGGCGCCCGCCATCAGCTGCGTGGCTAGCGGCGGAGCGTGACGTTCCGCGACGTCGCGCTGAAGCCGCTCAGGGTCGCGTTCACGCAGGGGACCGCCGAGCGGTGCCGAACTGCGTGCAGACCGCCGGCGAGGTCCGGCCTCGACGACCGACGCGTGCCTGGAACGTCGTCGCCCGCGACGTCCGCGGGACGGCGTACGTGAAGGTGCCGCTCGCGTTCGCCGAGACGACGGCGATCCGGCGGAGCGCCGCGCGTCCCCGCCGCGCCGAAGATGCTGACGCGCGTCGCGACACCGGCGCCCGCCTGCGTGACGCGGCCGGACGAGCCGCTTCGCGCCCCGCACCTTGCGTCCCGTGAGCGTGAGCCCGCCGGGCGCGATCGTCGCCGGCGAGGCAACGGTGGCCGCGGCGTTGATCTGGCCGTTGGCCGGCTGCCACGGCGTCCAGAACGCGACCCACGCGCCCTGCGGGACGGCGCCGATGACGCCGGTGAGCGTACAGGTCGGCGCTCAGGAACTTCGCGCCGAACGTCGCGCCGCCCTGCGCCACGGGGATGTCCGGGGGCGGGAGGCAGAACACGAGCTGCGCCGTGCCGAGCGCCTGCTGCGGCGCCGCTCGTCGGGATGACGAATGCGGGCAGGTTGATCGTCTGACCCGCCGCCTGCAGGACGAGCAGCAGCGTCAGCTGCGGCGTCGCGCCCTGCGTGCACGCTGCCTGCGTCGCGGGCGCGACCGCGCCCGGGCGGCGCGACGATGATGTCGCCTGCGAGCGGAAGCAGCGCGCCGCCGAGGGCGAGCGCGCTGACCTGGGCCTGCGCCGTGCCGACCTTCGTCCCGGCGCGGCCGCCGACGTCAGCGCGCTGCCGTTCGGGATCACGATCGCGGCCCGCGCGGTCGCGTCGTCGGCGTTGGACGACGACGCGACGATGCGCGTGACGTTGCCCGGCAGGTAGGACACCTCGAGCTTGCGGCGTCGTGTACGCCGCGGTTGCGGCGGCCGCGAGCGCGAGCGCGGCGAGCGCCGCGAGCGCGAGCACAGCCGTACGTGTCCGCTTCGTCATGTGCATCTTCTCCTCTGTCTCGTTCGTCTCGTGCGTCATCCGGTCGGCGAACGGGCCTGCCGTGCGGACCCACTGCCGGTTGTCGTAGCGATACAGGTACACGGTGTCGAGCGGGAATCCGTCCTTCGCCGACGTGCGCAGGCGCGTGCCGGGGAGGAGGAAGGGGTTGGCGGTCGTGTCGAGGCTTCGCGCCGCGCGGAGCACGCCGGCCCGCGTCGGGCTCTTGCCCGCCCGCTTGAGGACGTCGACCATCGTCCACGCGACCGTCATGCCGTACCAGTGGTACACGTCGGTCGGCTTCGCGGACGGCGCGAATCGCTTCAGGATCGAGCGGTACAGCGCCACCGCGGGGTCCTTCGCCCACACCGGGTCGTTCGGGTTCTTGACGAAGGCGATCGCCCGCGCACCGCGCGTCAGCTCGGGCGCGTTGGCCCGCGCGATCGCCATGATCGACGGCTCGATCGAGACGGAGGCGAGGTAGAGGCGCGGCTTCCAGCCGAGCTTCTTCGCCGCGACGATCGCCTGGATGAGGAACTTCGGCGTCGCGAAGAGCATGAGCGTGTCCGCACCCGAGCCCTTCAGCGACGAGATCTGCGAGACGACGTCCGTCGAGGTCAGCTCGTAGGCCTCGGACGCGACGACCTTCGGGCTCTTGCCGGCGAGGGCGCGCGAGAGGCCGCGGGTCATGTCCTTGCCGAGCTCGGTGTTCTCGTAGAGGACGCCGATCCGCGCGCGCGGCGCCGTTCGGACGACGTCGCGCCCGAGCACCGAGCCCTCGCCCTGGTAGCTCGGGAGGAAGCCGACCGTCCAGGGGTAGCGGGCCGAGCCGCCGCCGAGCGCCTGCGACCCGTCGCCGGCGAAGAGGTGGGGCACCTTCTGGGCGTTCAGGTAGTCGCGGATCGCGAGGTTGTTCGCGGTGCCGATCGCGTTGAAGATCGCGAACACCCTGTCCTGCTCGACGAGCTGGCGCGTGAGCTGCACCGTCTGCGCCGGGTTGTACCCGTCGTCGTAGTAGCGGTACTCGATCTTCCGGCCGTTCACGCCGCCCTTCGAGTTGACGTACTCGAAGTACGCCTTCGCGCCGGGGCCGACGGTGCCGAACGCGGCCGCCTCGCCGGAGAGGGGGACGGTGCCGCCGATCAGGATCGTCGTCGCGGACAGGCCGGGCTCGGCACGTCCCGCGGCTCCGGCGGCCGTCGCCGCGATGAGCGCGGCGGCCGCGACGAGGACGAGCCGCCTCATCCCGAGATCGGCGAGGCGAGCGCGGGGATCCTCACCGACCCGCCCGTCACGCGGAGGCGCGCGCTCGACGCGAACGGCAGGTCGAGGTAGAGGAGGTTGCCGGGGCTCTGGGCGAGCGACGACGAGCCGATCGTCACCGTGAGGCGCGAGCCCCGCGGAACGAACGTCGCCTGGTCGGAGAGGCCGATGCGGTACGTCTGCCGCCCGGCGCGCGTGGGGACGCCGCCCCCGCCCACGACGATCTCGGTGCCGGAGGGCGTCCGGGCGCTGAGCACGGCGACGATTCGCGACCAGCCGCCCGACGCGACGGCCGTGACCTCGACGACGGGTGAGCCGAACACCTCGAGGGGCGCGCGCAGCACGGGGACCGGGAGCCGGTAGCGGCCGCCCTGGGCAATCGCCCCGCCTCGTGCCGTGAGGGCGGACGAGCGCGTGACGACCTTCGGCAGCCCGGCGTACCGGCGCGGCTCGCCGCGCCAGCGCTCGGGTGCGATCGCGACCGGCCGTGGGAGCGCGCGGGCCGTGTCGCCGCGCAGGAACCGGTCGAACCACCGCGCGCCCTCGGCGAGCATCGCGGGCGTGTCCGCCGCGACGCCGGACGACGGCGCGTGCCCGTGCAGCCCGATCCAGAGCTGCTTCGGGCCGCGGAGCGCGGCGAAGGCGCGCTTCGCCTGGTCGAGCCCGAACGCGAAGTCGCGGCGCCCCTGCATGAGGAAGACCGGCGTTCGCACGTTCTTCAGCGCGGAGATCGAGGAGCGCGCCGCGGCGAACGTCCGGACGGGCGCCATGTCGCCGCGGTAGGCGGCGTCGCGGATCGCGAACACCTCCGGGTCGACGCGCTTCGGGTCGAGGCCGCCGATGAACCCGGCGATGACACCGGTCTTCGCGAGCCCCTGCGGGGCGAGCGCCGTGAGGAGGTCGGTCCACGAGATCGAGATCTCGAGCACCGCCCACGGCACGCCCGGCCGCGAGCGAGTTCCATGCGGCGCCGCCGCCGTACGAGACGCCCCAGCCGCCGATGCGGGCGTCGGCGACGTCCGGCCGGTCGCGGAGCCAGGAGAAGACCGCCCTGACGTCGGCGACCTCGCGCGGGCCGTCGATGCCGATCAGCCCGCCGGACTCGCCGTGGCCGCGCGCGTCGAACGCGAGCACGGCGTACCGCTCGCCGATTCCCATCGCCTGGGCGGCCGCGAGCCCCGTTGCGCGGTTCTGCCCCAGCCCGTGCATGAAGATCACCGCCGGCCAGCCGCCGGTCGGCGCGGGCGCGTCGGGAAGCGTGAGCGTCGCTGCGAGGGCCGTCCCGTCCGTCGACGCGATCTTGACGTCCTGGCGCGAGAAGGCTCCGGCCGGGCCCGACGCGATCAGCGCCGCGGCGATCGCGAGCAGCACGACGAGCATCCGTCTGGCGACCCCCGTCACGGCGGCGAAGGGTAGCCCACACCTGTAAGGAGCAACACCCAGCCTCGCCCGTATCATCCCGCGCGATGGACGGGCGGCCGATCGGCGTGTTCGACTCCGGCGTGGGCGGCCTCACCGTCCTCCACGAGCTGCTCGTGACGCTGCCGCACGAGGACGCGCTCTACCTCGGTGACAACGCGCGGCTCCCGTACGGCCCGCGCCCGCTCGCCGAGGTCAGGGGCTTCGCGCTCGCGATCGGCCGGCACCTCGAGGCGGAGGACGTGAAGCTCGTCGTCGTCGCCTGCAACACCGCGACCGCGGCGGCGCTCCCCGACCTCCAGCGCTCGCTCTCCGTCCCCGTCATCGGCGTCCTCCAGCCCGAGGCCCGCGCCGCCGCTCTCGCGACGCGAAACCGCCGCGTCGGCCTGCTCGCGACCGAGGGGACGGTGCGGAGCGGGCGCTACGAGGCGCTCGTCCGCTCGCACGACGCGGGCGTCGAGGTCGTCTCGGTCCCGTGCCCGCGGCTGGTGCCGCTGATCGAAGGCCCCGACCCGTTCGGCGAGGAGACGACCGAGGCGGTCCGTGAGGTCGCGGCGCCGCTCAAGGAGGCGGGCGTCGACACGGTGATCCTCGGGTGCACGCACTACCCGATCGTCCGGCCGATCTTCCAGCGGGTCTTCGGACGCGGCGTCACGCTCGTCTTCTCGGCGGACGAGACCGCGCGCGAGGTCGCCGAGACGCTCGCGCGCAAGGGGATCGAGAACGGGGGCGACCGCGAGGGCACCTACCGCTTCCTGACGACGGGCGACCCGGCGGCATTCGCGGAGATGGGCAAGCGCTTCCTCCAGCTGCCCATTCGCGACGTCGAGCACATGACCCTTCGCATGCCGGCGAGCGCAGCCGCATGAGCGCCCCACGTCACGACGGGCGCCGGCCCGACCAGCTCCGCGACCTCGACCTCCAGCCGGACTTCCTCGAGCAGCCGCACGGCTCGATCCTCTACGCGCAGGGCCGCACCGTCGTCCTCTGCACCGCCACCGTCGAGGAGGCGATCCCGCGCTGGCTGCGCGGCAAGGGGAAGGGGTGGATGACGGCCGAGTACTCGATGCTTCCCGCCTCGACCGGAGAGCGCACGCAGCGCGGCGTCTCGCGCGGCCGCCCCGACGGCCGCACCGTCGAGATCCAGCGCCTGATCGGGCGCGCGCTCCGGAGCGTCTGCGACTTCAAGGCGCTCGGCGAGCGGACGCTCTGGCTCGACTGCGACGTGCTCCAGGCCGACGGCGGCACGCGCTGCGCGGCGATCACGGGGTCGTACATCGCCGCGCACCGGGCGCTCGACCGGTTCGGCCTCACGAAGGCGCTCGCGGGCAGCGTCGCCGCGGTGTCGGTCGGCGTGGTCGACGGACGCGCGGTGCTCGACCTCGACTACGTCGAGGACTCGTCCGCCGAGACGGACATGAACGTCGTGATGGCCGGTGACGGGCGCCTCGTCGAGGTCCAGGCGACGGCCGAGCGCGATCCGTTCACCCGTGAGCTGCTCGACGAGCTCCTCGACCTCGCAGCCGGTGGGATCGCGGAGCTCGGCACGGCCCAGCGCGCCGCCTGCGAGACGCCGCGGCTCTGAACGCGCTCGTCCTCGCCTCGGGCAACCCGCACAAGCTCGACGAGCTCCGCCGTGCCCTGCCCGGCTGGGAGATCGGGCTCGTCTCGGCGGGCGATCCGCCGCCCGAGGACGGCGAGACGTACGAGGACAACGCCCGCATCAAGGCGCGCTGGGGCCGTGAGCACGCGCCGGCGGACGCGTGGGCGGTCGGCGAGGACTCCGGCATCGAGGCGGCGGCGCTCGACGGGCGACCGGGCGTGCACACCGCGCGCTGGGCGGCCGGCGACCCCGTGGGCCGCATGCTCGCCGCGCTGGCCACGGACGACGAGCGCCGGGCGCGGTACGTCTGCGTCATCGTTGCCGTCGCCCCCGACGGTCGCGAGGTGGTCGCTCGAGGCACCCTCGACGGGGCGATCGCCCGGGCCGCCGCGGGAACGGAGGGCTTCGGCTTCGACCCGGTGTTCGTCCCCGACGGCGAGACCCGGACGGTGGCCGAGCTCGGCGACGACTGGAAGCGGCGACACTCCCACCGCGCCCGCGCGGCGGCGGCGCTCGCGAGCGCGCTCGAAGCCTCCTAGGCCGCCGTCGTCAGCTCGCTGTCCACTCCTTCGGGGCGCTTCGGCTCCACGGGCCGCCCCGCGAGGCCGTAGAAGAGGACGTAGTTGAACGCCGCACCGAACACGATCACGTTGGCCATCACGTAGAGCCAGATCAGGAGCAGGAAGGTCGTGCCGAGCGCCTCCAGCGCGACGACCTCGGAGGAGAACGAGACGAACAGGGGCAGCGCCTGGAGCGTGCCGGCGAGGACGACGGCGCCGAGGATCGCGCCCGGGAGCACCTCGAGCCTCGTCAGCCGTGCGTTCGGGAGCCGGTAATAGGCCGAGAGGAGGAACACGAAGAGCGCGACGCCCGACGTCAGGAGCGTCAGCGCGAGGGCGACCCACTGGTTCGAGATCACGTCCGTCGCGTAGCGGCGGAGCAGGTCGTAGCCGAGCGTTCCGGCGGTCAGCGCCGCGAACAGGACGAGCAGCGCCACGGTCATGTAGCCGGTCGCGAGCACCTTGCCGCGCAGGAACGGCCGGTTCGGCCGGCCGTAGATGATGTTGAAGGCCGACTCGAGCGCGGAGAACAGGGAGAGCGAGCTCCAGAGGAGCGCCACGGCGCCGACGACCGACAGCGTCGTCGCGTTCCGCTGCACCGCGTCCACGACCCGCACGATCGACTCCACCGACTGGTTGGGGAAGATGTCCTCGAGGTAGGTGACGAGGGCGCTCGACGAGTCGGCCTGGTCGAGGAACCCGAGGATCGACAGGGCGAGGAAGATGAGGGGCACGAACGACGCCAGCGCGAAGTACGCGACCATCGCCGCGAGGTGCGTTCCCCGTTCGCCGAAGAACCGGTCGAACGTCGCTCCGACGGCCCGCATGGGGGCAGTTTGCTAGCTTCGGGCGCCGGCATGGACGCTTCCGTCGCACTTTCGGAGCTCGTCGGGGTCTCGACCCAGGTGGTCGAGGCCGTGATCGTCGGCCCCGAGGGCGCCGTCGAGGCGGCCCGCACGGCCGGAGACGAGCGCGCCGCTGCGCTCGCCGCCCACGGCGCCGAGCTCCTCGCGGCGGCGGCGTCGATCCGCGCGGACGGCCCGTCGGTGGAGCGGGTCCACGTCGACACGGAGCGCGGCTCGCTCGTCGCGGTCTCGGACGGCGAGCGGACAGCGGTCGCGACCACGGTCGCCGAGCCGACCGTCGGTCTCGTCGCGCACGACCTGCGGACCGCGCTCGCGCGCGTGCGGGGCGACGGCGCATGAGAGCGCTGACCGCGATCGTCCTCACGGTCATCGGGGCCTGGCTGCTGCTTCGGCGCCGGAGAGACGTGGAGCACGTGGAGGTGGCGTGGGGAGACGGGTCGGAGCTCCGGCTCGAGCCCCACTCGCCCGGACGCGAGCGGCTCGTCGCCGTGGCACGAGAGGCGCTCCGCTGACGGCCGTCGACGAGCTCGGGCGCCGGCTCCTCGAGACGGCCTTCCTGGAGGGCGACTTCACGTTGCGCTCCGGCAAGCGGTCGTCGTGGTACCTCGACAAGTACCGCTTCGAGACCGACCCGTCGATCCTCCGGGAGCTCGGCGAGCGCCTCGGGGCCGCCGTCGTCGCCGCGGAGCCCGATGCCGTGCGGCTCGCGGCACCCGCGCTCGGAGCGGTCGCACTGGCCGCATCCGGGGCAATGGCGTCCGGTCTGCCCTTCATCATCGTGCGCGGTGAAACCAAGGGATACGGCACCGGGAACCGCATCGAGGGGCCATACGAGCCAGGTGAGCTCGTGTGCCTCGTCGAGGACGTGGTCACCTCGGGCGGCGCGCTCTGCGAGGCGGTGGAGGCCGTTCGCGAGGCCGGGCTCGTCGTCCGCCATGCAGTGTGCGTCGTCGACCGCGAGGAAGGCGGTGCCGACGCGCTCGCGCGAGTCGGGGTGCGGCTCGACTCGCTCTATCGCGCGAGCGCGCTGCTCTCGGCATGGGAGCGGGTAGCGAACCCGCATGGTTGAGCCATATCATCGGCCGGAGCGGTAGGCTCGGGCGCCGACAAGAAACCATCGACCAGGGAGGACTGGCGTGACCAAGCAGGAGTTCGTGGATGCAGTCGCCGACAGGGCGGACCTGAGCAAGCGCGACGCAGGTGCGGCCGTCGACGCATGCCTCGGTGTCATCGAGAGCACGCTGCAGTCCGGTGACGCCATCACGTTCACCGGGTTCGGCAAGTTCCACGTCACGCGGCGCGCCGAGCGGATGGGCGTGAACCCGCGCACCGGCGAGAAGGTGCAGATCAAGGCGGCGAACGTCCCGAAGTTCTCGGCCGGCTCGCAGCTGAAGAAGGCAGTGAACTAGACCTGTCTGCGGGGCGGAAATCCGCGGGAGCGGATTTCCGCCCCGCGGCCCGCCTCTGTGGCGGGCACATCCCTGAAGGCGTCCGCTGTCGCGGCCGCAACTTCCGGTCTCGGTTCAGGGATTCCGAACTTGATAGTCGAACGTATGTTCGACTACGGTTTCGAGCCATGCAGCTCTCGTTCGACGCCGCCGACCGGCTGGTCGAGCTGGTCGAGTTCCGCCGCGGCCCCGTGCCGGCGGAGGAGGCGGCCCGGGTGCTCTTCGCGCTCGCGAGCGCGCCCGCGGCCCTCGCGCGCTCCCTGCTCGACGACGTCGTCTCCGGTGACGCCCGTCTCGCCTGGCGAGGGACATCGGTCGGGCTGGCGGCCCCGCCGGGTGCGGACGTCCTCCTCGAGCACGCGCACTTCGTCGTCGTCGACCTCGAGACGACCGGCCTCTCGCCCCGCACGTCGCGGATCTGCGAGATCGGCGCCCAGCGCGTTCGCGCCCTCGCGCTCGAGGACGCATTCGAGACGCTCGTCGATCCCGGCGTCGCGCTGCCGCCCGCCGTCGCCTCGCTGACCGGCATCCAGCCCGGCGCCCTCCGTGGCGCTCCGCGCGCCGACCATGCCGTCAGGCAGCTGCTCGCGTTCGCCGGAGACGCCGCGCTGGTCGCGCACAACGCGCGGTTCGACCTCGCGTTCCTCGACCGCGAGGTGACGCACCTGACGGGCAGGCGCATCGCCGCTCCCGTCGTGGACACCGTGTGGCTCGCCCGACGGCTCCTCGCCGGGCGGACGCGTCGCGTCGGGCTCGGCGACGCTCGCGCACTTCTTCGGCGTCTCGACCGAGCCGTGCCACCGCGCCCTGCCGGACGCCCGCGCGACGGCGGAGATCCTCGTCATCCTGATCGGGCTCGCCCAGGAGCGGGGCGCCCGCTCGCTGTCCGACCTCGTCGAGCTCGCCGCTCCGCGCGCGCGGCGCCTGCACTCGAAGCGCTCGCTCGTCGCGGGCGCGCCGACGAGCCCCGGCGTCTACGTGTTCCGGGGCGCCGGCGGGATGCCGCTCTACGTCGGCCGCGCGCGGCAGCTGCGCGCGCGCCTCCGCTCGTACTTCGCCGGCGAGCGGCAGCGGCCCGCCGTGGAGGCGGCGCTCGGCGCGCTCGAGCGGGTCGAGTGGCGCGAGACGGGCTCCGAGCTCGAGGCGGCGCTCGAGGAGCTGCGGCTCCTCCGCGACCTGCGGCCTCCGGCGAACGCGCGCGGCACGCGCCCCGACCGCCACGTCTACCTCCGGCGCCGCGGAGCGCGCTGGAGCGTCACGAACGAGCCGACGAGCCTCGGGCCGCTCACCGCGAAGGGCGTCGCGCGTCGTGCGGCGCGCGCGCTCGACGGCCACGAGTCGGACGACGTCGAGGCGGCCGTCGTGCCGCTCCGCGCCCGGCTCGGGCGCCTTGCCCGCGACCAGCGCTTCGAGGACGCGGCGCGCCTCCGCGACCGCCTCGCGGCGCTCGAGGAGACGGTCGCCGCCCTCCGGGAGCTCCAGCGCCTCCGGAGCCTGCGTGCATGCGTCGTCGTGCCGGCCGGGCGGCCCGGCTTCGTACGCGCCTATGCGGTCGCGGGTGGACGCGTCGCGTCGCAGCGCCTCGTCCCGAAGGGCGCGGCCGCTGCCGTCGAGGTCGCGACGCTCCTCGCGGAGGCGGAGAGCGTCGGCGCGGTCGCAGGCCCCGGAGGACGCCGACGAGCTCCGGCTGGTCGCGTCGTTCCTCCGCCGCCCGCCGCCCGAGCTCCGCGTCGCCGCCGCTCGACCCGGAGGCGATTGCCGCGCTCGTGGACGGGCTACCCTTGGCCGCGTGACGAGCGACGCCGCAGGCGCTCCCACGACACTCTTCGCGGACCGCCTCGCCGACGCCGTCGAGCGCAAGCGGTCGCAGCTCGTCGTGGGGCTCGACCCGGTCATCGACCTGCTCCCGGTGGAGCTCCGGGGCGAGGCGCAGGGCGGTCGTGCCGCCGCCGCGAGCGCCGTGGAGCGCTTCTGCAAGGGGATCGTCGACGCGGTTGCGCCGTACGTCGTGGCCGTGAAGCCGCAGGCGGCGTTCTTCGAGGCGCTCGGCAGCGACGGCTGGCGCGCGCTCGAGACGGTCTCGGCGTACGCGCGCGAGGCCGGGTTGCTCGTGATCGCGGACGGGAAGCGCTGCGACATCGGCTCGACCGCCCGCGCATACGCGACCGCGTTCCTCGAGCCGCGCTACGGCGAGCCGCCGCTCGCAGACGCGCTCACCGTCAGCCCGTACCTCGGCCGGGACTCGATCGACCCGTTCCTCGCGGCGTGCCGCCGGGACGGCGCCGGGCTGTTCCTCCTCGTCCGGACGTCGAACGCGGGCGCGGCGGAGCTGCAGGACGCCACCCTCTCGGACGGGCGTCCCGTCTGGAGGCACGTCGCCGAGCTCGTGGACACCTGGGGCGAGGATCTCGTCGGCGCGCGCGGCCTCTCGAGCGTCGGTGCGGTCGTCGGCGCAACGGTTCCCCGTGTGATCGGTGACGCGCGGCGCGCGATGCCGCGGGCGATCATCCTGCTCCCCGGCGTCGGCGCGCAGGGAGCGCAGCCCGCCGACGTCGCGCGCGCCTTCACCAGCGGTCCGTCGAGCGCGCTCGTGAACGCCTCGCGCTCCGTGATCTACGCGTACCGCGACGCGCCGGCCGAGGACTGGCGCGCCGTCGCCGGCGCCGAGGCGGCGCGCCTCGCGAGCGCCGTGTGGTCGGCGGCCGGGTGGTGAACGTCGATCGGCGGACGGTCGCGCGCATCGCGGCGCCCGTCGCGTTCCTCGTCGCGATGACGATCGCCGTGCTCGTGGTGCGGTCGGGCCTCCGCGACGACACGCCGGCGGCGCGCCCGGCGGCGACGCAGCCGCGGTCGGGGGCTGCGACCGTCGTCGTGCGCGCCGGCGACACCCTGGACGGCATCGCGCGGAGGACGGGGACGACCGTGGAGGCGATCCTGCGACTCAACCCCGGCATCGACCCGGAGGCGCTCCGCGTCGGGCAGAGCGTGCGCGTGGCACCGTGACGACTAGGCTGAGTGCAGCGTGATGCGCTGGGGCCTCCTCGCCGTCGTTCTCGTCGCGGCGCTCGCAGTCGGGCTCGGGACCGCCGATGCGTCGGCTCCGGTCGTTCAGGCGCGCGCCTACGTCGTGCAGAGCGCCGTCGACGGCAGGACGCTCGCGGCACGCGAAGCGGACGCCCCGCGCGCGATGGCGAGCATCACGAAGCTCATGACCGTCCTCGTCGCGCTCGAGCGCCTCTCGCTCGACGACCGGGTCACCGTCCCGGCCGCGGCGGCGCGCGTCGGCGAGTCCTCGATCGGGCTGCGCGCCGGGCAGCGCGTTCAGGTGCGCGACCTCGTCATCGGTGCGCTCGTCCCGAGCGCCAACGACGCCGCCACGGCTCTCGCGATCGCCGCGAGCGGCAGCGTCCCCCGCTTCGTCCAGGCGATGAATCTCAAGGCGGAGGCGCTCGGGCTGACCCGGACCCGCTACCGGAACCCGCACGGGCTCGACGAGGCCGGCCACGTGTCGACTGCCGCGGACTCGGCCGCGCTGCTCCGCGCGGCGCTCCGCGTCCCGGTGATCCGGCGGTACGTCGGCATGGACCGCGCGACGCTCTCCGACGGGCGGGTCGTCGAGTCCACCGACAACCTCCTGGGCACACTCCCCGGCTTCGCCGGCGGGAAGACGGGGCACACGGCGCTCGCGGGCTGGTCGCAGGTCGGCTTCGCCCGGTTCCAGGGCGTGGGCATCACCGCCGCGGTGCTCGGCTCGCCGACCGAGGCGCAGCGCGATCGCGACCTTGCCGCGCTGCTCCGCTTCGGCCTCGCGAGCTACCGGCCCTCGCGCGTCGTCGACGTGAACCGGACGTACGCCCGGGTCGCCGTCGGCTGGGGACGCGCGCCCCTCGCGCTCGTCGCGCCGCGCACCATCGTCCGTCCGTCCCCGACCGGGCGCGCGCTCGTCGAGCGCGTCGTCGCCCCCGTCGTCGCGACGCTGCCCGTCCGGGCCGGTCAGCGACTCGGCACCGTCGTCGTCACGGACGGGTCGCGCGTCGTCGCGCGCTCGCCGCTCGTCGCGTCCCGCGCGGAGCCCGAGCCGACGCTCGCGCAGAAGGCGCGCTGGGTGGCGGGGCGATCCGTCGACCGTCTCGTGGGGCTCGTGTCGTGATCATCACCGTGACGCTCAACGCGGCCCTCGACCGGTCGGTGACCGTCCCGATCCTCCAGCTCGGCCAGCGCCACCGCGCGAGCGACGTGCTGACGCTCGCCGGCGGGAAGGGCATCAACATCGCCCGGGCGCTCAAGCGGCTCGACCGGCCGGTGGTGGCGACCGGCCTCGCCGGGGGTCGCACCGGGACGCGGATCGTCGAGGAGCTCACCGCCGAGGCGATCCTCAACGACTTCGTGCGCATCGCCGGAGAGTCGCGGACGTCGACGCTCGTGGTCGACCCGACGTCCGGGACGCAGACGGAGATCAACGAGTGGGGCCCGAAGGTGAGCGAGGGCGAGCTCGAGATCCTGATGGACAAGCTCCGCTACCTGTCGCGCGGCGCCGAGCTCGTCGTCTTCGCGGGCTCGCTGCCACGAGGCGTTGCGGACACGTTCTACGCCGAGGCGTCGCGGGAGCTCGGGCGGCGCGGCGTCCGGGTCGTCCTCGACACGGAGGGAGAGCCGTTGCGCCTCGGGCTGGAGTCGGAGCCGTGGCTCGTGTCGCCGAACCAGCACGAGGCCGAGCAGCTCGTCGGCCAGGAGCTGTTCGACGACGACGACTTCCTGATGGCGCTCGACGCGATCGCGGAGCTCGGCGCGCGCAACGTCCACATCACGCTCGAGAACGGCTGCTTCGCGCTCGTCCGGGAGGAGCGCCAGGTCCGCCGCTACCGGGCGGTCACGCCGCGGCTCGAGCCGGTGTCGGTCGTCGGCGCCGGCGACGCGCTGCTCGCGCAGTGGCTGACGGCGATCCTCGACGGCCAGGGGAACGAGGAGGCGCTCCGTCTCGCCGCTGCCGCGGGCGCCGCATCGGTGCTCGAGGTCGGCGCGGGGCGCTTCGACCCGGCCGAGGCACGCCGCCTCGCGTCGGCCGTCGAGGTCTACGAGCTCGAGCACGTGCGCTAGCTCGCCAAGCGGGATTCGGCGTGCCGATCCGACGGCTTCGCTCGACGGCGATGGGCGACCGGGCCTTCCGTTACGATCGCTCGACTTGAGTGACCCGCAGGACAAGTTCGCGAAGGAAGGCCTCACCTTCGACGACGTCCTGCTCGTCCCGGCCGAGTCGGCCGTCCTCCCGAACGACGTCGTCACCGCGAGCCGCCTGACGCGCACGATCGCGCTCGAGATCCCGATCGTCTCCGCGGCGATGGACACCGTCACCGAGGCGCGCATGGGCATCGCGCTCGCCCGGCTCGGCGGGATCGGCGTCCTCCACCGGAACCTGTCGATCGACGACCAGGTTGCCGAGGTGGACAAGGTGAAGCGCTCGGAGGCGGGGATGATCGTCGACCCCGTCACCCTTCGGCCCGACGCCCTCGTCGGCGAGGCGCTCGAGCTGATGGAGCGCTACCGCGTCTCCGGGATCCCGGTCACCGACGCGGAGGATCGCCTCGTCGGGATCCTGACGAACCGCGACCTGCGGTTCGGCGTCCTTGCGGACATGCGTGTCGCGGACGTGATGACGAGCGACGGCCTCGTGACCGCGCCGACGGGCACGACGCTCGAGGAGGCGCAGGCGATCCTCGGCCACCACCGGATCGAGAAGCTGCCGATCGTCGACTTCGAGGGCCGCCTCCAGGGCCTGATCACCGTCAAGGACATCTCCAAGCGCGAGGCGTACCCGCTCGCGACGAAGGACGAGCGCGGGCGCCTGCGCGTCGCCGCAGCGGTCGGCGTCGGGACAGATGCCCTGGAGCGCGCCGCCGCCCTGGTCGAGGCCGAGGTCGACGCGCTCGTCGTCGACACCGCCCATGGGCACTCGCAGGGCGTGCTCGACGTCGTCCGTGCGATCAAGGAAGCGCACGACGTCCAGGTCGTCGCGGGCAACATCTCGACCGCGGAGGCGGCGGAGGCGCTGGTCGACGCGGGCGCCGACGCGCTGAAGGTCGGCCAGGGCCCCGGATCGATCTGCACGACCCGCGTCGTCGCCGGCGTGGGCATGCCGCAGCTGACCGCCGTCTGGGACATCGCCCAGGTCGCGTCCGAGCACGGCGTCCCCGTCATCGCCGACGGCGGGATCACCTCGTCGGGCGACGTCGCCAAGGCGGTCGGAGCGGGCGCGGACACGGTGATGCTCGGCTCGATGCTCGCGGGCACGGACGAGGCGCCCGGCGCCGTGATCGTCGTCCAGGGCGAGCGCTTCAAGGAGTACCGCGGGATGGGCTCGCTCGGCGCGATGAAGGCCCGGTCGTTCTCGAAGGACCGCTACTTCCAGGGAGACGTCGAGGACGTCGCCGAGCTGATTCCCGAGGGCATCGAGGGCCGGGTTCCGTTCAAGGGCCCCGTCAAGCCGATCGTGCACCAGCTCGTCGGCGGCCTCCGGCAGGCGATGGGCTACTGCGGCGCGCCGACGATCGAGGCGCTCAAGGAGGCGCAGTTCGTCCGGATCACCGGTGCCGGGCTCCGCGAGAGCCACCCGCACGACGTCACGATCGCGAAGGACGCGCCCAATTACCGCCGAGGCTGAGGTCCTGCAGTTCCCCGCGGCCGAGCCCGCCCCGGAGGCTCGCCCGGTGCTCGTCCTCGACTTCGGCGGCCAGTACAGCCAGCTGATCGCGCGGCGCGTGCGCGAGGCGCGCGTCTACTCGGAGCTCGTCTCGCACCGGCTCGGCGCCGAGGAGATCCGCGCGCGCAACCCCGTCGCGCTCGTCCTCTCGGGCGGGCCGGCGTCGGTCTACGCCGAGGGGGCGCCGCTCGCCGACCCGGCGATCTTCGAGCTCGGCGTGCCCACGCTCGGCATCTGTTACGGCATGCAGCTCATGGCCCGCGAGCTCGGCGGCGCCGTGGAGGCGAACGACGTCTCGGAGTACGGGAAGGCAGACGTCGAGCTCGACGGGACCGCGGCGCTCTTCCACGACCTCGCGGCCGAGCAGGTCGTCTGGATGAGCCATCGCGACTCCGTCACGGCTGCGCCGCCCGGGGCGCGCGTCACGGCGTCGTCGGAGACGACCCCGATCGCCGCGTTCGAGGATCCCGCGCGCGCGCTCTACGGCGTCCAGTTCCACCCGGAGGTCGTGCACACGCCGCAGGGCCAGCGGATCCTCGAGAGCTTCCTCTACGACGTCGCGGGCGCGCCCGCCGTGTGGACGCCGGCCGCGGTGATCGAGGAGCAGGTCGAGCGGATCCGCGCCCAGGTCGGCTCGGAGCGGGTGATCTGCGGGCTCTCCGGCGGAGTGGACTCGGCCGTGGCGGCGCTGCTCGTCCACAAGGCGGTCGGCGACCAGCTGACGTGCGTCTTCGTCGATCACGGCCTGCTCCGGGAGAACGAGGCGGAGCAGGTCGTCGAGACGTTCGGCGGGCACTTCCAGGTGCCGCTCGTCCACGTCGACGCGCGGGAGCGGTTCCTCACGCGCCTCGCGGGGGTGACGGAGCCCGAGGAGAAGCGGTCGATCGTCGGCGAGGAGTTCATCCGCGTGTTCGAGGAGGAGGCCGCGAAGCTCGCACTTGCCGCAAGACCGGAACCCGCTCGCGCGGATTCCGGTCGCACAACCATGGGTGACGTCCGGTTCCTCGTCCAGGGGACGCTCTACTCCGACGTGATCGAGTCCGGCGGCGAGGTCGGCGTCGCCTCGAAGATCAAGTCGCACCACAACGTCGGGGGGCTCCCCGCCGACATGCGCATGGAGCTCGTCGAGCCGCTCCGCTCGCTCTTCAAGGACGAGGTCAGGCGCGTCGGCGAGCAGCTCGGCCTCCCGGAGCGGATGGTCTGGCGGCACCCGTTCCCGGGGCCCGGCCTGGCGATCCGGATCATCGGCGACGTGACCGAGGAGCGGCTGGCGATCCTCCGCCATGCCGACGCGGTGCTCCTCGAGGAGGTGCGCAAGGCCGGCCTCTACCGGGAGCTGTGGCAGTGCTTCGCGGTGCTGCCGGCGATCCGCTCCGTCGGCGTCCAGGGCGACGAGCGGACGTACGCGTACCCCATCGTGATCCGGGCGGTCACCTCCGAGGACGCGATGACCGCGGACTGGGCACGCCTCCCGTACGAGCTGCTCGACACCATCGCGAGCCGCATCGTCAACGAGGTCGTCGGCGTCAACCGCGTCGCCCTCGACCTCTCGTCGAAGCCGCCGGCGACCATCGAGTGGGAGTAGCCCTCCGGCGTCAGCCGGGAGCCGCGCCCCGCCAGACGGGCACCTCGAAAACGCCAGCGGAGTCGACCGCGACGGAGACGCGATCTCCCGGTCCCGGGTGCTCCGTTCCCGTGGTGACCGACTCCAGCTCGGCCCCGTCGTCGCGCCGCACGCGGAGCCGGACGAGCGGCCCGTCGCGATCGACCGACACGACCACGGCGCCCTGACCCTGCTCGACGCGCACCGCCTCCGGCCGCGTCACGGTCGCGCGGTCGCCGTCCCGCACGACGTTCCGGAGCCCGAGGAAGCGCGCGACCCAGTCGTCGGCGGGTCGCGCCCAGAGCGCCTCGGGCGTCGCGACCTGCGCAAGCCGACCCTCGCGCAGGATCGCGACGCGGTCGCCGAGCGCGAACGCCTCGCCGACGTCGTGCGTGACGTGCACGACCGTGAGCGACAGCCGCTCGAACAGGTCGCGGAGGTCGTCCTGCAGGCGGAGGCGGAGCGGCCCGTCGAGCGAGCCGAGCGGCTCGTCGAGCAGCAGGACATCCGGACGCGTCGCGAGCGCCCGTGCGAGCGCGACGCGTTGCGCCTCGCCGCCCGAGAGGGTCGTGACGACCCGGTTCTCGGCTCCGGCGAGGCCGACCAGCTCCAGTGCCTCGGTGACCCGTGAGGCGACGCGCGTGCTCGTCGAGCCCCGCGACCTTCGGGCCGAACCCGACGTTGCCGGCGACGTCCCGGTGGGGGAAGAGCGCGGCGTCCTGGAACACGAGCCCGACACCGCGCCGGTACGGGGGCACGCCCGTCACGTCGCGGTCGTCGAGGAGCACGCGGCCGGTCGTCGGCGGCTGGAGCCCCGCGACGACCCGCAGGAGCGTCGACTTCCCCGAGCCGCTCGGCCCGAGCACCGCCAACCGCTCACCCGAGGCGACGTCGACGGAGACGTCCTCCAGGATCCGCGCCCCGGCGAGGGTCACGCCGACCCCGTCGAGAGCGAGCTTCACCTCGGACGCCGTCCGACGAGGGAGCGCTCGGAGACGAGCGCGACAGCCGTCACGAGGATCATGAGCGTCACCGAGAGCGCCATCGCCGTGCCGACGTTGTCGGCGCCGGGCCTCCCGAGGAAGCGGAAGATCGCGACCGGCACGGTCGGCCAGTCGGCGCGCGCGACGAACACCGTCGCGCCGAACTCGCCGAGCGCGACGGCGAACGCGAGACCCGCCGCGACGGCCAGCGGCCGTGCGAGGAGCGGCAGCTCGATCTCGCGCCTCACCTGCCACGGCGACGCCCCGAGGACCGCGGCGGCCTCGCCGAGCCGTGCCTCGACGGCGCGGAGCGCGGGGACGAGCGAGCGGACGACGAACGGGATCGCGACGAGCGCCTGTGCGATCGGGACGATCAGGGCGGACGAGCGCAGGTCGAGCGGCGGGTCGTCGAACGCGAGCAGGAAGCCGAACCCGAGCATCGCCGCCGACGCGCCGAGCGGCAGCATCAGCATCGCGTCGAGCCCCCGCCGTCCCCGTGCCACCGCCACGGCCGCCAGGACACCGACCATGAGCGCGATCGCGGCTGCGGCGCCCGCGAACAGGAGCGAGTTGAGGATCGCGTGCCACGGGACGACCAGCAGCGCGGGCGTCTCGTCGAGGAGCGAGGCGTAGTGGTCGAGGCCGTAGCCGTCGGCGACCCGGAGCGAGCGGACGACGAGCGCGAGCGGAGGAAGCGCGAGCAGCGCGAGCGAGCAGCCGACCGCGAGCCCCACGCGGACGCGATCGCGTCCGGTCGGACGCGGGGCAGGCCCGCGGCGTGACCGCGCGCCGCCGAGTCGCCGTTCGAGCCTGCCGGAGACGAGCACCGTGGCGGCGACCGCCGCCAGCTGGAGGAGCGCGAGCGCCGCTGCTGCCCGGAGGTCGAAGAGCCGCGCTGCCTGGTTGTAGATCTCGACCTCGAGCGTCGCGTACCGGATCCCGCCGAGGACGACGATCACGCCGAACGACGTGAAGCAGAAGAGGAACACGATCGACGCCGCGGAGGCGACGGCGGGGGCGAGGAGGGGAGCGGTGACGAGGCGGTGACGCCGGTACGGCGACGCGCCGAGCGTCGCGGCGGCGTCGTCCAGCCTCGGGTCGAGCCCTGCCCAGAACGCGCCGACGACGCGCACCACGACCGCGACGTTGAAGAAGACGTGCGCGAGGAGGATCGCCCAGACGGTCCGCTCGACCCCGTCCGGGAGCAGCGCGAGGAACGCGGTCGCGACGACCACGGTGGGCAGGACGAACGGCACGAGGACGAGCGCCTCGACGAGCGAGCGTCCACGGAACGAGAACCGGGCGAGCGCCCACGCGAGCGGGAGCGCGGCGACGAGCGTCAGGGCCGTCGAGACGACCGCCTGCCAGAGCGTGAACCACGCGACCTCGAGCGTCGTCGCGCGTGAGGACGTCGGACGGGAGATCGAGCGAGCCGTCGACGACGAGGCTCCGCTCGAGGATCGCCACGAGCGGCCAGGCGAAGAAGACGGCGAGGAACGCGACCGGGACGGCGACGGTCGCGACGCCCGCCGAGGCTCAGCGCACGACGATCTCGGTCCATCGGGCGACCCAGCGGTCGCGGTTCTCGTCGATGTCGTCGGCCGGGAGCTGAAGCGGGTTCGCCGGGACGATCGCGTGCTCGACGAAGGCCTCCGGCAGCGCGACGCCGGCTCGCACGGGGTAGACGAACATCGAGCCCGGCACGTCGGCCTGGAACCGCTCGGAGAGCATGAAGTCGATCAGCGCGCGGGCGCCGTCCTCGTTCGCGGCGCCGCGCAGGATGCCCGCGTACTCGACCTGGCGGTAGCACCCGTCCTCGACCGCGGCCGTCGGCGCCGTGTCGAGTGGCTTCGAGGCGAAGATCACCTCCGCGGCGGGGCTCGTCGCGTAGGAGACGACGATCGGCCGCTTGCCGGGGCTCCCGGCGGCGCCGGAGAACTGCTGCGTGTACGCCTCCTCCCAGCCGTCGACGGCGAGCACGCCGTTCGCCCGGAGCGCCTGCCAGTACGCCTCCCAGCCGTCCTCGCCGAACCGGTCGACGGTCGCGAGCAGGAACGAGAGCCCGGGGGAGGAGGTCGCAGGGTTCTCGACCACGAGGAGGTCGCGGTACCGGGGCTCGGTGAGGTCCTCGAGTGTGCTGGGAGGCGCGATTCCGCGATCCGCGAACCACGCGCGGTCGACGTTCAGGCAGACCTCTCCGTGGTCGATCGGCGTCACGTGGTCGTCCGCGGCCGCGTACTCCGGGTCGACCTCCTCGAGCCCGTCCGAGGCGTACTCCTCGAGCAGGTCGCCCTCGAGCGCGCGCGAGAGGACGGAGTCGTCGATCCCGAAGATCACGTCGCCCTGGGGGTCGCCCGCGGTCAGGAGCGCTCGGTTGAGCGTCTCGTTCGCGTCCCCGGCCTGGAGGACCCGGAGCGTCAGCCCGCTCTCCTCCTCGAACGCGGCCTTCACGTCCTTCGAGATCGCGAACGAGTCGTGCGTGAGGAGCACCACCTCGGTCGGGGCGTCCTCGTCGCCCCCACAGCCGGCGACCGCGACGGCCGAGACCGCGACGAGGATCACCGCGGCGAGCCTCCGCGTGCAACCAGAGGTCGCAAGTGGCCTCACCGCGCGCTCCCCGCCTCCGCTGCGCCGGGGCGGATCGCGAGCAGCACTCCGGCGTCGAGCGCGACGCGCGCCTCGGTGCCGGCGAAGACGTTCGAGATGCCCCTGCTCGACCCCGGATGCAGCGTCTCGGCGGCGAGCGGGAAGTCGAGGCCGTTCGTGACGACGCCCGTCGCCGGCCCGCCGACCGCGACGAGGCTCAGGAGCTCGCCGGGTGAGCCACGGAGGGCTCGCTCGCCGCGGACGACGTGGACGAGCGCCTCGCCGACGATCGCGTCGAGCTCGATCGCCGCGTACGCGTCGGCCCCGAGCAGGAGCAGCGAGCCGAGCAGGTGGTCGAGCCGCCCCTCCGCGCTCGCGACCACGAGGACCCGGCGGGCGCCGATGCGCACGGCCTCGTCGAGCGCGAGCTCGAGGTCGGTGGCGTCCTTCGCCTCCGGGTGGCGCACGACGCGCGCGCCTGCCGCCTCGGCAGCGGCGAGCGCGCCGGCCGACACCGAGTCGAGGTCGCCGATCACGACGTCGACGTCGAGCCCGAGCGCGGTGGCGCGGTCGAGCCCGCCGTCCGCCGCGATGACGGTCGGCGCGCCGGGCACCGCCACCGAGGGGCCGGCCCCCGAGGCGACGACGACGACGTCAGGTTCGGTCACGCACGTTCCTCCGCTGGCATTACCCAGGTCAGGTTCTGCGGGTCGGCGGCGCGTCAGCCGCCCTCTCAGCCCGGTCGCCCGAGCTCCCCGGTTCGCTCGCCGTATCGTAGTCGAGCGGATGGGCGAGGCGACGGACGTCACGTCCGGTCCGCTCGTCTTCTGGCGCTCGAGCTGCGTCGGCCTGCGGCCCGGCTAGCCGGCGACCCGGAAGCCGCTCTCGCCGCTCGGCTCACGCTCCTCGACGTCGAGCCGCTCGACCCGCGCGCCGGAAGGCCCGTGTCCGAGCCAGGCGACGAGCACCTCGACCGCCTCGGCGTCTCCTTCCACCTCGGCCTCGACGGCCCCGTCCGGTCGGTTCCGCACCCAGCCGCCGACGCCGAGCTCCGTCGCGCGCCGGCGCGCGCTCTCGCGGAACCACACGCCCTGCACCCGGCCGTGGACGACGACGCTGCGGCGGACGATCGGCACCCGCCGAGTATCGCGGGCGTGGCATGGTCGCGGCGTGGACCTCGTCGACGAGCTTGCGAACGCCCGGATCGGGAACACGTTCAACCAGTACGCCGCGGGGCCGAGGGCGCCTCTCCTCCGCGCCCGCCTCGCGGCGTACCTCTCCGCGCGCTCGGACGCGCGGATCCTGCTCGTCGGAGAGGCGCCGGGATATCGCGGCGCCCGCGTCTCGGGCCTTCCGTTCACGTCGGAGCGGCAGCTCACCGGCGACGGGCCGGCCGAGGCGACGGCGACGATCGTCCAGCGGGCTCTCGCCGAGCTCGGGCTCGTCGACGAGGTGCTGCTGTGGAACATCGTCCCGACGCACCCGGGCACGGCGACGAGCAATCGCGCGCCGACCCGACGCGAGGTCCGGAGCGGGCGCGCGTTCGCCGAGCGCCTCGCCGCGGGGCGCCGGGTGATCGCCGTCGGCCGCGTCGCGGCAGGCGCGCTCGAGGCGGCGTACGTCCGGCACCCGTCCCACGGAGGCGCCGTGGAGTTCGCGCGCGGCCTGGCCAGGCTCGTCCCGGGGGCCGGTCGAGAGCCGTCGGAGGCTGCTACACTCCGCCGCCGGCGGTCATTCGACTGCCGCCTTTCCGAGCGATGACCACTTACACCGCCAAGCCGGGCGAGATCCAGCGCGACTGGTACGTCGTCGACGCCGAGGGGAAGACCCTGGGCCGTCTCGCGACGCAGATCGCCGACACGCTGCGCGGCAAGGGAAAGCCGGCGTACACCCCGCACGTCGACACGGGCGACTTCGTGATCGTCGTGAACGCGGAGAAGATCCACGTCACGGGGAAGAAGCTCGACGAGAAGATGGTGCGTTGGCACACGGGCTACCCGGGCGGGCTCAAGGAGCGGACGCTCCGCGAGCAGCTCGAGCGGCGCCCGACGGAGGTCATCCGCAAGGCCGTGAAGGGCATGCTTCCGAAGAACAAGCTCGCCTCCGCGCAGATCCGCAAGCTCAAGGTCTACGCGGGGCCGGAGCACCCGCACGAAGCCCAGTCACCGAAGACGCTCGAGGTCTAGGAACCGTATGGCAGACATCGCCCAGTACCGCGGCACCGGCAAGCGCAAGACCTCGGTCGCGCGCGTGATCCTCCGGCCCGGCGACGGGACGACCTGGATCAACGGCCGCACGCTCGAGGACTACTTCCCGCGCGCGACCCACCGGACGCTCGCGCTCGCACCCTTCGCCACCGCAGGCGCCGAGGGGACGTACGACCTCCGGGTTCGCGTCCACGGCGGCGGCGTGAGCGGCCAGGCCGGCGCCGTCCGGCACGGGATCGCCCGCGCGCTCGTCGAGGCCGATCCCGAGCTCCGGGTGCCGCTCAAGCGCGAGGGCTTCCTCACGCGGGACGCACGTAAGGTCGAGCGCAAGAAGGCCGGCCTGCACAAGGCGCGCAAGGCGCCTCAGTTCAGCAAGCGCTAGTAGGCCGCTTCCCTTGCGGGAAGTGCCTCTAGGACTCACGCTGTGTCCGTGGAGGGTGTCCAGGTGGCAGATCGCCGTGCCGTGAACTCAGACGTGCTCGCCCCGGACGGCGGCAGGCACTCGAGGCGGTGGTTCGGCACGGACGGCGTCCGTGGCATCGTCGGCGAGTCGCTGACGGAGGATCTCGTCGAGCGTCTCGGGCGTGCGGCGACGCTCTGGTCGGGCCGCGGGCGCGTCCTCGTCGGGCGCGACACGCGCGGCTCGGGCCCGGCGCTCGAGGCGGCGCGTCACGCGCGGGATCGTCGAGGCAGGCGGGACGGCAGTGCTCGCCGGCGTCCTGCCGACTCCGGCCGTCGCGCTGCTGTCGCAGGACCTCGGGCTCGTCGTCTCGGCCTCGCACAACCCGCCCGAGTACAACGGCGTCAAGGTCTTCGACCGCGCGGGACACAAGCTCACCGACGCCGACGAGCTCGAGATCGAGGCGCTGCTCGACGCGACCGGGCCGGGCGGCGGGTCGATCGAGGAGCCGCGGAGCGACGCGATCGGGCGGCTACGTCGAGCACGTCGTCGAGCACTTCGGCTCGGATCTGAGCGGCCTGCGGATCGCCGTCGACTGCGCCAACGGCGCGTACTCGGCGATCGCTCCCGGCGTGTTCGAGCGGCTCGGCGCAGAGGTCACGGCGCTTGCGAACGCACCGGACGGGACGAACATCAACGCGGGCTGCGGCGCCACCGACCTCGGGATGCTGCGCTCCGCGGTCGGCGTCGGCGGATACGACCTCGGGATCGCGTTCGACGGCGACGGCGACCGGATGCTGGCCGTCGACGCGTCGGGCGAGGTGGTGGACGGCGACCAGATCCTCGCGATCTGCGCGCTCGCGCTCGGGGTCGACCTCGTCGTCGTGACGGCGATGACGAACATGGGCTTCCACCGGCTGATGGCCGACCACGGGATCCGGGTGGTGACGACCGACGTCGGCGACCGCTACGTGCTCGAGGCGCTTCGCGCGGAGGGCGGGATCCTGGGCGGCGAGCAGTCGGGGCACGTGATCGTGCTGGACGGGCACGTCACCGGCGACGGGCTTGCGGCGGCGCTGACGCTCTGCCGGTCGCTCGCGGGGAGGACGCTCGCGGAGGCCGCGGCCGAGATGCCGCGCTTCGCGCAGGCCAAGGAGAACATCGTCGTCGGGAGCACGACCGTGCCGCCGCTCGTGACCTCCGAGGTCGAGCGGCTCAGCCGGGAGCTCGACGGCAGGGGGAGGGTGCTCGTGCGGCCCTCGGGCACCGAGCCGCTCATCCGCGTGCTCGCCGAGGCGGAGAGCGCGGAGGAGGCCGCGGAGCTCTGTGCTAGCATCGCCGAACTCGTTCGACGGGAGGCCCGGGACCGGTAAAACCCCTGCAAACGGGGTGTCCGCTCGGGGAGGGTGCTCGGCTCCGCAGGAGCCGGCGGGCGAAGGAGAACAGCATGTGCGGGATCATCGGATACGTCGGGCCTCGGGAGTGCAAGGCGCTTCTTCTCCACGGCCTCGAGCGCCTCGAGTACCGGGGCTACGACTCGGCCGGGATCGCCCTGCTCGAGGCTGACGGCCTCGCGCACACGCGGGCGGTCGGCAACCTCCAGAACCTGAAGAAGCGGACCGGCATGAACGGATCGCCGGCGACGACGGGGCTCGGTCACACGCGCTGGGCCACCCACGGAGGCGTCACCGAGGCGAACGCCCACCCGCTCGCCTCCGAGGACGCGGAGAAGCTCGCGATCGTCCTCAACGGGATCGTCGAGAACTACCGCGAGCTGCGCGAGCGCCTCTCGGAGCAGGGCCATGTCTTCTCGTCCGAGACCGACGCCGAGACGGTGACGCACCTGATCGAGGACTTCTACGAGGGCGACCTCGTCGAGGCGGTCCGTCGCGCGTACGGGGAGCTCGAGGGCCACTTCGCGTTCGTCGTCATCCACCGCGACCACCCGGACATGCTGGTCGGCGCCCGGCTGCAGTGCCCCATGGTGGTGGGCCTCGCCGAGGGCGAGGCGTTCCTCGCCTCGAACGCGGCCGCCTTCCTGACCGAGACGCGCGCCGTCCAGTTCCCGAGCGACGGGGAGATCGTCGTCATCACGCCGGACGGGTCCAGGTTCCTCCGCGCCGAGGACGGCGCGGCGATCGACCACGAGGTCGTCGAGCTCGACTGGGACATCGAGGGAGCCGAGAAGGCGGGCTACGAGACCTTCATGCTCAAGGAGATCCACGAGCAGCCGGACGCGGTCGCGGAGACGATCGGCGACCGGGTCCGCAAGGGCCGCCTCGTGCTCGAGGGCCTCGGGATGGACGACGACGAGCTCCGCGAGCTGAGCCGGATCGTGATCCTCTCGGCCGGCACGAGCTACCACGCTGCCGTTGCGGCGCGGTACGCGATCGAGGAGTGGGCGCGCGTCCCGGTCGAGCACGACATCGCCTCCGAGTGGATCTACCGCAACCCGGTGCTCGACGAGGACACGCTCGTCATCGGCATCTCCCAGTCCGGTGAGACCCGCGACACGATCGAGGCGATGAAGCTGGCGCGCACGATGGGCGCGCATACGGTCGCGATCACGAACATGATGGGCTCGCAGATCACGCGCGAGGTCGAATCGACCCTGTACACGCGCGCCGGTCTCGAGGTGAGCGTCGCCGCGTCGAAGACGTTCACGGCGCAGCTGAGCCTCCTGTTCCTCGTCGCGCTGAAGCTCGCGCAGGTGCGCGAGACGCTGCCCGCCGGCGAGCTCGAGTACATCGTCAACGCGGTCTACTCGCTGCCCGCCAAGATCGCGCACTTCCTCGAGGGCGACCACCCGATCGACGAGATCGCGCGTCGCTTCCACGACCGCCCGTTCTTCCTCTACCTCGGCCGGAACATCGGGCTCCCGGTGGCGCTCGAGGGGGCGCTCAAGCTGAAGGAGCTCTCGTACATCCCGACCGAGGCGTACTCGGCCGGGGAGATGAAGCACGGGCCGATCGCCCTCCTCGACGAGAACACGCCCGTCGTCGTCGTCGCGACGCGGATGGAGGAGGTCTACGAGAAGCTCGTCTCGAACATCCAGGAGGTCCGCGCGCGCGGCGCCCACGTGATCGCGGTCGCGTCGGACGGCAACGAGGACATCCAGCATCACGCGGACGACGTGATCTACGTCCCGAAGGCGCCTGCCTTCCTGTCCGCCGTGCTCGCGGTGATCCCGCTCCAGCTCCTCGCGTACCGCATCGCGCGGCTCCGCGGCCTCAACGTCGACCAGCCGCGAAACCTCGCGAAGACCGTGACGGTCGAGTAGATGGCGCCGGACGTCGATCCGTTCGCGGACGGAGTGCTCGAGCCGGAGGAGATCCGTGGCAGCGAGCCGCCGCCCGAGCAGCCGTTCGAGTGCGCGTCGTGCGGGCTCGCGTTCGGCGACGAGAGCGAGACGACGTGCCCCGCCTGCGGCGCCGACCTCACGGCACCGGGCGCGCTGATCCGACACAACGCCTGAGCCCGGCAACACGATCCGACGTCCGCCGTTCCCCGGCTGGAGATCTTCGGAGCGCATAGGATCGGGCGCTGAGTCGTCGGACCGTCAGCGTCCAATCAGGGGAAAGAGGGGAGCCATGTCACGCCGCTTCGCCTTCGTCTTGGCGATCGCGTTCAGCGCGCTCGTGGTCGCGTCCGGTTCGGTCAGACCGCGCCGACCGAGCTGTTCTTCTCGGAGTACATCGAGGGCTCGAGCAACAACAAGGCGCTCGAGATCTACAACGGCACCGGCGCTGCGGTCGACCTGGCGGCCGGCGGCTACAGCGTCCAGATGTACTTCAACGGCTCGGCGACCGCCGGGCTGACGATCAACCTCGACGGGCACCGTCGCCGACGGCGACGTCTACGTGCTCGCGCAGTGCGCGCGCGAACGCGACGATCCTCGCCCAGGCCGACCAGACGAACGGCGCCGGCTGGTTCAACGGCGACGACGCGGTCGTCCTGCGCAAGGGGCACGGCACGATCCTCGACGTCGATCGGCCAGGTCGGCTTCGACCCGGGCACGGAGTGGGGCGCCGGGCTGACGAGCACCGCCGACAACACGCTCCGCCGCAAGGCAACGGTGGAGCGCCGGCGACATCGAACGGCGCGGACGCGTTCGACCCGTCGCTCGAATGGGACGGCTTCGCCACCGACACGTTCGACGGGCTCGGTGCTCACACGTCGACCGACGGTCGACGCCGCTCCGGCCGTGGCGAGCACGACACCCGCGGACGGCGCGACGGACGTCTCGCGAACGTCGAACGTCACGATCACCTTCAGCGAGCCGGTCGACGTCACGGGCAGCTGGTTCACGATCTCGTGCGCGACGAGCGGCGCGCACACGGCCACCGGTCAGCGGCGGCCCGACGACGTTCACGCTCGACCCGGACGGCGACTTCGTCGACGGCGAGACCTGCACCGTCACCGTCGTCGCCGCGCAGCGTGACCGACCAGGACGCGATCGACCCGCCGGACAACATGGCCGCGAACTACGCCTTCGGCTTCACCGACCGAGCGACGTCTGCGCGCGACCCGTCACGCCGATCTACGACGATCCAGGGCAGCGGCCCGCCGCCGCGATCACCGGCAACGTCACGACGCAGGGCGTCGTCGTCGGCGACTTCGAGGGCGACCGGCCGGCCTCCAGGGCTTCTACCTCCAGGATGCCGACCGGCGACGGCGACGCCGCGACGTCCGACGGCATCTTCGTCTTCACCGGCGAGCGCCGAACACCGTCAGCGCCGGCGACGTCGTCCGCGTCACCGGCTTCGCCCGCGAGCGGTTCAACCAGACGACGCTCAACGGCTCGAACAGCAACACCGCGGCCGTGACCGCGCAGCATCGTCGACTGCGGGACGGGCACGCGTCGGCGCCGACCGACGTGACGCTGCCGTTCGCGACCGTCGACTGCGCCGGAGCGCTACGAGGGCATGCTCGTGCGCTTCCCGCAGTCGCTCGTCATCTCCGAGTACTTCAACTACGACCGGTTCGGCGAGATCGTGCTCGCCCTGCCGCTCGCCGGCGAGACCCGGCCGTTCACGCCGACGGCGATCGACGAGCCGGGCGCGCCGGCGCACGCCCGCGCGCTCGCGAACGGCCTGCAGCCGGATCACGCTCGACGACGGGCTCGGGCACGCAGAACCCGGCAGTCCTGCGCCATCCGAACGGCGAGCCGTTCTCGCTGGCCAACCGCTTCCGCGGCGGCGACACGGTCGCAGAACACCGTCGGCGTGCTCGGGCTTCGACTTCAGCCTCTACCGCATCCAGCCGACCGGCGCCGGCCGACGTACACGGCGGTCAACCCGCGACCGGCGGCGCCCGGGCCGGTCGGCGGCAGCCGTCCGCGTCGCGGCGATGAACACGCTCAACTTCTTCCTCACGCTCGACACGCCGACCGGCGACCCGGCTCGACAACACGTGCGGCGCGGCCAGCAACCTCGAGTGCCGCGGTGCCGACGCCGACCAGCCGCTCGAGTTCACGCGCCAGCGCGACAAGCTGCTGGCGGCGCTCGTCGGGCTCGAACGCCGACGTCATCGGCCTCAACGAGATCGAGAACACGCCCGGCGTCGACCCGCTCGGCGACCCGACGACGGGCATCGTCGCCGGGCCTCAACGCCATCCTCGGCGCCGGGCACGTACGCCTACATCGACACCGGCGTCGATCGGCACCGACGCGATCCGCGTCGGCCTGATCTACAAGCCCGGCGAAGGTGACGCCGGTCGGCGACTTCGAGATCCTCGACTCGGCCGACGACCCGCGGTTCATCGACACGAAGAGCCGCCCCGTGCTCGCCCAGACGTTCGAGGTCAACGCGACCGGCGCGCGCTTCACCGTCGCCGTCAACCACCTGAAGTCGAAGGGCTCCGACTGCATCGACGTCGGCGACCCGGACACCGGCGACGGCCAGGGCAACTGCAACCGGCACGCGGACGCGCGGCGGCCCAGGCGCTCGTCGACTGGCTCGCGACCGATCCGACCGGCAGCGGCGATCCCGACTTCCTGATCATGGGCGACCTCAACTCGTACGCGAAGGAGGATCCGATCGACGCGATCAAGGCCGGCGCCGACGACACCGCCGGGACCGGCGACGACTACACGAACCTGATCGCCGCAGTACCAGGGCACGTACGCCTACTCGTACGTCTTCGACGGCCAGGCCGGCTACCTCGACCACGCGCTCGCGAGCGCCGAGCCTCGACGGCTCAGGTCACCGGGCGCGGCCGACTGGCACATCAACGCCGACGAGCCGGACGTCTTCGACTACGACACGTCGTTCAAGCCGGCCGGCGCAGGATGCGCTCTACGAGCCGAACGCCGTACCGCTCGTCCGACCACGACCCGGTGATCGTCGGCCTCGGGCTCTGCGAGGAGACGCCGCCGACGCTCTCCGTGAGCCTGTCACCCAACGTGCTCCAGCCGCCGAACCACACGTACGTGACCGTGAACGCGACGATCACCGCCGCCGACAACTCGGGGGCGGCCCCGGCGATCACGTTCGTGTCGGCGACGAGCAACGAGCCCGACAACGCTCCCGGCGATGCCGACGGCAACACGACGGACGACGTTGTCCGAGTCGATCTCGACACGTTCCGCCTGCGCGCGGAGCGGAGCGAGTCGGGCACCGGCCGGATCTACACAATCACGTATCGCGCGACCGACGCCTGCGGGAACCGGACGACGCGAAGCGCGACCGTGCGGGTCGACCGCCGGCCCTGAGCCCGAAGAGTGCGAGGTGCCCGGCTCGCGCCGGGCGCCTCGCCTACTCCGCTGCGTCTGAGGATGGCGACGATCTCGTCGTAGCCCGCGGCGCGCGCGTGCTCGAGGGCGGTGACGCCCTCGCCGTCGGGGATCGAGACGTCGGCGCCGGCGTCGACGAGCAGCCGGACGATCTCCGTGTGCGCGGCGCCGCCGTCGCCGAGGATCACCGCCTCGAGGAGCGCCGTCCAGCCGAGGTCGTTCACGTGGTCGACGTCCATGTCCGTCTCGAGCAGGCGCCGAACCGTCTCGACATGGCCGCGGTCGGCGGCCGGGATGAGGGCCGTCCCACCGAACCGGTTCGTCCGCGCGAGGTCGGGGTCGGCGCGGAGCACCTCCTCGAGCACGTCGACGAGCCCCGTCTCCCCGGTTGAGAGGAGCGCGTTCGCGCGGCGTGGCGTCCTGGCGGTCGACGTCGGCGCCCGCGTCGACCAGCGCGCGGACGATGTCGGCGTGGCCGCCGTACGCGGCATGCGTGACGGCGGTCCGCCCGTCCGCGTCGGCGTCGTCGGGGTCCGCGCCGGCGTCGAGCAGGCGCCGAACCTCGTCGGCGTCGCCGGTCGTCGCAGCCGCGACCAGCGCGCCGGGCGGTGGCGGAGCCCCGGAGGGCTCGTCGCTCGTGCACGCGGCGACGAGGAGCGCGGTGAGCGGGACGAGCGGCGCGAGCACCATGTGACTCTTCGTCACAAGCCGACTCCTCGGCCGGGGCCCGGTTCGCACCCGATCACTATCGCCGTTCCTCCGACCGCCCGTCCGATCTACGCTCTCGGCCTGTGGAGGCACCGCCGTACTCGACTCGACGCGCCCAGGTCCACCGGCTTCCGAGCGGGGCCACGGAGGACGACCGGCTCGCCGTCGAGGAGCCGCTCGAGATCCGCGTCGGCGGGCGGGCCGTCGCCGTCACGATGCGGACGCCCGGCCACGACGAGGAGCTCGCGCTCGGCTTCTGCCTGACCGAGGGGCTTCGCCCGACCGCCGCGCGGCCGCCGGACGACCTCGCGGCGAACGTCATCGACGTCGATGCACCCGGCGCCGACCTCGATCGCGTCCAGCGGTCGTTCTACACCTCGTCCTCCTGCGGCGTCTGCGGGAAGGGCGCGCTCGAGGCGGTGGCCGTCGAGGCGCCGCGGATCGAGAGCCCGGTCACCGTCGCCTTCGACGTCGTCGCCGCCCTTCCCGGTCGCCTGCGCGAGGCGCAGGCGACCTTCGCCCTGACCGGCGGGCTCCACGCGACGGGGCTGTTCACGCCGGACGGAGAGCTCCTCTGCGTGCGTGAGGACGTCGGCCGCCACAACGCCATGGACAAGGTGCTCGGCTGGGCGCTCGGCCAGTGCCTCGTGCCGCTCGCCGAATCGATGCTCTGCGTCAGCGGCCGGCTCTCCTTCGAGCTCGTCCAGAAGGCCTCCGTCGCCGGCTGCCCCGTCCTCGTCGCCGTCGGCGCCCCCTCGTCGCTCGCCGTCGAGCTGGCGGACGACCGCGGCGTCACCCTCGTGGGCTTCGTCCGCGACGGCCGCGGCACCGTCTACACGGGCCTGCAGCGGATCGTCGCGTGACGCCGCTCACCGGGGTCCTCCTCGTCGGAGGCGCCTCGGAGCGGTTCGGGGCGCCGAAGGCGCTCGCGCGGTTCCGGGGCGAGACGCTCGCCGAGCGTGGGCACCGGCTGCTGGCCGAGGCGTGCGACGAGGTGCTGGTCGTCGGGAAGCAGTCGGACGTGCTTCCGCTCGACGTCCTCGACGACGGCACCGTCTCCCGGGCACCCGTGCACGGTGTGATCGCAGGGCTCCGCGCCGCCCGGCACGACGTGGCCGTCGTCCTCCCCGTGGACGTCCCGCTGATGACCCCGGGGGCGCTGCGCGCCCTGGGCGACGCGGCCGCCGTCCCGTCCTCCGTCATCCCGCTGCCGGGCGCGTACCCCCGCGCGCTGCTGCCGGTGCTCGAGGCCCGCGCCGCGGCCGGCGAGCTCTCCCTCCGCGGCGTCAACCCGGCCACCCTGGAGCTCCCCGACGGTCTGCTGCGTGACGCGGACACCCCCGACGTGCTTCTCGACCTCGAGCGGCCCGGTCACGCGCTCGTCGTCGGCGGGACGGGAATGCTGGCCGCGACGACGAGGGCGCTGGCGGACCGTGGCCATGCCGTGACGTGCATCGCACGGCACTCCGCCGACCTCGGCGACGGGGTCGGAGTCGAGCCGGTCGACTACCGTGATCCGGTCGGCCTCCGGGAGGCGTTGGCCCGATCGATCGAGGCCCGCGGGCCGATGGAGCTCGCGGTGTGCTGGATCCACACCGACGCACCCGACGCGCCGCGGATCGTCGCGGACGCGCTCGCCCCGGGGGCTCGGCTCGTCCAGGTCTTCGGCACGCGTGTCTGGCCGCTCGCGGACGTCCCGCTCCACGTGGCGTACCGCCAGGTGCTCCTCGGCTCGGCGACGGGCGCTGGCTGAACCACGAGGAGATCTCGTCGGGCGTCTGAACGCGGTGGACACGGATCGCCCGCTGACCGTGGTCGGCGACCGCCCGGGGTAGATTTGACATGACAGCGACGAAAGGAGCTCGTGCATGAAGGGACGCCTCACCACGCCGCTCGTCCGTGACGGCGACGCGCTTCGCCCCGCATCGTGGGACGAGGCGCTCGACACGGTGGCGGCGGGGTTCGCGCGTGCCCGCGAGGCGGACGCGTCGACGTCGTTCGGGATCTTCTCGTGCTCGAAGGCGACCAACGAGATGAACTTCCTGGCGCAGAAGTTCGCGCGCCAGGTGATGCACTCGAACAACATCGACTCGTGTAACCGCACCTGACACGCACCAAGCGTCGTCGGTCTGGCGACGGTGTTCGGAGCGGGCGGCGGAACGTCGTCGTACCGTGAAATCGAAGAGACGGACGTGATCCTCCTCTGGGGCTCGAACGCCCGAGAGACGCATCCGATCTTCTTCCACCACCTCCTGAAGGGGGTGCGGCACGGCGCGCGCCTTTTCGTCGTCGATCCGCGTCGCACGTCGTCCGCGCAGTGGGCCGACCGCTGGCTCGGCCTCGACGTCGGAGCCGACATCGCGCTCTCGAACACCATGGCCCGCGAGATCATCCACGAGGGACTGCACAACGCCTCGTTCGTCGCGCGCGCAACGGAGGGCTTCGAGGAGTACGCCGCCTCGGTCGAGCCGTTCACGCTCGAGGAGGGCGAGCGCCTCACCGGCGTGCCGGCCGCCGTGATCCGCGAGACCGCGCACGCCTTCGCGCGCGCCGACCGGGCGATGATCTGCTGGACGCTCGGGATCACCGAGCACCACAACGCGGTCGACAACGTCCTCGCGCTCATCAACCTCGGCCTGCTCTGCGGGCACGTCGGGCGCTACGGCTCGGGGCTCAACCCGCTCCGCGGGCAGAACAACGTCCAGGGCGGCGGCGACATGGGCGCCATCCCCAACAAGCTTCCGGGCTTCCAGGACATCGAGCGCGACGCCGACGCGCGCGCACGGTTCGAGGCCGCCTGGGGAACGCCGATCCGGCCGGAGTACGGCTGGCATCTGACGCAGATGTTCCACGCGATGGACCGCGGGGAGCTCCGGACCCTCTACGTGATCGGCGAGAACCCGGCGCAGTCGGAGGCCGACGTCAATCACGCGCGCAAGCTGCTCGGTGCGCTCGACCTGCTGGTCGTCCAGGACATCGTGATGACGAGGACGGCGGAGATGGCCGACGTCGTCCTTCCCGGCACCGCGTCCTGGTGCGAGGCGGACGGGACCGTGACGAACAGCGAGCGCCGCGTCCAGCGCGTGCGCAAGGCGCTCGACCCGCCGGGCGACGCGCGCGACGACACGTGGATCCTCACCGAGCTCGCGCGGCGCCTGGGTCACGACTGGGGACAGCCGACGGCCGAGGAGATCTGGGACGAGTGCCGCTCGCTCTCGCCGATGCACGGCGGGATGCGGTACGACCGGCTGGAGGCGCTGCGCGGGCTGCAGTGGCCGTGCCCGGACGAGGAGCACCCCGGCTCGCAGTTCCTCCACGGGCGCCTCTGGGCCGACCCCGTCGAAGGGCCGCTCGCCCCGTTCAGCGTCGTCGAGGCGAAGCCGCCGTTCGAGGCGCTCGACGCCGACTACCCCATCCGGCTCACGACCGGGAGACGCCTCGAGTCGTTCAACACGGGCGCGCAGTCGAACCGGTACCGCTCGCCGCTCCACCGCGGCGAGTCGCTGGACCTCTCGCCGGAGGACGCCGAGCGCCTCGAGATCGCCGACGGCGAGATCGTGCGCGTGTCGTCGCGGCGCGGCTCGGTCGAGGCACCCGCGCGGATCGATCCCTCGCTCCGGGCGGGGCTCGCCTTCATGACGTTCCACTTCCCGGACCAGGTGGACGTCAACCAGCTGACGATCGACGCCACCGACCCGAAGTCGGGCACGGCCGAGTTCAAGGCGGCGGCGGTTCGCGTCGACAAGCTCGCGCCGTCGGAACGCGAGCTGAGCGAGGGCCGCCGCGAGCCCACCGAGGCGACTGTCTAGTGGATCTCAAGCTCGTCCCGCAGGCGGAGCCGACGCCGAGCGAGCGCGCGGCGCTCGACGCCGTCCTCGGGCCCGCCGGGGTCGAGCTGGGAGGGCGGCGCGCGCGTGACCGGGGCGGACGGGAACACCGCCGCCGGAGGGCACGCCGCGCGCGAGCGACGTCATCTCCTGCTGCCGGCGCTCTGGGCCCTCCAGGAGCGGATCGGGTGGATCAGCGCCGGAGGGCTCAACGATCTGTGCCGCCGGCTGTCCGTGCCTCCGGCCGACGCCTACGGCGTCGCGACGTTCTACGCCCTCTTCGCGCTCGAGCCGAGGCCGGCCCGCGTCGTCCACGTCTGCGACGACATCGCCTGCCGGTGCAGCGGGGCGGGCGACCTCGTCGCCCAGCTCGAGGAGCGCTTCGGCGCCGAGGGCGAGCTTTCCGACGACGGCTCGGCGACGTGGTACCGCAGCCCGTGCCTCGGGCAGTGCGATCGCGCGCCCGCCGCGCTCGTCGCCGTCGCGGGCGAGGAGCCGCTCGACGCCGCGCAGGCCCCGACGAGCGCCGAGGCGGTGCTCGAGCTGCTGGCGGGCGGCGAGCCGACCCCGCTTCCGGCGGCGCCGATCCCGCAGACCGGCGATCCGGCACTCCGCCTCCTCCGCCGGGTCGGCGTCGTCGACCCGCTGAGCATCGACGACTACCGCGCGCACGGCGGGTACGCAGCGCTCCGTCGCGCGATCGAGCTCGGGCCCGAGGCTGTCCTGCGCGAGGTCAAGGACTCGAAGCTCGTCGGACGCGGCGGGGCCGCGTTCCCGACGGGCGTCAAGTGGGAAGCGGTCGCGCGCCAGCCCGCACGGCCCCACTACCTCGTCGTCAACGCGGACGAGTCGGAGCCGGGGACGTTCAAGGATCGCGTCGTGCTGGAGGGCGACCCGTTCGCGCTCGTCGAGGCGATGACGATCGCCGGGTACGCGACCGGCTGCGAGAAGGGCTACGTGTACTTCCGCGGCGAGTACCCGGAGGCGCTGCACGCCTTCGAGCACGCCCTCGACGCCGCCCGGCAGCGGGGCTTCCTCGGCGACGACGTGATGGGCGAGGGCTTCGCCTTCGACGTCGAGGTCCGGAAAGGCGCAGGTGCATACATCTGCGGCGAGGAGACCGCGATCTTCGAGTCGATCGAGGGGAAGCGCGGCGAGCCCCGCAACAAGCCGCCGTTCCCCGTCGAGGTCGGCCTCTTCGGCAAGCCGACCGTCGTCAACAACGTCGAGACGCTCGTCAACGTGCTCGACGTCGTCGAGGGGTCGGGGCCGTCGTACGCCGCGGTCGGGACGGAGGGCTCCTCGGGGACGAAGCTCCTCTGCGTCTCGGGGCACGTCGAGCGGCCGGGGACGTACGAGGTGCGCTTCGGGGTGACGCTCCGCGAGCTGCTCGATCTCGCCGGCGGCGTGCCGGGAGGCAAGGCGCTGCAGGCGGTGCTGCTCGGAGGGGCCGCCGGAAGCTTCCTCGGGCCGGATGACCTCGACGTGCCGCTCACCTTCGAGGGCGCCCGCGCGGCCGGGACGACGCTCGGCTCCGGGGTCGTGCTCGTCCTCGACGAGACCGTCGACCTGCCGCGCCTGCTGATGGGCATCGCCGCGTTCTTCCGCAACGAGTCGTGCGGCCAGTGCGTGCCGTGCCGGGTCGGCACCGTTCGCCAGCAGGAGGCGCTGGCGCGACTCGTCGCCGGCGAGCCTCGCGGGGGCGTCGAGCGGGAGCTCGCGCTCATCGGCGAGGTCGGCCAGTGCATGCGCGACGCGTCGATCTGCGGCCTCGGCCAGACCGCGTCGAGCGCCGTCGAGTCCGCCATCCGGCGGCTCCACGTCTTCCAGGGGGATCCGGCATGAGCGAGCTGCTGGCGCCGAAGCGCATGGTCGAGCTCGAGGTGGACGGCGCAGACCGTCAGCGTCTTCGAGGGCTCGACGATCCTCGACGCCTGCACGCGGCTCGGGATCGACACGCCGACGCTCTGCTACGGCGAGACGCTCCAGCCGGCCAACGTCTGCCGCGTCTGCGTCGTCGAGGTCGAGGGCGCACGGGTGCTGGCGCCGGCCTGCTCGCGGAAGGTCGAGCCGGGAATGAAGGTGCGGACCGACTCCGAGCGGGTGCGGCTCTCGCGCAAGCTCGTGATGGAGCTCCTCGCCTCGTCGGTCGATCTCTCGACGACACCGGTCGCCCCCGCGTACCTCGACCGCTACGAGGCCGAGCCCGAGCGGTTCGGCCCGCCCGCGCCGCCGGGCCCGGACCGCGACCGCGCGCGGACCGGGCACCACGTCGAGCCGGACGGCCGCACGGCCGCGACGGTGTACCAGCCGGTCAAGGTCGACAACGAGCTCTACGTCCGCGACTACTCGAAGTGCATCCTCTGTTACAAGTGCGTCGACGCCTGCGGCGAGCAGTACCAGAACACGTTCGCCATCCATGTCGCCGGCCGGGGCTTCGACGCCCGCATCTCCACGGAGCTCGCGACGCCGCTTCCCGAGTCGGCGTGCGTCTACTGCGGGAACTGCATCGCCGTCTGCCCGACCGGCGCGCTCATGTTCCGGTCCGAGCACGAGCTCCGCGAGGCCGGGGAGTGGCGCGAGGACGACCAGTCGGTCACGGAGACGATCTGCCCGTACTGCGGCGTCGGCTGCTCGCTCGAGCTTCACGTGCAGGACAACGAGATCGTCAAGGTCACGAGCTCGAACGACCACGACGTGACGCGCGGGAACCTCTGCATCAAGGGCCGGTTCGGGTACCAGCACGTCCAGGCGCGCGGGGACTGACACCCGGCGCGCCCGGCGTCAGCCGCGCGTCTCGACCTCGCCGCTCGCGACCAGCGTCTCGGCGCCGTCGGCGCCCACCACGCGGAGCCGCCCGTCCGGCGCGATCCCGGCCGCGGTGCCCGTCACACCGCCGACCGTGACCTCGCGGCCCCGTAGCGCGTCCCGTGCGCTCGAGCTCGGGCGAGGAGCGGCGCCAGGCCCGACGCGAGCCAGGCGTCGTAGCTCGCCTCCAGTCGCGCGAGGAGCTCGACGAGCACGAGCGCCCGGTCGTGCTCGCGGCCGGTGAGCGTGCGGAGCGAGGCCGCCGGCGTGCGCGCGTGTGCGGGGAGCGCGCCGTCGAGCTGGTTGACGTTGATCCCGATCCCGCACACGACGGCGCCGTCGCGGCCCTCGAGCAGGATCCCCGCGACCTTCCGTCCCTCGACGAGCACGTCGTTCGGCCACTTCACCCGCGCCTCGAGCGCGGCAGCGCGCTCGACCGTCTCGGCGACCGACAGCGCGCAGACGAGGGACAGCTGCGCCGCGGCGGCGCCGGCCGGCGGCCGGAGCACGACGGAGACGAGGAGCGCCGAGCCGGGCTCGTCGTCCCACCGGCGTCCGTGGCGGCCGCGCCCCGCGCGCTGGTGGTCGGCCGTCGCGACGGCGCCCTCCGGCGCGTCGTCGGCGAGGAGGTTCTGCGTCGTCTCGCACTCGGCCTCGTGGACGTACGGCCTCCCGAGCCGGCCGCGGAGCAGCGGCTCGACCCGCTCGCGCGCGAGCCCCGTCACTCGTCGGACGGCGTCGCGCGGTTTCGCTTCACCTTCGAGCGCCGGCGCTTCGAGTCGAGCCGCCGCTCGCGCGATGCCGCGGTCGGCCGGGTGGGGCGCCGCTGTCGCTCGACGTGCAGGGCCTCGGCGAGCTTCGCGACGAGCCGCTCGACGGCGAGCTCGCGGTTCCGCGCCTGGCTCCGCTCGTCCTGGGCGACGGCCCGGATCACCGGGCCGGCCTTCGCGAGGACACGGCTCTTCTGCCGGTCCGTCAGCGAGGGCGACGCCTCGACGTCGAACACGGCCTCGACGCGCGTCTCCGACGTGTTCGCGTGCTGGCCGCCCGGTCCCGAGGAACGGGAGACGCGGAGCTCGATCTCGTCCGGGCGGATCGCGACGGAGCGCGTGACGCGGATGGTGTCCTGCTCGTCGGCCATCCACGCGAGTCTATGGCGCCCCTGGGCCGCCGCGGCTCGTCCGCGCCGGCCCGGTGAGCGCCGCGCAACGGGCTACGCGGTCGCGTGGCCCCCCTGGCGGGCGCGAACGGCGGCGAGGCCGAGCGCTCCCGCAAGCACGACCACCGCGATCGCCCCGAGGGCGCCGATCGCGGCGTCCGTCCAGTCGAAGCCGTCTGCCGTGGCCGGGACGGCCGTGGCGACCACGACGGAGGAGTCGACCGCGCCCGGGCCACGGAGCGTCGCGCGGTCATCAGGGCGCAGGACGGCCGAATCGGCTCCGCCACCCGTCGAGGCGAGCGCTGCCGCTCCTCCGACGCCGAGCGGGCCGGCGCGGTCGTCGGGGCGCTCCGCGGCGGCGGCCCACCCCGGGCCGACGAGCGCGAGTGCCGCCGCCGTCGTTGCAATCGCTTTCCGGGACATCGGTTCCTCCTGTGGCTCGATCCGTCGATCCCGCGAAGCGTGTGCCCTTCCATCCAGCGATCGGTCGATCGGCGGTCGACGCGCGGGAAACCGGGAGTCGCTTTTCGTCCGGAAGGTGTTACAAACCGCACATGCGGTTCGACATCCTCGGGCCTCTCGAGGTCGTCGGAGACGACGGAGCGATCGAGTTGCCGCCGGGACGCGCGCGGACGCTCCTGCTCCTCATGCTGACCCGACCGAACGAGGCGCTCACCATCGACGCGCTCGTGGACGAGCTCTGGAACGGCAACGCGCCGCCGAGCGCCGGGAAGATCGTCCAGGGCTACGTCGGGCAGCTCCGGCGAGCACTCGGCACCGAACGGATCACGACACGTGGCCACGCGTATCTGATCCGCCTCGAGGCCGGCGAGCTCGACGTCGAACTGGTCGAGGCGCTCCGCGCGGAATCGCGCACGCAGAGAGACGACCGGCGGGCGGAGACGCTGCGGCAGGCCCAGGCACGGTTTCGCGGTCGCGCGCTCGACGACGCCGGCGACGAGCCGTTCGCGACGGCGGAGCGGCACCGGCTCGACGATCTCCGGGTCGCGATCCTCGCCGAGCGCGTGGAGGCCGAGCTCGCGCTGGGTCGGCACACGGATCTCGTCCCCGAGCTCGAGCGAGCCGTCGCCGACCACCCGCTGGACGAGCGGCTACGCGGCCAGCTGATGCTCGCGCTCTACCGCTCGGGGCGGCAGGCGGACGCGCTCGCCGAGTACGCGGAGATCCGCCGGCTCCTGACGAACGACCTCGGGCTCGAGCCGTCGGACGAGCTCCGGGCGCTGCAGCGCCAGATCCTCGAGCACGCGCCAACGCTCGGCGCGCCGGCGCGCGTGAACGGCAGCGCCGTCGCAGACGTACGGGCGGAGCCGACTCGCCGGTCGGTCGATGATCGCCGCCGCAGGGCTTCTCGCAGCCGGGGTTGCCGCCGCAGGGCTCCTGCTGGTCTCCCGCTCGGGCGAGCCGCTCGTCGTGCCTCCGAACTCGCTCGCGGTGATCGACGCGCGGCAGAACCGCGTCGCTCGCGGCCGTCCCCGTCGGCAGCCGGCCGACCTTCGTCGCCGCCGGCGCGGGTGCCGTCTGGGTCGCGAACGTCACCGACCGCACCGTCTCGCGCGTCGACCCGGAGACCCTGCGCGTCACGGCGATCGTCGGTCTCGGGTTCGAGCCGACGGACCTGGAGGCGGACAGGAGGCACGTCTGGGTCGTGGGCGGCTACGACCATGCGCTGTGGCGGATCGACGCGGACGGCGTCGTGCGCCTTCGCGTGCGCTTCGAGGAGCGCTACCCGCCGCGGCGGGAGGGGTACGAGCAGGGGATCGCGGGGATTGCGCTCTCGTCCGGGGCGGTGTGGCTCACGCACGGCGACGAGGTCTCCGAGCTCGACGCCAGCGACGGGCGACGTCCGCTCCTCCATCCGGGCGGGTGGTCGCTGGCAGCGCGCGATCGCCACGGACGGTGAGACCGTGTGGGTGGGGTTCAACGACACGGCGCGACCGCGGACGCCGGGCGACTCGGCACAGTACGGGCCTGAGCCGCGGGCGGACATCGTCTCGGTCGACCGCGCGACGCGTGTCGACAGCCTGGAGCTCAGTTCCTTCGCCCGCGGAGATGATCGTCGCGTCGGGAGGGGTGTGGATCGCGCTCCCGATCCCCGGGCTCGTCTCGCAGATCGTCGGCGGGCGGCTGCTCCGCACGGTCCCGGCGGGCAACGAGCCGGTCGGGCTCGCGTTCGCCGACGAGGCGCTGTGGGTGACGAACCAGCTCGACGGCCTCGTCCGGCGGATGAACGTCCTGACCGGCCAGATCGACACCGTGCTCGACATCGGCCATCGGGTGGAAGACGCTGCCGCAGCCGATGGACGGGTGTTCGTCGCGGTGCGGTAGCGCATTCGTCGTGCCGACCGGGCGCCGACTCTGGGAAACTGCAGGGCCATGGCGTGCATCCTCCTGGACGTCGACGGGGTCCTGCACGTCTCCGGTGAGCCGATCCCGGGCGCGCCGGACGCCGTCAACCGCCTACGGGCCGCGGGGCACACGCTCCGGTTCGTGACGAACAACTCGACGAGACCGCGCGCGCAGCTCACGGCCGAGCTGGCGGGGCTCGGGTTCGAGCTCTCCGAGGACGAGCTCCAGACGACCGCCCGCACCGCTGCCCGGGAGCTCGCGGGCAAGCGGGTCTTCGCCCTCGTGATGCCCGGCGTCGTGCCGGACCTCGAGGGCATCGAGCTGGTGGGTGAGGGCGCCGACGCGGTGCTCATCGGCGGCTGCGACGAGACGCTCGAGCCGAACCAGGTGTTCAGCTACATGAACCTCGCGCGGGCGTTCGCCGAGCTCCAGCTGGGCGCGGACTTCTACTGCCTGCACAAGAACCGCTGGTGGCAGACGAGTCGCGGGCCGATGCTCGACGCCGGCGCGTTCGTCGCGGGGCTCGAGTACGCGACCGGGGTCGAGGCGACCGTCGTCGGCAAGCCGAGCCCGACCTACTTCGCCGCGGCGCTGGACGCGCTCGGCGCGGAGCCCGAGCTGACGTGGCTCGTCGGCGACGACGCCGAGTCCGACGTCCGCGCGGCCCAGCTCTTCGGGATGCGGACGGCGCTCGTCCGCACCGGGAAGTTCCGGCCCGACACGCTCGAACGGCTCGACGTGACGCCCGACGTGGTGCTCAGCTCGATCGCGGACCTGCCCGACTGGCTCGAGCGAGCCGGCTGAGCCGCAGCGGCCGATGGCGATCCGCGATCGGAACCGACCTCATCGAGATCGACCGGATCCGCCTCGCGCTCGATCGACCCGGGTTCCGCGACCGCTGCTTCACCGCCGACGAGCAGGCGTACTGCGAGACGCGCCGCAACCCGGCGGAGTCGTACGCCGCGCGCTTCTGCGGGAAGGAGGCGGTCGGCAAGGCGCTCGGGTGCGGGGTGCTCTTCACGTGGAAGGAGATCGAGATCGTCGGCCCCCCGAAGCCCGGCGTGACGCTCTCCGGGAGGACGCTCCGCTTCGCCGAGCGCGTCGGGATGCGGGACATCGACGTCTCGCTCACCCACTCGCACACGATGGCCGCGGCGACGTGCGTCGCCGACCTCGACGCTCCGCTCCGGCCGGCGCCCGCAGACGGGTAGGCCGATTCCGTGCACGAGCCGCTCTACTCCGCCGACGAGATGCGCGCGGCCGAGGCGCGCTACCCCGGCTACCCCGGCACCGCGGACGAGCTCATGGAGCGCGCGGCCGCCGCGGTGGCGGCCGAGGCGCTCCGTGCCTTCCCCGACGCACGTCGCTTCGCCGTCGTCTGCGGGAAGGGCGCGAACGGCGGGGACGGACGGATCGCCGCGCGCCTGCTCCGTGAGGCAGGGCGCGACGCGGAGGAGACGGACGACCTCTCGGGCGCCGACGTCGTCGTCGACGCGCTCTTCGGCACCGGCTTCCACGGGCCGCCGCGCCCGGACGCGGCTGCGCTGATCGAGCGGATCGGGGAGAGCGGCCTGCCGGTGCTGTCCGTCGACCTGCCCTCCGGCGTCGACGCCTCGACCGGCGAGATCGCCGGCGCGGCGGTGACTGCGGACGTGACGGTGACCTTCCACGGCGCCAAGGTCGGGCTCGCCGTCGCGCCCGGACGGTTCCACGCCGGGCGCGTGGTCGTCGCGGACATCGGGCTCGACCCGGCGACGACGTCGATCGTCCGCGCGACGCCTGCCGTCCTCTCGCTCGTCCCGCGCCGCGGCTCCCGGGACTCGAAGTTCACGGCCGGCTCGCTCCTCGTCGTGGGAGGCGCGTCCGGCACGACCGGCGCTGCGGTGCTCGCGGCGACCGCGGCGCTTCGCGCGGACGCCGGCTACGTGACCGTCGCCGTGCCGGCCGACGAGCTTGCGGTGGCGGAGACGCTGGCGCTCGAGCCGGTGAAGCGCGGCTTCGCGTACGAGAGCGCGCTCGAGACGCTCGAGGCGGATCTCGCGCGCGCGTCGGCGCTCGCGGTCGGCCCCGGGCTCGGCCGCTCGGACGACGCGCGGAGCCTCGTGCGCGGCCTGCTCGAGCGATCCGCGCTCCCGGCCGTGGTCGATGCGGACGCGCTGTTCGCGCTCGCGCCCGTCGCACGGGACGCCGCCACCGTGCTCACCCCGCACGCCGGCGAGCTCGCCCGGCTGCTCGACACCGACTCGGCCTGGGTCTCCGCGCACCGGCTCGAGGCCGCCGCCCGGTGCGCCGACCGGTTCGGCGCCGTCGTCGTCCTCAAGGGCGCCGACACGATCGTGCGCGCGCCCGACGGGCGGACGGTCGTCTGCGACGTCGGGCCGCCCTCGCTCGCGACCGCGGGCACGGGCGACGTGCTGACCGGAGTGCTGGGCGCGTTCCTCGCGAAGGGGCTCGACGCGACGGACGCAGCGGTCGCTGCCGCGATCGCGCACGGTCTCGCGGCGCGCGCGGTGCCGCACCAGGCGGGCCTGATCGCCTCCGACGTCGTCGAGGCGCTGCCGTCGGTTCTCTCCTGACCCGAGCCGCTGAGAGAATGGCGGTCGTGCGACGCTCGCACGTCACCATCGACCTCGGCGCGATCCGGCACAACGCCCGCGTGCTGCTCGACCTGCTCGAGCACACCGAGCTGTGGGCGGTCGTGAAGGCGGACGGCTACGGGCACGGCGCCCTCGACGTCGCGCGCGCGGCTCTCGAGGAGGGGGCGGCCGCACTGTGCGTCGCGACGGTCGGCGAGGCGGTGCCGCTCCGCACGGAGCTGCCCGGCGTCCGGATCGTCGTGCTCGGGCCGACACGGCCGGAGGACGTCCCCGTGGCGCGCGACGCCTCGCTCGAGCTCGCCGTGCACGAAGGGCCGTTGCCCGACGGTGTGCAGGTCCACCTCAAGCTCGACACCGGGATGGGGCGCTGGGGGCTCTCCGAGCTGCCCGTGCCCGGCCCGGCCGTCGTCGGGCTGATGACCCATCTCGCCACCGCCGACACCGACCGCGACTTCGCCCACGAGCAGCTCGAGCGCTTCCTCCGGGCGACCCAGCCGTACGCCGGCGTCTTCACGCGCCACGTCGCGAACAGCGCCGCCGCGCTGCTGCTCTCCGAGACCCGGCTCGACGCCGCCCGCTGCGGCATCGCGCTCTACGGGATCGATCCGTTCGGCGAGGAGCCGCGCCGGTTCGACCTGCGGCCGGCGCTCCGCTGGGAGTCCGACGTCGCGCAGGTCCGCCGCCTCGCGCCGGGCGAGTCGACCGGATACGGCCGTGTCTTCCTCGCGCAGGAGGAGACCTGGATCGCCATCGTCCCGGTCGGGTACGCCGACGGGTTCCGGCGCGACCTGACGGGCACCAGCGTGCTCGTCGCAGGTGAGCGCTGCCGCGTGGTCGGCGCGGTCTCGATGGACGCGATCGCCGTGGTCCTCCCGGCGCCGGTCGAGGTCGGCGCGCCGGTGACGCTCGTCGGGGACGGGATCACGCTCGAGCAGCACGCGCGGGTCGCGGACACGATCGCCTACGAGCTCGCCTGTGGGATCCGGCACCAGAAGGGCCGTTCGACGAGAGTTGCAGTCGATGGCTGACCGCGTCGAGCACCGCCGGGCGCTCCAGGAGGAGCGGCACGGCGACCTCGCGGCCCGCGTCCGCCGGCTCCTCGCTCCGCTCGAGGGGAACGAGCGGGCACTCGACGTCGGGTGCGGCACCGGCGCGCTCGCGTACGCGCTCGCGCCGCTCGTCGGCGAGGTCGTCGGCGTCGACTCCTCGGAGGAGCTACGTCGCCACGGCTCGCGCGCACGCGCCGGCCGGCTGCACGTTCGTCGTCGGCGATGCCGAGTCGCTCGACTTCCCGTACGGGGACTTCGACCTCGTCGGGTGCCTGCGGGTGCTCCACCACGTGCGCCGGCCCGAGCTCGTCGTCTCGGAGCTCGCGCGCGTCACCGGTCCGGGCGGCCGCATCCTGCTCGCCGACCAGCTCGGGGACGTCGACCCGATCCGGAGCCTCGAGCTCGACCGGTTCGAGCGGGCGCGCGACCCGTCCCACACGCGCCTCCTGCCCGATGCCGACATCCGCGGCTTCCTCGAGGCGAACGACCTCGTCGTGACCGCGAACGAGGTCGTCCGCGAGGTGCGCGACATGGAGCGCTACCTCGACCTCGTCGGGCTCGTCGGCGAGGAGCGGGAGCGGATCGCACGGATGGCGCCCGCGGTCTACGAGGTGGAGGTGGGGTGGTACGTCGCCCGCAAGTCCTGAGACCTTGCGTCCCGCGGGCGACTCGATAGTAGTCTGAGTGACTACTTTCTGGTAGTCTGACTGGCGCATGATCGTGGACGTCAATCCGTTCGTCTACTCGAGACCGGTTCCGCCCGAGGACATCGTCGATCGCGAGGACGAGGTGCGGCAGCTCCTCCGGAACGCCGTCGGCGGCCACTACGTCCGGCTCTACGCGCCCCGGAAGTACGGCAAGACGAGCCTCCTCAAGCGCGCGTTGCACGACGGCGAGCGCTCCGAAGGGCTCGTGCCCGTGCTCGTCGACCTCTACCGCGTCTCGTCGATCGGCGACGTCACGGTCCGGCTCGAGCGCGCGTACGCGAAGCAGCTCAAGGGCGAGCTGCGGCGACGCGTCGAGTCGTTCCTGCAGCGAACGGGGGTCGGCCTGTCTCTCGGCGCGTTCGGCATCAGCGCGCAGCTCCAGCTCGAGCCGATGCAGGATCCGCTCCCCGCCCTGCACGCGCTGCTCGAGCTGCCGCTCCGTCTCGAGGCAGCCGGCGGCTACCGCGCGCTCATCGCCTTCGACGAGTTCCAGGACATCGGTCGCATCGACGGCCTCGACGGCCTCCTGCGCAGCCACATCCAGCACCACGGCGAGGTCGCGTCCTACGTCTTCGCCGGCTCCGAGCCGGGGCTGATGCGCCTCCTGTTCGAGAGCAAGGACCGGCCGCTCTACGGCTCCGCCGTGCCGATGCGGCTGGGGCGACTCGCGGACGCCGACATCGCCGCATACGTCGCCGCGCGCTTCGAGGCGACGGGCCGGACGGCGGGGGAGACGCTCAACCCCCTGCTCCGCGCAGCGCAGGGCCACCCGCAGCGCGCGATGCTCCTCGCGCACCGGCTGTGGGAGGAGGTCGCGCACGGTGCCGAGGCGACGCTCGACGACTGGGATGCCGCCCACGCAGCCGCGATGCGCGAGCTCGACCCCGAGTTCGACGCCCAGTGGCGGGGGCTCGACACCTCCGAGCAGAAGACGCTGCGCTCGCTGCTCCTGGGAGACGGCTCGCCGTACCGGACGGCCGCGCTCCGGCGGCTCGAGCTGACGAAGGACGTCGTCCGGCGCGCGCTTCCACGCCTCGCCGCGACGGCGGAGATCGAGGAGCGCGAGGAGGGCGGCTACGCGATCGTCGACCCGCTCTTCGCCGAGTGGATCGGCCGGCTCAACGACGGCCGGTCGACCGCGGCGGACGACGATCAGACGGAGCCGGGCTTGTAGTCCGACATGCCCGCGAACCGGGCGATGAGGCCGGGCGCGAGCGCCTGGAGGATCGAGATCGGGCGGTACGGGAACCACGGCACGGTGACCTCGCCCTTGCCCTTCTCGACGCACCGCAGCACGGCCTCGGCCACCTGCGGCGGCTGGATCACGAACCGGCCCATGAGCCGGCTCTTGAGGACGTTCTTCTGCGGGAAGCCCTCCGTCTCGACGAACCCGGGGAGGACGGCGTGCACCGCGATGCCGCTTCCGCGGAGCGCGGAGGAGAGCGAGCGCGAGAACGCGAGCTGGGCGTGCTTGGACGCGGCGTAGGCCCCGGCGGGCGCGAACGCGGTCGTGCCGGCGACGGACACGAGGTTGACGACGTGCGCCGTCCCGGACGCGGCCGCCCGGAGCCCCGGCAGGAGCGCCCGCGTGCACCACACGCCGCCGAGGTAGTTGACCTCCATCACGCGGCGCACGAGATCGAGGTCGACGGTGAGATACGACCCGCGCGCGGGCATGCCCGCGTTGTTGACGAGCAGGTGGATCGCCGGGTGACGCGCGAGGATCCGCTCGGCCATGGCGTCGACCGCGTCGCGGTCGGCGACGTCGCACAGCTCGACCTCGCCGCCGATCTCGTCCGCGAGCGCCCGCAGCCGGTCCTCGCGGCGCGCGACGAGCACGCAGTGCCAGCCCTTGCCCGCCAGCAGCCGTGCGATCGCCTCGCCGATCCCCGACGACGCCCCGGTCACGACGGCGACCCGGCCGCTAGGTGGGCTCTGATTCGACACGCCGCGACACCCTAGTGAAGACGCGGAGCGTGTTCACGTTGATGTCGACGGTGTCGCGGATGTCCTCGGCGTAGCCGCCCGCCAGCGTCAGGCAGATCGGGACGCCCGCGGCGTCGAGCGTGTCGCGGACGAGGGTGTCGCGCGCGACGAGGCCGTCCTTCGTGAGGGCGAGCCGACCGAGCCGGTCTCCCTCGAACGGGTCCGCGCCGGCGAGGACGAAGCAGAGCTCGGGCCGCGCCCGGCGAAGCGCGTCCGGAAGCACCTCCTCCAGCGCGGCGAGGTACCGGTCGTCTCCGGTGCCGTCCGGGAGGTCGACGTCGACGTCGCCCGGCACCCGCCGGAACGGGTAGTTCCGGAACCCGTTGACCGACAGCGTGAACGACGCCGCGTCCCCGGCGAGGAGCGCGTGCGTGCCGTCTCCCTGGTGGACGTCCACGTCGACGACCAGGACGCGGCTGAGTCGCCCCTCGGCCCGGAGCACGCGGAGCGCCGTGACGACGTCGTTGAAGACGCAGAACCCGCGTCCGGCGTCGGCGAACGCGTGGTGCGTGCCGCCGCCGAGGTTGGCGGCGATGCCGTCCGCGAGCGCAGCCCGCGCGGCGAGGATCGTCGCTCCGGTCGCCCGTCGCGCGCGCTCGACGAGCTCCGTCCGACCAGGGCAGACCCAGCGCCAGCTGCTCGCGCCGCTCGAGCCGGCCGTCGCGGACGCGCTCGACCCAGTCGGCGGAGTGCGTCCGACCGAGGTCGTCCCATCCGGCGGCCTCCGCGTCGTGGACGTCGACGCCGTCGAGGCGCTCCGCCTCCTCGCGCACCATGCGGTACTTGCCGAGCGGGAAGCGGTGGCCCTCGGGGAGCGGATACGTGTACACGTCGTGCGCGAAGGCGCGCATTGCGTCCCACGCTAGTCGAGCCGCGTAGGATCACCGCGATGCCGGGGAGGTTCGAGGGAAAGCAGGCGCTCGTGCTGGGAGTCGCCAACAAGCGCTCCATCGCCTGGGCGATCGCGGAGCGGCTTGCGGCCGAGGGCGCGCAGCTCGCGTTCACGTACCAGGGCGAGCGCATCGAGAAGTCCGTGCGCGACCTCGCGGCGACCGTCGACACGAAGCTCGTGACGGAGTGCGACGTCCGCTCGGACGACGACCTCGACCGGGTCTTCGCGGAGACGGGCGAGGCGTTCGGCGGCGGGCTCGACCTCCTCGTCCACTCGGTCGCCTTCGCCGCGGCGGAGGACCTCGAGGGCCGGTTCACGGACACGCCGCGCGACCGCTTCTGGATGGCCGTCGACATCAGCGCGTACTCCCTCGTGGCGTGCGCCCGGCGGGCCGAGCCGCTGATGGAGGCGCGCGGCGGCGGAGCCATCGTGACCATGACGTACCTCGGCGGCGTCCGCGCCGTGCCGCACTACAACGTGATGGGCGTCGCGAAGGCGACGCTCGACGCCTCGATGCGCTACCTCGCCTGGGACCTCGGCCAGAAGCAGATCCGCGTCAACGCGATCTCGGCCGGCCCGGTGCGCACGCTCGCCGCCCGCTCGATCGCGGGCTTCACGACGATGGAGGAGATGTTCGAGCAGCGCGCGCCGCTCCACCGCCACATCGACGCGGGCGACTGCGGCGCCGCGGCCGCGTACCTCCTCTCGGACGACGCGAGGAACGTGTCCGGCACGATGCTGTACGTCGACGCCGGGTACCACGCGATGGGCATGTAGCGACGGCGCTGTTTCGAGATGCGCCCGAGCGGCTACCGGGAGAGCATGAACTCCGAGCTGCCGCAGCCTCCCCCGACGCCCGACATCCCCGATCCCGCTCCGTCGCCGGACCCTGTCCCGTCGCCGCAGCCGGATCCGCCGCCCGAGCGTGCGGGTCGGCGTCGCCCCGAGGGTTTGAGGACGTCACGCTCGAGTCCGGCGGGGACGTCATGGGCTGCGTGCGGAGTGCTCAGTCCCGGCTCCACGGCTCCAGGTGTCGAGACGGGGGCTTGCGGGTAGCCGCACTCACCCGAACGAAGGAGAACCGTGATGGACGACAAGCTGGAAGGGAAGAAGAAGCAGGCGGAGGGCAAGGCCCAGGAGACCTGGGGTGACGTGAAGGACAAGGTCGGTGACGCCGTGGACGACGCGAAGGACGAGATCGACGACCTTCGCGACCGGGACGACAAGACCGAGGACGAGCTCGAGCGCGAGCGCGCGATGTAGTGCGCTCTGCCCGTCGGGGGCCGCGCGCCGCGGCTCCCGACGGGCGCACTACCGATCCTCCAGCGGGCTACGCCGCGTCTTGCAGGGCCTCGTCGCGACTCTCGCAGAGCCGGACGAGGCTTTGCACATCGAGGATCTCGAGCACGCGACGCGCCCGCCCGTGGCGCGGGGCGACCACCACGAGGCGCTTGCCCTGGCCGTCGAGCCCGGCGAGCATGCGGAACAGCCCGTGGACGCCCGCGCTGTCGAGGAAGTCGACGCCGGTGAGGTCGAGCACGACGGTCCCCGACGTCGAGGCCGCCTTTCCGACCTCGGCCTCCCAGCGGGCGATCGACGACAGGTCGAGGCCGCCGACGAAGTCGACGACGGCAGCTTCCCTCACGCGTGACCGCCGGTCGAGCGCCAGAGGACGACCTCCGTCCCGGGACTTCGGCGCACGATCGACATGCGGTCCACCAACGCGCGTGCGAGGCGCAGCCCGAGACCGCGCCCGGGTCGCGAGACGCTGTCGCGCCAGGAGCCGGTGTCTTCGACGACGATGCACAACCCGGTCGCGCCGGCCGTCGCGACGAGCGTCACGTCGTGGTGCTCTGCGGTCGACCGGATGCTCGACGGCGTTCGCGCACACCTCCCAGGCGGCAAGGACGACGTCGTCGGCCGTCTCCCGGTCGACACCCGAGCGCGACAGCCACGCGCGAAGCTCCGTGCGCAGCCCGGACAGCGCCTCGAGGCGGTCGGGCATGGTGTACGAGAAGGTCGACGTTGGCTCCACGTGCAGGGGATTCCCGAAGCTCCTGAACGCGAAACCACGCGGCGGAGGGCGAAGACGCACTCCTCCGGCGCCCGAGGCGTCGTGCGTCGTGGGCATCCGATTTGACGAGGACGGCCGCGCGGCTGCACTCTGAGCGCCTTGAGTGATCGTCTGTCGATGACCCTCGGTCACCGCGCGGCTGCGGGCTGGCGCGCGTACGCGGTCGCGCTCGCGGCGATCGGCGTCGCGCTCCTTCTCACCGGGCTCCTGACCCCGCTCACGGACGAGGACGTCCTGTTCCCGCCGCTCGTCGGGACCGTCGTGATCGTCTCCGTCTACTGCGGCGTCGGGCCTGCGCTCGCCGCGACCGCGGTCGGCTGGCTTGCTCGTTCCGTTCGCCCTGATGGAGCCACGCTGGTCCGCCTGGCCCGAGAGCAAGGCGGACACCACGCGATGGGCGGTCGGCCTGGCCGTCGCGCTCGTGCTCATCTGGGCGAGCTGGACGCTCCAGCGGCTCCGCGAGCAGGAGCGCCGCCGCGCCACCGAGGCCGAGGCGACGAGCGCGGTCGCCTCCGAGCTGCACGCCCTCGCAGCGGCACTGGCATCGGCGGCGGAGCCCTCCGACGTGGCCGGCGCGCTTCTCGCGCGCGTCCCGGCCCTGCTCGGCTCGGTCGGGGGGTCGCTCGGTCTCGTCGAGGGCGACGACCTCGTGATCGTCGCGCCCACACGAGGCGCGCGCCCGATCCTCCGGCCGGGACTCCGCCTCCCGCTCTCGACGCGTGCGCCGATCACCGAGGCGGCACGTACGGGAGAGGCCGCGTACGCCGTGACCCGTGCCGGGTTCGAGCAGGCGTTCCCGGACGGCGCGAGGCTCGCACGCTACGCCGCATCGGCGCTCGCCGTCCCGCTGCGCGTCGAGGGACAGGTCACCGGCGCGATCGGGTTCCCGTTCAACCGTCCGCACGCCGTCGACGAGAACGTGCTCTCGCTCGCTCAGATCGCAGCGGAGCTGGGCGGGCAGGCGCTCCAGCGCTCGCTCGCCTACGAGCGCGAGCGCAGCGCACGCGACGCGCTCGAGCGCATCACGCGGCTCGTCCCCCGGTTCGTGGACGCACCCGGAGGGCGCCGTCGTGGCCGCGATCTGCGAGGAGGCGCGCGAGGTGTTCGACGCGGACGTCGCGCAGCTGTGGAAGGCCGGCGACGGACGGCTGAAGGTGATCTGGCGCGATCCACCCGACGACCGGGCTCCTCCGGGTCATGTCGTCGAGCCCCGTGACTACCCCGGGATGCAGCGCTCGCTCGAGCGGCTCGACACGACGTTCTTCCGCGACGCCCGAACGACCGTCACCGGGGAGGCGCTCGCGCGCGTGCTGGAGGAGGGCGTCCGGTCCGTCCTCCGCGTGCCGATCGTCGTCGCGGGACGGGCCGAGCTGCTCCTCGCGCTCCGCTGGGCGCGCGTCGTCCCGGATCCGACGCCCGAGCTGCTCGCGCTGGTGCGCCGGTTCGCGGACCACGCCGGCCTCGTGATCGAGCAGGGCGAGCGTCGACGTGCCGAGGCGACGGAGCAGATCGCCCGCGCGCGGGCCGAGCGGCTCGCCGGCGACCTCGCCCAGCTCCATGCCGTCGCGACGTCGCTCGGCGCCGCGTCGACGGCCTCGGAGGTGGCAGCCCTCGTCGCGGAGCGCGTGCAGGCGATCTCCGCCGCGGAGACCACCGTCGTCTTCTCCGTCACCTCCGAGGGCGACCTCGCCCCGCTCGCCTCCTTCGCATCGGACGCCGCGCGCGCCCGGAGCGAGGACGGCGCGGAGCCGGTGCCGGCCTACGACGGAGGGGTGCCCGCCGCGCCCGCCTGGCGCGAGGAGGAGGACGGCGTCGTCGCGGTCGTCCCGCTCCTCGTCGAGGGCGACCCCATCGGGCTGCTCGTCGCCCGGTATGCGCCCGAGCGGATTCCCGACGAGGCAACGCGGCGTCTCGTCGAGACCATCGCCGGGCACGCCGCGCAGCCGCTCGAGCGCGCGCACCTGCACGAGCGCGAGCACGAGGCGCGGGTGCAGGCCGAGCTCTCCGGGCGCCGGACCCGTCGCCTTCAGGCCCTGACGGCCGCCTTCGCCGGAGCGCTGACGCCCGCGGAGGTGGCCGCGACGCTCCTCGACGAGACGTTCGAGGCCGTCGGCGCAGGCGCCGCGGCGCTGGCCGTGATCGACGACGAGGGGCGCGAGTTGAACGTCGTGCACTCGCGCGACTTCCCCGAGGAGCTGCTCGGGCCGGAAGGCCCCGTCCCACTCACGGCCGCCGGCCCCGCCGCGACGGCGGTCCGGCACCAGGAGGTGTCCTACTACGAGAGCACCGAAGCGCTCCTCGGCGAGCACCCCGAGCTGCGCGGCTCGCTCGCGGAGGCCGATTCGCGCTCGTACGCGTTCCTCCCCGTGAGTGCAGGCGCGGCGCCACTCGGCGTCGCCGTGTTCGCGTGGTCGCAGCCGGGCCGGCTGGTCGACGACGAGCGCGCGTTCCTCGAGGCGGTCGTCTCGCAGTGCGGCCTCGCGCTCGACCGCGCACGCCGCTACGAGAGCGAGCGCGTCGTCGCCGAGACGCTCCAGCGGAGCGTCCTCCCGGAGACCGTTCCCTCGATGGAGGGCGTGCGCGTCGCCGCGCTCTACCTGCCCGGGTCGAACGCGGTCGACGTCGGTGGGGACTGGTTCGACACGCTGATGCTCTCGGACGGGCGGCTCGGGTTCGCCGTCGGCGACGTCGTCGGAAAGGGCGTGCAGGCGGCCGCGACGATGGCGCAGCTCCGGAACGGGATGCGGGCGATCACCCTCGACCCGCTGACGCCGGCGGAGACCGTGACGAAGCTCAACCTTCTCCTCGAGCACTACATCGACGTGCCCTTCGCCACGCTCGCGTACCTCGCCTTCGACCCCGACACGCTTGCCGTGACGCTCGCCTCGGCGGGGCATCCGCCGCCGCTCGTCCTCGCCCCCGACGGGACGACGCGCTACCTCGAGGGGGAGGGAGGGCTTCCCCTCGGGGTCGATGCCGGCGTTGCCTACACGGAGCACACGGAGCAGCTCGAGGCGGGCTCGATCGTCGTCCTCTACACGGACGGCCTCGTGGAGCGCAGAGGCCGGTCGATCGACGAAGGGCTCGCCGCCCTCGCGCGCGCGGCGGAGCAGGCGCCGCGCGATCCGGACGCGTTCGTCGACGCGCTCGTCGGCACGCTGCTCGGCGCCGAGGCGCGACAGGACGACGTTGCGCTGCTCGCCATCGTGCTCGACCCGGCGCTCGCAGAGCCACTCGAGCTCGAGATCCCGGCCGCCCCCGAGTCGCTCCCCGTCCTCCGCCGGGAGCTCGAGGACTGGCTGCGCTCGGCCGCCGTGTCCGATCTCGACGCGCGTGACATCCTGCTCGCGACATGGGAGGCGGGGGCGAACGCGATCGAGCATTCCGGCGCGACCGACGGCGCGGTCGTCGAGGTGAGCGCGATGCTCTCGGGCGACCGCATCCGCATCGGGGTCGCCGATCACGGCAGGTGGAAGGAACCGGAGATACGGGACGACCGGGGTCTCGGGCTGCGGCTCATCGAGGCGCTCATGACGACGGTCGACGTCGAACGTGGCCCCGACGGAACGCGCGTCGTGATGGAGCGGCCGCTCACGCGCGAGCGGCCGAGGACGCGTGGGCCGAGTACAGCTGACAACTGACGAGATGGGCGGCGTCACGGTCGTCCGCGTCGCGGGTGAGCTGGACAAGCTCGCGATCGACCAGGCACGGTCGGGGCTCGATCGGCTCGTCACCGCCGGAAGCTCGTCGTCGACCTCGACGGGGTCACGTTCATCGACAGCGCCGGGCTCCACGCGCTGTTCGGTCTCGCACGCCTCGCCGACCAGCGCGGGACGGGCATCGCGCTCGCCGTGGCCGACTCGAGCCCCACGGCCCGCGTGATCGGCCTCGTCCACCTCTCCGACGTCGTGCCGGTGCTGCAGACGGTCGAGGATGCGGCGAGCGCGCTGCGACAGGTTTCGCGCGACGGCGCGACCGGGTAGTCGCCTCCGCGACAACGACGAGAGGAGCGCGCCATGCCGCCTCGTGGCGTGAAGAAGGGGTCGAAGCGAGCCCGGCAGTACGAGCACATCAAGGACTCGCTCGAGGACCGCGGCGTGTCGCGCGCGGAGGAGATCGCCGCGCGGACGGTCAACAAGGAGCGTGCGCGCTCCGGCGAGGCCCGGGAGTCGTCGCGGCTCTCGCGCGAGGACATCTCGTCCGGCCGCCGCGGCGGCATCCGCGCGAACCGCAAGGGCCCGCGCGGCCGCACCAAGGCGCAGCTCTACGAGGAGGCCAAGGACCTCGGAGTGAAGGGCCGCTCGAAGATGACGAAGGCCCAGCTCCAGCGCGCGGTCTCACGCAAGCGCGGGTGAGCCACGGACCCCGCGAGCCTGCTCGGTCTTCCCGTCTGCCACCGCGAGCTGCGGCTGGGCACCGTCTCGGACGTCCTCCTGGCCCGCTGGGGCGAGGGCGTCGTCGCGATGGTCGTCTCGAGCGCGTGGGGTGGGGCGTCCTACGTCCTGCCCGTCGGCGCTGCGACGATCCATGCCGACCGGATCGATACGAGCCCGTTCGGGCTGCTGTCGAACGGCGAGGCCGAGTACTACCGGCAGCGGGGACGCACGCTCCTGCACGACCGCGAGACGCGCGGAAGGGTTTGAACGCGTCCGCGGGGGGTAGGACAATGCGCACGTGGGCGGCGACACCGATCGCATGGATGCACCCGACGGCGTCGAGGACGCCGTCTTCGACGTGGACGTCTTCGATCTCTCCGACCGCCTCAGCGTCATCGAGGTGCACGGGCAGGCAGACCTCCACACGGCGTCGGATCTCCGCAGCGCGATCTCGGAAGCGATCGACCGGGGCGCCGTCCACCTCGTCGTCGACCTCAGCGAGGCAACGTTCATCGACTCGATGACGCTCGGCGTCCTCCTCGGCGCCGTCAAGCGCCTGCGTCCCGCCGGCGGCACCGTGAGCGTCGTCTGCCGGGACCCGCACATCCGCCGGATCTTCGAGATCACCCTGCTCGATCGGATCTTCACGCTGTATCCCGATCGGCAGTCCGCGGTCGACGGAGCGGGCGGCGGGTGAGCGACTCCGCCGCTCCCGCCACGCCAACCGACACCGTCCTCGTCGAGTTTCCCGCGACCGAGGGGTATCGCGGCGTGGGGCGGCTGGTGCTCGGCGGGCTCGCATCCCGCTTCGAGCTCCCCGTCGACCGCGTCGAGGACCTGCTGCTCGCCGTCGAGAGCCTGCTCGCGCACGGCGTGGACGGCGAGACCGTGATCCTCACGGTCGACGCCGGCGAGGACGCGCTCCGCGTCCGCCTCGGCCCTCTCGCGGACGGGGTCGTCTCGGACCCTGCAGTGGCGCGCGTCCTCCGGCCGCTCGTCGACGAGGCGACCGACGTGACCCGCGAGGACGACGGAGCCGCGTTCGCGGAGCTCCTCGTCGAGGCGCGGCACCGACGCGACGGATGACGACGGTGGCGGTCGACCCCGAGTTCGCCCAGCTGCTCGAGGCCTATCGGGCAGGCGACCAGAGCGCGTGCGATCGCATCGTCGATCGCTACCTCCCGCTCGTGCGGAGCGTCGCGTCCCGGTACGCCGGCCGCGGGGAGCCGCTCGAGGACCTCGTCCAGGTCGGCTCGATCGGGCTCGTCCTCGCGATCCAGCGGTTCGACCTCGAGCGCGGCGTCCAGTTCACGACGTACGCCGTGCCGACGATCGTCGGCGAGATCCAGCGCCACTTCCGCGATCGCGCGTGGGCGGTGCACGTCCCGCGGCGGATGAAGGAGCTGAGCCTCCGCCTCACGCGCACGGTCGAGAGCGCGACCGCCGACCTCGGGCGGCCGCCGACGATCGCCGAGCTCGCCGAGACGATGGGCATCGGTGAGGACGAGGTCGTCGAGGCGCTCGAGACGTACCACGCGTACTCGACCCGCTCGCTGTCGCAGCCGCTCGGCCCCGGTGGCGACGACGAGACGATGGAAGACGTGCTCGGCGAGACGGAGCGCGGGTACGAGGAGGTCGAGCAGGGCGTCCTCGTGGAGGCCGGGATGGAGGCACTCGACGCCCGGGAGCGCGCGATCGTGGAGATGCGGTTCTTCGAGGGTCTGACGCAGTCCGAGATCGCGGCGCGGGTCGGCATCTCGCAGATGCACGTCTCCCGCCTGCTCAGGCGCGCGCTCGTGACGATGCGCGGGCGACTCGAGGCGATCGCGGAGGAGCAGCCGTGAGCACGCCGACGGTCCGGCTCGCGATGCCGGCCAAGGCGGAGTACCTCATCCTCGTCCGGCTCGCGCTCGCGGGGATCGCGCGCGAGGTGCCGATGAGCGAGTCCGCGCTCGCCGACCTCAAGCTCGCCGTGACCGAGGTCTGCGGGAACGTCGTCCGGCACGCCTACGGGGACGCGCCCGGCGAGGTGCGCGTCACGTTCGACGTCACCCCGGACGCGATCGAGGTGGCGGTGGAGGACGACGGCGCCGGCCTCGCCATCGAGGACGTGCCGGACGTCGTCTGGCTCGACGAGGAGCCCGCCGAGGCCGGGATGGGGCTCGCGATCATCCGCGCCGTCGTCGACGACCTGGCGGTCGAGGCCCGGGACGGCTCGGGAACGGTCGTCCGGCTGAGCAAGCGCCTCTCGGGCTGAGCTCAGCCGTCGAGCGCGCTCGCGCGGCTCGGCCGGACGTCGAGCGTCCGGTCGAGTGCCGTCAGCTCGAAGATCCGCCGCGCCTCTGTCTCCGGCAAGACGACGCGAAGCGCGCCGTCGCTCTCGCGCACCCGCCGGAGCAGGCCCACGATCGTCCCGAGCGCCGTCGAGTCCAGGAAGGTCACTGCCGCGAGATCGAGCACGACCGCCGCACCGCCGGCCGCAGCGGCGGCGTCGGAGAACGCCGCGCGGAGGGCGGGGGCGTCATAGGCGTCGAGCTCGCCCGAGAGGGTCAGCACCAGGCCGCCCGGGAACGTCTCTACCTGCGGACGGAAAGGCGGCATCAATGGGAGATCATGCCGGGGGCGCCGACACGGCGCCCCCGGCAACGCGTCGATGCGCGTGGGGCTACCGCTCCACGACGTGGTCGCGGTCGCGGATGATGGTCTCGCGATGGGTCGACCCGAAGCCGCCCCAGCTCGACCAGAAGACGAGCGACAGCAGCGCGCCGACGATCCCCACGACCATGAGGATCACGCCGACCGTTTGAGGTCGACGCCGGACACCTCTGCCGACACCGCCCAGGTGAGGATCGCGCCGGCGGCGACCAGGATGAGACTGACACCGATACCCATGACGTCCTCCTATTCGTGAGAATCGAGCGCCGCGCCCGGCCACCGTCGGCGGTCGGGCATGGCCCTCTCCTTCTACCCCTGGGCCTCGTCGCCTAATCCCTTCGCGGCGCCGTCGGGCGCGACGTTTGGGGCGCAAGCAGCTCGGGAACCGTCGTACTGGATCGTCCCGGCCGCTCGAGCCACCGCCCACGGCTCGGCGGCCGGGTGCGTCCACGACGAGAGACGAGAGGAGAGTGACGTGGAAGCTCTGGGCCGAGTCACGCGCGTGCGCGACCTCGCAGTACTCGTCGCCAGGTCGGATGCCACGTCTCCATGCGCGGGTCTTGACTCTCCGCTCGACCGGCGAACGCGGGTAGCGGTGGCGCGACGCGGGGGGTGGCGGCGGCGAGGCGGGAGGCGGTTCCGGTACGTGGACGCGCACGACCGTCCGATCACCGACGCGGAGGCGCTCGCGCGGGTCGAGAGCCTCGTGATCCCGCCTGCGTGGAAGGACGTGTGGATCTCGCCGAACCCCAGGGCGAAGCTCCAGGCAACGGGCGTCGACCGGGCCGGGCGGCGCCAGTACCTCTACCACCCCGCGTACCGCGCGGCGCAGGAGGAGCGGAAGTACGACCGTCTCGTCCACTTCGGGGAGCGCCTGCCCGCGCTGCGGGAGACGATCGCGGAGCACGTCGAGCTCGGGCCGTACGAGCGCGACTGGGCCTGCGCCCTCGCCGTGACGCTCGTCAACCGCGGATGGTTCCGGGTCGGCTCGGAGCGGTACGCCCGGCAGAGCCGGACGTACGGCGTCACGACGCTCGCGAAGCGGCACGTGAGCGTCCGTGGGCGCCGACTCGAGTTCCGGTTCCGCTCGAAGCAGCAGCTCATGGTGCGGCGGACGATCGTCGACGACCAGCTGGCCGACGCCGTGCGCCAGCTGCTCGCGCTCCCCGGCGGTGCTCGCCTGTTCCGCTTCGAGCGGGAGGGAGGGACCGCGAGCCTGACCGGGGCGATGCTGAACGAGTACATCGGCACGCACCTGGCCGAGGGGTACACGGCGAAGGACTTCCGCACGTGGGGCGGGACGCTCGAGGCGGCCCTCGGGCTCGCCGAGCACGGCCCTCCCGAGTCGGCCGCCGACGAGCGCCGCATCCTCGCCGCGGTGATGCGCCGGGTCGGCAGCGAGCTCGGGAACACCGCGGCCGTCGCCCGCACGTCCTACGTCAGCCCGGCCGTGATCGAGCAGTGGCGGGACGGCCGCACGCTCGAGCACTTCCGCGACCGCCGGCTCCGCGTCGTGTCGGCGCGTGGTCTCGGGGAGGAGGAAGCCGCACTGCTGAGCCTCCTCCGCTCCTGGCGCATCCGGCGCTCGCGGGCGGCTGCCTGAGCCTCAGGCGGGTGCAGCCGAGCTAGACCTCGACGATCGCGAAGTCCTCGCCCGTCACGTGGCGGGCGACGTTCCAGACCGGTACCTCGCCGATCGCGCCGCGCGGCCTGCCGTGGTGCGCATGGCCGTGGAACACCGCGTCCGGCCGGTGGGCGCCGATGGGGCCGGCGAGGCGTCCGGACCCGAGGAACGCCCAGATGCCCTCCGGCTCGCCGGTCAGGGTGTCGCTGAGAGGGGCGTAGTGGAGGAGGACGAGGCGCCGGTGGCAGCCGGAGATCGCCTCGAGCCCCTTCTCGAGCGCGTCGACCTCCCGCGAGGTCTCCGCGTACACCTCGCGGAGCAGCGCCTCGCCGAAGTCGGCGATCTCGGCGCCGGGGAAGCCGCCGACGAAGCCCTTCGTCCCGGCGACCCCGACCTCGAGCCCGCCGAGCTCGAGCACGAGGTGGTCGCGCTCGAGGACGACGACGCCGGCCTCCCGGAGCGTCGCGATCACGTCGTCGTGGCGGCCGGCGTGGTGGTCGTGGTTGCCGAGCACCGCCACGACCGGCAGCGGGGCGACGACCCGGCAGGCATCGGCGAGCACCGCCGCCTGCTCCGGCATGCCGTGCGTCGTCAGGTCGCCCGGCGAGCAGCACGAGATCCGCGCGCTCGGCGAGGTCCGCGAACGAATGGGTGATCCGCTCGCGATGCTCCTCGGAGGCGTGGAGGTCGCCCGCCGCCGCGACACGGATCACCGGTACCACGGGACATGCCTACCCGGCCGGGGCGCGGGCGAAGCACGGCGCCCGTGCCCTCTCGCCGCCCGAGGGCGACGAGAGGGCCCGGGAGCGCTGGACCCGTCTCCGCTACGCGGCCTGCTTGGCGGAGTCGTTGCTGACCCGCGTCGAGATCTTCTCGACCTCGCGCAGCGCGTTCTTCTCCTCGGCGAGGTTCGTGTCGAGGAGCTCGACGGCGTCGTCCTCGCCCATCGCCTTCGCCATCCGGCGAAGGCCCTCGTACGCGGCGATCTCGTAGTTCTCCGTCCGCGCCGCGGCGCCGAGGTCGACCATGTCGATGAGGTCGTCGGACGCCTCCTCGACGAGCTTCGCGTGCTCGTTCTTCAGGCCCTCGAAGCCGAGGCACGGCTCCGCCTTGGGCGTCTCGCCGAAGATCTCGAAGACCTGCTCGACGTTCCGCACGTGCCCACGCGTCTCCTCGAGGTGCGTCTCGAGCGCGCTCCGAAGCTCCTCGTCGCGGACCTCGCCGATGAGCATCGGGAGAGCCTCGTCCGCGAGCGTGCGCTCGACGTAGAGGATGTCGCCGAGCTCGTGGAGGAAGAGCTCGCGGGGGGTTGTGATCTCGGACATTTCCGATCCTTCCTGTTCGCTTGTCCGGCGCGTAGTACCCGCGTCACCCGTTGGCGTAACGTCGAGTGCCCGCGCCGGCACGGACGAACGGCGTCGCGCCGCGGTAGAGCGACGCCGCCCAGGTTCCGGGAGCCGCGGCCCCGGGTATCCCGTGGGGACATGAGCCAGACGCCCACCGAGACCTTCCCGGCGTTGATCGAGACGATGAAGAAGGCGGCCGCCGCGCTCGATGCGGCGGGCGTCCCCGTGCTGCTCGGGGGCGGGCTCGCGGCATGGGCGCGCGGCGGGCCGACGACCGACCACGACGTGGACTTCCTGCTTCGCGAGGAGGACGCCGAGCGCGCCCTCGAGGCGCTCGCGGATGCGGGAATGCTCGTCGACCGCCCTCCGGAGGGGTGGCTCTACAAGGCGTGGGACGGCGACACGCTCGTCGACCTCATCTTCCGGCCGTCGGGCGGAGCGGTCGACGACGCGATGTTCGCGCGGGCCACCGAGATCGAGGTGATGGCCCAGACGCTGCGGGTCGCGTCGATCGACGACGTGCTCGCGACGAAGGTGCTGGCCCTGAACGAGCAGGACCCGAACTTCCGGTCCGTGCTCGAGATCGCCCGCGCGCTGCGGGAGCAGGTCGACTGGCAGCACGTCCGCTCGCGCGTGGACGAGTCGCCGTTCGGCGCAGCGTTCATGACGCTCGTCGAGCGGCTGCGCATCGCCTCGGAGTCGGATCTCGGAGCGCCGCCTCTCGCCCACTGAGAACAGGCGCTACTGGTGCATCGGCGCGTCGACGCCGTGCAGGTGGAGCAGGCTCTCGACGTCTCGGACTCCCTGGATGCGCCGCGTCCGCTGGATGAGCTCGGTCAGCATGCCGACGGTCGGCACCTCGCCGCGGAGCTGCACGACGCCGCGCTGGGCGTTGATCGAGATCTGACCCTTCGGCACCGACGGATCGCGGAAGAGCTCGCTCTCGACCTTGCGGGCAAGGGTGGCGTCGTCGAACTCACGAGGGGTCTCGTTGCGGTGACGCACGCGCTTCGCGGTCCCGACCGTCGCCGCGCGGGCACGTTTCCCCGCTCGCGCCGTCCTGCGCCACGTGCGTCGCACCGAGCCGGCGGTACGGTCGGTCGAGCGCCTCCGGCGGCGCCGGCCGCTCACGGAGTCGAGGAAGAACAGCGTCGCTCCGCCGGTGGCGGCGCCCGCGGTGAAGGCCCCGGCGATCTGCATCTGCCGGCGCCGGGGCGAGCGACGGCGGACGAAGGGCATCTGGCGTGTCAGCTGAATGGTCATGGTTCCGGTCTCGACCGCTCCCGCGGATACGAAACCCCCACAACGAGGACGAGGCATCGTGCTCGCCCGCGTTTTGCGTCCGGGCGTTCGCGGGTACCCCCTCCAGATGAGCCGAAATGCGTGGCTGCACGCGGACGAGCGGCCGACGCTGCTGTTCTTCTCGAGTACCCGCTCGGGACCCGCACGGCGCATGTCGAGCCTGGTCGCGTGGGTCCGCGTGACGGAGAAGGCGCGCCTCCGGGTGCTGACGGTCGACACGGACCGGGACGAGCGGCTCATGCGCGCGCTCGGCGTGAATGCGATCCCCGCGCTCGTCCTCGTCCGCGGCCGCGACGAGCTCGGAAGGCTCGAAGGCCGCGCGACCGGCAGGCAGATCGAGCGCCTGATCCGGCCGCACGTCGCCGCAAAGACCTCGCGCTAGAGGCGGCGAGCGCAGCTCGTGTTCTTGCGGCGCCGGCCGCTCGGCAGCGCTTCGATGCCGGACGCGCCGCACACCGAGCCGGACGGCGCCGCCGCGCCGCCCGCCAGCGGAGATCCGCCCTCCGACGGAGCTCAGAGAAGCCAGATCAGGAGGACGATGATGATGATGACCGCGAGCGTTCCAGCACCGATGTACACGTTGTTTCTCCTTCGTTCAGCCAATGGGCAACGTGCCGACTTGCTTACCCGGTCGGCAGTCCGGAGAAACGATCGGCGCCTTCGACCTGAGCGGTCCCAACTAGTCTTCCGTCCGTGGACGAGCGGGAGCGACGCATCGGGGAGAACGAGGCGTACTGGCGCCAGGTGAACGAGCTCTCGCCCCCCGAGCCGGGAATGCTCAACCTCATGTTCTGCGAGTGCGGGCGGCTCGACTGTCGCGAGCGCGTCGCCATGACGGTCGCGGAGTACGAGGCCGTGCGTTCGAGCGCGACGACCTTCGTCATCTCACCCGGGCACGCAATTCCCGGACGTCGAGTCGGTCGTCGAGACGACGGAGCGGTTCGAGGTGGTCGAGAAGGAAGGCGACGCCGCTCGGGTGGCGATCGAGACGGAGCCCGTCTAGCCGACCGGGCGACGGGTCACGCGAGCCACCAGACGAGCAGGACGATCCCGGCGACCACGCCGACGACGAGCCAGATCGTCAGCGCGACGCTGCCGAGGAGGACGAACGGCGTGCCCGACCACTTGCCGCGGCGCACGGCATCCTCGACCGACTCGTCCGGCCGCGGCGCGTCATCCGCCGGCTGCTTCCTGTTCCACTCGATCGACCACGTCGAGGATGGCCTACCCCGGGAGCGCGCGGCGCACACCTTCGTCATGTCGACGAGGACGCCATTCGCCAGGAACCGGGGCTAGCGCCCGGCTCCGCGAGCCGCGTCGAGATCTGCCTGCGCCGCCGCGACGCGCGTCTCCGCGCGCTCGTGCGCAACCCGGGCGCGCTCGGCCTCGCGCTCCGCGGCGACCGCTGCCCGCTGGAGCTCGCGTGCCTCCGTGCGGGCGTCGGAGAGCGCCTTCCGCGCCGCGTCGACCGCTGCGCGGTCGATCGACGGCCGCGGCGCCTTGCTCCTTCGCAGGCTGCTTCGTCTCGCGACGGCGCGGGGCGCGCTTCGGCGCCGCGCCGGCGAGCGCGTCGAACCCACTCGCCTCGCGGCCCTCTGTGAGGCGCCCCGTCTCGAGTGCCTCCGGTTCCGTCGCCGCGACGGTCCGGAGCGTCGTCACCACCTCCTGCACGACGTGGTCCGACGCCGTTCGCCCCGACGACGCGAGGATCTCCCGTGCACTGCGCGCGAGCCGGTCGACCGCCTCGCGGAACCGCGCATCGCCGTCCTCCGCCCCTGCGCGGATCTCGTTCGCCGCGGCGAGGAGTGCACGGACCTCGTCGGGGCGCTCGCGCACGAGCTGGTTGACGACCCACGCGGCGGCGGTCGGCTTGCGCAGCCCGGCGACCTCTGCCGCGTCCTCGGGCTTTCGCTCCCCGCGGAGTCGCCGGGCGAGGTCGTTGCGCGCCCGCGTGAACTCGTCGAGCGGCAGCCCGTAGAGGGCGTCGATGTCGTCGGAGAGCGCCATCTCCGTAGGAAAGCAGGACGTGCCTAGCGGCGGCTGGTCGCCGGCTTCCGCTTGCGCGTCTTGGACGACTTGCGCGTCTTGGACGAGCTGCGCGAACGGGCCGCCGGGGCCTTGCGCCGCCGCTTCTTCGCGGCCTCGACGCTCTCGCGGAGCGCCTCGAGGAGGTCCTCGGGAGGCTCGCGCTCGGGCACCGGCTCGACGTGGACCTCCTTGCCCTTCCGCTTCGCCTTGATCACCTCGAGGAGCCGGTCTCGGTACGTGTCCCGGTACCGCTCGGGCTTCCACGTCCCCGCGAAGCGGTCGATGAGGTCGGCGGCCATCTCGAGCTCCTTCTTGCCGACCGAGACCGTGCCGGGATCGATCTCGTCGATCGGCCGGATCTCGTCCGCGAAGTACATCTTCTCGAGGGTGATCACGCCCTCGCGGACGCGGAGGCAGCCGAGGTGCTCGCGGTTTCGCATGACGTACCGGGCGATGCCCGCGAGCCCCGAGTCCTCCATCGCCCGGCGCAGCAGGGCGTACACGCGCTCTGCGCCCTCCTGCGGCCCGAGGTAGTAGGTCCGCTCGAAGTAGATCGGGTCGATGTCCTGGTACGGGACGAACTCCTCGATCGCGATGGTGCGGTACCCCTCGACCTCGGCCGCGGCGAAGTCCTCGTCCGTGACGTGGACGTACTTGCCCTTCGCGACCTCGTAGCCCTTGACGATCTCGTCGTCCGGGACCGCCTTGTCGTCCTTCTTGCACACCTTGCGATAGCCGATGGGCCCGTCGTCCTTGGCGTGGAGCAGCGTGAACTCGAGGTCGGTGGTGTCGATCGCGGAGTACAGGCGCACCGGCACGTTCACGAGGCCGAACGAGATCGCTCCTGTCCAGATCGCGCGCGGCATGCTCGGAGCCTTCCCTCTCGGCGACCGCAGGAAACGCCTGCGTCGCGGCGGCGTTTCGTTTCCCTCGCCGTCGGCAAGACCGGGCCATGCACGTCCTCTCCGACGCCTGGCTCGTCCTCCGTCGGGCCGCGCTGGAGGCGCGTGCCGACCGCGTCACGACGACGGCCCAGGCGGTCGCCTACTCCCTCTTCCTCGCGATCCCGGCGAGTCTCCTGCTCGTCCTCGGGGTCTTCTCGCTCGTGGCGGACGCGCAGCTGGTCGACGACCTCATCGATCGTGCCGAGACCGTGATGCCGCAGGAGGCGGCCACGCTCCTGCGCGACAGCCTCGAGCGGACGAGCGCGTCCTCGGGCTCCGGGATCCTGCTGACGGTCATCGGTGCCCTCCTCGCGCTCTGGACGACGACGTCGGCCGCATCGACGCTGATGGAGGGACTGACGACGGCGTACGACGACGTCGACGAGCGCAGCTTCCTCCGGAAGCGCGTGCTCGCCCTCGCGATCGTCGCCTGCCTCGTGACCGCCGCGCTTCTCGTCATGGGCCTTCTCGTCCTCGGGCCGCAGGTGGAGAGGTGGGTCGGGGATGCCGCCGGCGCGGAGCGGCTCACGGCATGGGTGTGGTGGACGGCGCAGTGGCCGCTGCTGGTGGTCGCCCTTCTCCTGGCGTTCGCCGTGCTGCTCGCCCTCGGGCCGGATGCCGACGACGTGCCCTGGCGGCTCGTGTCGCCCGGCGCCGTCACCGCTCTCGTCGTGTGGCTGGCGGCGTCCGCCGGCTTCGCCGTCTTCACCGCCCGCTTCGGCTCCTACGAGAAGACGTGGGGAACCCTCTCCGCCGTCGTGATCATGCTCGTCTGGCTCTGGCTGACGAGCGCCGCGCTGCTCTTCGGGGCGGAGGTCAACGCCGAGGCTGCCCGTCGCAGCGGCCGAGCGCGAGGGGCGCGAGGCGTGGGTGGCCGGCGACGGGCCGGCGACGCCGGGCGAGGCCGCCTGAGCATCGTCGGAACGCCCCGCGCGCGCCGCGTCAGCCGGACGAGGCGGTCTCGTCGTGCGGCGCGCCGACGGGCTTGGACTCCGGCGAGCCGCGCTGGCGGAGGAAGATCGTGAAGACGACCATCACGCCGACGGCAAGGAACTCGGACTGCCAGTTCTGGAGCGTCTTCTCCCAGAAGTCCGGGTCGAGCAGGTAGCGCCCCCACGACACCGCGGCGTCGCCGTGGGCACGTTGCTCCTCGTCGAACGTCCGCCAGTTGTTGAGCGACTGTGCGAGCCAGGTGGCGAGGAAGATGAGCCCCATCGCCAGGAGGAGCGAGTTCTCGTACAGACGCCGCACGAGGCCGTCCGCTCGGGCGAATCGCGGCGAGTCGGGCCGTCGCGTGGCGTCCCACCTCCTGCTGCTCGTCCGACTCGAGACCGACGTCGTCGAGCTTCTTCGACTCGTTCGACCCCTTCTGCACGAGCCAGACCGTCGCCCCGATGAAGAGGGTGAACTGGAGGAACTCGGACTGCCAGTTCTCCATCACGGCGCCCCAGAAGTCGGGCGAGGTGACGTAGTCCCACCACGACACCGGGCTCCCTCCGTGCTCGCGTTGCTCGGCGCTGACGAGCCGCTGCCCGGCGAGCGACTGCGCCGCGAGCGTGCCGACGAAGATCGTCCCGAAGAAGATCGCGAGGCCGTTCTCGCGGAGGAACGTCCTCATCCCGAGAGGAACGCGACGGCGACCGCTGCTGCGAGCCCGGCGACGATCGCGACGACGTAGAGCGCGAACATCGCTCGCATGCAGGGATGTTTCCCCCGTTCGACCGGGGTGAAACGGCGCGCCGTCAGGGCGCGATCATCGCGCTCCGCACGTCGGGCGACGAGGAGGCTGCCTCGAGGAGCCGTGCGAGGTCGGGGTCGGTCTGCAGCAGCACGAGCTCGAGACGACGCACGTCGTCCTCCTCGGTGACCTTGGCCGATGCGGTCTGCGCGCCCTGCGCCTCGAGCCGTGTGAGGACGGCCGCGATGCTCGCTTGCGGCTCGAGCTCGAGCTCCAGTCGGTGGGAGCGGTTGGCCCGGATCCCGACGGCGTTCGCGAGCATGCGCACGGGCCAGAGGCTCAGGAGGATGATCAGCGTCGCGACGACGCCGAGGCCGTAGTCACCCGCGCCGACCGACACGCCCACCGCGGCGACCACCCACAGGGACGCCGCCGTCGTCAGGCCCTTGATGTTGATGCCGTGCTTGATGATCGTCCCCGCGCCGAGGAACCCGATGCCGGTGATCACGTACGCGACGACCCGCGACGGGTCGAGCACGACGCCGGTGCGGTTGCCGAACTCCATCTCCGACCACGAGAAGTTGCCGACGATGACGAAGAGCGTCGCGCCGAGCCCGACGAGCATGTGCGTCCGCAGGCCTGCCTCCTGGTCGCGGAGCTCGCGCTCGAGGCCGACGGCGCCTGCGAGCACGACGACGATGAGCATTCGCACGACGCCTTCCCAGAGCGGCAGGTCGGGCCCCACGCGCGTCCCTTCAGGCTCGAGGCGAGGTGGGGGAGGGGCCGCCCATCCCCGAGATCTTTCCACTCCGAGCGCCCGATCAAACGGGCCGCGTCGGAGCCGGCGGGGAGGGCCTGCTTCACGCCGGCCCTCCTCGCGCGGCGAGGCCTCCGGCCCACTCCGTAGGGCCGCCAGGCTCCGTCAGTGCCAGCCCGCTTCCCGAAGCGGGCGGGAATCAAACGTCGGCGGCCGCACCCGGTGGAGGCGTCCCGTTATCGTCCGCCCGATGACGGGTCTCCAACGACGCCTCGCCGTCGCCCGGGGCGACGCGCCCGCGGATCTCGTCGTCCGCGGCGGCCGGGTCCTGTCGGTGTTCACCCGCGAGTGGCTCGAGGCGGACGTCGCGATCGTGGACGGCGTCATCGCCGGCATCGGCTCGTACGACGGCGAGGAGACGATCGACGCGGCAGGGCGCTTCGTCGTGCCCGGCTTCATCGACGCGCACATGCACCTCGAGTCGGTGAAGCTCCTCGTCGACGAGTTCGCGCGCCTCGTTCTCCCGCTCGGGACGACCGCGGTCGTCGCCGACCCGCACGAGATCGCGAACGTCCTCGGCAGCGACGGCGTCCACTGGCTGCACGACGCGTCGGCCGGCCTCCAGCTCGAGGTCTTCTTCATGGCGCCGTCGTGCGTGCCCGCCTCGGCGTTCGAGTCCCCCCGGCGGCCGCTCGCGCCGGGCGACCTCGAGGCGCTGATGCGGCGGAGCCGCGTCCTCGGCCTGGCCGAGATGATGAACTTCCCCGGGGTCATCGCCGGCGATCCGGGCGAGCTCGAGAAGCTCGCGCTCGACGGAGCCGAGCACGTCGACGGTCATGCGCCGGGAGTCCTCGGCAAGCCCCTCCAGGCGTACGCGGCGGCCGGGATCCGCTCGGACCACGAGGCCCTCACGGTGGAGGAGGGGCGCGAGCGCCTTCGCGCCGGGATGTGGCTCCTGATCCGCGAGGCGTCGATGGCGCGAAATCTCGAGGCGCTCCTTCCGCTCGTCGCGGAGTACGGCCCCGGGCGGATCGCCTTCTGCACCGACGACCGCGATCCCGAGGACATCGCCGACAACGGCCACGTGAACGGGATGGTCCGCGACGCCGTCGCGTTCGGGATCGAGCCCGCGGACGCGATCCTCATGGCCTCGCTGCATCCCGCCCAGTGGCACCGCCTGTCCCGGCACGGCGCCGTCGCGCCCGGGTACGTCGCCGACCTCCTCGTGCTGCCGCGACCTCGAGCGCTTCGTGCCCGAGCTCGTGCTGAAGCGCGGCCGTCCGATCGAGGACAGGCCCCGCGCCGAGGTGCCCGAATGGGTCAGCCAGACGGTCCGCGTGCATCCCGTCACCGCGGCGGACTTCGCGATCCCGTGGGAGGGTGGAGCGGCACGCGCGATCGGGCTGGTCGAGGACCAGGTGGTGACGGAGTCGCTCGAGCTCGAGCCGCTGGTCGTGGACGGGCACGCGGTGTCGGACCTCACGCGTGACCTCGTGAAGCTGGCGGTCGTCGAGCGTCACCTCGCGACGGGACGGGTCGGTCTCGGCCTCGTCTCCGGCTCCGGGCTCCAGCGGGGCGCCCTCGCGTCGACCGTGGCCCACGACGCGCACAACCTCGTCGTCGTCGGCGCGGACGACGAGGACATGGCGTTCGCGGTGAGGCGGCTCGCCGAGCTCGGCGGCGGCATCGTCGCCGTCGACGAGGGCCGGGTCGTCGCCGAGTGCCCGCTGCCGGTCGCAGGGCTGCTCTCCGACCAGCCGCTCGAGGTCGTCGTCGCGCAGAGCCGGGCGTGCAACGAGGCCGCTGCGGGCCTCGGCTGGAGCGGCGCGACGCCGTTCCTGACGCTCGCCTTCCTCGCGCTGTCGGTGATCCCCTCGCTGAAGCTGACCGACCGCGGGCTGGTCGACGTCGACCGCTTCGAGATCGTGCCGCTCGCCGCGGGAGAGCCTGCTCGGCTCTCCCGCAGCTGACCGGCCCTCTCCCTACTTGAGGTTCTGCTGCTTCGCGATCGCGCCGGCGAGCAGGTCGCCCGTCATGAACATGTGCGCGTACGCCTTGCGGTACTGGTCGGCGGCCTTCGCGTAGTTGCCGCCCGCGTACGCGTCGAGCTGGCCCTTCAGCTCGAGCACGTGACCGAGGAGGTCGTTCCGCACGGCGAGCTTCGGCAGGCCGGTCGCGCCGGCGAGGAAGTCACCGTGACGCACGGTGTACGTCTTGAGATTGGCCACGGCCTTGTTCTGGCCGGCCATGTCCTTCTTGGCGAGCGCCACCGTATAGTCGACAAAGAAGCCGACGTGCGCCCGCCACTGGAAAGGGCCGTCGAGGAAGGTCTTCGCCGCCTTGGCGCCGTAGATCGAGCCGATCGCCTGCGACAGCTCGACGGAGTTCCGGTCGAGCGCCTTCGCGGCCGCCGGGAAGCTCTTCGAGCCGGTCACGCCGAGGTTCGTGGCGTTCATCGCCAGCACGGCGTGCTCGCCGAGCAGGCGGTTGAGCGTGTTGCGGAGGTCGGACTTCGTGAGCGTCGACGCCGTCATCGCGTGCGAGGCGTGCATGTCGGCGCTCCCGCTCGACGAGCCGTTGCCCGCGGTCGCGGCGATGACGCCCACGGTCAGGGCGGTCGCGGCTGCGGTGATCGTCGTGATCAGGATGGAGCGGCGCATGGAGGAGCTCCCTTCGTTCGAGGTCGCGCGTGATTCGCCGGCCGCGCCGGAACGGTTCGCCCGTCTGCGAGACTCGTTCGGTCGCGAGCACCGCTGAGCGCGCTGCTACCGTCGGAGGCGTCATCGTGCAGGTGCTGCGACGGAACGGCCCGTCGGCGAGCGCGGTGAGAAGCCACGGCGATGCTGCCGGTCCTCGTCAGACCGACAGAAGGAGCCGCGTCATGGAACGTAGCGACGCGCGCGCCGGATGACTTCCACCTCCGGGTGGTCGTCGATCGACTCGCCCGCGAGGGATGCTCGCAGCGCGAGATCGAGGCGGTCGTCCGGCGGCTGGACCGCCCGCGGCGCCTACGCCACGCACGAGCTTCGCGGCGATCTGGGACGACATCCTGCCGCCGCTGCCGGCGGGCTCTGTCCGACCGCGCTCGTCGTCCGCGCTAGGACGGCGGGGGCCGCACGTGCGGCCGCCCGGCACCGTCATCCGCGCTCGTACGTCGCGATCGGCCCGTCGCGGACGACGAGGCGCCAGCCCGCGCGACGGAGCGCCTCCTCCGCCCGCCGCGGGCACGAGGCGCCGAAGAACCCGCTCTGCGCGTAGAGGCCCCGATGGACGGCGACGTACCGGATGCCGAGCCTTGGCGGGATCTCGCCGCGTCCGCACGACAGCCCCCGCAGCTCGCGCGCGAGGCGGTCGGCCGCCCGCGGCGCGAGCGTCGAGTACCCCTGGGGCCGCTCGCGCGGGCTCTGCCGCGCGTAGCCGAGGTACGCGCTCCCGTAGTGGAGCTCGGGGCGGAACACCGGCAGCTCGAGCAGCCGCCCGGGGCCGCGCATCGCGGCGTACGCCGGGCTCGGCGAGTCGGCCGCGACCGCACCGAACACCGGCACCCGGAGGTCGAGCGCCAGCACGACGACGAGCCCCACGAGCGCGAGAGCGCGAGCCCGCTTGTGACCGATCGTCACGAGCTCCCTGCCGCGCTCGACGCCGAACGCCACCAGCGCGGCGATCGCGAGGCACGCGATCGGCATGAAGCGCTCCGGCACGCGCGTCGACTCGAGGCCCGGCACGACGCGCCAGAGCGTCTCGTAGCCCGGAAGGTTCGCTCCGAGGGCGAGGAGGCACGGCACGAGCGCCGCGAGCCCGAGCAGCACCGCAAGCCCGCGCTGCCTCCGCATCGCGACGAGGCCGACGAGCGCGACCAGCGGCGTGAGCCATCCGAGGAAGACGAGCTCCTCGATGCCCGCCCCGACCGATCGGCGCACGAAGTCCGAGAGCTCGGCCGAGTACCGCTCGACCTGCCCGAACGAGCGCCCGATGCCGATCGAGCCCGCAACCGCCCACCGCTCGACGACGAGGCCCGCGACGAGCGCCGCGAGCCCACCGGCACCGGCCTTCCACCACTCCGAGCGCGGAAGGCGAGCCCACGCGTAGCCGAGCGCGAGCGGGATCGCGCCGAGCGCGAGATGGAGCTGGCCCGAGAGCGGAACGGCGACGAGGCAGGCCGCCGCCAGCGCGAAGCGTCGCCGCTCGAGCGCCAGGAGCGTCGCCGGCAGCAGGAAGGAGACGAGCCCGAGGAGGTGCCCCGTCGACTGGCCGACGCGATACGGCATGAGGCAGAAGACGAGGCCGCCGACGAGCGCCGCGGGGCGCGACAGGCCGAGGGCGCGCAGCCACCAGCACGCCGAGCGCGCCCGCCGCGACGAACGTCAGCAGGACGAGGAGGTCGTACGCCCACACGTCTCCGAAGGCGGCGCGCAGGGGCCAGTACGGCCCGCCGAGCAGCCAGCCCTGCACGTTCGGCGGCGCCTCCGCCTCGGGGCGGAACGAGTACGGGTCGGAGAGCGGCGAGTCCGCGTTCCCGAGCTGATGGCCGACGAGCCAGAAGCCCCAGCCGAGCTGCAGGTGGTCGCCTGCCGCTGCCTGCCCGTGGCCCGCGGCCGGCCGCGCGAGGTAGTGGCCGTCGACGTGGCGGATCGCCGGCCACGTCGCCCAGAGCGCGCACGCGGAGTAGAGCGCGAGTGCGCCGAGCACGAACGAGCGGCGGGCGGTCACGGGCGACGACGGTAGACGTCGGCGCTCCCCGCTGCAGCGCCACGGGTCGGAACGGCCGCGCGCCGGGCGGTGTACCTCCCACACACGAAGGAGGACCGATGACCCCTGCCGTTCGCCTCGCGCTCGCCATGCTCGCGCTGACCGCAGCGCTCGTCCCGGTCACGACCGCCGTTGCGGGCAAGGGCGGCGCGTCCCCCGGCGTCCAGCTCGGTGGCCGAGGGATCGCCACCGCTGACGGCGCGCTCCGCTACGTCGCGCGCCAGCGCGCGGGCGTCACGACGGTCACGGCGATCGATCGCGACGGCCAGGTCGCGCGGACCGGCTCGGTGACGGGAGTCGTCGGCATCCCGCGCGTCGCCTTCGACGGCTCGCTCGGCGGCCTCGCCTTCGACGGCCCGTCGCTCGTCCTCGCCGCTCCCGCGCCGGTCTCGGGAAGGTCGCGCTTCGTCGTCCTCGCCACGTCGACCCTCCGCGTGAAGCGGACGGTCACGCTCCGCGGCAGCTGGTCGTTCGACGCCATCTCGCCCGACGGCGCGAAGCTCTATCTCGTCGAGCACGCGAGAGCCGGCAGCGCGACGTACCGCGTCCGTGCCTACGACCTCCTGCGCGGGCGTCTCGTGCGCGAGGCGGTCATCGATCCGCGCCTGGGCGGCCGCGCCATGACGGGGATGCCGGTGACGCAGGCTTCGGGCCGGGCGGCGTCTGGGCGTACACGCTCTACCAGAAGCCCGGCGGGCTTCCCTTCGTCCACGCCCTCGACACCGTGCGCGGGAAGGCGCTCTGCATCGAGCTGCCGTGGCGCGGGAACCAGGGACGGCTCTTCGACGTGCGGATGCGCGTGCAGGGGCGGTCGCTCGTCCTGCGCAGCCTCGGCGGCGCCGAGCTCGCGCGGATCGACACGCGGGAGTTCGTGGTGCACGCGCACCACAACCCGCTCGGAGGCGCCTAGCCCCGTCCCTCCGTCGCGTCCGCGATCGCGCGTGCCACCTCGACGATGTCGCGGTTCGCGTTGAAGATCCGGAGCTGCCGCTCCGCGGAGTTGCCGCGGCCGAGGAGCGCCTCGATCCCCTCGAGCTCGCGCTCCGAGCCGAGCTCGCGGGCGTGCGGCTCGAGCTCGCGGAGCGTCCGGCGCACGAGCTTCGCGATGGGGATGCGGATGCGTCGTCCGGTCGCGAGGTCCATGACGGGCGCGTCGAGCCCGTAGCGCGCCGCAAGCCACTTGTTCTCGCTTGTCAGGATGCGGTGGTACGACGGGATCTCCTCGCCGGTGTCGTAGTGGTCGGAGAGCGCCTTCACGAGGGCCTGGCAGTACGCGGCGATCGCCACGGCGTCCTCGACGCGCGTCACCGCGTCGCAGATCCGGACCTCGATGGTGCCCCACTTCGGATGGGGCCGGATGTCCCACCAGATGTGCGTGTAGTCGGCGATGCAGCCGGTCCGCTCGAGCTGGCCGACCACCGCGGCGTAGTCGTCGTAGTCGCGGAAGCGCGGCGGAGGGCCGGAGCGCGGAAACGCCGAGAACACGATCTGCCTGCTCGACGCGAGCCCCGTGGGCTCGCCGCGCCAGAACGGCGAGCTCGCCGACAGCGCGAGCAGTGGCCCGAGGTGGGGCAGCAGCCCGTTGACGACCTGGATCGCCTTGTCGGGGTCGTCGACCGCCACGTGGATGTGCATCCCGAAGATCAGCTCGCGCCGGGCGACGTACTGGAGCTGGTCGATCAGCGCGTGGTAGCGGTCCTTCGCCGTGATCCGCTGGCGCTCGAAGAGGCTGAACGGGTGCGTGCCGGCCGAGCCCACGCGCAGCCCCTCGTTGCCGGCCACCTCGGTGACGTAGCCGCGGAGCGTCTGGAGCTCGCGCATCACGTCCGCCGGCGGTCCGGCAGATCGGCGTCGCGATCTCGAGCACCGACTGCATGAGCTCCGCGTTGATCCGGTCGGCGAGCTCGTCCCCCTCGACCGCGTCGAGCACGGTCTCGATGTGCTGGACGAGGTCGAAGCTCTCCGGGTCGAGGAGCATGTACTCCTCCTCCACGCCCAGCGTGAAGGGATCGCTCGAGCCGAACTTGTGGTCGACGACGCTCGCCGCCGGCGCGCCTACGAGGCCGGTGATGTCCGCCGGGATGACCTGCTTCACGCGAGCACCGCCTCGGCCTCGATCTCGACCTTCCAGGCCGGATCGAGCAGCGCGGCGACGACGCACGTGGCTGCCGGGCGCGTGTCGCGGAATGCCTCGCCGTGCGCCCGGGCGACCTCGTCCCAGTGCTCGCGCTCGGTGACGTAGATGTTCGTCCGGACGACGTGCTCGAGGCCGGAGCCCGCTCGCTCGAGCGCCTCCGCGATGATGCGCAGGCAGAGGGCGGCCTGCTCGTAGGCGCCCTCCGGGACCGGTGCGCCGTCGGGCGGGATCGGCGCCGTCCCGGCCACGTGCACCCGGTCACCGACGACGACCGCGCGCGAGAACCCCGCGACGCCCTCGTACGGCGAGTGGCCGGTGACGAGCTTCCGCTCCAAGGCGGGACGTAGTATCGCGCCCCGTGCGAGCGCTGCACCAGATCGACGCCTGGGACGTCCCGTTCGCCGCCGCCGGCGTGACCCGCGCCGACGGGGTCGTCGCGACGCGCGGCGACACGGCCCGTGCGGTGCGGCTCGCGTCGGTCTCGAAGCCGGTGACGGCCCTCGCGACGCTCGTTGCCGCCGAGGAGGGCGTCGTCGATCTCGACGGGCCCGCCGGGCCGCCCGGCGCGACCGTCCGGCACCTGCTGGCCCACGCCTCCGGGCTCCCCTTCGAGGGCGAGACGCCGATCGCGCCCCCCGGTCGCCGCCGCATCTACTCGAACGAGGGGTTCCGCGTCCTCGGCGCGCACCTCGAAGCGAGCGCCGAGATGCCGTTCGCCGACTACGTCCGCGCCGCGGTGGTCGAGCCTCTCGGGCTCGCGCTCGATCCGGCAGGGCACCCGGGCGCCGGGATGCACGGCTCGCTCGACGACGTGCTCGCGGTCGGCCGGGAGCTGCTCGCACCCCGGCTCGTCGCGGCCGAGACGCACGCGGAGATGACGAGCGTCCAGTTCCCGGGCCTCGACGGCGTCCTGCCGGACTTCGGCCGCTTCCGCCCGCTCGACTGGGGGCTCGGCGTCGAGCTCAAGGGCACGAAGGAGGGCCACTGGTCCGGCAGCCGCACCTCGGCGCGGACGTTCGGCCACTTCGGCGGGAGCGGGACGTTCCTCTGGATCGACCCGGAGCTCGGCGTCGCCTGCGCCGCGTTGACGACGCGCGACTTCGGCGACTGGGCGAAGGACGCGTGGCCGCGGCTCTCGGACGCGGTCGTCGACGAGCTCTAGCGCCCGCGGTCAGCTCTCGTCGTCGGCGAAGAGCGGCCGCAGGAGCTCGTCGAACGTCGCGCGGTCGCAGCTCGCCACGACGCACGGCGTCATCGTCGTGACGGTCGCCGTGCGAGGCACGCCCATCGCGAGCGCCACCTCGCCGAACCAGTCGCCCGGCCGGATCATCCCGCGCGGCCCACGCGTCTGCTGGCTGACCCCGGCCATGCCCGAGAGCATGACGTAGAAGCGGTCGCCCTCCTCGCCCTCCGACACGATCGTCCTGCCCGGCGGGACCTCCTCCCGCTCCATGCGCTCGGCGAGCCGCGCCAGGGTCTGGCCGGGAAGGGAGGACAGGAGCTCGACCCGCGAGAGCTCGGTCACGGACGCCGGGACGTGGCGCGGGCTCACGGGGATACCGTAGCCGTCTCCCTTTCGCGAAGCGGGGATCCGCAGAAGCGGATCCCCGCCGCTGATCCCCGCTTTCGGCGGGGCAGATCCCTAAAGGCGCCCGCTGTCGCGGTCGCAACTGCCACTGGGGCGCGGGGCGGCTCACGCCCCATCCGACGCGAAAGCCCGGCGGTGCCGGGCTTCGCGCGGGGGAAAGGAGGAGGAGGAGGCTCTAGGCGGCGGTCAGGCCGAGCGAGCGCTCGATCGAGCCCTTCGGCTGCGCGCCGATCACGGCCGCGGACGGCTCGCCGTCCTTGAACAGGATCATCGTGGGAATCGAGGCGACGCCGTAGCGCTGCGAGAGCTCCTGCTCGTTGTCGATGTTGACCTTGACGAGCTTGAGCTCGTCCTCGCGCTCCGCGGCGATCCGGTCGAGAACGGGGGCGACGGCGTGGCAGGGGCCACACCACTCGGCCCAGAAGTCCACGATGACGGGCTTCTCGGAGTTGATGACCTCCTGCTCGAAGGTCGCGGTCGTTACGTCGAGTGCCATTTGTCCTTCCGTTTCGTTATTGACGTTTCGTACAGATGCAAACGTCGGAGAGCTGAAACTCCTTCCCGGCATCGCTCCTAGAATCGACCGAATGTTCTCACCTCTCCCGGACAAGCCGGATCACGACGCGCTCGAGCGGGAGATCCTCGACCTCTGGGAACGCGAGGGGACGTTCGCGCTGCTCCGGGAGCGGAACGCCGGCGGGCCGCGGTTCAGCTTCGTCGACGGGCCGGTGACCGCCAATCGAATGGTGCTCGGCGTCCACACCGCCTGGGGGCGGACGCTGAAGGACGTCTTCCAGCGCTACAAGGCGCTGAACGGATTCCACCAGCGCTACCAGAACGGGTTCGACTGCCAGGGGCTCTGGATCGAGGTCGGCGTCGAGCGCTCGCTCGGGCTCAACTCGAAGCGGGAGATCGAGGAGTACGGGCTCGCGGAGTTCGCCAGGCGTTGCCGTGAGGTCGTGGTGCAGTCCTCCCAGGCGTTGACGGAAGGCTCGATCCGCCTCGGCCAGTGGATGGACTGGGGCAAGGACTACTTCACGTTCAGCGACACGAACATCGAGTACATCTGGCGGTTCCTGCAGCTCGTCCACGAGCGCGGCTGGCTCTACCTCGGTCATCGCTCGACGGAGTGGTGCCCGCGCTGCGGCACGTCGCTGTCGCAGCACGAGCTCACCCAGGCCGGCGTCTACCAGGACCGGAGCGATCCCTCGCTCTACGTCCGCTTCCCGCTCCTCGAGCGGCCGAGGGAGTCCCTCGTCGTCTGGACGACGACGCCCTGGACGCTGCCGGCGAACGTCGCGGCAGCGGTCAAGCCCGACGCGGAGTACGGGCTGCGCGAGAACGGCGAGTGGGTCGCGGTCGCCCGGTACCCCGACGAGCGATTCGAGCGCCGGTCCCTCGGGCAGGAGCTCGTCGGGCTTCGCTACCGGGGGCCGTTCGACGACCTCGGCCCCGGCGGCGAGGTCGAGCATCGGGTGATCCCCTGGGACGAGGTCTCGCTCGAAGAGGGCACCGGAATCGTCCACATCGCGCCCGGCGCCGGCCAGGAGGACTTCGAGCTCGGCCGCGTCCACGACCTCCCCGTGCTCTCCCCGGTCGACGAGGCGGGCCGCTTCTACGACGCCTACGGCTGGCTGCACGGCCTGTCGACGACCGAGGCCGCCGACCAGATCGTGGGTCGGCTCGCCGAGCAGGGGTTCCTGCTCGAGGCCGGCACGTATCTCCACCGCTATCCCCATTGCTGGCGCTGCGACACGCCCCTCATCTGGCGCGTGACCGACGACTGGCTGATCGCCGTGGAGGAGTTGCGGCAGCCGCTGCTCGACGCGAACGCAACCGTCGAGTGGACGCCCGCGTACATGGGCAAGCGCATGGACGACTGGCTCCGCAACATGGGCGACTGGAACATCTCGCGGCGCCGCTACTACGGGCTTCCGCTGCCGTTCTACCCGTGCACGTGCGGGCACCTGACGGTGATCGGCTCGAAGGCCGAGCTCGCCGAGCGGGCGACCGGGCCCGTCGACGGGCTCGAGGAGCTCCGCCGTCCCTGGGTGGACGACGTGCGGATCCGGTGCGAGGCGTGCGGCGAGGAGGTCGAGCGGATCGCCGAGGTCGGGGACGTCTGGCTCGACGCGGGGATCGTCCCCTTCTCGACGCTCGGGTTCGAGAGCCCGGAGTACGTGCCCGAGGGGTACGCGACCGGCGCAGCGCGCGGACTGACGCGCGCCGACCTCCCCGACCACGCGCACTGGGAGGAGTGGTTCCCCGCCGACTGGGTCTCGGAGATGCGCGAGCAGATCCGGCTCTGGTTCTACTCGCAGCTCTTCATGTCGGTCGTCCTCACGGGGAAGGCGCCGTTCCGCAAGGTGCTCGGCTACGAGAAGATGCTCGACGAGACGGGCCGGGAGATGCACAGCTCCTGGGGGAACACCATCGACGCCCCGGACGCGTTCGAGCGGATGGGCGCCGATGTGATGCGCTGGCAGTTCTGCGCGCAGCCGCCCGACCGCAACCTCCTCTTCGGGTTCGGGCCGGCGCACGAGATCCAGCGGAAGCTCCTGACGCTCTGGAACTCGGCCACGTTCCTCGTCCAGTACGGGAACGTCGAGTCGTTCACGCCGCGCTACGCCGACCTCGAGCGCGGGCCCGACATCGAGCTCCGGCCGCTCGACACGTGGCTCGTCGAGAGGACGCGCGAGCTGGTGCGCGAGGCGACCGCCGGGTACGAGCGCTGGCTCACCGTCGACGTGATCCGTGCCTTCGAGGCGTACGTCGACGACGTCTCGAACTGGTACATCCGCCGCTCGCGCCGGCGCTTCTGGGACGGCGACGAGACCGCGCTCCGCGTCCTCTGGCACGCGCTCGTCCAGGCGCTCCGCGCGATCGCGCCCGTGCTCCCGTTCCTCGCGGAGCACCTGTGGCAGATCCTCGTCCGCGAGCCGTGCCCCGACGCGCCGGCGAGCGTGCACCTCGCCGGCTGGCCGGTCGAGGTCGCCCCGGACGACGCGCTGCTCGCCGAGATCGCCGACGTCCGGCGCGTCGTCGGCCTCGGTCACCAGGCGCGCCAGGCGGGCGGCTTCAAGGTGCAGCAGCCGCTCCGGGCGCTCGTCGTCGAGGGCGCGCCGCTCGCCGCCCGGCACGCCGACGAGATCCGCGACGAGCTCCGGGTGAAGGAGGTCCGCTTCGAGCCGGTCGACGCGGCGCTCGTGGTGAAGCCGAACCTCCCGGTTCTCGGCCCGAAGCTCGGGGCCGAGCTCGGCGGGGTGCGTGCGGCGCTCGCGTCCGGGCGACTTCGAGGACCTCGGCGACGGCCGGTTCCGGGTCGGCGAGCACGAGCTCGGCGCCGGACGAGGTGCTCGTCGAGCGCGCCGGGAAGGAGGGGTGGGCCGTCGCCGCGGAGGCCGGCGTCACGGTCGCGCTCGACACGCACGTCGACGAGCAGCCTCGACCGCGAGCGGCGGGTGTACGAGCTCATCCGCCGCGTCAACGCGCTCCGCAAGGACTCGGGCCTGGCGCTCTCGGACCGGATCACGCTGACGATCCCCGCCGCCGACGCGGATCTCCTCGAGCATGCCGAGTGGATCAAGGCGGAGACGCTCGCGGTCTCGCTCGAGGCGGACGGCGGCGACGCGCCGGTCATCGCGCAGACGTGACCGACGACGTCCCGTCGTCGCACGCGGCGGCGCGCGTTCCCGGCATCGAGGTGTCGGCGTCCGTCGTCGTGCCGACGCGAGACCGGCCGCGCGCGCCAACGACGAGGCTGAGGTTCACTCGGGACGCGCGTCGGCGAGCGCGAGCTCGCGGCGGAGCTCGACCGGCAGCCGGAAGGTGACGTCCTCGTCGACCATGCGGTACGGCTCGATCCGGTCGACACCGCGTGCCCGGAACCAGTCGCAGGCACGGTTGACGAGCCGCTCCGGGGCGGACGCGCCGGACGTGATGCCGACGGTCTCGACGCCTTCGAGCCAGCGCTCGTCGATCTCGGACTCGTCGTCGATCAGGTAGGCCGGCACCGAGGCGGCGCGCGCGACGTCGACGAGCCGGTTCGAGTTCGAGGAGTTGCGCGACCCGATCACGAGCAGGAGGTCGATCTCCGCCAGCATGTCCTTGACGGCCCACTGCCGGTTGGACGTCGCGTAGCAGATGTCCTCCTTCTTCGGCCCCACGATGTCGGGGAAGCGGCGTCGGAGCGTGGCGATGATCTCGCCGGTCTCGTCGACCGACAGCGTGGTCTGCGTGACGTACGCGACCGGCTCGCCGGGCGGCAGCTCGAGCGCCTCGGCCTCACGGACGTCCTGGACGAGGATGGTCGAGTCGGGTGCCTCGCCCATCGTCCCCACGACCTCCTCGTGGTCGGCGTGGCCGATGAGGAGCACGGTGAAGCCGTTCGCCGCGTAGCGCTTCGCCTGGACGTGCACCTTCGTGACGAGCGGGCAGGTCGCGTCGATCACGTCGTGCCCGAGGTCGCGGGAGTTCTCGTGCACCGACGGCGCGACGCCGTGCGCGGAGTAGACGACGGTCGCGCCCCGGGGGACGTCGCGCTCGTCCTCGACGAAGATCGCGCCGCGCGCCTCGAGGTCGCGGACGACGTGGATGTTGTGGACGATCTGCTTGCGGACGTAGACGGGTGCGCCGTAGTGCTCGAGCGCCCGCTCGACCGTCTCGACGGCGCGCTCGACGCCGGCGCAGTAGCCGCGGGGCGAGGCGAGGAGGACACGCTGAACGCTCACGCCCGCAAGGGTACTCGGGGACAGGTCAGCGAGAGGTCTGCGCCAGCACGATCCCGACGAGCACGACCCCGCCGCCGACGAGCTGGACCGCGGTCAGCGTCTCGCCGAGCCACGCCCACGCGACGAGCGCCCCGAGCACCACCTCGAGCATCGCGACGATCGACACGCGGGTCGCGGGCAGGTGGCGGAGCGCCGAGAGCGACAGCACGAACGGGAAGACCGTCCCCGGCACGATCACCCAGAGGCACAGGATCCAGACGGGCGCGCTCGCGCCGTCGAGGTCGAGCGACACCGTCTCTGCCGAGCTCGTCGAACGGGAAGCGCCACCACGGCTGCAGGATCGCGAGGAAGAGCGCCGCGATCCCGAGCGAGAGGCACGTCAGCGAGAGGGCGTCGCGTCGTGCGGTGGCATGCTCGCCGGCGAGGAAGTAGGTCGCGAGCGAGGCGGAGGCGACGATGCCCGCGACGAGGCCGACGGTGTCGAGCCGGACGTCCTCCCACACCTGCGTCACGAGGCAGAGGCCGGCGAGGGCCAGCGCCAGGGCAGCCCAGACGCGGCGGCGGACCGGCTCGTGCCAGACGAGACGCGCCCACAGCGCGACGAGCACCGGCGCGGTGAACTCGAGGAGCAGGCCGATGCCGATCGGAAGCCGCTCGATCGCGACGAAGTAGAGCCACTGGACGAACGCGAAGCCGACGATGCCGTAGAAGACGAGGAGGCGGATCTCGTCGCGGGCGACGCGCAGCCGCCCGGGCGTGGTCAGGGCGACGAAGACCGCGAGGCAGGCGAACGCCCCTGCCGAGCGCAGCTCGGTCAGCTGCAGGCCCGAGAGATCCGACGACGTGAGGACGATCTTCGAGACGGTGCCGTTGACGGCGAAGAACATCGCAGCCGCGGTGACGAGGGCGTACCCGACGAGCGGCCGGCGGCGGGTCGCCGGCGCTCGTTCCGTGAAGGGCGATCTCCGTCACCGCGCGAGGCTAGCCAGCAGTCCGTGCCGCGGTCGCACCGAACTAATCGATGATCGATCAAATCGGCAGCGGTGCTGTAGGCTCGCGCGGTGCGCGTGGCGCTCCTCGTCACCTGCCTGGCGGACACCCTGCAGCCGTCCGTCGGGCGCGCCACCGTCGCGCTTCTCGAACGGCTCGGCGTCGAGGTCGCGTTCCCGCGTGCGCAGACCTGCTGCGGCCAGCTCCACCTGAACGCCGGGTACCCGGATGTGGCGTCCACGCTCGCGCAGCGGTTCGTCGAGGTGTTCGCCGGCTTCGACGCCGTCGTGGCTCCGTCCGGGTCCTGCGCCGCCCACGTCCGGACGCACGTCGCCGCGCACGCCGACGATCCCGACGGCGTCGCGACCCGGACGTTCGAGCTCTCGGAGTTCCTCGTCGACCGGCTCGGCGTCACGGACGTCGGCTCGCGCTTCGAGGGCTCCGTCACGTACCACCCGACCTGCCACTCGCTCCGGACGCTCCGGCTCGGCGACCGGCCCGAGTCGCTCCTCCGCGCGGTGACGGGCGTCGAGCTGCGGCCCCTCGCGGAGGCGACCGAGTGCTGCGGCTTCGGCGGCATGTTCGCCGTCAGGAACGCGGACGTCTCGACGGCGATGCTCGCGGACAAGCTGCGGCGGGTCGAGGAGACCGGCGCCGGCGTCGTGTGCGCGTGCGATGCCTCGTGCCTCCTCCACATCGGCGGCGGGCTGGAGCGGCGCCGCTCGCCGGTGCGCGCCGTCCATCTCGCCGAGGTGCTCGCGTCGTGAGCTCCGCGGCGAGCCGCGACGCCCCGAGGCTCCCCTTCGAGCGTGCGGCGCGCGCCGCCCTCCAGGACGGGGCGACGCGGGAGACGGTGCAGCGCGCAACGGCGACGATCCGGGCGCGGCGCGCCGCCGTCGTCGCGGAGACTCCCGACTGGGCGGCGCTTCGTGCGGCGGGCGAGGCGATCCGCGAGCGCGCGGTGCTCCGTCTCGACGAGCTCCTCCTCCGGCTCGAGGACGCGGTCACCGCCGCGGGGGGCGAGGTGCACTGGGCGCGCGACGCCGCCGAGGCCAACGAGGTCGTCGTCGGCCTGATCACGCGCAGCGGGGCACGTGAGGTCGTGAAGGTGAAGTCCCTCACGACCGACGAGCTGGGGCTCAACGACGCGCTCGCGAAGGCGGGAGTCGAGGCGATCGAGACGGATCTCGCAGAGCGGATCATCCAGCTGGCGGGCGAGCGGCCGTCGCACCCGCTCGTCCCCTCGCTCCACCGCGGCCGCCCGGAGATCGCCGAGCTGCTCCGCGAGGCGCTCGGGCGACCCGGGGCTTGCCGACGATCCCGAGTCGCTGCTCGCAGCCGCGCGGCAGCACCTCCGCGAGGCGTTCCTCCGTGCGCGCGTCGCCGTGTCCGGCGCGAACTTCGCCGTCGCGGAGACCGGAACGGTCGCGGTCGTCGAGTCGGAGGGGAACGGGCGGATGTGCACCACGCTCCCGGAGACGCTCATCACGGTGATGGGCGTCGAGAAGGTCGTCGAGGAGTGGCGTGACCTCGGTGTCCTGATGCAGCTCCTGCCCCGATCCGCGACCGGCGAGCGGATGAACCCGTACACCTCGCTCTGGACGGGCGTCTCGCCGGGCGACGGACCGTCGTCGTTCCACCTCGTGCTCGTCGACGCGGGCCGCACCCGGGTGCTCGGGGATCCCGATGGGAGACAGGCGCTCCGGTGCATCCGCTGCTCCGCCTGCGTCAACGTCTGCCCGGTCTACCGGCAGACAGGCGGCCATGCGTACGACACGGTCTATCCCGGGCCGATCGGCGCGATCCTGCAGCCGCAGCTGTCCGGCGAGCAGGGGACCTCGGCGTCGCTGCCCTACGCCTCGACGCTCTGCGGCGCGTGCGCGGACGTGTGCCCGGTCGGGATCGACATCCCGCGGATCCTCGTGCACGAGCGCGCGAAGGTCGTGCGAGGCTCGCGCCCCGGCGTCGACGGGCGGGCGCTTCGCGCGCTGGCCCGCGCGTTCTCGAGCGACGAGCGCTACGAGCGCGCCCAGCGGACGGCGCGCGCCCTCCAGCGGCCGCTCGTGCGCTCCGGGCGCCTGCGGTGGTTCCCCGGGCCGCTCGCGGGCTGGGGGCGCTCGCGGACGCTGCCCGGCGTCGCCCCGCAGACGTTCCGCGAGTGGTGGGAGGAACGTGAACGAGGCGCGTGACGCCGTGCTCGCGCGGATTCGCACGGCGCTCTCCGACCGCGCCGCGGTGCCCGACGTGCCGCGCGACTACGTGGAGCGCGGCGCCGGCGCGCACGACGACGTCGTGGCCCGGTTCGTCGCGCAGGTGGAGGAGCTGGGCGGCGCGGTCGTCTCCGCGCTCGACGCGCGGTCGGCGATCGCCTCGACGCTCGCGGCGCACGACGCGTCGCGCGTCGTCGTCGCCCCCGACCTGCCGCCTGCGCTCCGCCCCGACGGCGTCGAGCTCGTGGAGGACGGCGGGCTGACGCCGTGGGAGCTCGACGCCCTGGACGGTGCGCTCACGACCTGCGCCGCCGCGTGCGCCGACACCGGGACCGTCGCGCTCGACGGCGGCCCGGGACAGGGACGGCGGGCGATCACGCTCGTGCCCGACCTGCACGTCTGCGTCGTCACCCGCGACCAGGTGGTCGAGACCGTGCCGGAGCTCTTCGACGCGCCTCGCGCCGTCGGCGCGCGACGGGAGGCCGATCGTGCTCGTGTCGGGCCCGTCCGCGACGTCCGACCTCGGGTTCGAGCGCGTCGAGGGCGTCCACGGCCCGCGGCGCTTCGTCGTCGTTCTCGCGCCGTAGGCCGCCGTACACTGTTTCGTTCTCGGGGTGTAGCTCAGCCTGGTAGAGCGCCCGCTTTGGGAGCGGGAGGTCGCCGGTTCGGATCCGGCCACCCCGATCTTGCTCGCCAAGCAGGATTCGGCGGAGCCGAATCCTGCGGCTGATCCCCGCCTTTGGCGGGGCACATCCCTGAAGGCGCCCGCCTTCGCGGTCGCAACTGCCGCCTGTGCTGACGGGGGCGGCGACTACCGTTCCGCGGATGCTCGTTCGCCTTCTCGTGCCGGTCGTTGCTGCTGTTGCCGTGGTTGCATCCGGCGCGGCAGCGGCGTCCGCCTGAGCGTTTCAACGGCTCGGTGACGCCGATCCCGGCCGCGCTTCGCGAGACGATGACCGGGGTCTCCTGGCGGCCCGGGTGCCCCGTCTCGCTCGACGACCTGCGGCTCGTGCGCGCCTCGCACTGGGGGTTCGACGGGCGCGTGCACGCGGGGCGGATCGTCGTCCACCGCGACGTCGCGCGCGACGTCCTCACCGTGCTCCGACGCCTCTACGCCGCGCGCTTCCCGATCCGCCGGATGGTTCCCGTCGACGCGTACGGCGCGAGCGACTTCCGGTCGATCGAGGCCGACAACACCTCCGCGTTCAACTGCCGGCCCGTCGAGGGCACGACCCGCTGGTCGGAGCACGCGTACGGTCGCGCGATCGACCTCAATCCGATCGAGAACCCGTACGTCTACGCGAACGGCACGACGTCGCACCGCGCGAGCCGGCCGTACCTTCGCCGGAGCCCGTACCGCGCCGGGATGGCGGTCGAGGGTGGCGTCGTCGTGCGCGCGTTCGACGCCGTCGGCTGGGGCTGGGGCGGCCGCTGGCCGGGGATCAAGGACTACCAGCACTTCTCGGCGAGCGGCCGATGACCGGCGCCCTGGCGCTCGTCGCCGGGGCCGTCCTCCTGGCGGCCGGGTCGCTGCGCCTGTCCGCGCAGATGGCGCCGCGGTCGACCGCCTCGTTCCTCCTCGGGGCGTACGTCATCGCGTGGGTGCAGCTCGTCGGCGTGCTCTGGGTGCTGTCGCTCTTCGGCTGGGTCACCCGCTGGGCGCTCCTCGCAGGGCTCGCCGTCGTGTGCGTCGCGATCCTGATCGACCGGCGAGGGTGGAGCGACGTCGCGGCGCGGCTCCGGGACGGTGCATCCGCGCTCCGTCGCGCGCTCGAGGACCCGCTCTGCGCCGTGCTCGGCGTCGCCGTCCTCGTCGCCTTCGGCTACGCCGTCGTCCTCGGTCTGTCGACGCCGCAGAACGACTTCGACACGATCGTCGACCACCTCTGGCGCGCCGCGGTCTGGCGCGAGAACGAGGCGGTGGGATACCCGCGCTGCGACTGCGCCCCGTACGTCAACGCGTATCCGCCGCACGGAGAGATGGGCGTCCTCGCGACGACGGTGCTCGGGGGCGCCGACCGATACGTGGCGCTCGTCCAGGCGTCGGCGTTCGTCGCGCTCGCCGTGGGGGTGATCGGTGTCGCGCGGGGACTCGGTCTCTCGCGCCGGGAGGCGCTCCTCGGGGCGCTGCTCGTCGCGACGCTTCCCGTGATCGCGCTCCAGGCGTCGACCGCGCAGAACGACCTCGTCGTCGCCTCGTTCCTGGTCGCCGCCGTCGCGCTCCTGCTCGACACGGGCCGCGGCGCGCCCTGGCTCGCCGGCGGCGCGACGGCGCTCGCCGTGGGGACGAAGGTCACGGCGGTCTTCGGCATCCCGATCCTGCTCGTCGTCGCGTTCCTCGCCGCGTCGACCCGGCGCGGGCAGCGGCTCACCGCCGTGCTCGTCGGCGCGGCCGCGGGCGCCTACTGGTACGTCGTCAACTGGGCCGAGGCGGGAAGCTGGGACGCCGGGTTCCCGTACGAGGACGTCGAGCCGGGCATCGCCGCGGCGGTCGCCCGCGGGCTCCGCTCGGCGATCCAGCTCGTCGAGCTACCGGGTGCCGCGGGTCGAGACCGATGGCTCTACCTCGTCGCCGCGGCGGTCCTCCTCGCCGGCCTCGCGTTCGCGTACCGGCGCCGGAGCGCGACCGCGGCGCTCGGTTCGGCGGCGGCTGCGGCCCTCATCGCGGCGCTCCCCGTGTTGACGCCGGACGTCCGCCGGTACCTCGACGAGGCGTACCTCGAGCTCTGGCGGGCGGTCGGCCGCGACGACCTCGCCGTCACCGTCGGTCGCGACATCACGCGCTCCGCGTCGAACGTGACCTGGTACGGGCCGCTCGGCGCGCTGCTCGTCGTTGCGGGCATCGTCCTCGCGGTGATCGCCGCGCGGCGCGGGATCGTGCCGTGGCTCGGCGCGCTGCTGACGCTGGCGCCGGTCTACTGGATCGCAGCCATGTCGGCCGTCCTCTTCTACCAGGACGCCGCCGGCCGGTTTCTCATGGCGCCGATGGCGCTCGCCGGCGCGACCTGGGGCCTCGTCGGACGACGCCGACCCGTCGCGTGGGGGCTCGCCGGGATCGCGGTCACCGCGCTCGCGCTGGCCGTGCTGAACGACTCGAAGCGCCCGTCCGGCGCTTCCGCTGCTCGAGCGGCCCGCGCCGCGAGAGCTACTGGACGACGCCTCGCTGGCGCGCGGTCGGGAGCGAGGTGCACGTCCCCGACCTGATCCGGTTCGTCGACGAACGGGTGCCGGACGATGCGCGCATCGCGCTCGCGATCACCGCGAGCGACCCGGGGTACGTCCTTCTCGGCCCGCGGCTGCGCCGGTTCGACCTGCTCTCCGCGCAGGCATCGGACGCGCCCGGGGCGAGCTGGCTGTTCGTCAGCCCGCTGTCGCGCGCGAGCGGCACAGCCACGGCTCTGCGGTGCGTGGGAGCGAAGCAGAGAGGCGCCAAACGGCTGGGCCGCGTACCGGCGGGTGCGCCCCCGCTGCTGACGCTCACCGCGGCGTCGAGAGCGGGTGGCGGGGATCGAACCCGCATAACTAGCTTGGAAGGCTAGGGCTCTACCATTGAGCTACACCCGCGCTCGCGAAAGGGTAGCCCGCCGTTCGAGTAGCGTGGCCGCGTGAGCCCGACGGACTGGTCGTGGAGCGGCGAGGCGCTCGCGCCGCTCCTGCTCGCAGCCGGCTATCTCGTCGCCACGCGGGGTGCCAGGGAGGGATGGCGTGCCGCGAGCTTCCTCGGCGGCTGTGGCCTCCTCGTCGTCGCGCTCGTCACCCCGCTCGACACCCTGGCTCGTGAGTACCTCGTCTGGGCGCATCTGCTCCAGAACGTCGTCTTCGCGGAGTGGGCGCCGCTGCTCCTCGTCCTCGGCGTGCCCGCAGCGCTCGGCGAGCGGATCGGCGGCGTCGGCGCGGTCCGCCTTCTGACCCACCCGTTCGTCGCGCTGCCGCTCTGGGTCGGCGTCTACGCCGCCTGGCACGTGCCGGCGCTCTACGACGCGGCGCTCCGGCGCCCCGACTCGCTCCTCGTGCTCGAGCACGCGACGTACCTCGTCACCGGGATCCTGTTCTGGTGGTGCGTCTGGCAGGACGCGCCGCACCGTCTCCCCTCGGCCGCGCGCGCCGCCTACGCGTTCGGCGCGTTCGTCGTCTCGGCGCCGCTCGGCCTCGTGCTGGCCCTGGTGCCCGAGCCGCTCTACGACTCCTATGCCGATGCGCCCGAGCGGGTGTGGGGGCTCTCCCGCCTGACCGACCAGCAGCTCGGCGGGATGACGATGGCGGCCGAGCAGTCGATCGTCTTCTTCGTCGTCTTCGCCTTCTGGTTCCTCCGCTTCCTCTCCGAGCAGGAGCGCGTCGAGGAGGAAGTAGCCTGACCCGCGTGCGGACGCTCGTCCTCCTCGTGGCCGCCGCGGTCTCGCGCGACGTCCGCGCGGCGTAACGGCCGCGTGAGCGAGGCCCATCCCTACCGGGAGCTTCTCGGCCTCCCGCACGCGAAGGCGCTCGTCGGCTGGTCGCTCATCGGCCGGCTGCCGGTCGGCATGACCGCGCTCGCCCTGCTCCTGCTCATCCGGAGCCGGGGCGAGAGCTACGGCGCGGCGGGGCTGGTGGTCGCCGTCTACGCGGTCGCACTCGGGATCGGCGCGCCCATCGGCGGGCGGCAGGTCGACCGCTACGGACCGACTCGCGTGCTCCAGATCCGCGCGGTGCTCTTCGGTGCGTTCCTCGCCGTGGTGGTGGCCCTGGCGGTCGCGGACGCGGGCATCGGCGCGATCGCGGCCGCGGCGGCGATCGCCGGCTTCTCGATGCCGCCGCTCTCGTCCACGGTTCGCATCGTCTGGCCGCGGCTTGCGCGCAACGAGCTCCGCTCGACGGCGTACGCGCTCGAGGCGACGATCCAGGAGGTCCACTTCATCGGAGGCCCCCTCGTCGCCGCCGGGCTCGCGGCGATCGAGCCGGTTGCCGCCGTGGGCGGCGCGGGCATCGCGTGCCTCGTGGGCACGACCATGGTCGCGCGGCTTCCGCCCGTCCGCGAGACGCCGCCCTCGCGATCCGGCGGCGCAGGGCGACTCGGCGCCCTCGGCTCGCCGGGAGTGCGGACGATCATCGGCTACGCGGCGTTGGCCGGCCTTGCGTTCGGCGCCGTCGAGCTCGCGATGCCCGCGCTCGCGGAGGAGCACGGGGGGCGCGAGCTGGGCGGCATCGCGCTCGCGTGCTTCTCCGCCGGGAGCCTCGTCGGCGGCCTCCTGGCGGGCCTGCGGCCCGCGCGAAAGCGACCTGCGGCGGTTCGTCGGCGGCGCCTTCGTCCTCTCCGCGGCGATGCTCACGCTCCAGCTCGCCGTCTCGATCCCGACGCTCTGCGTCTTCGCGTTCGTCTCCGGGCTGCCGATCGCCCCGACGATCGGCGCGCTGTACACGCTCATCGACCGCTCGGCGCGTGCGGGCACGGTCGCCGAGGCGTTCGCCTGGTTCGGCACGGCCGTCTCGGTCGGCATTGCAGCCGGGTCGGCGATCGGCGGCGTCCTCGTCGACGAGCGCGGCGTCCGCTGGTCGTTCGCGCTCGGAGCCGCGATCGCGCTCGTCGGAGCCGTGCTCGGGCTGGGCGCGCCGGGGGACGCTCCGCGGCGAAGCCGCTACCGGAGCCAGGTGATGCCGTAGCGCTCCGAGGCGCGGACGTACGCGTCCGGCCCGATGGTCCCGTCCCGCTCCGCCTCGGAGAGCTCGCGGAAGAAGCCCTCGAATCCCGGCGGCGACACGAGCGTCAGGAACCGGCCCGTCCGCGGCACGACGCGCCGGTGGGAGTGCGGGATGCCCCGCGGGGCGAACACGACGGCCCCGGGGCCGACGTCGAACACGGTGTCGCCGACGGTGAACTCGTGCTCGCCCTCGAGCACGATGAAGAGCTCGTCCTCGTTCGCGTGCACGTGTGACGGCGTGTCGAGCGGCGCGATCTCCTCGACGATCGAGAACGAGCCGCCCGTCGTCTCGGCCGACGCCTTGACGAGGAACTCCGCATCGCTGAAGCGGAGCGGCTCACCGGCGTCACCGGCGAGGGCAAACGCGTTCGGCGTCGCGGCCACGCGTCAAGGCTAACCGTCGTCGGGACCGCCGCCCGCGCGACCGTCTACCCTCCCTCGAGAGCGCCCGTAGCTCAGGGGACAGAGCGGCGGACTTCTAATCCGCGGGTCGGAGGTTCGAATCCTCCCGGGCGCGTTGATCGTCGGGCTCGTCGGATGCGGGGCGATGGGGAGCGCGATCGGCGCGCGCCTCCGGGAGGGCGGCGTGCGCGTGGTCGCTGCGCTCGACGGACGCAGCGAACGGACACGGCGTCTCGCCGGCGACGCGGGAGTCGAGGACGTCGGGACGCTCGAGGCGCTCGTGCACGAGGCGGACATCGTCCTCAGCATCGTGCCGCCCGGATCCGCAGTCGAGGTGGCCGAGGCGATCGCCACCGCAGCCGGCGACGCACGGCCGCTCGTGGCCGACCTCAACGCGACCTCGCCGATGACCGTCGAGCGGGTCGACGCGGTGCTCGCGGCGCACGGGCTCGAGACCGTCGACGGCTCGATCTCCGGCGCGCCGCCGCATGCCCCGGGGACGACGCGGATCTACCTGTCGGGGCCGCGTGCCGAAGAGGTCGCGGGCCTTCCGCTGCCGGGGGTCGAGCGGGTCGTCGTCGGCTCCGCGGTCGGGCTCGCGTCCGCCGTGAAGATGTGCACCGCGTCCGTCTACAAGGGCCGGGTCGCGCTCCTCGCGCAGGCGCTCCGCACGGCGCAGGCGTACGGGGTGGTCGAGCACGTCCTCGACGACCTCGTCGACACCGGGCTCGCGGACAGGCGGCGGACGGGCGGGACGCATCGGCAAGGCGTCGGCGAAGGCATGGCGCTACGTGCCGGAGATGGAGGAGATCGCCGCGACCCAGGCCGGCGCAGGCCTCACGCCGGAGCTCTTCCTCGCGATCTCCCGCGTCTACGCCGAGCTTGCCGAGCGGGCGGTCGCCGAGGCACCCGAGGACGTCCCGGACGACGTCGCTCTCTCCGACGTGCTCGAGCGGCTCAGCGCGGGAGACGAAGGCCGAGGCGGCGCGGAAGCGCCGTGACGAACCGGGTCACGGGGTCCGGGCGCGTGCCGGCGTCCTCGGCCGCGTCCGACCGGACGAGCGCGGCGCGGATCACGGAGCCGCCCGCCCAGCGGAACGGCTCGGGCGGCATCAGCTTTCGCGACGGCTCGACGATCGCGAGCCGGGTCAGCTCGTCGCGGCGGTCGAGGGCGAGCCGGGCGAGGATCTCGCCGCCGAGGTAGGACGGTCCGACGCCGTTGCCCGTGAAGCCGAATCCGTGGTGCACGCGGCCGCGGCTCCCGAAGATCGGCAGGTGCGTGGGCGAGACGTCGATCGGCCCGCCCCAGGCGTTCGTGATCCGGCGTCCGCGGAGCTGCGGGAAGAAGCGCAGCAGGTCGTCCCGGGCCGTACGGGCTGCGCCGGGGTCGACGTCCAGTCGGGCGAGGTGCCGCGCGCCGAATCCCATCCGGCCGCCGCCCCAGCCGAACGCGATCCGCCCGTCGCGGGTCGTCCGCAGGTAGTGGAGCAGCGTGCGGCCGTCGGCGATCGCCTCGCCTCCCGTCCAGCCGAGCTCTTCGATCACGTCGGGCACCGGCTCCGTGACGACCATGTGGCTCGATGCGACGGCGTGCGACAGGCGGAAGCCCCGGAAGGCCACCGTGGAGCTGTTCACGGCGAGCACCGCCGCCCCCGCGCGGACGCGGCCGAGCGGGGTGACCGCGACCGCGTCGGCCGAGAGGTGCCGGACGCTCGTCCGCTCGTAGAGGCGGACGCCCGCCTCGATCGCCTTCGCGCGAAGGCCGAGCGAGAGCCTCGCAGGGTGGACGGTCGCGGACGTCCGGAGGATCGCGCCGCCGAGGAAGCCCGCGTCACAGCGGCCGCGCAGCTCGTCGGCACCGATCGGGCGGATCTCCTCGGGGACGCCGAGGTCGGCGCACGCCTCGATCGCGTCGTCGGAGGAGCCGAGCTGCGCCTCGCTCGTCGCGACGTAGAGCGTGGGAGCGGCGCGGAACCAGGCGTCGACCCCGGTGCGCTCGCACCACTCGCCGATCCCGTGGACACCGCGATCGGATGCACGGGCGACCGCGAGGGCGCGCTCGTCGCCGACGCGGTCGCGCAGGATCGGCACGTCGTCCCACAGGGTCGAGACGAAGCCGCCGTTCCGGCCGCTCGGCCCGTGCCCCGCCAGCCCGGCCTCGAGCACGACGACGTCGAGCGACGGCTCGAGCTCCTTCAGCTGCCACGCCGTCCACAGCCCGAGGTAGCCGCCGCCGACGATCACGACGTCGGCGGTGGTGTCGCCCGCGAGCGGCGCCGTCGCCTCGACCGGCCCCGCGTCCTCGAGCCACCAGCCGTACCGGGTGTGCCGCACCCCCTCCATCGCGCGCGAGCCTATCCGGGCCGAGGGCGGCTGCGCCGTACCGCGGCTATCCTGATCCCGCGCGGTGGCGGTAGCTCAGTTGGTAGAGCCCCGGGTTGTGGTCCCGGTGGTCGCGGGTTCGAGTCCCGTCCGCCACCTTCGTACCGTCGCATCTACCCTCTGCTCAGGCCCCGTAGCTCAGTGGATAGAGCGGCAGACTTCGAATCTGCGCGCGGAGGTTCGACTCCTCCCGGGGCCACTCGCTAGCGGAGCGCGCGCCGTGGGTCGTCAGGTCCGGTCCGTCCGGACCGGGTCCTACGCTCCGGCAATGGCACTCGGAATCGTCGTTTTCGGTCTCGTGTTCCTCGGCGGGCTCGTGCTGGGCTCGAGGACCCGTCGGCCGCTCGCGACCGCCTGCGTCGTGGTCGGCGCGTTCTGCGCGCTGCTCGTCCTGCAGGGGAACGAGCCGTTCGTCGCCTTCGCGGCGTTCGCGCTCATCGCGCTGGCCGGCCTGGTCGTCGACTCCGTGCGCGAGACCGTCGGGATCCTCCTGGGGCGCTGACCTTCGCGAGCGGATCCGCGGAGCGGATCCCGCTGATCCCCGCCTGCGGCGGCACGCCCTGAAGCGCGCCTGCACCGAAGCCGGCGAGGGCGCTAGGCTCGAAGCGTCCGCGGGCGTGGCGGAACTGGCAGACGCGCCGGGTTTAGGTCCCGGTGGGCTTCGGCCCTTGGAGGTTCGACCCCTCTCGCCCGCATCGCTCCCCGGCGCAGTGCGTTGACAAGGGTGTGACAGGCCGTAGCTGCTTGAATCCGGACATGGCCCAGGTCGAGGAGCTCGGCGGGAACCGCGTCCGCCTCACGGTCGACGTCTCGCCGCACGAGCTCGAGCACGCGGTCGAGCACGCCGCAGACGACCTCTCCGAGGCCGTCAAGATCCCCGGGTTCCGCAAGGGCAAGGTGCCGCGGCAGGTGCTCCTCGCCAACGTCGGCAAGGACCGGCTGTGGGTCGAGGCAGTCGAGTCGCACATCGGCGGCTGGTTCTGGAACGCGGCGGCGCGCTCGCGCCTCCGTCCCATCGCGTCGCCCGGAGTACGACTTCGACCTCCCGACGACCGAGAGCGAGCCGTGGACGTTCAGCGCGACCGTCGAGATCCAGCCGACGCCCGAGATCGTCGACTGGACGACGCTCGAGGTGCCGCGCGCGGAGGCCGAGGTCCCCGAGGAGCTCGTCCAGCAGGAGCTCGACGCCCTTCGCAACTCCGTCGCCGAGCTCGTCCCGGCGGACGACCGCGAGGCGCGGGAGGGCGACACGCTCGTCATCGACCTCGCGTCCGACGGCGGCGGCGGCCAATCCGACACCGTCGTGGAGCTGGGAGCTCGGAGCCTCGTCGAGGAGATCGAGCAGTCTCTCGTGGGCGCGCGCGTCGGGGACACGCGAAGCGTCCGGTACGAGCTGGGCGACGGCTCCGAGACGTCGGTCGACGTCACCGTCAAGCACGTCAACGAGAAGGTGCTCCCCGACGCCGACGACGAGCTCGCCCGCTCGGCGAGCGAGTTCGACACCCTCGCGGAGCTCCGTGCCGAGATCGAGGGGCGGATCCGCGCCGCGGTCGACGCTCAGATCGACGGGGCGTTCCGGGCGGCGGCGGTCGACGAGCTCGTCCGCGCGTCGAACGTGCAGGGCGCGGGGCCGCTCGTCGAGGCGAGGGCGCGCGAGCTGCTGAACGGCTTCGTCCGCTCGCTCGCGAATCGCGGCATCAGCCCCGAGGCGTACTTCCAGGCGACGGGGCAGTCGCCCGAGCTCCTCACGGCGCAGATCCGCGGCGAGGCGGCGCAGTCCGTCGCGCGCGAGCTCGCGCTCGAGGCGGTTGCCGAGCGTGCGGGCATCGCCGTCTCCGACGACGAGGTGAAGGACCTGATCCGCGAGCAGGCGGAGCTCTCGGGCGACGACCCGGAGGCCGTGATCGCCGACATCTGGGCACACGGCCAGCAGGAGTCGCTCCGCGAGGACCTCCGTCTGCGGGCGGCGCTCGACCGGCTCGCCGCCGAGGTGAAGCCGATCGCGCCGGAGCAGCACGCGGCACGTGAGGCGATCTGGACGCCGGACAAGGAGAAGCCCGCCGGCGAGACGAAATTGTGGACCCCCGGAAGCGAGGAGAGTCGATGAGCCCCCTGATCCCGATGGTGATCGAGCAGACGTCGCGTGGCGAGCGGTCGTTCGACATCTACAGCCGCCTGCTCAACGAACGGATCATCTTCCTCGGGACGCAGGTGGACGACCAGATCGCGAACCTGATCATCGCCCAGCTCCTGCACCTCGAGTCCGAGGACCCGGACAAGGACATCGACCTCTACATCAACTCGCCCGGCGGGCACGTGTATGCGGGGCTGGCGATCTACGACACGATGCAGTTCATCAAGCCGGACGTCCGGACGATCTGCGTCGGCATCGCGATGAGCATGGGTGCCGTCCTGCTTGCCGGCGGCGCCGAAGGGAAGCGGATGGCGCTGCCGAACTCCAAGATCCTGCTCCACCAGGTGTGGGGTGGCTACCAGGGTCAGGCGTCCGACATCGAGATCCATGCAAGGGAGACGATCGCGTTGAAGCGAAAGCTGGAGGAGATCGTCGCGCACCACACGAAGCAGGACGAGGAGAAGGTGCGCAAGGACATGGACCGCGACTTCTTCATGACGTCCGAGGAGTCGGTCGAGTACGGCATCATCGACCGGGTGATCACGCACCGCTGACACCCGGGACGCCCGAGGACGGGGTAGCCGAACCCGTGAAATCGGAGTAAAAGAGGAGACCAGTGGCCCGAGCGAGCGAGGGAAACGAGCAGCTGCTCTGCAGCTTCTGCGGCAAGAGCCAGCGGCAGGTGAAGAAGCTGATCGCCGGTCCCGGCGTCTACATCTGCGACGAGTGCATCGATCTCTGCAACGAGATCATCGACGAGGAGCTGACGTCTCCCGCCGCGCTCGACCTCGACAACCTCCCTCGCCCGAGGGACATCTACTCGGTCCTGAACGACTACGTCGTCTCCCAGGAAGAGGCGAAGCGGACGCTGGCGGTGGCGGTCTACAACCACTACAAGCGCGTCCGCATGGGCCAGGCCGACGAGCAGGACGTCGAGCTGCAGAAGTCCAACATCCTCCTGCTCGGGCCGACCGGCTGCGGGAAGACGCTCCTCGCGCAGACGCTCGCGCGGATCCTCAACGTCCCGTTCGCGATCGCGGACGCGACCGCGCTCACCGAGGCCGGCTACGTCGGCGAGGACGTCGAGAACATCCTCCTGAAGCTCATCCAGGCAGCCGACTTCGACATCAAGAAGGCCGAGACCGGGATCATCTACATCGACGAGGTCGACAAGATCGCGCGGAAGGCGGACAACCCGTCGATCACGCGCGACGTGTCGGGTGAGGGCGTCCAGCAGGCGCTCCTCAAGATCCTCGAGGGGACGGTCGCGTCGGTGCCGCCGCAGGGCGGGCGCAAGCACCCGCACCAGGAGTTCCTCACGATCGACACGACGAACATCCTCTTCATCTGCGGCGGCGCGTTCGCCGGGCTGGACAAGATCATCGCCCGGCGGATCGGCAAGAACGCCGTGGGCTTCGGCGCCGACGTGCGCTCGAAGCACTCGGAGGAGAGCGCCGAGCTGCTCTCCGAGGTGATGCCGGAGGATCTCGTCAACTTCGGCCTGATCCCGGAGTTCATCGGCCGCCTGCCGGTCGTCTCGGCCGTCCACCAGCTGCGCCGCGACGACCTCGTCCGGATCCTCACGGAGCCGAAGAACGCGCTCGTCAAGCAGTACCAGCGCTTCTTCGGCTACGACACGATCGAGCTCGTCTTCACCGACGACGCGCTGTGGGAGATCGGCGACAAGGCGCTCGAGCGCGAGACCGGCGCCCGCGGGCTCCGGTCGATCATCGAGGGCGCGCTGCTCGACGTGATGTTCGAGCTGCCCTCGCGCCGCGACGTCTCCAAGTGCGTGATCACGAAGGAGACGATCGCCAAGGGCTTGAACCCGACGCTCGTCACGCACGGCGTGCCCGACGAGGAGGACCTCGGGGCCGTCGCCGACGGCACGGGCTGAGCCGACGCTCGTCGTGAGCGAGCGCACGCGGACGTACACGTGGTCCGAGCCCGTGGCGTTCGACGCCTCGGGCGAGGCGAGCGGGCTCACGTACCTCGAGGCCATGGTCGAGGGGCGGCTCCCGCAGCCGCCCATCGGCGCGACGCTGGGCTTCCGGCTCGTCGAGGTGGGGAAGTGGGCACGCCGTCTTCGAGGGCGAGGCGTCGGAGTTCGTCCTCAACCCGCTCGGCGTCGTGCACGGAGGCCTCGCGCTGACGCTCGTCGACTCCGCGACCGGCTGCGCCGTCCAGACGATGCTCCCGGACGGCGTCGGGTACACGACGCTCGAGACGAAGGCGAACTTCGTCCGCCCGATCCGCGCCGACTCCGGGATGCTCCGCGCGATCGGGCGCGCCGTCCACGTCGGGCGGTCGACGGCCACGGCGGACGCCCGGATCGAGGACGCCTCGGGGCGCCTCTACGCGCACGGCACGAGCACGCTCCTCATCCTCGGGCAACGGCCCGAGGACGCTCCGTAGACTCCGTCGCCTGATGGAACCGGTGTACGACCCGTCCGCCGTCGAGCGGCGCTGGCAGGAGACGTGGGAGGCCGAGGGGCTGTACGCCGCGGGCGCCGGCGCGCGCCGCGACGACACGTTCGTCATCTGCGTCCCGCCGCCGAACGTGACGGGCGAGCTCCACATGGGGCACGCCCTCAACGGGTCGATCCAGGACGTGCTCGTGCGCTGGCACCGGATGCGCGGCTTCGACACGCTCTGGCAGCCGGGCTACGACCACGCGGGGATCTCGACGCAGAACGTCGTCGAGAAGCAGCTGGTCGCGGAAGGCACCTCGCGGCAGGAGGTCGGCCGCGACGCGTTCCTCGAGCGGACGTGGAGCTGGCTCGACGAGACCGGCCGCACGATCATGGGGCAGTTCCGGCGCCTCGGCGCGTCGCTCGACTACTCGCGCGAGCGGTTCACGATGGACGACGCGTACGTCGAGGCGGTGATGACGTTCTTCGTCCGGCTCTGGGAGGCCGGCTGGATCTACCGCGCGAACCGGATCGTCAACTGGTGCCCCCATCACCGGACGGCGATCTCCGACCTCGAGGTCGAGCACGTCGAGATGGACGACACGCTCTTCCACGTGCGCTACCCGTTCGCCGACGGCGACGGCGTCGACGGGATCACCATCGCGACGGTGCGGCCGTCGACGATCCTCGCCGACGTCGCCGTCGCGGTGCACCCCGACGACGAGCGGTACCGGGCTGCCGTCGGACGCGAGGTCGTCGTCCCGGTCGTCGAGCGCCGCGTGCCGGTGATCGCCGACGAGCGGGTCGATCCGGAGTTCGGCACCGGCGCTCTCAAGATCACGCCGGGTCACGACCCGACCGACTTCGAGATCGGCGGCACGCACGGTCTCGAGACGCTCACGGTGATCGGGCTCGACGGCCGCATGATCGCCGAGGGCTTCGAGGGCCTCGACCAGAAGGAGGCCGACGCGAGGATCGTCGCCTGGCTCGACGAGCGGGGCCGGCTCGAGAAGCGCGAGCCGTACCGCCACTCGGTCGGCACGTGCGAGCGCTGCCACTCGCGGATCGAGCCGCTCGTCTCGCCGCAGTGGTGGTGCGAGATGGACGAGCTCGCACGCCCGGCGATCGAGGCCCTTCGCGAGCGGCGCGTCCGCTACCACCCGGAGAGCCAGCACCGGTTCGCGATCGAGTCCCTCGAGCAGGCGCCCGACTGGTGCGTCTCGCGTCAGCTCTGGTGGGGCCATCAGATCCCGATCTGGACGTGCCCGGACGGGCATCAGACGTGCGCGTGGCCGCCGCCCGACGCGTGCGCCGAGTGCGGCACGACGGAGCTGGAGCGCGACCCCGACGTGCTCGACACGTGGTTCTCGTCGGCGCTCTGGCCGTTCGCGACGCTCGGCTGGCCGGAGCAGACGCCGGAGCTCGACCGCTACTACCCCGGCGACGTCAACGTCACGGCGCGCGACATCATCCGCCTCTGGGAGAACCGGATGATCTTCTCCGGCCTCTTCCTCCTCGGCGAGATCCCGTTCACGGACGTGATCATCACGTCGACGGTCCTCGCGCCCGACGGGCGCCGGATGTCGAAGAGCCTCGGCACGGGGGTCGACCCGATGGAGCCGGTCGAGGCGCACGGCGCCGACGCGACGCGGTACGGCCTGCTCAAGGCGTCGTCGACGCAGGACGTCCGCTACTCGCCGAAGGCGATCGAGGAGGGACGCAAGCTCGCGATCAAGCTCTGGAACGTGGCGCGCCTGATCCTCCAGAACACCGAGGGGGCGGCCCCGGCGCTCCGCCCGGCGGCGCTCGAGGAGCGCTGGATCCTCGCGCGGCTCGATGCCGCCCGCGCCGCGGTCGAGGACGCCTGGAGCCGGTTCGACTTCGCCGCGGCCACGAGCGTGCTCTACCACCTCACGTTCGACGACTTCTGCGACTGGTACGCGGAGGCGGTCAAGCAGCGGCTCTACGACGGCGACGAGGACGCGCGCGCGACGGCTCTCGCTGCGCTCGAGCGGCTGCTCGCGCTCCTCCATCCGCTCGTGCCGCACGTGACGGAGGAGATCTGGTCGCACCTCCCGGGCCGCGGACGCGCGGCTGATCGTGTCGGCGTGGCCCGAGCCGGACGCGGCGTACGCCGACGCGCTCGGCGCCCTCGACCGCGTCCAGGACGCGGCGCAGGTGTTCCGCCGGAGCGGTGTCCGGGTCGAGCTGCCCGGCGACGACGAGCAGCGCATCTTCGCCGCGGTCGTGCGACCGGAGCGCCGCCGCGACGACGGCGACGTCGAGGCCGAGCGGTCGCGGCTGCACCGGGAGATCGCGCGCGCGGAGGGCATGCTCGCGAACGAGCGGTTCGTCGCGAACGCGCCGGCCGAGGTCGTCGACGCGGAGCGCGCCAAGCTCGAGCGGTACCGCGGCGAGTTGGAGCTCCTCGGGAGCTGACGACAGGTGCCCCGGGCGTCGAACGTCGCCTGGCTCGAGAGCCTCTCGCCGTGGCCGAAGGACGGCTTCGGCACGGAGCGGATGCGTGCGCTCCTCCTCGAGCTCGGCCAGCCGCAGTCGGGCCTGCCCGCGGTCCACGTCGTCGGGACGAACGGCAAGTCGACGACGACGCGGATGGTGGAGGAGCTCCTGCGCGCGCACGGGGTGAACGCCGGGGCGTACCTGTCGCCGCACGTCCGGTCGTGGTCGGAGCGGATCCGCGTCGCCGGAACGGAGGTCGACCTCGAGGCGGTGCTCGGCGGGGTCCGACCCGCGGCCGAGCTCCTCCGGGCGACGCAGTTCGAGGTGCTCACGGCGGCCGCCTTCGTCGCGTTCCGGGAGGCCGAGGTCGAGGCCGCGGCCGTCGAGGCCGGGCTCGGCGGCCGGCACGACGCGACGAACGTCCTCGACGCGACGCGGGTCGTCGTGCTCACGAACGTCTCGCTCGAGCACACGGACGTCCTCGGCTCGACGCGCGAGGCGATCGCCGCGGAGAAGCTCGCGGTCACCCCTCCCGGGTGCACCGTGGTCGTCGGGGAGCCCGAGTGGGAGGCGGCGGCGCTCGCGGCGGGTGCCGGTCGAGGTCCTCGTCGAGGACGGCGGCCCGGAGCGACTCGCGACGGCGGCCGCGCAGGAGTTCCTCGGCGCGGACGTCGATCCCTCGGCCCTCGACGGTGTCGCGCTTCCCGGCCGGCTCGAGCGCCGCGACCACGAGGTCCGGGACGGTGCGCACAATCCAGCCGGCATCCGCTGGCTCGTGGAGCGGCTTCCCCCGGACGATTACACCGTGATGGCCTCGATTCTCTCGGACAAGGACGTCGACGCCATGCTCTCGGGGCTCGCCCGGCTGGGCGATCGCTTCGTCGCGTGCCGCTCGTCGAACGCGAGGGCGCTGCCGGCGGACGAGCTCGCGGCGCGCGCACGTTCCTGGTTTGCGCGTGGTCGAGGCGCGCGACGACCCCCGGGAGGCGCTCGCGCTGGCCCATTCGCTCGGCGAGCCGGTGCTCGTGACGGGGTCGCTCTACCTCCTGGCCGACCTCGAGGGCCCGTCGTGACGCGGATGCGGGAGCGGCTGACCGTGTTCGGCTTCGCGGCGTTCGTCCTGCTCGCGATCGTCGGGAGCGCGTTTGCCCTCGGGTATATCCTCGGCAAGCTCCTGCTCTAGGCTCATCCCGTGCTCGCCGCCGCCGCAGACGACAGCCTGTTCGACTCCAACGCGTTCGACGTCGCGAAGAACCTCGGGATCTTCCTGCTCGTCGTCTTCTGGCTCGCGACCGTCTACTGGGTCTACAAGGACGCGCGCCGGCGGATCGAGGACCCGTGGCTCGTCGCGATGGCGACGCTCCTCGGCGCGATCCCGCCGTTCCTCGGGCCGCTCATCTACATGCTGTTCCGCCCGCCCGAGTACATCGAGGACGTGCGTGAGCGCGAGCTCGAGATCCTCGCGATCGAGGACCGCCTCGCCGAGCGCGACCTCCGCTGCCCCGTGTGCCGGGGCGTCGTCGAGCCGTCGTTCCTCGTCTGTCCCGTCTGCACGACCCGGCTCAAGCAGTCCTGCGGGGAGTGCGCCGCGCCGCTCGAGCCGATCTGGCAGGTGTGCCCGTACTGCGCAACGCCCGTCCCGCCCGGGATCGTCACCGGCGAGGACGTGCTCCAGCCGGTTCGCCCGCGACGCTCGCGTCGCGGCGACTAACCTACGCGCCCGATGGCGATCGAGACGACACTCGTGCTCGTCAAGCCCGACGGCGTCCGGCGGGCGCTCAGCGGCGAGGTCGTGGCGCGCTTCGAGCGCCGCGGCTACGAGCTCCGCGGCGTCCGGCTCCTGAAGGTCTCGAAGGCGCTCGCGCGGGAGCACTACGCGGAGCACAAGGGCAAGCCGTTCTTCGGCGAGCTCGTCGACTTCATCACGTCCGGCCCGGTGCTCGCGGTCGCCGTCCGCGGCGAGAACGCGATCGCAGGCGTCCGCTCGATGATGGGCGCCACCAACCCGGCCGACTCCGCCCCCGGGACGATCCGCGGCGACTTCGCCACCCTGCTCTCCGAGAACGTCGTGCACGGGTCGGACTCGTCCGCGAGCGCGCGCCGCGAGCTCCGGCTGTTCTTCCCGGACGGGCTCCTGTAGCCCGCCGTCGATGCGGCTCGTTCTCGCATCGACCTCTGCACAGCGACGCGACATCCTCCAGCAGCTGCGGATCCCGTTCGACGTGGTCGCCCCCGCGTACGTGGAGCACGATCCCCCCGACGCGGACCCCGTGGAGCTGGTGCGCGCGCACGCGGTCGGCAAGGCGCGCTCGGTGCACCGGCCGGACCACGCGACCATCGGCGTCGACACGACCGTGCACCTCGACGGTCGCGTCTACGGCAAGCCGCGGGACGTGGACGACGCCGTGGAGATTCTCCGGGAGCTCTCCGGGCGCACGCACACCGTCCTCTCGGGGCTCTGCCTGATCGCCCCCGGCGGCGAGACCGTCGACCACGCCGAGACCCTGGTCACGTTCCGGTCGTTCGGTGACCGTGCGATCCGCGAGTACGTCGGAAGCGGCGAGTGGAGAGGACGGGCCGGCGGGTACGCGATCCAGGGGCTCGGCGGGCGCCTCGTCGAGCGGATCGAGGGCGACTACGCGAACGTCGTCGGGCTCCCGGCGGCGCTTCTGATGACGACGCTCGAGCGCGAGCTGCCGGACCTCCTCATCCCGTAGAGCCCGGCCCGGCCGAAAATCGCTGCAAATCCGGTCGGCGGTACACTCAACCGACTGATGGGCCTCTTCCGCTCGATGACCGGCTTCGGCGGCCGCGACATGGCCGTGGACCTCGGCACCGCGAACACGCTGGTGTACGTCCGCGGCCGGGGGATCGTCCTCTCCGAGCCGTCGGTGGTCGCGATCGACCAGCGCACGGGCGACGTGCACGCGGTCGGCGTCGAGGCAAAGCGGATGCTCGGGCGCACGCCGGGCTCGATCTCGGCGATCCGCCCGCTGAAGGACGGCGTCATCGCCGACTTCGACGTGACCGAGCAGATGCTCCGCCACTTCATCCAGAAGGTCCATCAGCACCGGTTCGCCCACCCGCGCGTCGTCGTCTGCGTCCCGTCCGGCGTCACCGGCGTCGAGAAGCGCGCCGTCGAGGAGGCGACGCTCTCCGCGGGCGCGCGCCAGGCCTACCTCATCGAGGAGCCGATGGCCGCCGCGATCGGCGCCGGGCTCCCCGTCGCGGAGCCGACCGGGAACATGATCGTCGACATCGGCGGCGGCACGACCGAGGTCGCCGTCATCTCGCTCGGCGGGATCGTCGTCTCGCAGTCGCTCCGCGTCGGAGGCGACGAGATGGACGAGGCGATCGTCAATCACATCAAGAAGGAGTACAAGCTCCTCGTCGGCCAGCAGACCGCGGAGGAGATCAAGCTCGAGGTCGGCTCGGCCCACCGGATGTCCGAGGAGGTGCAGGCCGAGGTCCGCGGGCGCGACATGCTGACCGGGCTGCCGAAGACCGTGATCATCACCTCGGAGGAGATCCGGCGCGCGCTCGACGAGCCGGTCTCGCAGATCGTCGACGCGATCAAGTCGACGCTCGACAAGACGCCGCCCGAGCTCGCCGCGGACATCATGGACCGCGGCATCGTGCTCGCCGGCGGCGGCGCGCTCCTGCAGGGGCTCGACGAGCGGCTGCGCCACGAGACGCAGATGCCCGTGCATCTCGCCGAGAGCCCGCTCACGTGCGTGGCCGTCGGCTCCGGCCGCAGCCTCGAGGAGTTCGAGGCGATCCACCGCTCGAACCGCTCGCGCGCGCGGCGCAACGGCAACCGGCGGTAGCTGCCCCGCCGCCGAGAGCGGCACGGGGCACCAGGGGCGGTCAGGATCCACCGGTACAATCCGGCGGTGCCACGGAACCGCACCGCACGCGCGGCGGTGCTGGGCGTGACAGTCCGGCGCCCGTCCGCAGGCAAGTCGTCCTCGAGAACCACCGCGCAGTCGCGCCGGCGGCTCGTGGTCGGCATCCTCGTCCTCGTCGCGCTCGTCCTCGTGACGCTCTCGTTCCGCGACGGCGACGACGGCCCGGTCTCGCGCGCGCAGAACGGGGCCGCGGCGGTGCTGCGCCCGTTCCAGGTCGCCGCAGACCGGATCGCCGAGCCGTTCAGGGATGCGTACGCCTGGGTCGACGGCCTCTTCGACGCGCGCTCCGACGCCGAGAGCCTGCGCGACGAGAACGAGTCGCTCCGCCAGCAGGTCGTGCAGGCACAGCTGGCGCAGCGCGAGAACGCGCGCCTCCGCGAGCTCCTCCAGTTCCGGGACGGCCCGCGCCTCCCCGACGGCTTCCAGGGCCTCGCCGCCGCCGTCATCTCCCGGCCGGCGGGCGCCTACGCGCAGGCGATCGTCGTCGCGGCCGGCTGGAACGACGGCGTCCGGGTCGACGACCCGGTCGTCACGGCGGACGGGCTCGTCGGGACGGTCAGCCGCGTCGGCACGCGCACCGCGCGCGTCCGGCTCCTGACGGACGACCAGAGCGCGGTCTCGGCGGTCGACCTCGTGACCGACGCGGCGGGCATCATCCGCGCGGGTCGCGGCCCGCGCGCGCCGCTCCGGCTCGACCGGGTCCCGAAGGAGGCCGTCGTCCGCGTCGGCGACACCGTCGTCACCGCCGGCTGGGAGTCGCCGCGCTTCTCGTCGCTCTACCCGAAGGGGATCCAGATCGGGCGCGTCACGAGCGTCGGCCGCACCGACACCGATCTCTACACCCAGGTGCAGGTCGAGCCGTTCGCCGACATGTCCTCGCTCCAGGCCGTGCTCGTCCTCGTCCCGGCCGACCGGGGCGCCGGGTGAGCGTCGCTCTCCGCATCGCGCCGCTCGTGTTCGTCGCGGCGGTCCTGCAGGTCTCCGCGATCGCGGGCGCCCGCATCCTCGGCGCGGAGCCCGACCTGCTGCTCGTCACCGTCGTCGCGGTCGGCCTCGTGGCAGGGTCGATCGCCGGCGCCGGGGCGGGGTTCGCCGCGGGGCTGCTCGTCGACGTGATGACGCTCGGCGTGCTGGGGACGACCGCGATCATCCTCACGCCGGCCGGCTACTGGGCGGGCCGCTACGGCGAGACGACCGGCCGCGGACGCCGCTACGCGGCACCCGTCGCCGCGTTCGCGATCTCGATCGCCGCGGGTCTCGGCGGCGTCGCGATCCACTTCCTCCTCGGTCAGCCGGTCTCCGCGCGGGAGGCGCTCGTCACGCTCCTCCCGAGCGCGCTCCTGGCGGCCCTCCTCGTCCTGCCGATCGTCCGGCTGTGTCGCGTCGTGATCGCGCCCGCCGCAGCAGTACGAGCCCGCCCGCCGCGTGGAGCTGGTGTGAGCGACACCCCGTACGGCGAGCGGCGGAACACGTCGACGCGGTTCCTGCCACCCGATCCGGGGGTCGAGGCGCCGTACCGGCTGACGCCGGGGCTCGCGCTCCGCGTCGGCGTTCTCGGGGTCGTCGCGCTCATGGTCTTCGCGGTGCTCTTCTTCCGACTCTGGTCGCTCCAGGTGCTGTCGGGCGACACGTACCTCGCCGCGGCCCAGGGGAACCAGCTCCGCACGATCCGCATCGAGGCTCCGCGCGGCACGATCCTCGACCGGAACGGCAAGCCCATCGTCGACAACGTCGCCGGCACCGCCGTGAAGGTCTGGGTGGGCGACCTGCCGAAGCAGGGCCGCTACGACGTCATCAAGCGGCTCGCCTGGGTGCTGAAGGTGCCGCCGGCACGGCTCGCGAAGGAGGTCGACCAGCGGATCGCCGACCCGCTCAACCCGATCACGGTGAAGACCGCGGTCGGCGAGGACCAGGTCGCATACCTCTACGAGCACCAGGCCGAGTTCCCCGGCGTCCAGATCCAGCAGACCTACCTCCGGCACTACCCGCACCAGACACTCGCGGCGCAGGTTCTCGGGTACGTCGGCGAGGTGTCGGAGGACGACCTCGACCGGAGGCCGAAGCTCTACCGCTCGGGCGACAAGGTCGGCAAGGCCGGGGTCGAGTCGACGTTCGACGAGTTCCTCCGCGGCGAGTCCGGCCAGGCGCAGATCCGGGTCGACTCGCTCGGCCGCCCGCAGGGGCCGCTCGAGCCGAAGCGCGAGGCGCGGCCCGGGCACGCCGTGCGGCTGACCATCGACATCGGGCTCCAGCGGGCCGCCGAGCGCGCGCTCCGGTACGGGATCGCGACCGCCCGGGAGAACGAGTCCTACTACGCCAACGGCGGCGCGCTCGTCGCGCTCGACCCGCGCGACGGCGCGGTCCTCGCGATGGCGTCGACGCCGACGTACAAGCCGTCCGTCTACGTCGGCCGCGTCGATCCGAAGAAGATCCAGCCGCTCGTGAACGACGCCGCGGCGAAGAAGCAGAACTACCCCGGCATCAACCGCGTGACCACGGGCGTCTACCCGCCCGGGTCGACGTGGAAGCCGGTCGTCGCGCTCGCGGCGATGCAGGAGCACCTGCTCGAGCCGTACGAGTCGGTCGGCTGCACGCCGTCGGCGACGTACGGCCTCGACAAGCAGGAGTTCGTCAACTGGGACCCGTACGTCAACCACGCGATGTCGCTGCCGGAGGCGCTCGCGCGGTCGTGCGACACCTACTTCTACGACGTCGGGTACCGCTTCTACCTCGGCGGCGACAAGGGCCGGACGCGGATGCAGGAGTGGGCGCGCCGGTTCGGCTTCGGCGCGCCGGCGGGCATCGACGTCGGGCGCGAGGAGACGGGCCTCGTCCCGACACCGGCGTGGCGGAAGCGGACCTTCACGAGCGACTGGGACAAGGCGTGGAACCCGGGCGACTCGATCCAGCTCGCGATCGGCCAGAAGGACGTCGCGGTGACGCCGCTCCAGATGGCGCGCTTCTACGCGATGATCGCCAACGGCGGCAAGCTCGTGAAGCCGTACGTCGTGTCGCAGGTGGAGACGTCGGCGGCGCGCGGGCAGGCGCCGGTCGTCGAGCGCCGCTTCACGCCCGACCCGCCCGAGTCGGTCGGCGTCGACCCCGCGGCGCTGCAGGTGATCCGCGACGGCCTCTACGCCGCCACCCACTCGACGTACGGCACGTCGTCCGGCGTCTTCTCGAGCTTCCCGATCGCGGTCGCCGGCAAGACGGGCACGGCGGAGAAGGTCGTGCCGATCCCGGGCTATCCGCCGGGGCACCTCGAGGACCAGTCGTGGTGGTGCGGCTACGGGCCGGCGCAGACCGAGGTCGCGCGGATCGTCGTCTGCGCGGTGATCGAGAACGGCGGCCACGGCTCGACGGCCGCCGCCCCGGCGGCGCTCCGCGTGTTCGAGCGGTTCTTCGGCGTCAAGGCCGAGACCCAGACCCTCGTGGAGACGGACTGATGCGTGCACCAGATGATCGTCGACGCCGGTCGCCAGCGGATCCCGCTCCGGTCGCGCGACGCGATCGACGTCGCGTCCCTCGTCCGGCGGCTCGACCTCGTGCTGCTGCTCGCGGTCGCGGCGCTCGTGGGCTACGGCCTGTGGGCCGTCGCCGGCATCACCCGATTCGACATCCCCGGCGACTCGGGCTACTTCGTCACGAGACAGGCGATCGCGGCCGCGATCGGCGGGACCGGGCTCGTGGTCGCGATCCTCACCCCGCCCTCGCTCTACCGGCGCCACTGGCGCGTCGTCTACGGCGGCACGATCGGGCTGATGATCTTCGTCTTCGTCTTCGCGGAGGCCGTCCGCGGATCGAAGCGCTGGATCGAGCTCGGGCCGTTCCAGTTCCAGCCGTCCGAGTTCGGCAAGGTGCTCTTCGTCCTCGCGATCGCCGGCTTCCTCGTCGAGAAGCAGCACCGGATCGGCCGGCTGCGCACGGTCGCGACGGCGATCGGGCTCGCGATCGTGCCGATGGTGCTCGTGTTCCTGCAGCCGGACCTCGGGACGGCGCTCGTGTACGCGGCCGCGCTCTCCGCGGTCCTGTTCCTCTCGGGCGTCCGCTGGCTCCACCTCGCGCTGCTGCTCGGAGCGGCAGGGCTGCTGGTGGGGAGCGTCCTCTGGTTCCTGCCGGCGTCCGGGATCGAGGTGCTCAAGCCGTACCAGACCGCGCGCCTCACCGGCTTCACGAACCCCGACTCCGATCCGAGCGGGCTGACCTACAACGTCAACCAGTCGATCACCGCGGTCGGCGCCGGCGGCCTCGAGGGGCGCGGGGTCACCGAGGCGAGCCAGACGCGCTTCGACTACCTGCCCGAGCACGCGACCGACTTCGTGTTCGCGTCGTTCGCGGAGCAGCGCGGCTTCTTCGGCGCCTCGATCCTGCTCCTCCTCTACCTCCTGGTCGTCTGGCGCGGGCTCCGCGTCGTCACCGTCGCCGGGGATCTCTACGGCGCCGTGGTCGCGGGCGGGATCGTCTTCGCGTTCCTGTTCCAGGTCTTCGTCAACGTCGGGATGACCATGGGCATCGCGCCGGTGACCGGCATCCCGCTGCCGTTCGTGACGGTCGGCGGCTCGTCGATGGTGGCGAACCTCGTCGCGGTGGGAGTCCTCCAGGCGATCCACGCGCGCGGCCGCGAGGCGGACGTCCTGCGTCGATGACGCCGCTCGGCATCGGCCCCCGGGACGTGCTCGCGCTGACGCGATACGCGCAGCGCTCCGACACGGTCGGGCGCCCGCTCCTCGTGACGGGCGTGCTCGCCGAGCAGCTCGCGAGCGCGCTCTCCGCGGGCGGCGACCGAGGCGTCGTGACGACGAGCGGCGACCCCGCCCGCGCCGCCGCGCTCGTTCGGGTCGTCGCCGGGGCGGCGACGCCCGAGGACGAGGCGCAGCTCCGTGCCGCCACGCGCGCGCTCGTGCCGGTCGTCGCGGTGCAGACCGGCATCTCCTCCGTCCGGCTCCCGTACGTGCTCGCGACGGACGTCATCGAGGTCCCGCCGGGGAGCGGCTTCCCGACCGACGACATCGCGGAGGCGCTCGCCGCCGCGCTCGGAGCCGAGGGCGCGGCGCTCGCGGCGCGGCTCCCCGTGCTCCGCGCTCCCGTGGAGCGCCGGCGCGCGCTCGAGGGCGCGCTCGCCGCCGGGACGCTCGCGGCGCTGACCCGCGACGAGGGGCCACACCTCGCGGCGCTGACGCTCGGCCAGGCGCGGATGCTCTCGGACCTGTCGGCCGCGAGCGGGGCGCCGTCGCCGCGCGACACGCGCGCCGCCGCCGAGGCGGTCGCTCCCGCGCTCGCCGCCGCCGTCGCCACCGGGCTCCTCGCCCGGACGCTCGTCCGCCGGCTTCCCGTGCGCGGCCGTGTCCTCGAAGCGGCGGTCGCCGCCGGGGCGACCGCTGCACTCGCGGCGCTCGCCGGACGGATCGGGTCCGTCCGGTCCGGGTCCTAGGATCGCCTCCGACACGGCCCAGATCGATGGAGGTTCCAGCGTGCCGGACACGGAGCTCGCAGAGGAGTTGCTGCAGATCGAGGAGGCGGACGCCTGGTTCGAGTACCTCGAGTCGACCCGTGGACAGAACCAGAACCGCTACCACGAGCTCGAGCCGTGGGCCTGGGCTCGTCTCAGCCAGCGTCTCCGCGCCGTTCGCGCGCGACGCGCGCGCCTGCGCTCCGCGGCCGCCTGAGGCCGCGCCCGGATCCGCCCGTCCGCGGAGGGGTGCGCTGATAGCCTTGCGCCAGGCACATGGCCACTGAATTCACAACCCGACGCTGCGCGTGGCGCTCCGCACAGGCGGATGTGCGCCCGCGCGCGCTTACACGAGGAGAAACGATTCTTGCCCTGGTTCAGGATCCGACGACAGAAGCAGGACCTCCCGGTCGCAGAGGAAGCCATCGCGCTGGAGGCCGAGCCGACTGAGGTCGAGCAGGCGCCGGAGGCGGACGAGGAGACACCCGGGACGGACGGCGGGGCCCCGAGGCCCCGGCGGCGCAGAGGAAGCAGAGGAGGACGCGGACGGCGTAAGCCTGGTGCGGCAGCCGACGCCAACGGCGAGCCGCAGACGCCCCAGACGACGCAGCGCGAGGCACCGGCCGCCAAGGCCGAGACGACGCCTGACCGCGGCACGAAGAAGGGGTCGAGCAACCGCGAGCGGTCGAGCAACCGCGAGCGCTCGAGCAGTCGCGAGCGCCGGCGGCAGACGCAGCGCAGAGCGCCGCTCCCGCAGGCGAAGCGCGAGCTCCTGATCTCGGTCGACGTCGGCGAGCAACGCGTCGCGCTGCTCGAGGACGACCGCGTCGCCGAGGTCTACCTCGAGCGGCCGGAGCGGCGGTCGATCGCCGGGAACATCTACCTCGGCACGGTCGACAACGTCCTGCCCGGGATGGAGGCCGCGTTCGTCGAGATCGGTCTCGAGAAGAACGGCTTCCTGTACGTCGACGAGATCGTCGTGCCCGAGCTCGAGGGCAAGCGGCACGGGAAGAAGATCACCGACCTCATCCAACGGGGCCAGCAGATCCTCGTGCAGGCGGTGAAGGACCCGATGAAGACCAAGGGCGCGCGGCTCACGACCGAGATCTCGCTGCCCGGCCGGTTCCTCGTCTACGTCCCGAACGGCGAGGGCCTCGGTGTCTCGCGCCGCCTCGAGGACGCCGAGCGCCAGCGGCTCAAGGACATCCTCAAGGACATCATGCCGGCGAAGGGCGGCGTGATCGTCCGCACCGCGGCCGAGGGGGCCTCGGCAGAGGACGTCGAGCGCGACCTCGTCTTCCTCCAGCGGCTGTGGAAGACGATCGAGGCGCGCGCGAAGACCGGGAGCGCGCCCGAGCTCGTCTACCAGGAGGCGGAGCTGCCGCTCCGCATCGTCCGGGACCTCTTCGCGGGCGACTTCGCGGCCGCCCACGTCGACTCCGACCGCACGCACAAGCGGATCGTCGGCTACCTCAAGAAGACCTCGCCGCACATGGTCGACCGCGTCCACCGGACGAAGGAGAAGGAGCCGCTGTTCGAGCGGTACGGCGTCGAGAAGGAGATCGCGTCGACGCTCGACCGCCGCGTCGACCTCCCGTCGGGCGGCTACCTCATCTTCGACTACGCCGAGGCCTTCACGGTGATCGACGTCAACACGGGCCGCTTCGTCGGCTCGCGGTCGAAGACGTCGACCCAGCGGCTCGAGGACACGGCGACGAAGAACAACCTCGAGGCCGTGAAGGAGGTCGTGCGCCAGCTCCGGCTGCGTGACATCGGCGGGATCATCGTCATCGACTTCATCGACATGGCGAACCCGAAGAACCGCCAGGCGGTCGAGGACGCGTTCCGCACCGAGCTCGAGCGAGACCGCACGAAGACGTACGTCGTCGAGATCTCGCCGCTCGGGCTCGTCGAGATGACACGGCAGAACGTGACCGACGGCCCGCGCGAGATCATGACGCGGGCGTGCCCGACGTGCGGCGGCGACGGGATCGTCGTCTCGGACGCGACGAACGCCCTGCAGGTCGAGCGGCGCCTGCGCGCGCTCGCCGTGGCCGGGGCCGGCTCGCGCGTCCAGGCCTACCGGGTCGCGCTCCACCCGCGGACGCTGGCGCTCGTCGCAGGCCCCGGGGGCGCGCGGCTCGCCGCGCTCGAGGACGCCACGCGCCGGCGGTTCTACCTCGTGCCCGCCGAGGGGCACATCCACTCCGACCACTTCGAGGTGCTCGCCGAGGGCCGGAGGGACGACCTCGCGGCGTCCGCGCCGGTCGAGGAAGGGGCGGAGGTGGAGCTGAAGCTCGTCGAGCTCGACCTCCACGACGTCGGGGCGGCGGTCGGGAAGCTCGACGGCCTCGACGTGGTCGTCGCCGACACGGCGAAGCTCGTCGGCAAGAAGGTCAAGGTCGTCGTCGGGCGCGTCCTCGACGGCCAGGCGTTCGCGACGCTCGTCGACTCCGGCACGGCACCGACGCCGATCACGTTCGAGAGCGAGGCGGAGAAGCCGACCCGCGCGGCGCCCGCGCGGCGAAAGTCCGGCGAGGCAGCCCCCGAGCCGGCCGAGGCGCCCTCGGATGAGCTCGAGCCCGTCGCGGACGTCGTGGTGGTCGAGGAGCCTCCGGTGTCCGATGACGAGGCCGACGAGATCGTGTCCGAGGACGAGAGCGACCCCGCGGCTCCGGCCCGGAAGCGGACGAGGCGAGGCTCACGCGGCGGCAAGCGCCGGAAGAAGCCCGCGGCCGCTGCCGACGGGCAGGACGAGACCGCGGTCGCCGAGGCCGAGGACGTCGAGCCCGACGCCGAGGCGCGCGGTCGACCAGGAGGTCGAGGCGGAGCCGGTCGAGCGCGCGAAGCCCAGGCCGAAGCCGGCGCAGCGCCGCAAGCGCAGCCCCGAAGATCCACGTGCCCGACACGGACGGCGCGCCGGCGGCGCAGGAGCCGCCCGCCACCGACGGCGAGGCGGTCGTCGAGCCGGTGGTGAGCGACGACATGCCGGAGGCAGAGGCAGAGGCAGATGCGTCCGCGACCGACGGCGACGCCACGGACGGCGACGCGCCGGCCGCGAAGAAGCGCACGCGCCGCGGCACGCGGGGCGGCCGGAACCGGAAGCGCAAGCCGGCCGCCAACGGCGACGCGGCGGCCGGCGCAGAGGCGGCAGACGCAGAGGCGACAGACGCAGAGGCCGCAGCGACCGAGCCGAATCGCCCCCGAGGAGGCGCCGGTGCCGGTGCCCGAGGCTGCCCCCCGGCGGGCTCCGGAGCCCGTCGACGCGACCGCGCCCTCGGAGGCCGGCTACGTCCCGATGTCGGAGTGGATCGAGGACTTCGACCGCCGCTAGCGCGGGGTCGAAGCGCCCGGATCTTCGCTACAATCCCGCGGCTCGCGGGCGATTGCCCGCGTTTTCCTCGTCAGGTGACCCAGGCATGAGCTACGCGATCATCTCCGTCGGCGGCAAGCAGTACCGCGTCAGCGCGGGCGAGCGCCTGCTCGTCGACCGGCTCGCGCTCGACGACGGCGCGACGTTCAACCCGACGGTGCTCCTCGTCGGCGGGGACGGCGACACGCAGATCGCGCCGGCCGGAGCGGTCGTGACCGCGAAGGTCGTGACGCAGGCGAAGGGCCCGAAGATCCGCATCGGCAAGTACAAGCAGCGCACCGGCTACAAGCGCCACACGGGGTTCCGCGCCTCGCTCACGCAGATCGAGATCGAGTCGATCGGCGGAGCGGGGAAGAGCACGGCGAAGCAGGCTGCGAAGCCGAAGCCCGCCGCCCCGGCGAAGGACGAGGCGCCGGCCGAGACCCCGGCCCAGGCGTCCCGCCGGGCTCCCCGAGGGCTACGCCGACCTCACGGTCGCCCAGGTCAAGGAGGCGGCAGCCGGCTGGGACGACGAGGGGCTGCGTGCAGCGCTCGACTACGAGCAGGCGCACGGCAAGCGCAAGGGCGCGATCGCCGCGCTCGAAGCCGCGATCTCGGAGGCAGATTCCTAATGGCACACAAGAAGGGCCTCGGCTCCTCGAAGAACGGCCGCGACTCCCAGTCGCAAGCGGCTCGGCGTGAAGATCTTCGCCGGCCAGGAGGTCAAGGCCGGGATGATCATCGTGCGGCAGCGCGGAACGCGCTTCCGCCCCGGCCCCGGCGTCGGGATCGGCCGCGACGACACGCTCTTCGCGCTCCGCGAGGGCATCGTCGAGTTCCACCGAAGCGGCGAGCGCCGTTCGGTGGCGGTCAGCGCTCCCGCCGAGACCGCGTAGCGAACGCCGCGCCACGAGGGCGCCGCGGCCGTGTTCCACGATCGGGTATCCATCGTCGTCCGCTCGGGCCGCGGAGGCGACGGCGCGCTCGGCTTCCGGCGCGAGAAGTACGTCCCGAAGGGCGGGCCGGACGGCGGTGACGGCGGCCGCGGCGGGGACGTCGCGCTCGTCGCGGACGCCTCGCTCCGCGACCTGTCCTCGCTCCGCGGGCGACGGCTGTTCTCCGCGGGGCGCGGCGGCCACGGCCGCGGTGGCCGCCGGCACGGCGCCGACGGCGACTCGATCGATCTCGCCGTCCCGGTCGGCACCCAGGTCTGGAGCGACGAGGAGCTGGTCGCCGACCTCGCGCTGCCGGGCACGCGGACGGTCGTCGCGCGCGGCGGCGGCGGCGGGCGGGGCAACGCTCAGCTTCGCGACCCCCACCCGCCAGGCGCCGCGCTTCGCCGAGACGGGGCTTCCCGGGGCCGAGCGGGCGCTCGAGCTCCGTCTCAAGCTCGTCGCCGACGCCGCGCTCGCCGGCCTGCCCAACGCCGGCAAGTCGTCCCTGCTCCGGCGCATCTCGAACGCGACGCCGAAGGTCGCCGACTACCCGTTCACGACCCTCCAGCCCGTGCTCGGGACGGTCGAGGCGCAGGACGGGTCGCAGCTGACCGTCGCGGACGTGCCCGGCCTGATCGAGGGGGCGAGCGAGGGCATCGGCCTCGGTCACGAGTTCCTCGCCCACCTCGAGCGGGCGCGGCTGCTCGCCCACGTGATCGACGGGTCCGAGGGCGATGCCGACGAGCGGTTCCACACGATCGACCGCGAGCTGGCGCTCTACGGCGCGGGGCTCGACGAGCGCCCCCAGATCGTCGTCCTCAACAAGGCCGACCTCAGCCCCGAGCCGGCGCCGTTCACCGTCGAGGACGACCGCATCGTCGCCGTCCACCGCGTCTCCTGCGCCACCGGCGCCGGCATCCCCGAGCTGAAGCAGGCCCTCTTCGCCCTCTGCCCGGCCGCGCCGGAGCTGGTCGAGGAGGAAGCGACGTTGCCCGAGTTCCTCGACTACCACCCGACTCCGCCCGCACGGCGGCGGTTCCGCATCCTGCGGATCGAAGGCGGCTACCGGGTCGTCGGGGACGCGCCCGAGAGCGACGAGCTCGAGGAGGCGCTCCGCGCCGCCGGGATCCGCAAGGGGGCGCTCGTCGAGATCGGCGACGAGGAGCTCGAGTGGGTCTAGCCGTCGGAGTCTTCGGCGGCGCGTTCGACCCGCCGCACGTCGGCCATGTCGAGCTCGCGCGGCGGGGCATCGAGCACTTCGCGCTCGACCGGCTGCTCGTCCGGGTCGTCGAGGATCCGGGGCACAAGGAGGTCGGCACCGCTGCCGAGCGTCCGGCTGCTTCTCGCGGAGCTCGCCTTCGCGCCGCTCGACGAGGCCGAGGTCGGCCTCGACCCGTTCGCGCGCACGGTCGACTCGCTCGAGGCGCTCGCGGCTCGACGATCCGGTGTTCCTCGTCGGCGCCGACGAGTTCGCCGCGTTCCTCGAGTGGAAGGATCCCGAGCGCGTGCTCGAGCTCGCACGGCTCGGCGTGGCGACGCGCCCGGGGGTCGAGCGCGGCCGGTTGGAGGCCGTGCTGGCGGAGCTCGAGCGCCCCGATCGCGTCTCGTTCTTCGAGATCGAGCCGCTTCCCGTCTCCTCCTCCGACATCCGGGCGCGCGCGGCTGCCGGCGAGCCGATCGACGGCCTCGTGCCCGCCGCGGTCGCCGCCGAGATCGCCCGTCTGGCGCTCTATCGCGGACGTTGACCGGTCCGCGGCCGGGGGTATGCTTCGGTCAGACGAGGCTTGTGTCGATTCGTCACAAGCCCTGACCGAACGGACGCACCCGACCTGACATCGCTCGAGACCGCACGCCGCATCTCCGCTCTCTGCGAGGAGAAGCTGGCAACCGACGTCGCCATCCTCGACATGCGGTCGGTGTGCGACTACACCGACTACTTCGTGATCGCCACGGGCGCGAACACGCGGCAGACGAAGGCCATCCACGACGAGGTGCTCGTGCGCCTCAAGGCCGACACTCGCATCCTGCCGCGCTCGACGGGAGGCATTGCCCGAGGCGACCTGGATCGTCGACGACTACCTCGACGTCGTCCTCCACGTCTTCACGCCGGAGACCCGCGAGCACTACCGGCTCGAGGACCTCTGGAACGACGTGCCGAAGCTCGAGGCCGCCGCGACCGGCTGACCGGCGAGCGGCTACGATTCGCTCCTCCGGGGCCGTAGCTCAGCTGGGAGAGCGTCTGGCTGGCAGCCAGAAGGTCAGGGGTTCGAGCCCCCTCGGCTCCATCGTCGACGTGGCTTGCAGGGCGGGAGCGGGCGTCGGCCCGCTCCCGCCCCGCGACCTCAGGCGCCGACGATCGTGATCGTCCGCAGGATCGCGCCGGTCGTCGCGGTGTTCGCGTCGACGGTGACGCGGTACGTCTGCTTCTTCAGCACGCGAAGGCCGGTGACGCGCACCGGGATCGTGCAGTCGACGGCGAGCGGCGCCGTGCCCTGCCGCACGGTGACGAGGCGGCTGCCCTGGTACGAGCGGACCGTGTAGCCCACGGTCGCGCCGACCGGGTTGTTCGAGCAGTACTCGCGCAGGTACACCGTCACCGTCGGGTTCCGGGTCCCGCCCTTCACCGTCAGCTTGCCGTTGACGGCGCTGAGGGGCTTGGCGGAGCGTGCGAACCGCGGCTGCGCCGGCTTGGCCGAGCCGTTGTCACGGTAGATGCCGCTCTGCCAGAGGCTGCCCGGGTTGTCCTCCATCACGAACCAGACGAACATGTCGACGCGCGCGTCCTTCCGCGCCATCGCGATCGCCTGCGGGATGTACGCGGCCTGCTGGGCCTCGGTGACGCCCTTCGGCTCGCCGGGCTTCGTCTCGTTCCCGTACTCGGTGATCCAGATCCGGATGCCCTTGCGGCGGAAGGCGATGTCCATGTCCTTCTCGAACCGCGGCATGCTCATGAGCGTCACGTTCGGGTAGCGCACGAGCTGCGTGGGCTTCTGGTTCACCGGGAACGGATACGGGTGGTGCGCCCAGGCGTCGAACTTGAGCCGTGGGTTCGCGGCGGCGACGCCCTTCATGAACGTGGCCGGCGCGACGGTGTCCGTGACGCCCGGGCCGCTTCTTGTCGCGCCCGTTCGAGGACGTCTCGCCGATCGCGACCTTCGCCCGTGAGTTGCCGGCCTTGATGCCGGCGTAGCCCGACGCGGCGAGCCGCGCGTAGTTGCGCGGGCTGACGATGCGGCCCTGCGGCGTCGAACTGCGGGACGAGGAACGTCGCGAGGTTCGACTCGTTCCAGATCGAGAAGAAGCGGACGAACGGATAGCCGGAGAACCGGCCCGAGTAGCGGCTCGCGACCGCGCGGGCGAAGTTCTGGAAGTCGGCGATGTTCTGGGGCATCGCCTGCGGCTTCTGGCCGCCGTTCGCCCACTGCGGGGTGCCCCAGAGCGTGATCAGCACCTCCATGCCGCGCTGCTGCGCGTTCCGGACGAACTCGTCGATGTCGTCGAACCGGTAGGCCGGGTCGAACGGGTCGGATGCGTTCGCCGGGCGCGTCGGAGCGACCTTGTGCCACTCGACCAGCGTCCTCAGCACGGTCGACTCGTTCTGCCGCGCGAGGTCCATCGCACTCGTGCGGGACCCGTCGTAGCGGAGCTCCGGGTCGTCGTGGAAGCCGATCCACATGCGGTCGGCGGCTGCCGCGGCCGGGACGAGCACAGCGGCGGCGAGACAGGTGAGGACGAGCAGGCGGGTGACGAATCGCACGAAGAATCCTCCTTGGCGGGGGCGGAAGCGGGCACGGTAGCCCCACCGCGTAAGGGCGGTGTGAAGGTGTCGCACCATCTCTTTCGCCGCCGACCCCGAACTCCCCTGTTCCCCTGCGGCCGTCGGGTCGCGGGGATCGCGTAGACTCGATGGCGCCCATGGTCTGGGAGGCCGTCTTCATGCTCGTGCTGCTCAAGATCCCGATCGTCTACCTCTGCATGGTCGTCTGGTGGGCGATTCGGGCCGAGCCGCGCGACGAGCAGCCGGCCGCGCGCGTGCCGGTGACCGACACGCCGCCCTCGCCGACCGGCTGGACGCGGCCTCCGCGCTCCGGCACGCCGGGGTGGGCCCGACCGTCCCGCCCGCGGCCGGGTCGCCCAGCGGCCCGCCGGCGCCCGCGCCGAGGTGCGCCGATGAGCTCGGTCGACGAGACACCCGACGAGCGATCGTCGGCGACCGACACGATCGCCGGCCTCCTCGCCGTGTCGTCGATCGTCCTGTCCGTGCATCGCGATGGGGTTCGGCCTCCTGCTCCAGCTCGATCAGAGGCCCGCGCGCGTGGCGCCCGTTGCGATCCTCCTCGCGCTCGTCGCGGCGCGCATGAGCGCGCGCTACCAGTCACTCGCCCTGAAGGCGGCGCTCTTCGCCGCATTCGCATGGATCGTCGGGATGACGGTCGCGGTCGTCACCGAGGGGCCGCTGCTCTAGCCTTACTCGCGAGCAGGAATCCGCCGAGCGGATTCCTGCCGCTCGATCCCCCGCCTTCGGCGGGGGGCAGATCCCTGAAGGCGTCCCCTGTCGGGGCCGCAACTGCCGCGGCCGCAAGCTGTCGGCGAGATTCTCCGAGAGGATTTCCGGCGCGCTGCTACAACACGTCGAGGATGGCCGTGGCCGATCAGAGCGGACCGAACGCCGCCTACGTGGCGCAGCTCTTCGCGGACTACCTCGACGCGCCCGCGAGCGTGCCGGACGAGTGGCGCAAGATCTTCGACGGGAACGGCGGTCACGAGGGAAACGGCCACACCGCCGAGACCTCGCCGACCGTCGCCGCGCCGGTCGCAACCGCGGCGCCGCAGGTTCCTGCGGCCGCACCGCCGCCGACCGCGCCGGCCGAGGTCGACGCCGAGCTCCTCGGCGGCGTCGCCGCGGCGATGGCGCTCGTCAAGGCCTACCGCATGCACGGACATCTGGCCGCGCGGCTCGATCCGCTCGGGTCGGAGCCGATGGGCGACCCCGCGCTCGACGAGACGCGGCTCCATCCGCCGCTGACGCCGGAGCTCCAGGCGCGGATCCCGGCGCGGCTCCTCCGCCTCTCCGTCCCCGGTGAGACGCTCCTCGATGCGCTGCCGCGCCTCCGCGAGGTCTACATGGGCTCGATCGCCTACGAGATCGAGCACATCTCCGACCACGCGGAGCGCGTGTGGCTCCGCAAGGCGATCGAGTCGGGCCGCTTCCGCGCGGCTCCCGCCCCGGAGCAGCGCGTCGCCCTGCTCCGGCGCCTGACACAGGTCGAGGGGTTCGAGCAGTACCTCCGCCGCTCGTTCCTCGGGCAGAAGCAGTTCTCCCTCGAGGGGCTCGACACGCTCGTGCCGATGCTCGACGAGACGATCGAGCTCGTCGCCGCGGCCGGTGCGCACGAGGTCGTGATCGGCATGGCGCACCGGGGACGGCTGAACGCGCTCGTCCACACGGTCGGACGCTCGTACGAGTCGGTGCTCCGCGAGTTCGAGGGCGAGCGCTCCTACGACGCGCTCGTCGTCGACCCCGAGGGGGGCAGCGGCGACGTCAAGTACCACCTGCCGGCGTCGGGCACGCGGGTCACCCCGGCCGGCGAGATCGACGTCACGATCGCGCCGAACCCGAGCCACCTCGAGGCGGTCGATCCCGTCGTCGAGGGGTGGACGCGGGCCGAGCAGACCGACCGCTCGAGCGGCGCGGCGCTGCACGACCCGACCGTCGCCCTCGCCGTGCTCATCCACGGTGACGCGGCGTTCCCGGGCCAGGGGGTCGTTGCCGAGACGTTCAACCTGCAGAGCCTCGAGGGCTACTCGACCGGCGGGACGCTGCACCTGATCACGAACAACCAGGTCGGCTTCACGACCGACCCGGCGGAGGGCAGGTCGACGCGCTACTCGAGCGACCTCGCGAAGGGCTTCGACGTCCCGATCGTCCACGTCAACGCCGACGACCCCGAGGCGGCGCTCAGCGCGGTGCGCCTCGCGCTTGCCTACCGCGCGGAGTTCGGCCACGACTTCGTCATCGACCTCGTCGGCTACCGCCGCTTCGGGCACCAGGAGCAGGACGAGGCCGCGTACACGCAGCCGCTGCAGGTCGAGCGGATCGAGTCCCAGCCGACGGTGCGCGACCGATACGCCGCACGGCTCGTCGAGGAGGGCGTCGTCACGCAGGAGGAGGCCGACGCGATCCTCGAGGAGGTGGTCGGAGCGCTGCGCGCGGCGCACGACCGGCTGCGCGCCTCGATCGCCGAGCCGCCGGCGCCGCCCGCGGAGCCGCCGCAGCCGACGACCGGCACGGGAGAGGCCGTCGAGACCGCCGTCGAGGAGGATCGGCTCCGGGCCGTGAACGAGGAGCTCCTCGCCGTGCCGGAAGGGTTCACCGTGCACCCGAAGCTCGAGCGGCAGCTCGCTCGCCGGCGCGAGACGATCGAGCAGGGCGGGATCGACTGGGGGCAGGCCGAGGCGCTCGCGTTCGCCTCGCTCCTCGAGGACGGCATCGCGATCCGCCTCTCGGGTCAGGACACCGAGCGCGGCACGTTCGCGCACCGGCATCTCGTCCTCCACGACCCCCGGTCCGGCGAGACGGTCGCGCCGATCCAGCACCTGCCCGGCGCCAACGCGTCGTTCGAGGCCTACAACTCGCCGCTCTCGGAGTACGCCGCGCTCGGGTTCGAGTACGGCTACTCGGTCGCCGCACCGGACGCGCTCGTGCTCTGGGAGGCGCAGTTCGGCGACTTCGTGAACGGCGCGCAGATCGTGATCGACCAGTTCATCGTCGCGGGCCGCTCGAAGTGGAAGCAGACGACACGGCTGACGCTGCTCCTCCCGCACGGGTACGAGGGCAACGGGCCCGAGCACTCGAGCGCGCGGCTCGAGCGGTTCCTCCAGCTCGGCGCGCAGGAGAACATCCGCGTCGCGAACTGCACGACCGCGGCGCAGTACTTCCACCTGCTCCGCCGTCAGGCGCTCGACGCCGTCGCGCGCCCTCTCGTGCTGATGACGCCGAAGGGCCTGCTCCGGCTGAAGCAGGCGTCGTCGAGCCTCGCGGAGCTGACGGACGGGCGGTTCGAGCCGGTCCTGGACGACCCGGGCGCCGACCACGCCGCCGTCGAGCGGCTCGTGCTCTGCTCCGGAAAGCTCTACTTCGACATCGTCGGGCACGAGCTCCGCGAGTCGGTGCCCGGCGTGGCGGTCGCGCGGATCGAGCAGCTCTACCCGTTCCCCGTCGAGGCGCTCGAGGCGCTGCTCGCCGCGTACCCGCGGCTCCGCGAGGTCGTCTGGGCGCAGGAGGAGCCGCAGAACATGGGCCCGTGGCGGTCGATCCGGCATCGCCTCGAGGAGACCGTCAGAGCGAGCACGGCCGAGGGCGTCCGGTACGTCGGCCGGTCGTGGAAGGCGAGCCCGAGCGAGGGCTACCCGACCGCCCACCAGCGCGAGCAGGACCGGATCGTCCGGCAGGCGCTCGGCGTCGCGGACTAGGTTCCGGTCGACCCGCGGCGGCGAGCGCTCGCTGCCGCGACGGCCGCCGCGGCGACGCGCGGGCCCTGCGTGCGGGCGACATCGAGGATGACCCGCCGCTGTGCGGGCGGCAGACGGCGCCACAGCCGAAAGGCGGCCAGACCGAGTGCGAGTGGGCTCGTCGGGGCGGGCATTCGGCAATCCAAGCACACACGCGCCGCATCTGGAGGCTCCCGGGGCGCGGGCTACACTGAGGCGTGGCCAAAGACGGCTCAGACACGAGGATCGACGAATCGATGACGACCGAGACACGTATTCCCGAGAACCCCTTCACGGAGGACGGCCGACGCCGCCGACAGCAGCTCGTCGCTCTCGAAGGCGATCCAGGAGCACCTCGACCTGAAGCAGCGAAACGCCGGGCTCGACGGCACGATGCCGCTCGACCGGTACTCGATCGAGGACCCCTTCGAGAACCATCCGCTCTTCAAGTCCGAGGAGCAGGCGCGGCTCGAGGAGACGCTCGACGGTGCGCCCACGACGGAGACGCAGCCCGCCACGAAGTGGCCGGGTGAGAACGAGGCACCCGAGGGGCCTGCGCTCGACGAGGGTCTCTGGGGTCGCTCGCGCGACTTCGACTGGGGCGAGTAACGCGTCGTCGTCGCGCGAGCCGTAGATAGGCTCGCGCGCATGACTCCCGAAGAACGCCTCGAGCGCTACGCCGACCTCGTCGTCCGCGTCGGCGCGAACGTCCAGGAGGGGCAGGAAGTCGTGCTCTTCCACCAGGTCGAGCACGTCCCGATCGCGCGCGCGGTGGCGCGGGCCGCCTACCAGGCAGGCGCCCGTCGCGTCCACTCGCAGCCCGCCGATCTGCACATCCGCAAGGCGGCGATCGAGTTCGGCCCGGAGGAGGAGCTCGGGATCACGCCGGACTACTTCCTCGACTGGGCGCGGACCTGGCGCGAGACGAAGCCGGCGATCATCCAGCTCACCGGCAACCCCGATCCCGGTCTCTTCGCCGGGCTCGACCCGGCGCTCGTCGGGAAGGCGGAGCCGAGGGACCTCCGGGAGATCTACCTGCCGCTCGTCATCGAGCGGCTCACCAACTGGGTGATCGTTCCGGCGCCGAACGAGGGGTGGGCACAGGACGGTCTTCGGCGAGCCCGACGTCGAGCGCCTCTGGCAGGCCGTCGCGACGGCGATGCGGCTCGACGAGGACGATCCGGTGCAGGCCTGGCAGGACCACGCCGCCGCCCTCCGCTCGCGCTCGGCCGCCCTCAACGAGCGCGGCTTCGACGCCGTCCGCTTCCGGGGGCCGGGAACGGACCTCGTCGTCGGCCTCCTCGAGGCGTCCCGCTGGATGTGCGCGACGTTCGAGACGACCGCCGGGATCGAGCACCTGCCGAACATCCCCACCGAGGAGGTCTTCACGACCCCCGACTGGCGACGGACGACCGGCGTGGTCCGGTCGACCTATCCGCTGATCGTCCCGGGGGTCTTCGCTCGGGTCGACGGGCTCGAGGTGCGCTTCGAGGAGGGGCGAATCGTCGACGTCAAGGCGGACGGCGACGGCGCCGAGGTGATCCGCACCCAGCTCGCCAGCGACCCGCAGGCGCCGTTCCTCGGTGAGATCGCGCTCGTCGACGGCTCGTCGCGGATCCGCCAGACCGGGCTCGTCTTCCACGACACGCTCTTCGACGAGAACGCGAGCTGCCACATCGCGTACGGGAGCGGCCTGCCGATGGCGGTGGACGGGGTCGACGGCCTCGGTGCCGACGAGCTGCTCGCACTCGGCGTCAACGTCTCGGGCACGCACACGGACTTCATGATCGGCGGCTCCGACGTGGAGGTCGACGGGCTCGACGCGGACGGCTCGGCGACGCCGATCATCCGCGACGACCGGTGGCTGCTGGCCTGACGCAGCAGGACGCGGCAGTTGCGGCCCGCGGATTCGGCCTCTGCCGAGTCCTGCCAGGCGGCAGCGCTAGGCGACGCGTCGCACGTCGGCGCCCGAGAGCGTCGTCGCGAGGCGGCGGAACGGCCCCTCGACCGCCATCAGCTCGTCGTACGTGCCGCGTTGTGTGATGCGGCCGCGCTCGAGCACGAGGATCTCGTCCGCGCGTCTCACCGTCGCGAGGCGGTGCGCGATGATGATCGACGTCCGGCCGCGCAGGAGCGTGTCGAACGCGCGCTCGATCAGCACCTCGCTCGGCCGGTCGATGTTCGAGGTCGCCTCGTCGAGGATCAGCACCCGCGGATCCGCGACGAGCGCGCGCGCGATCGAGATGAGCTGGCGCTCGCCCGCCGACAGTCCGGAGCCGCCCTCGCGGACGACGTGGTCGAGGCCCTCCTCGAACCGCGCGGCGACCCGGTCGACGCCGATCGCCCGGGCGGCGGCCTCGATCTCCTCGTCGCTCGCATCCGGCCGCGCGAAGCGGATGTTGTCGGCGATCGTCCCGCTGAAGAGGAACGGGTCCTGGAGCACGACGCCGAGCTGCCGGCGGTACGAGCGGAGGCGGACGTCCCGGAGGTCGACGCCGTCGATGCGGACGGCGCCGTCGTCGGGGTCGTAGAAGCGGGCAATGAGCTTGGCCGTCGTCGACTTGCCGCCACCGGACTCGCCGACGAGCGCGATGCAGCCTCCCGACGGGATCTCGAGCTCGAGCCCGTGGATCACCGGCTCCTCGCCGTACGCGAACACGACCCGGTCGAGCTCGAGACGGCCGTCGATCCGATGGAGCTCGCGGGCGTCGTGGCCGGTCGGTGATGTCCCGCTCGGCGTCGAGGACGGTCGAGATCTTCCCCATGGCCGCGCTCGCGGCCTGCACCTGCCCGTAGAGCTCGGAGAGCTCCTGGAGCGGCTGGAAGACGAGCGAGAGCATGCCGACCGCGGCGATGAGCGTGCCGATCTCGAGCGCGCCGCCGTCGATCATCTGCGCGCCGGCGTAGATCACCGCGACCTGCGCGATCACGCCGAGCAGCTCGATCGCCGGAAAGAACACCGACGAGAGCTTCTGCGCGTAGGTGTTCGAGATCCGGTTCGCCTCGTTCAGGTCCTCGAACTCCCGCTGGAAGGCCCGCTCGCGGTTGAACGCCTGCACGACCGCCATGCCGGCGACCGACTCGGCGAGCTGCGCGGTCACCGCCGCGATCCGCGTGCGGACGTCCGAGAACGCCGCGTGGGACGACCGCTGGAACCACCGCGTGATCAGCATCCCCGGCGGGAGCACGAGGAGGGCGACGAGACCGAGCCGCCAGTCGAGCAGGAACAGCCCGCCGATCGCGGCGATGAGCGTCAGCGTGTTGACGACGAGCGTCGTCAGGCCCTGGTTGAGGACGTCGGAGAGCGCATCGACGTCGCTCGTGAGCCGCGCGATGATCCAGCCGGCCTTCTGCTGCGAGAAGTACCGGAGCGAGAGCGACGTCAGGTGCTCGAAGAGGTCGCGTCGCAGGTCGAGCACCATCCGCTGGCCGACGCCGGCGAGCATCAGCCACGTCGCGGTGCCGAGCACCCACGCGACGACGCCGATCGCGACGTACAGCGCGACGTCCTGGACGAGACGGGCGTCGTCGCTCGCCTGGATGCCGTTGTCGATCGCGTCGCCGACGATGTGCCATCCGACGACCGGCGCCGCCGAGGAGACGGCGGCGAGGGCGAGGATCACCGCCAGGCGACCGTGCCGGCCCTCGGTGTACCGCCAGAGCCGTGTCAGCCCGACGCGTGGCTCGCCGGTCATGCCGCCAGTGCCTCGTCGCCGAAGAGCTCCGCGAACGGGCCGCCGGCGCGGATCAGGTCCTCGGGCAGTCCCTGCTCGACGATGCGCCCGTCGCGCAGGACGACCGCGCGGTCGGCGACGAGCACCGTCGACAGCCGCTGGCCCGAGATGAGCACCGTCCGGCCCGCGACGGCGGGGCGCAGGTGCTCCACGAGATGTCGCTCCGTCTCGGTGTCGACGGCGGACATCGGGTCGTCGAGCACGATCACGCGCGCGCCCGCGACGAGCGCCCGCGCGAGGGCCACGCGCTGGCGCTGGCCACCGGAGAGGTTGACGCCGCGCTCGCCGATCAGCGTGTCGTAGCCGTCCGGGAGGTCGTTCACGAACTCCGCGACGCCCGCCGCCTCGCACGCGTCGAGGACGTCGCTCCAGTCCGCATCGGGCCGCGCCGCGAGCAGGTTGTCGCGGAGCGGGATCGAGAAGAGCACGGCCTTCTGGGTCACGATCGCGACCGCGGAACGCAGCTCCGCGAGCGCCGCGTCGCGCGCGTCGACGCCGCCGACGAGGACGCGGCCGGAGGTCGGGTCGTAGAACCGCGGCAGCAGGTTGAGCAGCGACGTCTTGCCCGCTCCCGTCGGGCCGCACACCGCGACGATCTCGCCCGGCTCGACCTCGAGGTCGATTCCCGCGAGCACCTCGGCGCCGGTCGTGTAGCGGAACCGCACGTCCTCGAAGCGCACCGGCAACGGCCCCGGCGGCAGCGCGGTGGGGCTCGCCGGCTCGGGCATCGGCTCGATCCCGTCGAGCCACGCGAAGCTCCGCGAGGCCGCTGCGGTCGCGCGCTGACCGAGGTTGATGATCCAGCCGAGCGCCTCGAGCGGCCACACGAGCTGGAGCAGCAGCGTCACGAAGAGCGTGAACTCGCCGATCGTCAGGTTGCCGGCGATCGCCTCGCGCCCGCCGACGAGGAGCACGGCCGCGATGCCGAGCGTGGGGAGGAAGATCAGGCCGGGGAGGAAGCGCGCCTCGACCGACGCCTGCCGCATCGTCTCCTTCCGCACGGCCTCCGCGCGGTCGGCGAAGCGGTCGCGGACGTCGTCCTCGCGGCCGAACGCCTGCACCATCTCGATCCCGACGACCACCTCGTCCGAGGCCTCCGTCAGGTGGCCCTTCTTGCGCTGCACCTCGCGGGAGATCGGGAACACGCGGTGCGCGAAGAAGTACGTGAGGACGGCGATCGGCGGCATCACCAGGGCCGCGGTCAGCGCCAGCTTCGCGTTGACGGTCGCGAGGACGATCGCGGCGCCCCCGAGCATCAGGACGCTCTGGATCGCCTGCACGACGCCCCAGCCGATGAAGTACCGGACGGGGTAGATGTCGTTCGTCGCGCGGCTGATCACCTCGCCGGTCGAGTGGCGGTCGTAGAACGCGCGCGGGAAGCGCAGGTACGCGTCGTAGAGCTTCGAGCGGAGCCGCGCCTCGACCGTGACGCCGATGCGCGCGGTCGCGTAGCGGCGCGTGAAGTTGATGCCGAAGCGGAGCGTCGCGGCGATCAGGATCGCGACGAGGTACGGGACGAGCAGCGAGTGGTCGTCGCCGTCGATCGCGTTGTCGATCGTCCGCTGGACGATGACGGGATGAGAAGCGAGAGCCCGGTGAACACGAGCGCGCAGGAGAGCCCGATCGCGGCGAGGCGCCACTGGGCCCGCCAGAGCGGGTACAGGTGCCGGATCGTCGGCCAGAGCTTCAGGTCGGGCGGGTCGACGTGGTACACGGGCGGGCGGTCCTCCCGGCGCTGGTGCGCCCAGGGTCGAGTGTCCGGAGCCGCCCTCGCTCGAGAGGGCGGGGCAGAGCGTCCGACGGGCGCTCGCCGCAAGCCGGACGCTCGAACAGTAGTCCACGCGGAGGCCAGTGCCGGTGCGGTTTTCCGCCCATTCGCCTGATTCGCATCGCGCTGACGGTGAAGCGACTGCAACATTCGCACTTGACAGACATCATTTTGATGTCATACTGACGCCCATGGAGATTCACATCGACGGGATCCGGCACGATCTGCAGGCGGCCGCCGCCGCCCTCGGCGACGAAGCCGTCGCCGACGCGCTCCGGCGGCTGTCGGACGCGGTCGAGCCGTCGCTTCGGCTGCGGGTCATCGACCTGCTCTCCGAGGCGGCGCTCCGGCTGAACGGGCAGCTCGCCGAGGGTCACATCGAGGTTCGGCTCGCAGGGCGCGAGCCGGAGCTCGTGTTCGTCGACGAGCCGGAGGCTCCGGACGAGCCGCCGGCGCCCGGCGACGACCTGAGCGCCCGGATCACGCTTCGCCTCCCCGAGGGGCTCAAGGCCGGCATCGAGGTCGCGGCCGCTCGCGAGGGAGTCTCCACGAACGCATGGATCGTCCGCGCACTCGCGCGTGCCGTCGAGCCACGCTCGGCGCGGCGCTCGTCGAACCGGCTCCAGGGCTTCGCCCGGAGCTAGAGGAAGGAGCATCCGATGTTCTCGTACGCACTCTTCGGCCCTCTCGACCCCGACCCCGTCGAGCGGCGCCGCCCGCGGCGCCGCGGTGACGGTCGCGTCGACGTCCGCCCGTCCGCTCCCGAGCGGCTCGCGCGCGGCTGATCATGGCGCGCTTCGACACACCCGGCCGCGTCGCCTTCCGCATCACGGCGCCGAGCGGACGCGTCACGCTCGACACCTGGGCCGAGCCCGGCGTCGACATCGAGGTCACCCCGCTTCGTGGTGACGAGGGCTCGCAGCCAGGCCGCCGCCGAGACCCGGATCGAGGCCAAGGAGCGGGGCTCGTTGCACGAGATCCTCATCGAGGTGCCCAAGCGCGAGGGCCGGTTCGGCATCTTCGGCCGGAGCCCCGAGATCGGGATCGCGATTCGCTGCCCGGAGGGCGCCGACGTCGAGCTGACGACCCACAGCTCGGACCTCGAGGGGCGCGGCCCGCTGGGGGACGTCACCGTGAAGTCCGCGTCCGGGGACGTGTCCCTCGGCGATGTCCGGCAGCTCCTGTTCAACACCGCGAGCGGCGACCTCCGGGCCGGCGCAGTCGAAGGCAACCTCACCGCCAAGAGCGCATCGGGCGATGTCGACATCCGTTCGGTCGGCGGGCCGAGCACGGTCAACACCGTCTCGGGGGACGTGCGGATCGGCCGAACCGAGGAGACCGCGCTCGTCAACGCCGTCTCCGGCGACATCGACCTCGAGGCGGTCGGCGCCGCCGTCCGCATCAGCGCGGTCTCGGGCGACGTCAACGTCGCCGCCCGGCCGGGCCTCGCGCTCTGGATCGACGCGCAGTCGGTGAGCGGCACGATGCAGTCCGAGCTCGACGTGGCGGACATGCCGCCTGCAGACGCCGGCGAGTCGCCGGTCGAGCTCCGCGTCCGCACGGTCAGCGGCGACGTCCGCATCTCGCGCTCCGGCGCGCCCGTCAGCTAGCGCGCGAGCGAGGCCCGCCGACGCGGGTCCTAGACTCGCATCGTGGCAACTCCCGAGCCGCAGTCGAAGCGGGTCGAGATCACGATCTCGACGCGCACGCTCGTCACGATCCTCGGCACGATCGCCGTCGTCTGGGCCTTCATCGCCGCACGGCAGGCGGTCCTCTGGATCTTCATCGCCCTCTTCCTCGCGATCGTGCTCACGACGCCGGTCACCTGGCTCGAGGAACGGCGCGGGATGAAGCGAGGAAGCGCGGCGATCCTGGTCGTGCTCGGCCTGGCCGTCATGCTCGGGCCTGATCGGGTACCTCCTCGTGAGCCCGTTCGTCGGGGCCGTCCGTGACCTGATCGAGGACCTGCCGAGCATCGTCGAGCGCATCCGCGCCTCCGAGCTCTTCCAGGACCTCGACCGCCGGACCAATCTCGGGGAGGAGCTGCAGACTCGGGCCGAGTCGCTCGCGGCCGATCTCCCCTCGAAGCTCGGCGACGCCTTCGCGGTGGGCGGGAGGATCTTCGGCTTCGGTCTCGGCGCGCTCTCGATCGCGTTCATGACGCTGTTCCTCGTCATCGAGCTGCCGAACCTGTCGCGGTCGCTGCACAGCATCCTGTTCCCGAAGCAGTCGACGCAGATGGTGATGCTGGAGGAGCGGATCACGCGGACGATCGGGCGGTACGCCATCGGGGCCATCGTGATCGCCTTCATCGCGGGCACGGTCCAGGGCACGGCCGCGTGGCTTCTGGGCGTCCCGTTCGCGCTCGCGCTCGGAATCGTCGCCGGGCTCCTCGGCCTGATCCCGCAGGTCGGCGCGACGATCGCGGCAGTCGTCCTCTCGCTCGTCGCCCTCACGCAGGGCGTCCCGCAGGCGCTGATCATGCTCGCCGTCTGCATCGGGTACCAGCAGCTCGAGAACTACGTGCTGCAGCCCACGATCCAGGGCCGCGCGGCCGACATCTCGGGCTTCTTCGTGATCGCCAGCGTGATCGTCGGCGCGGCGCTCCTCGGAGTCGTCGGCGCCCTCATCGCCGTCCCTCTCGTCGCGTCGGCGCAGATCGTGATCCGGGAGCTGACGGCGGAGCGTCGCGCGGCCGTTGCGCTCGCGCATGCGGCGACGCCCGCGCCGGGCGGATCGTCGGGCCCGGATCCCTAGCGACAGGCGGCGCAGGCGCCGCGGAGCACGACCTCGTGCTGCTCCATCGCGTAGCCCAGACGCCCGGCCGCGCCCTCGAGCGCGCGCTCGAGGCGGTCGTCCGTGAACGGCTCCACCCGGCCGCAGTCGTCGCAGACGAGGTGGTGATGGTGGTGGTGACCGTCGCCGCCCGCCGGCTCGAAGCGCGCGACGCCGTCGCCGACGTCGACCCGCTGGACGAGCCGCAGGGCGGCGAGCGTCTCGAGCGCCCGGTAGACGCTCGCGACGCCGACGGTGCCGCCGGCGGCGCGGACGCCGTCGTGGATCTCCTGGGCCGAGAGGCAGCACCGCTGCGCGTCGAGGAACTCGACGACCGTCCGGCGTGCGCCCCCGCGGCGGAGCCCGGCGGCGCTGAGGCCGGCGAGCGCGTGATCGCCCCAGCTCGACATCGCCCAGATGATACCGATTCTCATGTTTGATACCCTCGGCCGCAGCCGTGGTTTCGAGAATCGTTCTCGTCTGTGTGGTCGGCGCCGCGGCGCTGGCCGCGGCCGGCTGCGGTGGGTCGGGCGACGCCGACGCCTCCCTCGTCGCCGCCTTCCACCCGCTCGCGTACGCCATGCGGCAGGTGGCGCCGGCCGGGAGCGAGGTGGTCGACCTGACGCCGCCCGGCGCCGAGCCGCACGACCTCGAGCTGAGCGCCCGCGACGTCGAGCGGCTGCGCGACGCGGAGCTCGTCGTCTACGCGGGCGGCGGGTTCCAGCCCGCCGTCGAGGACGCCGTCCGGAGCCGTGACGGGCGATCGCTCGACGTCCTCGGGGAGGTCGAGCTGCTCGACGGCGACCGGTCGGAGCCCGACCCGCACGTCTGGCTCGACCCGCTGCGCTACGGGCAGATCGCCCGCTCGATCGCCGCTGCCCTCGGCCGTCCGAAGGCGGCGGACGCGTTCGCCGGACGGCTCGAGGAGCTCGACCGGGAGCTCGCCCGCGGGCTCGCGCGCTGCGAGCGTCGCGAGATCGTGACGAGCCACGCGGCGTTCGCCTACCTCGCCGACCGGTACGACCTCGAGCAGGTGCCGCTCGTCGGCGTCTCGCCCGAGGCCGAGCCCGACGCGCGGGACATCGAGAGGCTCGTCGACGAGGTGCGGCGCACGGGAGCCACGACGGTCTTCTTCGAGCCGCTCGTCTCGTCTCGGCTCGCCGAGACCGTCGCGCGCGAGGCGGGCGTCTCGACGGCCGTCCTCGACCCGCTCGAGGGGCTGACGCCGGAGCAGGAGGACGGCGGCGCCGACTACTTCAGCGTGATGCGCCAGAATCTCGCCGCGTTGCGCGCGGCCCTCGGATGCACGTGAGCACGGTCCCCGCCGTCGAGCTCGAGGACGTCTCGTTCGCGTATCGGGGCGGTCCGCCCGCGCTCGAGGGCGTCTCCCTCTCCGTCGAGCAGGGGGCGTTCGTCGGGATCGCCGGGCCGAACGGCGGCGGCAAGACGACGTTGCTGCGCCTCGCGCTCGGGCTCGAGCGCCCCGCCTCGGGACGCGTGCTGGTGTTCGGCCGGCCGCCGGGCACGCGCGGCGCGCCCCGCATCGGCTACCTCGTCCCAGCGCGCGCAGCTCGCGTCGGGCACGCCCGTCACCGTGCGCGAGCTCGTGGAAGCGGGCCGCCTCGCCGTGCGCGGGCCGTTCGGGCCGCTCCGCGCGCCTGACAGGGCGGCCGTCGCCCACGCGATCGAGCGCGTCGGCCTCGGCGACCGCGCGGACGCGCCGCTCCGGACGCTCTCGGGCGGGATGCAGCAGCGGGCGTTCATCGCGAAGGCGCTCGCCACCGAGCCGGCGCTCCTCGCGCTCGACGAGCCGACGACCGGCGTCGACGCCGAGTCGCAGGAGTCGCTGGCCGTCCTGCTCGCCGAGCTCCGCTCCGAGCTCGGCGTGACGATCCTCTACGTCTCCCACGAGTTCGGCGCGGTGGAGCACGTCGTCTCGCGGCTCGTCCTCGTTCGGCGCAGGATCGTCTTCGACGGTGCGCCGTCGGAGCTGCCCGCAATGTGGCACGACCCGTCGCACGTCCACTGATGCTCGACCTGGAGTTCATGCGGATCGCGTTCGCCGTCGGCGCGGTCGTCGGCATCCTGGCGCCCGCGGTGGGCTTCTTCCTGGTCGAGCGGCGGCAGTCGCTGGTGGGGGACGGCCTCGGGCACGTCGCGTTCGCCGGCGTCGCGGCCGGCTACCTGCTCGACATCTCGCCCGTCCTGACGGCGCTCGCCTTCGCCGTCGTCGGCGCGCTCGCGATCGAGTGGCTCCGCACGCGCGGCGGCACCGCCGGCGACCAGGCGCTCGCGCTCGTCTTCTACACCGGCATCGCGCTCGGCATCGTGCTCGTCTCGGCGGCGGACCGGCTCGACGTCGGGCTCTTCCAGTTCCTCTTCGGCTCGATCCTGACGGTCACCTGGAGCGACCTGTGGGTCGTGCTCGCCCTCGGGCTCGGCTCGCTGGCCGCGATCGCGATCCTCTACCGCGGCCTCGTCGGCGCCGTGCTCGACGAGGAGGGCAGCCGCGTCGCCGGCGTGCGCGTCGGGCTGATGAACACGACGGTCGCGGTGCTCGCCGCGCTGACGGTCGGGATCTCGATGCGCATCGTCGGGATCCTCCTCATCGCGGCGCTGATGGTGCTGCCGGTGATCGCCGCGCAGCGCGTCGCCTGGAGCCTGCGCTCGACGCTCGGCCTCGCGATGGGGTTCGGGCTCGTGTCCGTGCTCGCGGGCCTGACGCTGTCCTACTACGGCGACCTGCCGCCGGGCGGGACGATCGTCCTGCTCGCCGCGGGAGGGTCGGTCGCCGCGCTGCTGGTCGGCTCCGTCGTCCGTGGGAGATGATGCGACGCGCATGAGCGCGGGACGCACGGGATGACCCTGGCTCTCACCGGGAGCGGGCTGACGATCGACGACGTCGTCCGCGTCGCGCGTCGCGGCGAGCCGGTCTCGCTGGACCCCGCCGCGCTCGATCGGATGGCGGCCGCGCGCGCGGTGGTCGAGCGGACGCTCGCCGACGGCATCGAGGCGTACGGGGTCACGACGGGGGTCGGTGTCCGCAAGTCGTTCCGGGTCACCGCGGACGGTCACGAGGCGCTGCTGCTCCGGCAGCACCTGATCGCCCAGGGGCCGGCGCTCCCGCGCGACGTCGTGCGCGCCGCGGCGCTGCGCCTCGCGAACGCGCTCGCGCAGGGGCTCTCGGCCGCCCGGCCCGAGCTCGCCGAGCGCGTCGTCCGCGCGCTGAACGACGACGACCTGCCGCCGGTGCGGTCGCTCGGCTCGATCGGGCAGGCGGACCTCGCGCAGACCGCAGACCTCGCCGTCGGCCTCCTCGGGGACGAGGCGCCCGCGCCGGGCGAGGGCATCGCCCTCCTGAACCAGAACGCGTTCTCCACGGGCCACGCCGCCCTCGCGATCCACGACGCGCGGGAGCTGCTCGCGACCCTCGACGTCGCCGGGGCGCTCGACCTCGAGGCGCTCGGCGCGAACCGCGAGGCGCTGCTCCACCCGGCACTCGCCTCCGTCCGGCCGTCTCCCGGCCTCGAGGAGACGCTCGACCGGCTTCGCGCGCTGCTCGAGGGCAGCGGCGTCAGCGCGCGCTCGCTCCAGGACCCGCTCAGCTTCCGCACCATTCCGCAGCTCCACGGAGCGGCTCGCGACGCGCTCGGCTTCGTCGTCGAGCAGGTCGAGCGCGAGCTCAACGCGCACCAGTCGAACCCGCTCGTCGTGGTCGACGAGGGGCGGCTCGTGTCCGTCGGCAACTTCGACGTCGCTGCCCTCGCGACGGCGCTCGATCTCGCGCGCCTCGTCGTCGCGCAGGTCCTGACGAGCGCGGCCGAGCGGTCGGTGAAGCTCCTCCAGGCGCCGCTGACCGGCCTCCCGGAAGGGCTCGGCGAGCACCCGGGGCTCGCCGAGAGCGCGCTCAGCGAGCTCGGGATCGCCGTCCAGGCGATCGCCGCGGAGGCCCGGCTCCTCGCACAGCCGGTGTCGCTCGAGCTCGTGTCGACCACGCAGGCCGAGGCGATCGAGGACCGCACCACGATGGCGCCGCTCGCGGCGCGCCGGCTCTCCGAGCAGGTCGCGCTCGGCAGGCGCGTGCTCTCGATCGAGCTTCTCCTCGCCACCCAGGCGTGCGATCTCCGTGCGGAGCCCCTGGCGCCCGGCACCGCGAGAGCGCACGCGATCGTCCGTGAGCGCGCCCCCTTCGTCGGCGCCGGCGATCCGCTCCCGGACCTCGAGCCGCTCGTCGAGCTCGTCGCCGAGGGAGGGCTCCTCGCGTGACCGCGGTCGACCTCCACCAGCATCTCTGGCCCGCCTCGTTCGTCGAGGCGCTGCGCGCCCGCGCCTCGGCGCCGACGCTCGACGGCACCGTGCTGACGACGCCCGAGGGCTCGTTCGAGCTCGACCTCGGCGTGCACGACCCCGAGCAGCGGGCCGAGGCGCTCGACCGGGACGGGATCGACGTCGCCGTCCTCTCGCTGCAGACGACCCTGGGGATCGAGGCATTGCCGGCCTCGGAGCGCGACGAGCTCGAGCTCGCCTGGGTCGACGGGCATCCGGCAGGTCGTGCGCGACTCGGACGGCCGCTTCCGCGCTCTCGCCCCGTGGCGGGTCATCGACGGGTTCGACGGCACGTCGGCGGGGGTGTCCGCCCTGCTCGAGCCCGAGGCCCACGCGGCCCTCCTCGGCGAGCTCGACGCCGCCGGCGGCGTCCTCTTCGTCCATCCGGAGTCGTCGGGGCCGCTGCCTCCCGGCCGTCCCGGCTGGTGGGGCTGGACGACGGGCTACACGTCGCAGATGCAGCGGGCGTACTTCGCCTGGCTCGCCGACGGCCGCGAGCGCCTGCCGGCGGTCAGGGTCGTGTTCTCGATCCTCGCGGGCGGCGGCCCGTTCCTCCTCGAGCGCCTGTCCCACCGCGGGGTCGAGGTGCGATCCGCGCTCGATCCGGGCGTCTTCTTCGACACCGCGACGCACGGCCGCCGGGCGATCGAGCTCTGCATCGAGACCTTCGGCGCGGGCCAGCTCGTCTACGGCAGCGACATGCCGGTCGTCGACCCCCGGCTCACGTTGCAAGCCGTCCGGGGTTTCGGAGATGCTGTCGCCCGACTTCTCCAGATCGACACACCGGGGGCGCTCCTTCCATGACCGAAATCTCGACCTGGGTCCGGGACCGGGTGGCCGCGGACGTCGACCTCGACCGCGAATCCATGACGCAGCTCGCGCGCGAGATCGTCCGCGAGGAGGCGCTCTGGCGCCCGTACGCGCGCCACGACGCGGAGACGCGGTTCTATCGCCAGCTCTACCGCGACCCGAACCTCGACGTCTGGCTCATCTGCTGGGTGGACGGGCAGCGCACCGGCTACCACGACCACGACCGCTCGTCGGGCGCGGTCTGCGTCTGCGAGGGAACGCTCTTCGAGGACTGGTTCCGGATCGAGGAGGACGGGTGGGTCCGCGAGAGGACGACGATCCACGAGGCCGGCGGAAGCTTCGACTTCGACGCCGCCGACATCCACGGCGTCCGCCACCCGGGCGACGCGCCGCCGTCGACCTCGATCCACCTCTACTCGCCGGCGCTCTGGCGCATGGGTCACTACGAGCCGGGCCCGCGCGGGATGCGCCGGACGGGCATCACGTACGCGGACGAGCTGCTCGACGCCGTCTGATCTTGTTCGCGAGCAGGATTCCGCGGAGCGGAATCCTGCCGCTCGGATCCCGCCTGCGGCGGGCACATCCCTGAAGGCGTCGCCTTCGGCGCCGCATCGGCAGGCTTACGCGGGTGAGGCGGCCCAGGTTGCGCCGAGCGCCAGCAGCGGGGCCGCGCGCGTCTCGTCCCGGTCGTGCGCGACGACGTCGAAGCCGCCCGCGACAAGGCGGGCCGCGAGCCGCCCGCCGAGCTTGCCGATCCCGACGAACCCGACTCTCACGGGAGGCCGAGCGGCGCCTCGGCCGGCGACAGGTGGAGGTCCTGCCCCTCGTAGGGATGCGCGGCCGCCACCTCCTCGTCGAGCTCGACGCCGAGCCCCGGCTCCGTCGACGGGACGACGTACCCGTCCTCCCACGCAACGGGTCGCCGGAGGATCTCCGCGTGGAAGCCGCCCCAGTCGAGGATTCCCTCGAGGACGAGGAAGTTCGCGCTGCACGCGGCGAGCTGGATGTTCGCCGCCCCGACGACAGGCCCGCAGTAGAGGTGCGGCGCGATCTGCGCGTAGTGCGCCTCGGCGAGCGCCGCGATCTTCTTGCCCTCGAGGATGCCGCCCACCCGGCCGAGGTTCGGCTGCAGGATCCGCGCGGCGCCCGTCGCGAGCACGCGGGCGAACTCGTACTTCGTCGTCAGCCGCTCCCCGGTCGCGATCGGGATCGACGTCGACCGGGCGACGGCGGCCATCTCCTCCGGCATGTCGGGCGGGACGGGCTCCTCGAGCCAGAGGGGATCGAACCGCTCGAGGCGGCGGGCCAGGCGGATCGCGCCCGGTGCGGTGAACTGCCCGTGGGTGCCGAAGAGCAGGTCGCAGCGGGAGCCGACCGCCTCGCGGATCGCGCTCACGTACGCCTCGCTCCGGTCGAGCGCCTCGAGGTCGGGCTGCCGGGGGTCGAACGCGGAGTAGGCGCCGGCGGGGTCGAACTTGAGCGCCGTGAAGCCACGGTCCGCGTAGGCGGCCGCCCGCTCGGCCGCGAGCGCCGGGTCGAGGTAGACGTCCGTCGCGTCGCCCGGCTCGGTGTAGAGGTACGTGTACGACCGGAGCCGCTCGTGCACACGGCCGCCGAGCAGCTCGTACACCGGCTTCCCGACCGCCTTGCCGACGATGTCCCAGCAGGCGATCTCGATGCCGCTGAGCACGCCGACGAGGGAGACGTCCGGCCGTGCCGTGTAGCCGCTCGCGTACGTCCGGCGCCACATCGTCTCGATCCGGAACGGGTCCATCCCGACGACCGTCCGCTCGAAGACGTCGTGGACCATCCGCTCGACGACCGTCGGGTGGAACGTCGCCGCGTACACCTCGCCGACCCCGACGACGCCGTCGTCCGTGACGAGCTGGAGGAAGACGAAGTACCGGCCGCCGAAGCCGGGCGGCGGGTTGCCGACGACGTAGGTGCGGAGCTCGGCGATGCGCACGGAGAGCTAGGTGCGTCGCGAGCCGAAGGAGGGGAGCCAGGCGATCAGCTCGGAGAGCTCCCGGCCGTGGCGCTTCAGGTCCTCGACGATCTCGGCCTGGAGCGTCGGGCGTCATCCGCGACACCGGGATGCACGTCGTGAGCGCCGCGATCGTGACGCCGTCGCCGTTGACGACGGGGACGGAGGCGGCGTACAGCCCGTCGGCCGTCTCGCCGTGGTTCTCGGCGTAGCCGCGCTCCCGCACCTCCTCGAGGATCGTCTGGAGCTCCGCGACCCCGTTCAGCCGGCGGCCCGTCGGCGTGACGAGGAGCCGCCCGCCGAACAGCGCCGCGACCGCCGCCGGCGGGTGCGAGGCGAGCACGACCCGGCCGCTCGCCGAGGCGAAGGCGGGGGTCTTGGAGCCGACGTGCGTGACGAGCCGGATCGGCTGGGAGGTCTCCTCGAGCGCGAGGAACAGCGACTCGCTGCCGTCGAGCACCGCGAGGGCGATCGTCTCGTCGTGCCGCGTGAGGAACTCGGCGGCGACCGTCCGGAATGCCTTCACGATCGGCAGGTCGGCGGAGCTCGACCCGAGGCGGAGGGCCCGGATGCCGAGCGAGAACAGGCCCTCGGTGTCCCGAACGGCCCAGCCGCGCTCGACGAGCACCGCCAGGACCCGGTGGAGGGTGCTCTTCGCGAGGCCGAGCTCGCGGGCGATGTCGGAGAGCCCGAGCTGCGGTTGCGCCGCGAGGAGATCGAGCACCGCGAGCGTCGCATGGACGCCTGCGGACGTGGCTTGCCGCCCGGCGGCTCCCGGCCTCGAGGACTCGGTGATCTGCTCGGTCGCTACACGACTGAGGCTAACCGTTTCGTGAACGCGATTCCACCTGCAGAACGCCGCGGCGGAAATCGGGGTTGACATGCGCGAGCGTGGGCGGGCAGACTCGCAAGAGCGTGGGACGGACGTCCAACTGCAGAACGCTCAGCGGTGGCCTTCTCCGGAACGCAGCCGATTGGCGCGCACCGTCGTCTCACCAAGAGACTCGATCGCTGGCGAGGGCCGCGAGGATAGGAGGGTAAAGGGATGGACCGTGAAACCAGGCGCCACGTCGACGAGTACCGAAGCTCGGAGGCAGGGCCGCTCGAGAACACCCTGATCGACGACCTCGTCGGCGGGGAGCTCAACAGGCAGGAGTTCATCGCGCGGGCGTCGATGTTCGGCCTCTCGCTCGGGACAGCGGGCTTGTTGCTCCGCCACGCCGGCATGGAGGACCTGGCGCAAGCCGCGCCGCAGGTCGCCGGCAAGGTCGGCGGCACGATCCGCGTCGGCATCACCGCCTTCGGCGGCTCGCTCGAGCCGTACCTCCTCAACGAGGGCGGCTCGCTCGCGTTCGCCGGCATGCCCGGCGAGTACCTGACCTTCACGAACCCGCAGGGACGTGTCCTGCCGGCGCTCGCGACGAGCTGGAAGGCGAACGCCGACGCGACCGTGTGGACGTTCCAGATCCGGCGGGGCGTCAAGTTCCACAACGGGAAGACCCTGACCGCCCAGGACGTCGTCGCGAGCATGCGGCAGTACGTCCGGGAGAAGAGCTCCAACGCCGGCCTGACGCCGTACTTCGACCCCGCGGGCGTCACCGCGCGGGGGCAGTACACCGTCGTCTTCCGGCTCAAGTCGCCGATCGGCGTGTTCCCGTACCTCGTCAGCCAGACGACGTACCAGGCGATCATCCAGCCGGCAGCGATCGCGGCGCAGCCGGGTGGCTGGGTCAAGGCGGGGATGATCGGCACCGGCCCGTTCCGGGTCCGGAGCTACGTCGACAAGAAGAGCGCGGTGCTCGTCCGGAACGACGCCTACTGGGGCGGCCGGCCGCCGCTCGACGGCGTCCGGGTCACCTTCTACCAGGGCAGCGCGCCGATCGTGCTCGCCCTGCGCGGAGGGCAGCTCGACCTCGCGATGCAGCTGTCGCCGCAGGAGGGCCAGCCGTTCAAGAACAACTCCCGGTTCACGTACTACGCACAGCCGACCTCGGCGCACCGGCAGGTGTGCATGCGGACCGACCAGGGCCCGCTCCGCGATGCACGGGTCCGCCGGGCGCTCGCGCTCGCGATCAACCGGCCGCAGCAGCTCGCGCGTGTGATGCTCGGCGCCGGGCAGATCGGCAACGACACGCCGTTCTGGCGCGGCTTCGTGTCGACCGATCGGGCGGTCCAGCAGCGCACGCAGAACCTCAACCTCGCGCGGTCGCTGCTGCGGGCAGCGGGCGCCGAGAACCTGAAGTTCAACCTGACGACGTGGAACTTCCTCGACCACGGCGATCACGCCGCGTCCCTGCAGGCCTACGCGCGCGAGATCGGGATCGACATGGGAATCGAGGTCATGGACTCGTCGAGGTACTACGACGCCGAGCCCGCCGGTGCCGACTACGCCACGACGACCCCGTGGCTCAACCGCACCGCGACCCTGACCGAGTACGGCGCGCGCGGCGTGCCGAACGTCTACGTCACCCGTTGCTACATGTCCACGGGCGACTGGAACGCGTCGCACTACAAGAACACCGCGTTCGACGCGCAGGCCCGCACCTACCTGGCCGCGGCGGAGGTCGCCGCCCAGCGCAGGGCGACCAAGGCGATGTCCGGGCTCCTGCTCCGCGACACGCCGGTGATCACCGACTACTTCATCAGCTACGTGACGGCGAGCTCCTCGAAGGTCAGGAACTACGTGCCCGAGGGCCTCTCGCACATCCGGCTGGCGAAGGTCAGCATGGCCTAGGAGCACGCGACGAGCGGGCGGGCGCCGTCAGCGGCGACCCGCCCGCTCCGTTCGCCGGCCCCCGCTCTGGTGGCACGCTTCCTCCTCAAGCGCATCGGGCTTGGGCTCGTCACGCTGTTCCTGCTCAGCGTGATCGTCTTCTCCGTCGCGATGATCCTCCCGGGCAACGTCGGCCGGTCCGTCCTCGGAGGGTTTGCGACGCAGGAGTCGGTCGACGCGCTCAACGAGCAGCTCGGGGCGAATCGGCCGATGGTCGTCCAGTACCTCGACTGGGCCGGCGGCGCGCTCCAGGGCGACCTCGGCACGTCGCTGACCAGCCAGGTCCCCGCGTGGGACCTCCTCGGCCCGGCGCTCTCCAACTCCTTCAAGCTCGCGTTCGTCGCCTTCGTCCTCTGCGTCCCGCTCTCGATCCTCGGCGGCGTGATCTCCGGGCTGCGCTACGGCAGGGCGACCGACCGCTCGATCACGATCGCCGGGATCTCGTTCTCCGCGATGCCGGACTTCGTCACCGGCATCTTCCTGATCCTCGTCTTCGGGATCTGGCTGGGCTGGCTCCCGGTGACGGCGCAGTGGGACGACGGGGCGAGCCTCCCGACGCAGCTCCAGCACCTCCTCCTGCCCGCACTGACGCTCACGATCGTCCTCTTCGGGTACATCGCCCGCATCACCCGCGCAGGGATGATCGAGGCGCTCGACTCGGACTACGCGCGCACCGCGTACCTCAAGGGGCTTCCGTCCGGCGTCGTCGTGCGCCGGCACGTGCTGCGGAACGCGCTGCTGCCGACCATCGCCGTCGTCGCCGTCCAGATCGGGTACCTCTTCGGGGGCCTCGTCGCCGTCGAGTTCCTCTTCAACTACCGCGGGATCGGCGCGCTGATCCTCGACGCGGCGAAGGCGAAGGACCTCCCGCTGCTCACGTCGGGCGTCCTCGTGATCGGCACGGTCTACCTCGTCGTCACGCTGATCGCCGACATCCTCTACGCAGTCCTCAACCCCCGGATCCGGCTCGGAGCGGCGGAGTGACGAGCCTCGCGACCCCGGCGCCGACGCCCGCGCCCGGCCCGGCGCGCAGCGAGTCGCGGACGGCGCGCTCCGAGCGCCTCCGCCTGCTGCTCCGCTCGCCGACCGTCGTGATCGGCGCGATCGTGGTCGCCTTCTGGGTCTTCTGCGCGATCTTCACGGACCTCGTCACGCCGTACGACCCGATCTTCGACAACGAGTTCCCGCTCAGCGAGCCGCCGACCCGCGATCACCCGTTCGGTACCGACACCAACGGGCGAGACGTGCTGTCACGCGTGCTCGCGGGCTCGCGCGACATCCTGATGATCGCCCCCGCGGCGACGCTCATCGGAACCGTGCTCGGCACCACGATCGGGCTTCTCAGCGGGTACTTCCGCGGGCTCTTCGACGACGTCCTCAGCCGGTTCGTCGACGCCGCCCTCGCGCTTCCGCTGATCGTGACCGCGATCCTCATCGTGACCGCGGTCGGGACAGTCGGGCCGGCGGGAGGTGATCCTGATCATCGGGCTGATCTTCACGCCGGTCATCTCGCGCACCGTTCGCGCGGCCGTGCTCGGCGAGACGGAGCTCGACTACGTGCAGGCGGCGCGCCTCCGCGGGGAGCGCGCGCCGTACGTGATGTTCGCCGAGATCCTCCCGAACGTCTTCTCGCTCGTCGTCGTCGAGTTCACCGTCCGCCTCGGCTACGCGATCTTCGCGATCGCGACGCTGGGGTTCCTCGGCTTCGGCGTCGGTCCGCCCTCGCCGGACTGGGCGGCGCAGATCAACCAGTACTGGACGCTGATCGACCCCTACTGGTGGATGACGTTCTTCCCCGCGCTCGCGATCGCGAGCCTCGTCGTCTGCGTGAACCTCGTCGCCGACGGGATCCGGGAGGTGTACGAGCGGTGAGCGCGGCGGTCGACACGGCGCTCGCGCTCGACGTCGAAGACCTCCGGCTCGCCTACCGGGTGCGCGGGATCGATCGGCCCGTGCTGCGCGGCGTGTCGCTCACGATCGAGCGCGGCCGGTCGTACGGGCTCGTCGGCGAGTCCGGCTGCGGGAAGTCGACGGTCGCGCTCGCCCTCGTCCGCTACCTGCCTCGCAACGGCCGCGTGACAGGCGGAACCGTGCACGTGGGAGGAGCGGACGCGCTCGCGCTCCGGGGCCGTGCGCTCCGGGAGTACCACGCGCGGACGGTGTCGATGGTCTACCAGAACCCCGGCGCGGCCCTGAACCCGGGGCTCCGCGTCGGCACGCAGGTGGCGGAGGCGTTCTCCGTGCTCGGCTACGGCAAGCGCGAGGCCGTCGAGCGCGCCCACGCCGCCCTCGCGCGGGTGCAGATCGCGGACGTGAGCTCCGTGATGGGGCGCTACCCGCATCAGCTCTCCGGCGGCATGCAGCAGCGGGTCGTGATCGCGATGGCGCTCGCCAAGGATCCCGCGCTCCTGATCCTCGACGAGCCGACGACCGGCCTCGACGCGACGGTCGAGGCGGAGGTCCTCGACCTCGTCGCCCAGCTCCAGTCGGAGCTCGAGACCGCGGTGCTCTTCATCAGCCACAACCTCGGTGCGATCTCGAAGATGTGCGACCGCGTCGGCGTCCTCTACGCCGGCCGGCTCGTCGAGGAGGGTGCCGTCGAGACGGTGCTCCAGGACCCGCGGCACCCGTACACCGTCGGTCTGCTCCGCTGCATCCCGCGCGGCGGCGTCCGCAAGGACCACGGCCGGCTCGACACGATCCCCGGCTTCCTGCCGCAGCTCGGCGCCGAGCTGCCCGGGTGCGTGTTCGTCGACCGCTGCCCGCTCGCGGACGAGCGCTGCGCCACCGACGAGCCGTCGCTCGAGCCTCTCGGGGACGGCCACACCGCGCGCTGCTGGTACCACGATCGGGCGCAGACCTTGCCGCGGGCCGAGCTCGCGAACCTGGAGCTCCCCGCCGTCGACCGCGCGGCGGCCCCCGTCGTCGAGTTCGACCGGCTCGGGAAGGTCTTCAAGCAGCACGGCAGCGAGATCCACGCGCTCGTCGACGTCACGGCGCGCGGTCTGGCCGGGCGAGACGCTTGGCCTGGTCGGCGAGTCCGGGTCGGGCAAGACGACGCTGGCGCGTGCCCTGCTCGGCCTCGTCGAGCCGACGACGGGCTCGGTCGTCCTCGACGGCACCGCGCTCGCGCCTCGATTCCAGAAGCGGACGCGAGGCGCAGCTCCGGGACCTGCAGATCGTCTTCCAGAACCCCGACTCGGCGCTCAACCGGCGTCACTCGGTGCGGCGCATCCTCCTCCGCTCGCTCAGGAAGCTCGCGGGCGTCACGGGGGACGAGGCGACGCACCGGGTGCAGGACCTGACATCGCGCGTCCGGATCACCGAGCGGACGCTCACGCAGAAGCCGGTCCAGCTCTCCGGCGGGCTCAAGCAGCGCGTTGCGATCGCGCGCGCGTTCGCCGGCGACCCGCGGCTCGTCGTCTGCGACGAGCCGACGAGCGCGCTCGACGTCTCGGTCCAGGCGGCGATCCTCAACCTTCTCGTCGAGCTCCAGGCGGAGCAGGGCGTCTCCTACGTCTTCATCAGCCACGACCTCGGCGTCGTGCGGTACATCTCCGACCGGATCGCGGTGCTCTACCTCGGCCGGCTGCAGGAGCTCGGCCCGGCCGACGTCGTGTTCGAGGGCCCGCACCACCCGTACACGGAGGCGCTCCTCTCGGCGGTGCCCACGGTCGACGGCGGAGGACGTGACCGGATCCGGCTCGAGGGCGAGGTCCCGAGCGCGGCCGACCCGCCGAGCGGCTGCGTGTTCCACACCCGCTGCCACCGCAAGGTCGGGCCCGATCTGCGAGATGGAGGAGCCGCCCCTCGTCGAGGTCGAAGCCGGCCACATGATGCGCTGCCACATCCCGGTCGACGAGCTGCGCGAGCTCCAGCGCGACGAGGCGGCGCACGTATGAGGATCCGCGCCGCGGTCCTCGAGCGGACCGGTGGCACGCTCGCCGTCCAGGACGTCGAGCTGGCGCCGCCGGAGCGGGGCGAGGTGCTCGTCCGCCTCGCCGCGAGCGGCGTCTGCCACTCGGACCAGAACGCGATCGACGGGACTGCCGAGACGCCGTGCCCGGCGGTGCTCGGCCACGAGGGGGCCGGGGTCGTCGAGGCGCTCGGCGAGGGCGTCACGGGCGTCGCGGTCGGCGACCACGTCACGCTCTCGTGGGCGCCGTCGTGCGGGCGCTGCGGGGAGTGCATCCGCGACCTGCCGCAGCTCTGCCAGGCGGCGTGGCCGGCGATGGGCGCGGGCGCGCTCCTCGACGGCACGACGCGGCTCTCCCGCGACGGCGAGCGGATCCACCACTACTCGCTCATCTCGTCGTTCGCCGAGGCGTGCGTCGTCCCCGAGCGCTCGTGCGTCGTGATCCCGAAGGACGTCCCCTTCGACGTCGCGGGGCTCGTCGGCTGCGCGGTCACGACAGGCGTGGGGGCCGTGTGGAACACCGCGCGCGTCCGGCCGGGCGACCGGGTCGCGATCGTCGGCTGCGGCGGGGTCGGCCTCTCCGCGCTCCTCGGCGCGGTCGCGGCGGGCGCGTCCGAGATCCTCGCCGTGGACGTCTCGGAGGCGAAGCTCGGCGTCGCGCGCGAGCTCGGAGCGACGCAGGGCGTCCTCTGGGCGGGCACGCCGGAGGAGACGGCGGACGCGGTCCGGGAGGCGACGGGTGGCGGCGTCGACTACGCGATCGAGGCGACCGGGCGGCCGGAGGCGATGACCGCGGCGTTCCTCTCGACGAGGAACCGCGGCGCGGCCGTCCTGATCGGGATTCCCGCGCGAGGAGGCGGTGCTCACGCGTGCCGGCGCTCACGATCCCGCGCATGGAGCGTCGCATCCTCGGCTCGATCTACGGCTCGGCCCGGCCGGAGCGCGACTTCCTCACCATCCTCGACCTGTACCGGCGCGGGCGCCTGCCGCTCGACCGTCTCGTCTCGCACCGCCTGCCGCTCGAGAAGATCGACGAGGCGTTCGCGCTGATGCACGCGGGCGAGGCGCGCCGCGCGGTTCTCGACCTGGAGGCAGCATGACGACCGAGGAGCTCGACGGCCGCATCGGCGAGGGCTGGAGCGGGGACGCGCCCGAACGGCAGCCACGTCAACATCGTCCTCGCGCATCGCGGCAGCCCGACCTTCGCGGCCGCCGTCTCGATGCTCTCCAACCCGTCGCCGGGCCACACGCCGGTGCTCGTCTGCGTGGGCGAGACCCCGCGCCACTACGAGCCCGTCTGGCCCCCGACGCTGATGATGAACAAGGCGACGGCGACCGACGACCGCCATCAGACGATCACGTGGGGCGCCGCGCAGCTCGGGATCGCACAGGGCGTGCTCGACGCCGTCGCGGACGGCCTGCTCGAGCCGACCGGCGACCTCCTCGTCCTCGTCGCCGTCTGGGTCGACCCGGGCGCCTCCGACGAGACCGCCGTCCGGCTCGCGAACCGGGAGGCGGTACGCAAGGCGATCGGCGTCTGCGTCGAGGGCCGCGACCCCGCCGCGGCGGCCGCGCTCGTGGCGCGGCGGGACGAGCTCGCGAGCCCGTTCTACGGCGGCCGGCTGAGCCGGTGAGGATCACCGGCGTCGAGAGCCGCGTCTACCGCTACCCGCTCGACCCCCCGTTCCGCGCCGCCTGGGACCCGGTGCCGCGAACCGAGCAGGAGGCGACGGTCGTCCTCGTCCACACCGACGCCGGGATCACCGGCGTCGCCTCGGGCGGCGACGGCCTCCCCGACCGGGGACAGCTCGAGCGGCTGCTCGTCGGTGTCGACCCTCTCCGGACGGAGACCGTGCGGGAGATCTGCGAGACCGTCGACTTCCACGGCGGACGTCCGTGGGCGGTCGAGGTCGCGGTCTGGGACGTCGTCGGCAGGGCGCTCGAGCAGCCGGTCTGGAAGCTCCTCGGCGGCCGCAGCGAGCGGCTGCTCGCCTACGCGTCGACCGGAGAGCCCGTCGAGGCGTCGGAGCGTGCCGAGCGGTGCCTCGCGCTCGTCGAGCGAGGCGTGCGTGCGGTGAAGCTCCGGTTCAACGGCGGCGACTGGCGTGCCGACCTCGCGGTGGTCGAACGCGTGCGCGAGGCCGTCGGCGACCGGCTCGAGATCATGGTCGACGCGAACCAGGGCTGGCGCATGCCCGGCGACCGCGCGCCGCGGTGGGACGTCGCGACGGCGATCCAGTGCGCGCGGGCGCTCGAGCAGCTCGGCGTCTACTGGCTCGAGGAGCCGCTCCGAACCGACGACCACGCGGGGTACGCGGCGCTGCGCGCCGCAAGCGGCGTCCGGATCGCAGCCGGGCGAGCTGGTGCGCGACGCCGCGGACGCGCGGGATCTCGCGGTGCGCGGGCTCGTCGACGTCGTCCAGTCCGACGTGCTCTTCGTCGGCGGGCTCGGCGGCTGCCGGCGCATCGCCGCGCTCTGCGACCTCCACGGCCGCAGCTGGTCGCCGCACACGTGGTCGAACGGGCTCGGGCTCGTGGCGAACCTCCACGGCGCGCTCGCATGCTCCACGGTCGCCTGGGTCGAGGTCCCGTACGACCCGCCGACGTGGTCTCCCGAGCGCCGGGACTGGCTGCTGCCGGACCCGCTCGAGATCGCCTCCGACGGCACCATCGCGCCCCCGCCCGGCCCCGGGCTCGGCGTCGAGCCCGACCTCGACGCGCTCGAGAAATGGCGGGTCGCGTGAGGACGCGGGCTGCCGTCCTGCATCGCCCGGGCGAGCCCGTCTCGATCGAGGACGTCGAGCTCGACCCGCCGAAGGCGGGCGAGGTCCTCGTCCGCGTCGCCGCCGCGGGCGTCTGCCACTCGGACGTGCGCTACGCGGACGGCGAGCTCGGGGTCGAGTACTGGCCGGTGATCCTCGGGCACGAGGGGGCGGGCGTCGTCGAGCAGGTGGGCGAGGGCGTCACGCACGTCGCGCCGGGTGACCACGTCGCGTTCTGCTTCGTGCCCGCCTGCCGCTCGTGCCGCTACTGCCGCGCGGGGAAGCCGAACCTGTGCGAGGTCGTCGCCGAGCACGGCGCCCGCGGGATGCTGATGGACGGGACGAGCCGGCTCCGGCTCGCCGACGGGACGACCGTGAAGCACGGGCTCCGGACCGCCTGCTTCGCCGAGCGCACGGTCGTCGCCGCCGGCGGCGCCGTGGCGCTTCCGCGGGAGCTGCCGCTCTGGCAGGCCGCGCTCCTCGGCTGCGGGGTCGTCACGGGGATGGGCGCGGTGCGCAACGCGGCCGGCGTCCAGCCCGGTGACTCGGTCGCGGTCATCGGCTGCGGGGGCGTGGGGCTCCAGGTGGTGGCGGCCGCACGACTCGCCGGCGCCGAGCCCATCATCGCCGTCGACCGCGTGGCGGAGAAGCTCGAGCTGGCGGTCGCCCAGGGCGCGACACACGTCGTCGACGCGTCGCGCGACGACGACCCGGTGAGCACGATCCACCGGCTGACCGGCGACGGAGCCGACTACGCGTTCGAGGTGATCGGCCGGGCGGAGACGATGCGGCAGGCGTGGGGCGCGATCCGGGCCGGGGGCACCGCGATCGTCGTCGGCCTCGCGCCGGAGGGGGTCGACGCGAGCGTGCCGGCGATCGAGTTCCTCTCCGACAAGACCCTCCGCGGCACGTACTACGGATCCGGCGACCCGGCAGCGGAGCTCCCCGGGCTCGCGTCGCTCGCGCTGTCCGGCGAGCTCGATCTCGCCGGCGTCGTGACGCACCTCGACACGCTCGACGGGCTCGAGGCGGCGTTCGAGCGGCTCCGCCGGGGCGAGGGCGCGCGTACCATCCTCGTCATCGACCCCGCGACCGCGGGCGCGCCGAACCCCACCGACGGAGGCATCCGATGACCACCATCTCCGAAGGCCCGCGGAGCGTCGCCGACGCCGTCGCCGGCCTCGACATCCGCTCCAAGGCGTTCATCGACGGTGCGTACGTCGACGCGGTGTCGGGCGAGACGTTCGACTGCGTCAGCCCCATCACGGGCGAGGTCGTCGCGCAGGTCGCCGCCGGCGACACGGCCGACGTCGACCGCGCGGTCGCCGGAGCGCGCGCGGCATTCGAGTCGGGCGCCTGGTCGCGACTCGCCCCGAAGAAGCGCAAGCGCGTGCTCCAGAAGCTCGCCGGGCCTGATGTCCGAGCACGCCGAGGAGCTGGCGCTGCTCGAGACGATCGACATGGGCAAGCCGATCCGCGACGCCACGAACGTGGACGTCCCGCTCGCGACCGAGTGCATCGCCTGGTACGGCGAGGCGATCGACAAGGTCTACGACGAGATCGCGCCCGACGGGCCCCGACGCGCACGTCTCGATCGTCCGCGAGCCGCTCGGCGTCGTGGGCGCGGTCGTCCCCTGGAACTTCCCGCTCCTGATGACCACCTGGAAGCTCGGCCCCGCCCTCGCGACGGGCAACAGCGTCGTCCTCAAGCCCGCGGAGCAGTCGCCCCTCACGGCGCTGCGCCTCGCGGAGCTCGCCTCCGAGGCCGGGCTGCCGGACGGTGTCCTCCAGGTCGTCCCCGGCTTCGGCGAGACGGCGGGGCAGGCGATCGGCCGTCACGCGGACGTCGACATGATCACGTTCACGGGCTCGACGGAGGTCGGCAAGTACTTCCTCCGCTACTCGGGCGAGTCGAACATGAAGCGCGTCGCGCTCGAGTGCGGCGGCAAGTCGCCGCACATCGTGACCCGCGAGTGCGGCGACCTCGACGCAGCCGCCACGGCGGTCGCGTGGGGCGTCTTCTACAACCAGGGCGAGGTCTGCAACGCGGGCTCGCGCCTGCTCGTCCACTCGGAGGTCAAGGACGAGCTGCTCGAGAAGGTCGTCGCCGTCGCCGACCGCATCCGGCCGGGCGACCCGCTCGACCCGAAGACGCGGATGGGCGCGATCGTCGACGACACCCAGCTCGACCGCGTGCTCGGCTACATCGAGTCCGGGACGAGCGAGGGCGCGGCGCTGCACCTCGGCGGGAGCCGGGTCCGCGAGGAGACGGGCGGCTACTACGTGGAGCCGACCATCTTCGACGCCGTCTCGAACGACATGAGGATCGCGCGCGAGGAGATCTTCGGGCCGGTGCTCTCCGCGATCTCGTTCGACGAGCTCGACGACGCGATCGCGATCGCCAACGACACGATCTACGGCCTCTCCGCGGGCATCTGGACGGACGACGTGAACGTCGCGCACCGCGCCGCGCGTGCGATCCGGGCGGGGGTCGTCTGGGTGAACACGTTCGACGCGGGCGACATCTCGAGCCCGTTCGGCGGGTTCAAGCAGTCGGGCTTCGGCCGCGACAAGTCGATCCACGCGCTCGACAAGTTCACCGACCTGAAGGCGATCTGGATCGCGCTGAAGGGCTAGCGCCGCTCAGGCGACGAGCTGCACCGCGTCCGCCCCTGCCTCGTGGCAGTCGCGGCAGCGCGCCTCGTACGAGTCGAGCGCGCCGACGACGATCGTCTCACCCGAGTACGGCGCGGGCTTGCCGTCGACGAGCCGCTGGGTCGTCGTCGCCGGGCCGCCGCAGCGGTGGCAGACGGCCTGGAGCTTGTCGACGAACTCGGCGCGTGCGAGTAGCTCGGGCATCGGCCCGAACGGCTGTCGGCGGAAGTCCTGGTCGAGCCCGGCCGCGATCACGCGAACGCCGCCCTCGGCGAGCGCGAGCGCCGCGTCGACGATCGACGGCTCGAAGAACTGCACCTCGTCGATCCCCACGACGTCGCAGCCGCGCGACCGGGCGACGAGCTCCGCGCAGCCGTCGACCGGGACGGCGGACATGCGCACCCCCGCGTGGCTCACGACGTCGGCCGCGTCGTAGCGGTCGTCGATGCGGGGCTTGAACAGGAGCACGCGCTGCCCGGCGATCTCCGCGCGGCGCAGCCGGCGGATCATCTCCTCGCTCTTGCCGCTGAACATCGGGCCGCACACGACCTCGAGCCAGCCGCCTCGCTGCGGGGGGACTCTGATCACGGCGGGCATCCTAGAATCGGGAGCGGACGGCCGGCGTCGAGGGGCGCCGGCTGAAGCCTTGGAACCGCAGGAGCCTTGCTACACTCCGCTCGGCTCGGCGGCGTAGCTCAGTTGGTTAGAGCAGCGGAATCATAATCCGCGTGTCGTAGGTTCGAGTCCTACCGCCGCTACCTGAACGACCCCCTTTTCGTACGCCCCGACCAGAAGAGACAACATGGCCACCGGAGTCAGAGTCGCGATCACGCTCGCCTGCACGGAGTGCAAGCGACGCAACTACCAGTCGCAGAAGTCGAAGCGGAACACGCCCGATCGCGTGGAGCTCCGGAAGTACTGCCGCTGGTGCGGTACGCACACGGCTCACCGCGAGACGCGCTGAGAGGCACCGTCGTGGCGGGCGAGACAAGACGACAGCGACGCGACGCGCGCCGCGCGGCAGGCGAGGACACCGGCCGCGGCGCGACCGCGCGGCCCGTCCCGGTCGGGCCGCAGGGCACGCCCGAGCCGACCGTCGACCACGGGCGCCGCGGCGGGTTCATCCGGGAGTCCGATCGGCGAGCTCAAGAAGGTCGAGTGGCCGAACCGCGCCCAGGTGATCCAGGGCACGATCGTCGTCATCATCGCCTGCGCCATCGTCGGGGCGTACCTCTGGGGCGCCGACCAGATCCTCAAGCCGTTCGTCCGCGACGTGCTGCTGGGCCAGTAACCGGGAGAAGACGAGAAAAGATGTTCCACTGGTACGTGATCAACACCTACTCCGGGCACGAGAACAAGGTGAAGACCAATCTCGAGCACCGGATCGTGTCGATGAACCAGCAGCAGCGGTTCCGCCGCGTCGTGGTCCCGACCGAGCAGGTCATCGAGACGAAGGACGGGCAGAAGGTCCAGATCGAGAAGCGGGTGCTGCCCGGCTACGTCCTCGTCAACATGGACCTGAACGACGAGGCCTGGACGGTGGTGAAGGGCACCCCCGGCGTCACCGCGTTCGTCGGCGCCGGCGCGAAGCCGTCGCCGCTCTCGCAGGGTGAGGTCGACCGGATCCTCCACGTCGGAGGCGGCGCAGGCGCGCCGGTCGCGCGGGCGCAGGTCGAGTTCTCGCTCGGCGAGTCCGTCAAGGTGACGTCCGGCCCGCTGTCCGACTTCGACGGCGAGATCGTCGACGTCAACCCCGACGCGCAGAAGCTCAAGGTGCTCGTCGACATCTTCGAGCGTCAGGTCCCGGTCGAGCTCGCGTTCGACCAGGTCAAGAAGCTCGACTAACCGCAACGAGAGAAGGAGGAGGGGCGAGGCCCCGCACGCACTCCGATGGCGAAGAAAGTCCTCACACTCATCAAGCTGCAGATCCCCGGCGGGCAGGCGAACCCCGCGCCGCCGGTCGGCCCCGCGCTGGGCCAGCACGGCGTCAACATCGTCGAGTTCACGAAGGCGTTCAACGCGCAGACGGCGCACGAGAACGGCCGGATCATCCCGGTCGAGATCACCGTCTACGAGGATCGCTCCTTCACGTTCATCACGAAGACGCCGCCCGCCGCCGTCCTCATCAAGGAGGCGCTCGGGATCCAGTCCGGCTCCGCCGGAGCCCAACAAGATGAAGGTCGGGCGGCTGACCAAGGCGCAGCTCCGCTCGATCGCCGAGACGAAGATGCCCGACCTGAACGCCAACGACGTCGAGGCCGCGATGCTCGTCGTCGCCGGCACCGCCCGCAGCATGGGCGTGGAGGTGGAGCAGTGAGCGGGCACGGGAAGCGCTACGACGAGGCGCGCGGGGCGATCGACCGCGAGCGCGTCTACGCGCCCGCCGAGGCGATCGCGACGCTCAAGTCGCTGCCCGGCGCGAAGTTCGACGAGACCGTCGAGGTGCACTTCCGCCTCGGCCTCAACGTCCGCCACGCGGACGAGCAGCTGCGCGGGACGATCATGCTCCCGCACGGCACGGGCCGGTCGATGCGCGTCGCGGTGTTCGCCGAGGGCGACAAGGCGCGCGAGGCCGAGGAGGCGGGCGCCGACGTCGTCGGGTCGGCCGACCTCGCCGCAAAGATCGAGGAAGGCTTCCTCGACTTCGACGTCGCGATCGCGACGCCCGACCAGATGGGCAACGTCGGCAAGCTCGGCCGGGTGCTCGGGCCGCGCGGCCTGATGCCGAACCCGAAGACGGGCACGGTGACCTTCGACGTCGCCAAGGCCGTCTCCGACGCCAAGGCCGGCAAGCTCGAGTACCGCACCGACCGCGGCGCCAACGTGCACCTGCCGATCGGCAAGAAGAGCTTCGGCGAGCGGCAGCTGCTCGAGAACTACGCCGTCGTCGTCGAGGAGATCGCCCGCGCGAAGCCGGCCGCAGCGAAGGGCCGCTACATCAAGGGCATCACGCTCACGACCACGATGGGGCCGGGCTCCACGTCGACCCGACCCGCACGCGCGACGTCGCGGCGGACGCCGTCGGCGGGGAGTCCCCGAGAGAGGCTGCTACCGTCTAGCGTCACACTCGACTAGAGCCACCGAAGAAACCGGCAGCCCGAAGGGCGGAAGACCGGTCGAGGTGGGTCCTGGCAGCGCAGACCACTGCGCGCGCCGCAGACCCGCTTCGAGGCGGGTCTGGTCGTTTCCGGAGGAAAACGACACATGGACAAGAGCCAGAAAGAGAAAGTCGTCGCCGACCTCGTCGAGCGGCTCCGCGCGACGGACTCGCTGATCGTCGCCGACTACCGCGGGCTGACCAACGCGCAGCTCGTCGACCTCCGCGCGAAGCTGCGGGGGAGCGGGGCGCGGCTGACGGTCGTCAAGAACACGCTCACCCGTCGCGCGGCCGAGGAGGCGGGCGCCGAGGCGATCCTCGCCCTGCTCGAGGGCCCCACGGCGATCGCGTTCGTCGAGGCGGAGGGCGATCCCGTCGCCGTCGCGAAGGCCCTCGCGGACGCGGCGAAGGACACGAAGGTGCTCGCGCTCCGCGGCGGGCTCCTGTCCGGCCAGACGCTCACCGGCGCCGACGTCGAGGAGCTCGCGAAGCTCCCGGCACCGGAGGTCGTGAAGGCGCAGCTGGTCGGCGTGATGGTCGCGCCGCTCACGCAGCTCGCGGCGCTCATCGCGGCCCCGGTCCGCGACCTCGTCGGGCTCATCGACGCCCGGATCGCGCAGCTGGAGGAGGGCGGGGACACGTCCGCCGCCGCCGCGCCCGCGGTCGAGGAGGCACCGGCCGAGGAGGCCGCCGCCGAGGAGGCGCCGGCCGAGACCGCCGTCGACGCCGAGCCGGCCGCCGAGGCCGAGCCCGAGCAGGCCGAGCCCGAGCAGGCCGAGCCCGAGGCGAGCGCTCCGGCCGACGAGGCCGTCGCCGAGGCGACCGAGGACACACCCGAGGCATCCGACGAGGCAGCGCCCGCGGAGCCCGAGAACGCCGACACTGGAACCGAGGAGGAGTAGAGATGGCAACGGACACCGCGAAGGTGCTCGACACGCTCGGCAAGATGACCGTGCTCGAGCTCGTCGAGCTGAAGAAGGCGATCGAGGAGGAGTGGGGCGTCACCGCCGCCGCTCCGGTCGCGGTCGCCGCGGCGGGCGTTCCCGCAGCAGGCGACGGTGGCGCCGCGGCGGAGGAGAAGGACTCCTTCGACGTCGTGCTGACGGGCGCCGGCGACAAGAAGATCCAGGTGATCAAGGTCGTCCGCGCGGCGACGGGCCTGGGCCTCAAGGAGGCGAAGGACCTCGTGGACGCCGCCCCCGGCGCGGTCAAGGAGGGCATCGCCAAGGACGAGGCCGAGAAGCTGAAGGCGGAGCTCGAGGAGGCAGGCGCCTCCGTCGAGCTCAAGTAGGCGCCACCGCGCGCTTCCGAGACGGGGCAAGGGCCCGGCGCTTGCCGGGCCCTTGCCGTGTCCGCTACACTTCGCCGTGGACAATTCCGCCGCCCCTCCGGGGTTGCGGCGGAGCATGCCTGTCCGCTATTCTTCCCTGTTCCGCCCCGAGCCTGGCTTCGACTCTGCCCGTCTCCATCAACCGCCGCACCTGAAAGGGAGGCTGTTCTTGAGCAGCACCGCTGTCGCGCCACGAGCGCGCAAGACGTTTTCGCGCCTGAAGCACGTCCTCGACCTCCCCAACCTGATCGACATCCAGAAGGCCTCGTTCCAGTGGTTCCTGGAGGAGGGCCTCCGCGAGACGATCGACGACATCTCGCCGATCTCCGACTACACCGGCACGCTGGCGGTCGAGTTCGGGGACTACGAGTTCGGTCCGCCGCAGCACTCGATCTCCGAGTGCCGCGAGAAGGACCTGACCTTCCAGGCGCCCCTCTCCATGACCGTCCGGTTCGTCAACACCGAGACGGGCGAGATCCGCGAGCAGCGCGTCTTCATGGGCGACTTCCCGATGATGACCGAGCACGGCACGTTCATCATCAACGGCACCGAGCGCGTCATCGTCACGCAGCTCGTCCGCTCGCCCGGCGCCTACCTCATGGAGCCGAAGGACGCGACGAAGCAGGTCTTCACCGCGAACCTGATGCCGTCTCGCGGCTCGTGGCTCGAGCTCGAGATCGACAAGAAGGGCATCGTCTACGCCCGCATCGACCGGAAGCGGAAGCTCCCGATCACGACGTTGCTCCGCGCGCTCCCGGCCGAGGATCCGTCGACCGGGTTCCAGCTCGACACGTCGTCGAACGAGGCGATCCTCAACCTCTTCGACGAGTCGAGCCGCGTCTACATCCAGAACACGCTCGACAAGGATCCCTCCACGCGCGAGGAGGAGGCCCTCGTCGAGGTCTTCAAGAAGCAGCGCCCGGGTGAGCCGCCGACGCTCGACAACGCGCGGAACCTGCTGCGCTCGCTCTTCTTCGACCCGAAGCGCTACGACCTGACGAAGGTCGGTCGCTACAAGCTCAACCAGCGGCTCGGCGTGAACGTGCCGGAGGACACGCGCGTCCTCACGACCGAGGACATCATCGCCCTCGTCCGGCGCCTCGTCGCCCTGCCGGCCAAGCTCCAGGTGCCGGAGGACGCGAAGGACTACGCCGCCGAGGCGGCCGAGCCTCCCGCGCGAGCCGATCCGCGCCGAGCTCGACGAGTACGAGCACTTCGGCAACCGTCGGCTCCGCACGACGGGCGAGCTGATCCAGGAGGCGTTCCGGGTCGGCCTCTACCGCATGGAGCGGGTCGTCCGCGAGCGGATGACGACGGAGGACGTCGACACGATCACGCCGCAGACGATCATCAACATCCGGCCGGTCGTCGCCGCGCTGAAGGAGTTCTTCGGCTCCTCGCAGCTCTCGCAGTTCATGGACCAGACGAACTCCCTCGCTGGCCTCACCCACCGCCGCCGCCTCTCGGCGCTCGGCGCGGGCGGGCTCACGCGTGAGCGGGCGCCGATCGAGGTGCGCGACGTCCACCCGACGCACTACGGGCGCATGTGCCCGATCGAGACGCCCGAGGGCCCGAACATCGGCCTCATCGGGGCGCTCGCGTCCTACGCGACCGTGTCCGAGTTCGGCTTCATCCAGACGCCGTACCGGGTCGTGAAGGGCGGCAAGGTGTCGGACGAGATCGTCTACCTCGACGCCGCGCAGGAGGCGCAGTTCACGATCGCGCAGGCGTCCGAGCCGGTCGACGCGAAGACGTCGAAGTTCGCGAACGACCAGGTCCTGTGCCGCTCGGCGGCAGGCGAGGCCGTGATCGCCCGCTCGAACGACGTCGACTACATGGACGTCTCGCCGGCGCAGATCGTCTCCGTGGCGACCGCGCTGATCCCGTTCCTCGAGCACAACGACGCGAACCGCGTGCTCATGGGCGCGAACATGCAGCGGCAGGCAGTGCCGCTGATGATCCCGCAGGCGCCGCTCGTCGGCACCGGCCTCGAGTACCGCGCCGCGATCGACACCGGCGACGTCGTGCTCGCCAAGAGCGACGGCACGGTGATCGACGTCGACGCCGAGAAGATCGTCGTCGAGGGCAAGGGCACGCGCGACGAGTACGCGCTCACGAAGTTCATGCGCTCGAACCAGGGCACGCTCATCCACCAGAAGCCGGTCGTGAAGCTCGGCGACAAGGTGGGCAAGGGCGAGGTGCTGGCGGACGGCTCCGCGACGGACGGCGGCGAGCTCGCGCTCGGCGCCAACCTGCTCGTCGCGTTCATGCCGTTCGAGGGCTACAACTTCGAGGACGCGATCGTGCTGTCCGAGCGCCTCGTCAAGGACGACGTGCTCAGCTCGATCCACATCCACGAGTACGAGATCGACGCGCGCTCGACGAAGCTCGGCGACGAGGAGATCACGCGCGACATCCCGAACCGCTCCGAGGAGTCGCTCGCGAACCTCGACGAGCGCGGCGTCGTGAGGATCGGCGCCGAGGTCGGCTCCGGCGACCTCCTGGTCGGCAAGGTGACGCCGAAGGGCGAGACCGAGCTGACCGCCGAGGAGAAGCTGATCCGCGCGATCTTCAAGGAGAAGGCGCGCGAGGTGCGCGACACCTCGCTGAAGGTCCCGCACGGCGAGGGCGGCAAGGTGATCGGCGTCAAGACGTTCTCCCGCGACGCGGGCGACGACCTCGCGCCGGGCGTCAACGAGCTCGTGCGCGTCTTCGTCGCGAAGAAGCGCAAGATCGCCGAGGGCGACAAGCTCGCCGGCCGCCACGGCAACAAGGGCGTCATCGCGAAGATCGTCCCCGAGGAGGACATGCCGTTCCTCGAGGACGGCCGCCCGGTCGACGTCGTGCTCAACCCGCTCGGCGTCCCGAGCCGGATGAACATCGGCCAGATCCTCGAGACCCACCTCGGCTGGGCCGCCGCGCACGGCGTGTTCGCCGAGGGCGGCCGCGTCAACGAGCGCGCGCCGATCAACGCCCCCGACCCGCGGGCCGTCGCGACGCCGGTGTTCGACGGCGCGACGGAGTCCGACGTCGACGAGGCGCTCATCGCCTGGGCCGTGCAGTCGGACGACATCTCGATGAACGTCGACATGAGCCGCGCCGAGGGCCGGCGCTGCTCCGGCAAGGTGCAGCTCTACGACGGGAAGTCGGGCTCGCCGTTCGAGCAGAAGGTGACCGTCGGCTACATGTACATCCTCAAGCTGCTCCACCTCGTCGACGACAAGATCCACGCGCGTTCGACGGGCCCGTACTCCCTCGTCACGCAGCAGCCCCTGGGCGGCAAGGCCCAGTTCGGCGGCCAGCGGTTCGGCGAGATGGAGGTGTGGGCGCTCGAGGCGTACGGCGCCGCGTACACGCTGCAGGAGATGCTCACGATCAAGTCCGACGACACGATCGGGCGCGTCAAGGCGTACGAGGCGATCGTCAAGGGCGAGAACATCGCCGAGCCGTCGATCCCGGAGTCGTTCAAGGTGCTCCTCAAGGAGATGCAGTCGCTCTCGCTCGACGTCCACGTCCTCTCGGACGAGGGCCGCGAGGTCGAGGTGCGCGAGGAGGACGACGAGCTGCTCCGCGCGGCGGAGGAGCTCGGGATCGATCTCTCGCCCGCCAGCGTCCGCGCTGCGGCCGCAGAGCCGACGGTGCAGGAGGTGGAGGAAGGCGCGCCCGAGGAGGGCGTCGACCTGGCCGTCGCCTCCGACGAGGACCTGGAGGAGGAGCCCGAGGGCGCCGGGGAGCTGGCGCTCCCGGCCGCCGACGCCGAGCTCGAAGACTGACCCTGACCCCGCTCGAAGAGACCTGAAGAGAGGCGAAGACGCACGTGGCACAGATCGACATCAATGACTTCGACGCGATCCGGATCGGGCTCGCTTCACCGAAGCAGATCCGCGACTGGTCGATGGGCGAGGTCACGAAGCCGGAGACCATCAACTACCGCACCCTGAAGCCCGAGCGCGACGGGCTGTTCTGCGAGCGCATCTTCGGTCCGACGAAGGACTGGGAGTGCTATTGCGGCAAGTACAAGCGCGTCCGCTACAAGGGGATCATCTGCGAGCGCTGCGGCGTCGAGGTGACGCGGCAGAAGGTGCGGCGCGAGCGCATGGGGCACATCGACCTCGCGGCGCCGGTCTCGCACATCTGGTTCTTCAAGGGCGTCCCGAGCCGCATCGGCTACCTCCTCGACATCGCTCCGCGCGAGCTCGAGAAGGTGCTCTACTTCGCCGCGTCGATCGTCACGGCGGTCGACCGCGAGAAGCGCGCCGAGGACCTCGAGGACCTCGAGGACAAGGTCAAGGGCGAGTCGGAGCAGATCTACGTCGACCGCGACGAGCAGCTCGTCGCGCTCGACGAGCGTCTCGCTCGCCGCCGTGCCTTCCTGTCGGCCTCGAAGGACAAGGGCTTCGACGAGGACGACGAGTTCTGGGCGCGCGGCCTCTCGAACTGGGCCGAGGATCAGGTCCTGCCGGGCCTCGAGGAAGCGCGCACCCTCGCGGGCGCGATCTTCCCCGCGCTCGCCGGGTCGATCGCCGGCGAGGATCCGAAGCGGATCCGCGAGCTCGTCCGGCAGACGGCGACCCGCGACGACCGGCGCCTCGCCCCGCGCGAGATCGAGTCGGTCGCAACGGCGGCGCAGGAGATCCGCGCCGCCCTCGAGCCGCTACGGGCGGAGCTCGAGAAGTCGTCCGGCTCGAAGAAGGGCGCGATCACGAAGCACCTCCACAAGCTGCTCGACCAGCTGCTCGGCGGCGAGGAGCTGTCCGGGGACGACGCCGAGCTCGTCGCCTCGGTCGACGCGAAGAACCTCGACCGGGCCCGCGAGATCGGCAACGGCCTCCTCCGGGCAGTGCTCGAGCGCGCCGAGGCCGACGCGAGCGACGAGCAGGTGCGCGAGCTCACGTACGACCTCTGCCTCGTCGAGGGCGCCCGCAAGGAGGACCTCGAGATCGTCCAGCAGTGGGCGACCAAGGTGAAGGAGATGGTCGCCGACATCGAGAGCCGGCGTGAGGACGCGCGCGAGGCGGCGGTCGAGGGCGTCCGGCGGCTCGAGGAGACGTGGAAGCTGTTCCGCGAGCTCGACGTGAAGCAGGTCGTCAACGACGAGCAGATCTTCCGGGAGCTCAAGGACCGCTTCGGCTCGCCGTACGGCTTCGGCGTGTACTTCCGGGGCGGCATGGGCGCAGAGGCGATCCGCGAGCTGCTCCGCGACCTCGACCTCCCGCAGGAGTCGATCACCCTTCGCGAGACGATCAAGACCTCGAAGGGCCAGAAGCAGCAGCGCGCGATCAAGCGGCTGAAGGTCGTCCAGGCGTTCATCACGTCCGAGAACAAGCCCGAGTGGATGGTGCTCGAGGCCGTCCCGGTGATTCCGCCGGAGCTCCGGCCGATGGTGCAGCTCGACGGTGGCCGGTTCGCCACGAGCGACCTCAACGACCTCTACCGGCGCGTGATCAACAGGAACAACCGCCTCAAGCGGCTGCTCGACCTCGGCGCGCCCGAGATCATCGTCAACAACGAGAAGCGCATGCTCCAGGAGGCGGTCGACGCGCTGTTCGACAACGGCCGCCGCGGCAGGGCGGTCACCGGCCCGGGCAACCGGCCGCTGAAGTCGCTCTCCGACATGCTCAAGGGCAAGCAGGGGCGCTTCCGCCAGAACCTGCTCGGCAAGCGCGTGGACTACTCGGGCCGCTCGGTGATCGTCGCCGGGCCGAACCTGAAGCTGCACCAGTGCGGGCTGCCGAAGCTGATGGCGCTCGAGCTCTTCAAGCCGTTCATCATGAGCCGGCTCGTCGAGCGGAAGTCCGTCCAGAACATCAAGGCGGCGAAGAAGTACGTCGAGTCGATGGTCCCGGAGGTCTGGGACGTGCTCGAGGAGGTCATCGCCGAGCATCCGGTGCTGCTCAACCGCGCACCGACGCTCCACCGCCTCGGCATCCAGGCGTTCGAGCCCGTGCTCGTCGAGGGCAAGGCGATCCAGGTGCACCCGCTCGTCTGCCACGCCTTCAACGCCGACTTCGACGGCGACCAGATGGCGGTCCATCTTCCGCTCTCCGCGGAGGCGCAGGCCGAGGCGCGCATCCTGATGCTCTCCTCGAACAACATCCTCTCGCCGGCGAACGGGCGGCCGCTCGCCACGCCGACGCAGGACATGGTGCTCGGCGTGTACTACCTCACGTACTGCACGTACGACCTCGCGCAGACCACGGCCGAGGAGCTCGCGAAGGAGCTCGGCGTCAAGGGGCTGCCGCGGTTCGGCTCGGAGGAGGCGATCGAGTTCGCGCTCGACGCGGAGCAGACCGGCGTCTCGCTGCAGCAGCCGATCGAGTTCCGCTCGGGTGACGAGCTCCGGCTCACGACGCCGGGACGCGTGATCTTCGAGACGGAGATCGAGCGGTCGCTCAACGAGGCCGTCCGCGGGGGGATCCACGAGCCGCTCGTCGTCGACCGAGCGCTCACGAAGCGCGAGATCGACTCGATGATCGACCGCCTCGTGGGAGACTACGGCGCGTACGCCGTGGCGACGGTGCTCGACACGATCAAGTCGCTCGCCTTCCGCTACGCGACCCGCGCCGGCATCACGGTGTCGAAGAACGACATCGTGATCCCGCCCGAGAAGGAGAAGATCCTCGCGGGCTACGAGGAGAAGGTCACCAACGTCGAGCGGGAGTACGAGCGCGGCCTGATGACGGAGGAGGAGCGCAAGGAGCGTGTCATCGAGGTCTGGACGGAGGCCACGAACGAGGTGGCCGAGGCGATGGAGGCCAACCTCCGCGAGACGAACACGATGCTCATGATGGCCAAGTCCGGCGCCCGCGGCTCGTTCAACCAGATCCGCCAGCTCGCCGGGATGCGCGGCCTCATGGCGAACCCGAAGGGCGAGATCATCGAGCGCCCGATCAAGGCCAACTTCATGGAGGGCCTGTCGGTGCTCGAGTACTTCATCTCGACCCACGGCGCCCGCAAGGGGATGGCGGACACGGCGCTCCGCACGGCCGACTCGGGCTACCTGACCCGCCGCCTGGTCGACGTCTCGCAGGACGTCATCATCCGCGAGGAGGACTGCGGCACCGACGACCACGTCGGGCTCACCGCGATCCTCGACGGCCAGCTCAACCTGAGCGCGTCCGGGCGCGTCCTCGCGGCCGACATCCACAAGCCGCTCAAGGACGGCAAGCCGGGCAAGACGGTCCTCGGCGAGAGGGGCGAGCTCCTGTCGAAGGCGCGCCTTCGCGAGATCGCGGATCAGCTCGAGGAGCAGGCCGAGGAGTTCCTGCTGCCGGTGCGCAGCGTCCTCAAGTGCCGCAGCGAGGTCGGCGTATGCCGCGCCTGCTACGGCACGTTCCTCGCGAGCGGCGACATGGCCGAGATCGGCGACGCCGTCGGCATCGTCGCGGCGCAGTCGATCGGCGAGCCGGGCACCCAGCTGACGATGCGGACGTTCCACACCGGCGGCGTGGCGGGCTCGGACATCACCCACGGCCTGCCGCGTGTCGTCGAGATCTTCGAGGCGCGGAACCCGAAGGGCGCCGCGACGCTCGCGGAGCTCGGCGGCAAGGTCGAGGTGGACGAGCAGGACCGCACCGTCCTCGTGACCGTCACGCCGTCCGCGCTCGACGAGAGCGGCGAGCCGCTTCCGGTGAAGGAGTACTCCTTCCCGCGCCGGACCCGGCTGCTCGTCTCCTCCGGGGACACCGTGGAGCAGGGCGACCCGCTCGACGAGGGCTCGCTCAGCCCCGCCGACCTGCTGGCGCTGCACACGAAGGCCGGGAGGGGCTCGACCCCGACCGAGCTCTACCTCGTGGGCGAGGTGCAGAAGGTCTACAAGTCGCAGGGCGTCGACATCCACGACAAGCACATCGAGCTCATCGTCCGCCAGATGATGAAGAAGGTTCGCGTCGAGACGCCGGGCGACACGGAGCTCCTGCCGGGCCAGCTGGCCGACAAGGTGGTGCTCGAGCGGGCGAACGAGGCCGCCCGTGTCGCGAAGGGCGAGAAGGCGACGTTCGAGCCGCTCATCCTCGGCATCACGAAGGCCTCGCTGGCGACCGAGTCGTTCCTCTCGGCCGCGTCCTTCCAGGAGACCACGAAGGTCCTGACGGACGCCGCGATCGAGGGCAAGGTCGACCGGCTGCTGGGGCTCAAGGAGAACGTGATCATCGGGAAGCTGATCCCGGCGGCCACGGGTCTCAGGAAGTACCGCGGCATCGACATCGAGCCGTCCGAGCCGCTCCCCGCGGCGATGTTCGGGCCCGGCTCGGAGGCCGAGCTGCTCGCGGCGCTCGAGGAGATCGGCGACGGCGACGGGCTCGACCTGTCGGCCCTCGGCCTCGGCTACGAGGACGCGTTGCCCGAGCTGCCCGAGCTGCCCGAGACCCCGGACGCGAGCCCGGACGAGAGCGTAGGCACGGTGGGGGGAGGCCCGAACGGGCCTCCCCCCACCGATGGCCTTCGTCAGTCGTCCGTTCGCTCGATCGCTTCCTCGCCGCCGCTCGACAGGAGCCGGGCGACGAGCGCCACGGCGTCGTCGCCGGGCGCGAGCTCGACGGCGTTTCCCGTCGCACCGCAAGCCGCCTGGATCCGGGCGATGACCCCGAGCGCGTCGGCGCGCCCGGCACCGGGCACGACGAGCGCGACGGCACGCGAGCCGACCTCGTAGGCCTCGCTGCCCGTGACCCCCTGCACGTCTCCGGCGAGCGCGGCGGAGCTCGCCGAGCCGGACTCGACGAGTGCGGCGGTCAGTCGCGAGCCGTCCGCCCGCGCGTGCGCGACCGCCTCGGTCAGCGCGTCGATGAACGCCGCGCGCCCGCCCGGCTCGATCGGTGGGAGCGGCGTCGGCGGCCTCGGGGGAGGCTCGGCGACGGCAGGGTGGGATCTCGAGCGACGCCGTGACGTCCTGCAGGCGCGCCGCGAGGGACGTGAGGGCGGCGACGCGGCGGCGCTCCTGCTCGATCGCGCGCCGCCTGAACGCCCATGCGGCGACGCCGACGAGCGCCACGATCGCCGCGACGACCAGACCGACGAGCATCGGAGTGCTCACGCCCGCCGGCTCACCGCCGTCGCGAGCGGCTCATCCCTCGATGACGTCTCCCGGCAGGGGGACGACATGGAGGAGCTCCTGGGGCCGCGGCGGCTCGTCGTCACCACCGGCGAGCATGACCGAACCGCGGATCTCGCGCTTTGCGTGCGCCAGCGCGGACTCGGCCCGGGCGACGAACGAGCCGGCGTCGTCGCGCGCGACGAGCTCGGCGACGCCGCCGGAGACCGACACGACACCCACGTCCCCGATGGGATGGCCCGCGAGGTCAGCCCGGAACGACTCGAAGAGCTCGCGCGCATCGACGGTCTCCGAGCCGGGCCGGAGCACGGCGAACTTGCCGCCGCCGAGCCGGAACGCGTAGTCGAGGCGGTGCGTCACGCCGCGCAGCCGCTTCGCGAGCTCGAGCAGGACGCCGTCCGTGGCGAGGATGCCGATCCGTGCGTTGAGCGTGGTGAGACGGTCGACGTCGACGACGAGCAGCGAGAGCGGCTGGTTTCGCGAGCCGTGACTTGACGATCTCGCGCTCGAGGACGGAAGGGAACGACTGCCGGTCGAGGAGGTTCGTGAGCATGTCGAGCTCCGGCACGACGTCCGGCTTGCGCAGGTTGAGCGCCCGGGAGATCGGGGGCCGTGCGGCGCGGACGAGCTCGTCGAGCGCGTCGACGTCGTCCTCGCTGAACCGATGGCCCTTCTCGCGGCTCAGGACGCCGAGCATGCTCTGGGGCGCGTCATCCTCGTCGAGCAGCGGCATCACGAGGCCGCCGCGGACGGGGTCGAGGCCGTCGGGGGCGACGAGGTCGCCGGCGAACGACACCTCGATCGCGCGCGCGCCGCGGTAGTCGGGGAACCCCATGCGGGCGATGTGGTTGGTCTCGGACTCGGAAAGCCCGACGGTGGCGACGATGGGCGTCCCGTTCCCGGCGGTGACGAGCGCGATCGCGCCGTGTGCGCCCGTCCGCTCGCGCGCGACCTCGAGCGTGCGCATCATCGGCTCGGGGTCGTCCTCGAGGTCGAGCGTCGCGAGCGCGGGCGTCCGCTGGATCGCCGTGAGCGCGTCGTTGAGGGTCTGGGCGAACTCGGCCAGCCGCTCGTCGTAGCGGCGCAGCATCGTCACGGTGACGTCGGCCTGCCGCGTCAGGAGGCGCCGAATGGCAAGCACGAAGAGGAGGAGCGAGACGGCGGCGAGAGAGACCGCTGCGATGGCGAACTCGGTTCTCATCGCGGCTCACTCTCCGCCGGGGCGCTCGCGACGCTGCGTCCCTCCATCGAGGTAACCCTAACGAGGGGGGTGGCGTAGAGCCATCCTTGCGGCCGATCCGCCTGCGGCGGGCAATCCGAGGCTCGCTGCGCGCCTGCGACGGCCGCGCGCACGCCGCGAGCCGCCACCGTCCCCCGCCGGCTCTATCCTCGGGGACCGTGAGCCGCGAGGGCACCGCCACGATCGTCCGGCTCGACCGGGCGACCGACGCCGTCGATGCGACGCCGCCGCGGCCCATCCAGCTGCAGCCGGTCGAGCTCCCCCGTTCCCGCCGCCCGGGCTGGCCGACCCTCGCCGCCCTTGCGATCGCGACCGGGCTCGCGGCGATCGGCCTCGGCGCCTGGTCGGTCTTCTCGGAGGCGCGCTCGCAGCCGACCGCGGGGGAGGACGCCGCCGTCGAGCGGTCGCTGGCGGTCCTCGCCGACTCGAGCGCAGTTCGCTATCCGCTCCGCGGCTCGGTCGGACGCATCGCCCTGGTCGTCACGGAGCCCGGCGACGCCGTCCTCGCCCTCGACGGCCTCGGTCCGGCGCCCGGGGAGAGCACCTACCGCGTGTGGCTCGTCGCGCCCGGCTCCGCGACCCCGGTCGGCGACGCCGCGTTCGACGCGACATCCCCCGTCGTCGCGCTCGAACGGCGCATCCCGCCGGGCACGCGGGTCGCGGTGACCCTCGAGCCCGCTGCCGACACGACCCGCCCGTCGCGTCCGCTCCGGCTCGTCGCAGTGCGCGGGTAGCGAGCCCCGGCGCGTTCGCTCCGGGGCGGAATCCCGCTTCGCGCCACGGGGAAGGTGGTTGCGGCCCCGAGAGGGGACGCCTTCAGGGATCTGCCCCGCCGCAGGCGGGGATCAAGCGGCGGGATTCCGCTCCGGCGGAATCCCGCTTCGCGCAAGCAGGACTAGTCCTTGGCGATGGTCGCGCGGTCCTTGCCGAGGTCCTTGGCGCGGTAGAGCGCCGAGTCGGCGCGCTCGAAGAGCCCCGCGGCGGTCTCGCCGTGACGGAGCTCTGCGATACCGGCCGAGACCCGGACCATCTGACCGCCCGGGACCGACATGCCCACGAGGCTGTCGTGCATGCGCTGGAACAGCTGGCCGGCGTCGTCGGACGTCGACTCGGGCATGATCACCGCGAACTCGTCGCCGCCGACGCGGCAGCCGATGTCGACCGACCGGATCTCGTTCCGGAGCTTCTCCGCGACCTGTGCGAGGACCGCGTCGCCCGCGAGGTGCCCGATGCGGTCGTTGACCGCCTTGAAGTCGTCGAGGTCGAGGATGAGGAGCGCCAGCCGCCGGTCGTAGCGCTGCGCGCGGAGGGACTCCCGGCGAAGCGTCTCGTGGAAGTAGCGCTGGTTGAAGAACCCGGTGAGCGCGTCCGTCTCGGCGAGCTGCCGTGCCTCGCGGTAGCGGCGCGCGTTCTCGATCGCGGGGATGCAGGTCTCCGAGATCTGCTCGATCGCCGCGATCCGGTCATGGCTCGGCTCGTACCCCGGCTTCCGCCAGAAGAGGGCGAGGCTCCCGAGCACGCTCCCGTCACGGCTGACGAGCGGCATGAAGAGCCCTCCGCGGATGAGGTGGGTGTCCGCCGCGTCCGCCGCGCCGTAGCGGTAGTTGACCGTGATCGGGCCGGCCGACTGGGCCCCTGCCGCCCCGGACGACGGCGGATGCGCCGCCTCCTCCGGCGTCATCCCGCGCGTCGCGATCGCCGAGCTCCCGCCCCCTTCGTCGAGCACGACCATCGCGGCGTCGAAGCCCGGGATCTCGAGTGCGGCGTCGAGCACGCGGTCGAGCAGCTCCTCGAACTCGATCGAGTTGCCGAGGTCGCTCAGGAACCGGTTCCGCTTGCTCTCCCGCTCGGCCCGCTCCAGGGCGTCCGAGAGGTCGCGGCCGAGATCGTCCATGCGCGTGCGCATGTCGTCGACCGCGCGCGCGAGCCGGTCCTCGCGCTCGGGCTTCGGGCGTCCGCGCACGAGCAGGACCACGACAACGGCGAGCCCGACGAGGGCAATCGCCGCAATGACAATGCTGATGGTCGCTCCGCTCGAGATGTCCTGTTCCCCCACCCTTCCCCGACCGCAATGTAGTCGGCGGAAGCCGTTTCGGGAATCCCCGAGTTCACCCGGGCGGGGGACGCCGAATCCCCATGTCTGCTACGCTGCCCGTCCCCGGTTGGCGGGACGGTTCGTCGTCCTGCCGGCCTCATCTGTGCGAGAAAAGCTTCGAACGAATCGACAGGAGTAGCGTGCCCACCGTCAACCAGCTCGTCCGCAAGGGTCGCAAGAACCCCAAGGCGAAGGTCAAGACTCCCGCGCTGCGCGGCGCGCCGCAGAAGCGCGGCGTCTGCACGCGTGTCTACACCACGACCCCGAAGAAGCCGAACTCGGCGCTTCGCAAGGTCGCGCGCGTGAAGCTGACCAACCAGATGGAGGTCGGCGCGTACATCCCGGGCGAGGGGCACAACCTGCAGGAGCACTCCGTCGTGCTGATCCGCGGCGGCCGCGTGAAGGACCTGCCGGGCTTCCGCTACAAGGTGATCCGCGGCGGGCTCGACACCTCCGGTGTCTCGGAGCGTCGCCAGGGCCGCTCGAAGTACGGCGCGAAGAAGGGCAGCTCCTAGTGCCGCGCCGCGCAGAGATCCAGCCGCGCACGGTCGATCCCGACCCCGTCTACGGGGCGGTGCTCGTGACGCAGCTCATCAACCGGATGATGGTCGACGGCAAGAAGTCGATCGCCGAGGGAATCGTCTACGACGCGCTCGCGCAGGTGGCCGAGAAGACCGGCAAGCCGGCGCTCGAGTCGCTCGAGTCGGCCGTCAAGTCCGTCACGCCGGTGCTCGAGGTCCGCTCGCGCCGCGTCGGCGGCGCCAACTACCAGGTTCCCGTCGAGGTGCCGCCGCGCCGCGGCCGCACCCTCGCGCTCCGCTACCTCGTCACGTATCGCGCGCGAGCGCCGCGAGAAGGGGATGCAGAACAAGCTTGCGGCCGAGCTGATGGACGCGATCAACCAGCAGGGCGGCGCGTTCAAGCGCAAGGACGACATGTACCGCATGGCCCAGGCCAACAAGGCGTTCGCGCACTACCGGTGGTAGGACAGATGAGCACGACGACAGCCACCCAGGTCGGGCTCGACCGCGTCCGCAACATCGGGATCATGGCCCACATCGACGCGGGCAAGACCACGACGACCGAGCGGATCCTCTACTACACCGGCCGCACCCACAAGCTGGGCGAGGTGCACGAGGGCGCCGCGACGATGGACTGGATGGCGCAGGAGCAGGAGCGCGGCATCACCATCACGTCGGCGGCGACGACGGCGTTCTGGCGCGACCATCGCATCAACATCATCGATACTCCCGGGCACGTGGACTTTACGGTCGAGGTGGAGCGCTCGCTCCGCGTCCTCGACGGCGCGGTCGCCGTGTTCGACTCCGTCGCGGGCGTCCAGCCGCAGTCGGAGACGGTCTGGCGCCAGGCCGACCGCTACGGCGTCCCGCGGATCGCCTTCATCAACAAGATGGACCGCACGGGCGCGCACTTCCGCGAACGCGGTCGAGTCGATGCGCGACCGCCTCGGCGCCAACCCGGTGCCGATCCAGCTTCCGATCGGCGAGGAGGAGCACCACGTCGGCGTCGTCGACCTCGTCGAGATGCGGGCGATCGTCTACGAGGACGAGCTCGGCCAGTCGTTCACGGTCGGGGAGATCCCCGACGAGCACGCGGCCGCCGCGGAGGCGGCGCACCACGCGCTGATCGACGCGATCGCGGAGCACGACGACGAGCTGATGGAGGCGTACCTCGAGGACGAGTCGTCGGTGACGCCCGAGATGATCAAGCGCGCGCTTCGCGCCGGGACCCTCGCCGACGCGATCACGCCGGTGCTGCTCGGCTCCGCCTTCAAGAACAAGGGCGTGCAGCCGCTGCTCGACGCGGTCGTCGACTACCTGCCGAGCCCGCTCGACGTTCCCGCCGTCCAGGGCACCGACCCGAAGACGGAGGACGAGATCACCCGGGCCGCGTCCGAGGACGCGCCGTTCTCGGCCCTCGTCTTCAAGGTCATGTCCGACCCGTACGTCGGCAAGCTGACGTACTTCCGGGTCTACTCCGGCAAGCTCAAGGCGGGCGACCGCGTCCTCAACACGACGAACGGCAAGACCGAGCGGATCGGGCGCATCCTCCAGATGCACGCGAACCACCGCGAGGAGCGCGACGAGATCGCCGCGGGCGAGATCGCCGCCGCCGTCGGGCTCAAGCAGTCGACGACCGGCGACACGCTCGCCGTCGACTCCGCGCCGATCGTGCTCGAGGCGATGACGTTCCCCGACCCGGTGATCTCGGTCGCGATCGAGCCGAAGACGAAGGGCGACCAGGACAAGCTCGGCACGGGCCTCCAGCGGCTCGCCGAGGAGGACCCGACGTTCCGCGTCTCCTCGGACGAGGAGACCGGCCAGACCCTCATCGCCGGGATGGGCGAGCTCCACCTCGAGATCCTCGTCGACCGCCTCCTGCGCGAGTTCAAGGTCGACGCGAACGTCGGCCGCCCGCAGGTCGCCTACCGCGAGACCGCGGGGCAGGCCGTCAAGAAGATCCGCGGCAGGTTCGTCCGCCAGACCGGCGGCTCGGGTCAGTACGGCGACGTCGAGATCAACCTCATCCCGCAGGAGCCCGGCGCGGGCTACGAGTTCGAGGACAAGATCGTCGGCGGGAAGATCCCGAAGGAGTACATCAAGCCCGTCGACGAGGGGATCCAGGAGGCTCTGGGCGCCGGCGTGCTCGCCGGCTACCCGGTCGTCGACGTCCGCGTCGAGCTCGTCGACGGCTCGTACCACGACGTCGACTCGAGCGAGCGGGCGTTCAAGATCGCCGGCTCGATGGCCTTCAAGGAGGCCATGAAGCGCGCGAAGCCGAAGCTTCTCGAGCCGATGATGGCCGTCGAGGTCGTCACGCCCGAGGACTACCTCGGCGACGTGATGGGGAACCTCAACTCGCGGCGCGGCCGGGTCGAGCACCTCGAGCCGGTCGGCAACTCGCAGTCCATCAAGGCGAGCGTGCCGCTGTCCGAGATGTTCGGCTACGCCACCGACCTGCGGTCGATGACCCAGGGGCGAGCCACGTTCACCATGCAGTTCGACCGCTACGAGGACGTTCCGCAGTCCATCGCGGCGGACATCGTCGACGCCCAGAGGGGCGAGTAGGCACTAGGCCCGGAAGGAGACCGGAACCGCAATGGCCAAGCAGAAGTTCGAGCGCAACAAGCCGCACGTCAACGTCGGCACGATCGGTCACATCGACCACGGCAAGACGACCCTGACCGCCGCGATCACGAAGGTGCTCGCCGAGCAGGGGACGGGCACCGCGGCTCGTGACTTCGCGTCGATCGACGCCGCTCCCGAGGAGCGCCAGCGCGGGATCACGATCAACACGGCGCACGTCGAGTACGAGACCGAGAACCGCCACTACGCCCACGTCGACTGCCCGGGGCACGCCGACTACATCAAGAACATGATCACGGGCGCCGCCCAGATGGACGGCGCGATCCTCGTGGTCTCGGCCGCCGACGGCCCGATGCCGCAGACGCGCGAGCACATCCTGCTCGCCCGCCAGGTCGAGGTGCCGGCGATGGTCGTCGCGCTGAACAAGGCCGACATGGTCGACGACCCCGAGCTGCTCGAGCTCGTCGAGATGGAGGTGCGCGAGCTCCTCTCCAAGTACGAGTTCCCCGGCGACGACATCCCGATCGTCCAGGTCTCGGCGCTGAAGGCGCTCGAGGGCGACCCCGAGTGGACGCCGAAGATCCTCGAGCTGATGGCCGCCGTCGACTCCTACATCCCGGAGCCGACGCGCGACGTCGACAAGCCGTTCCTGATGCCGATCGAGGACGTGTTCACGATCACCGGCCGCGGCACCGTCGTCACCGGCCGCATCGAGCAGGGCAAGATCGAGGTCGGCAACGAGGTCGAGATCGTCGGCATCCACGAGAAGGTCGAGAAGACCGACGGTCACCGGTCTCGAGATGTTCCAGAAGATCCTCGACTTCGCGCAGGCCGGCGACAACGCGGGCGCGCTGCTCCGCGGCGTCAAGCGCGAGGAGGTCGAGCGCGGCCAGGTGCTCGCGAAGCCGGGCTCGATCACGCCGCACACGCACTTCAAGGCCGAGGTGTACGTCCTCTCGAAGGACGAGGGCGGCCGCCACACGCCGTTCTTCAACGACTACCGCCCGCAGTTCTACTTCCGCACGACGGACGTGACCGGCTCGATCAAGCTGCCCGAGGGCCAGGAGATGGTCATGCCGGGCGACAACACGCAACATGGAGATCGAGCTGATCCAGCCGATCGCCATGGATCAGGGCCTCCGCTTCGCGATCCGCGAGGGTGGCCGCACCGTCGGCGCCGGCGTCGTCACGGAGATCGTCAAGTAGGGAGGGCTCACGCCCTCCCCCGACGGGAACCCCAGAGATGGCTCAGCAGAAGATCCGCATCCGGCTCAAGGGCTACGACCACCAGCAGGTCGACCGCTCCGCGTCCCAGATCGTGGAGACGGCGCAGCGCACCGGCGCGACGATCACCGGTCCCGTGCCGCTGCCCACCGAGAAGAACGTCTACTGCGTGATCCGCAGCCCGTTCAAGGACAAGGACTCGCGCGAGCACTTCGAGGTGCGCACGCACAAGCGCCTGATCGACATCCACAGCCCCACGCCGAAGACGGTCGACTCGCTGATGCGCCTCGACCTTCCCGCCGGCGTCGACATCGAGATCAAGCTCTGATGGCGATGAAGGGCATTCTCGGCAGAAAGCTCGGCATGACCCAGATCTTCGACCCGGAGACCGGGACGTCGACGGCCGTGACGGTGATCGAGGCCGGGCCCTGCCCGGTGGTCACGGTGCGGACCGCAGGCGACCGACGGCTACGAGGCCGTCCAGCTCGCGTTCGAGGCGGTCGCCGACCGCAAGCTCTCGAAGGGCGAGCTCGGCCACCTGCAAGAAGGCGGGCGTCGGCGGCGCACCGGCATCTCGTCGAGTTCCGCGGGCCGAGCGAGCTCCAGGTCGGCGAGACGGTCACGGTCGAGGCGTTCGAGCCCGGCGACCGGATCAAGGTCGCGGGCACCTCGATCGGCAAGGGCTTCCAGGGCACGATCAAGCGGCACAACTTCCACCGCGGCCCGGTGCCCACGGCTCGCACAACGTCCGCAAGCCGGGCTCGATCGGCGCGTCGGCGACGCCGTCGCGCGTGTTCAAGGGCAAGAAGATGGCCGGCCGCATGGGCGGCGAGCGCGTCACCCAGCTCGGGCTCGTCGTCCACGAGGTGGACGTCGAGCGCAACCTGCTGCTCGTCAAGGGCTCGGTGCCGGGGCCGAAGAGCGGGCTCGTCGAGATCAGCGGAGGTCGAGCGCTGATGGCCGCTCGAAGGCACAGTGCTCGGCGGCTCGGCGCCAAGGACGTCGCGCTCGACGCGACCGTCTTCGGCGCCGAGGTCAAGCCGCACCTCGTCCACGAGACCGTGCGCGCCGAGCTGAACGCGGCCCGCGCCGGACGCGCGGCGCGAAGAGCCGCGGCCTCGTCTCCGGCGGCCGCGCCAAGCCGTGGCGCCAGAAGGGCACCGGCCGCGCCCGCCAGGGCACGATCCGCGCGCCGCAGTTCACGGGCGGCGGCGTCGCGTTCCCGCCCGGGATGCGCAGCTTCGACGTCAAGGTCAACCGCAAGGCCCGCCGGGCCGCGCTCGCGCGGCGCGCTCTCGCACCACGCCGCGAACGGCACGCTCGCCGTGCTCGACGCGACCTCGCTTCGAGGCGCCGTCGACGAAGCAGGCGCAAGGGCGTGCTCGAGGGCTGGGGCAAGGACGCGCCGGTGCTCGTCGTCGCGCACGAGGACGAGGAGGCGCGTCGTCAAGTCGTTCCGCAACCTCGAGCGCGTGCTCGTCACCGTGCCCGCGGAGCTCGAGGTCGCCGCCGATCGTCTGGGCGCGCTCGGTCGTGGTCACCGAGGCCGCGCTCCCGCTCGTCGAGACGAAGGCCGGGAAGGAGGCGTCGGCATGAGCGGTCTGACGAACGAGCAGGTCCTGCTCGCCCCGGTCGTCTCCGAGAAGAGCTACTCGGGCATCGCCGACCGCCGGTACACGTTCAAGGTCCACCCGGACGCGCACAAGACGCAGGTGCGCCAGGCGGTCGAGCAGCTGTTCGACGTCCACGTCGAGCGCGTGAACATCGTCAAGGTGCAGGCGAAGCCGAAGCGCCGCGGCCTCTTCAAGGGCACGCGGCCCGGCTGGAAGAAGGCGATCGTCCAGCTCCACGAGGGCGAGACGATCGAGATCTTCGAAGGGGCACAGGTCTAGCCATGGCAGTCAAGAAGTACAAGCCCACGAGCCCCGGCCGCCGCCAGATGGCCATCTCCTCGTTCGAGGAGATCACGCAGACGGAGCCCGAGAAGTCGCTGCTCGAGCCGCTCAAGAAGACGGGCGGCCGGAACAACAACGGCCGCATCACGACGCGCCACCAGGGCGGCGGTCACAAGCGCCGCTACCGGCGGATCGACTTCAAGCGCGTCAAGGACGGCGTGCCGGCGAAGGTCGCCGCCATCGAGTACGACCCGAACCGGTCGGCCCGCATCGCGCTGCTCCACTACGCGGACGGCGCGAAGGCGTACATCCTCGCGCCCGCCGGCCTCCGCGTCGGCGCGACGGTCGCAGTCGGGCCCGGGCGCCGACATCAAGCCCGGCAACGCGCTGCCGCTCGCAGACATCCCGACCGGCACGATCGTCCACACCGTCGAGCTGCGGCCCGGCCAGGGCGCGAAGATGGCCCGCTCGGCGGGCTCGGGCGTCCAGCTCGTCGCGAAGGACGCGCCGTACGCCGTCCTGCGGCTCCCGTCCGGCGAGATGCGCCGCGTGCCTGCTCACGTGCCGCGCGACCGTCGGCCAGGTCGGCAACTCCGACCACGCCAACGAGTCGAGCGGCAAGGCCGGTCGCAGCCGCTGGCTCGGCAAGCGCCCTTCCGTGCGCGGCTACGGCGATGAACCCGGTCGACCATCCGCACGGCGGCGGCGAGGGCAAGTCGAAGGGCCACCACCCGGTGACCCCGTGGGGCGTGCCCGACGATCGGGAAGCGCACCCGCCGCAAGCACAAGGAATCCGACAAGCTGATCGTCCGCGGCCGTCGCCGCGGCAAGGAGAGGCGCTAAATGTCGCAGATCGTCCAAGAAGGGGCCGTTCGTCGAGGAGCGGCTGCTCAGCCGCATCGAGGCGATGAACGCCGCCGACGAGAAGCGGATGATCCGCACCTGGTCGCGCTCCTCGACGATCTTCCCCGAGATGGTCGGGCACACGATCGCCGTCCACGACGGGCGCAAGCACGTCCCGGTGTTCGTGTCGGAGCAGATGGTCGGGCACAAGCTCGGCGAGTTCGCGCCGACCCGGACGTTCCGCGGTCACGCCGGTGACCGGCAGGCACAGGTGAAGAAGCGCTAGTGGCCACGAAGACGACACCCGAGCGCATCCAGGTGCGCGCCCAGGCGAAGTGGGTCCGCATGTCCGCCCGCAAGGCGCGGCTCGTGCTCGACCACCTGCGCGGCCGCAGCGTGCCCGAGGCCCGCACGATCCTCGCCTTCACGCCGCGCGCCGCCGCCCGCGAGATCGACCGCGTGCTCGCGTCGGCCGTCGCCAACGCCGAGTCGGCCCACGGCCTCGACGGCGACGAGCTGATCGTGCTCGAGGCGTACGCGGACGAGGGCCCGACCCTCAAGCGCTGGCGCGCCCGCGCGCGTGGCCGCGTCAACCGGATCCGCAAGCGCACCTGCCACATCACGATCGTCGTCACGGAGAGCCCGAAGGCCGGCCGGCCCCGCCCGCAGAAGCAGGCGAAGCCGGAGGCCGAGAAGGCGCCGCAGCCCGAGGCCACTGCCGCCGAGGAGGCGCCCGCGGAGGAGAAGCCGAAGCGCCGCTCGCCGGCCAAGAAGAAGCAGGAGGTGGCCGCGTAATGGGCCAGAAGGTGCATCCCGGCGGCCTTCGCGTCGGTGTCATCCACGACTGGAAGTCGAACTGGTGGACCGAGCAAGAAGGAGATCGCCGACTACATCCTCGAGGACGTCCGGATCCGCGACCACATCAACGGCAAGCTCTCGCACGCCGGCCTGTCCGACATCCTGATCCGCAAGGACAAGCAGCGGATCACGGTCGACATCTACACGGCGCGCCCCGGCATCGTGATCGGCAAGTCGGGCGTCGAGGTGGACGCGCTCCGCAAGGAGCTCCACTCGATCACCGGCAAGAGCGTCCACATCAACATCAACGAGATCAAGCGGCCCGAGCTGGACGCGCAGCTCGTCGCCCAGTCGATCGCGGAGCAGCTCCAGAACCGCGTGTCGTTCCGGCGCGCGATGAAGCGCTCGCTCGCCTCGGCGATGCGCTCGGGCGCCCAGGGGATCAAGATCCAGTGCGGCGGCCGCCTCGGCGGCGGCGAGATGAGCCGCAGCGAGCGGTACACCGAGGGTCGCGTCCCGCTCCACACGATCCGCGCCGACATCGACTACGGCTTCGCCGAGGCGAAGACGACCTACGGCCGGATCGGCGTGAAGGTCTGGGTCAACAAGGGCGAGATCATGCCGGAGGGCTACGAGGGGTCGCTCGGCCGCGAGCGGATCACCGAGGCCGACGGCTCTCGCCGGCGGCGCGGCTCGAACAGCGAGGGCCTCGGCGCCTCCCGCGAGAGCGGTCGCGGCCGCGGCCAGGATCGCGAAGGGCTCGGCCTCGTCCAGCGCCGGCGGCGCCCCGGTCGGGGCGGCGGTCGCGGCGGTGCCCCGCGCGCGGGCGCAGGGACGCGGTCCCTCCCCGGAGACGCAGGCACAGCCGACGGACGCCTCGCTCGAGACACCGCCCACCGAGGCGGCGCCCGAGACGACGGCGCCCGAGACGACGGCGCCCGAGACGACGGCGCCCGAGACCACCCCGGAGAGCACGGGAGGCGACTCCTGATGCTGCTGCCGCGGAAGACGAAGCACCGCAAGCAGTTCCGCGGTCGCCGCGCGCGGGTTCGCGAAGGGTCAGACCGACGTGCAGTACGGCGACTACGGGATCAAGGCGCTCGAGAACGGTTGGGTCACCAACCGGCAGATCGAGGCCGCCCGGATCGCGATGACGCGCAAGATCCGCCGCGGCGGCAAGGTCTGGATCAACCTGTTCCCGGACAAGCCGTTCACGAAGAAGCCCGCCGAGACCCGCATGGGCTCGGGGAAGGGCTCGCCGGAGGGGTGGGTTGCCGTCGTCAAGCCCGGCCGGGTCATGTTCGAGCTGTCCGGCGTGTCCGAGCCGCTCGCCAAGGAGGCGCTCCGCCTCGCAGCCCAGAAGCTGCCGATCAAGGCGAAGTTCGTGAAGCGGGAGGCGGATCTCTTTGAAAGCTAGTGAGTTGCGCGGGATGACCGACGAGGAGCTCGACAAGCGGCTCGGCGAGGGTCGTCAGGAGCTCTTCAAGCTCCGCTTCCAGGCCGCCACCGGCGCGCTCGACTCGAGCGCGCGGCTGCAGCAGGCAAAGCGCGATATCGCCCGCATCCTGACCATCCAGAACCAGCGGGCAGCGGAGAAGGTGTGAGGAACGAATGGCTGACAAGAAACGTGAACGAGAACGAGAACGAGACCCCGGCCGACGAGCCGGCCGCCGAGATCGCCGAGGAGGCGGTCGCGGAGGTGCCGGTCGACGAGCCCGAGGCCGAGGCCGCCGACGAGGCGGTCGCAGAGGCACCTGCCGAGGAGCCGGTCGCAGAGGCGCCCGCCGAGGAGGCGCCCGTCGCCGAGGAGCCGGTCGGAGGAGGCCCCTGCCGCCGAGGCGGCATCGGAGGAGCCGGCCGCGGAGGCCGCTCGCCGACGAGCCTGCCGACCGAGCCCGCCGAGCCCGTTGCCGAGGCGGAGGCCGCCGAGGCCGCGCCCGCGCCGCAGTCCGGCCCGAAGCCGAAGAAGAAGCGCCTGCCCCGGTCGGAGCGCCCCCAGCGGACGCGCCCGAAGCGGGTCAAGGCCACCGAGCGGAAGCCGATCGTCCGGCTCGAGAAGCCGGAGCACGAGCGCGGCCGGCGCCAGGAGCGCCAGGGCACCGTCGTCTCCGACGCGATGGAGAAGACGATCGTCGTCAAGGTCGACGTCGTGAAGGCACACCCGAAGTACAAGAAGGTCGTCCGCCGGAGCGTCAAGTTCCATGCGCACGACGAGGAGTCGTCGGCCAAGGTCGGCGACATCGTCCGGATCGTCGAGACCCGGCCGCTGTCGAAGACGAAGCGCTGGCGCCTCGCCGAGGTCGTGGAGGCCGCGAAGTGATCCAGCAGGAATCGCGTCTCAAGGTCGCGGACAACACGGGTGCCCGCGAGCTCCTCTGCATCCGCGTGGTCGGAGGCTCCCATCGGCGATACGCCCGTGTCGGCGACCAGATCGTCGCTACAGTGAAGGCCGCCACGCCGCAGGGCACGGTCAAGAAGGGCGAGGTCGTGAGAGCGGTCGTCGTCCGGACGAAGAAGCCCTACGGCAGGAACGACGGGACGTTGATCGGCTTCGACGAGAACGCCGCCGTCATCATCGACAACCAGCTGAACCCGCGCGGGACGCGCATCTTCGGGCCGGTTGCCCGCGAGCTGCGCGAGAAGAACTTCATGAAGATCGTCAGCCTCGCCCCCGAGGTGCTCTAGAGATGGCCACCACCATGCGAATCAAGAAGGGCGATCTCGTCCAGGTGCTCGCCGGCAAGGACCGCGGCAAGCGGGGACGGGTCCTCGAGGCGCGCCCGCGTGACCGCAGCGTGATCGTCGAGAACCTCAACCTCGCGAAGCGGCACACGAAGCCGCGCCCCATCCGCGACTCCACGCGCATGGGCGGCGCGACCGTCATCCCGGGCGGGATCATCGAGAAGCCGGTGCCGCTCGACGTCTCGAACGTGATGATCGTCTGCCCGACCTGCAGCCAGCCGACGCGCGTCGGGGTGACGGTCAAGGTGATCAAGGACGAGACGGTGCGCGTCCGCGTGTGCAAGCGCGACGGCTGCGGCCAGGAGATCGGCAGCTGATGGCCACCGCGACGGAGACACCCGTGGCGCGCCTCAAGCAGCGCTACGACGACGAGATCCGCGCAGCGCTGAAGGACGAGCTCGCGCTCGACTCGGTGATGCAGGTCCCGCGGATCACCAAGATCACGCTCAACATGGGCGTCGGCGACGCGAAGACCGATGCGAAGGCGCTCGACGCCGGCATCGAGGAGCTCTCGACCATTGCCGGCCAGCGCGCCCAGGTGCGCCGTGCGCGGAAGTCGATCGCGAGCTTCAAGCTCCGCGAGGGGATGGCCGTCGGCGCGCGCGTCACGCTGCGCGGCGCGCGGATGTACGAGTTCCTCGACCGGCTCGTCTCGATTGCGCTGCCGCGCATCCGCGACTTCCGGGGCCTCAACCCCGACTCGTTCGACGGCCGCGGGAACTACTCGCTCGGGATCAAGGAGCAGATCATCTTCCCCGAGATCGACTACGACAGCGTCCCCGCGATCCGGGGCCTCGACATCGCGATCACGACCACGGCGGAGACCGACGAGCAGGCCCGCGCACTGCTGCGTGCGCTCGGGCTGCCCTTCGCCACCGAGAGAAGGGATTCGTAGTGGCCAAGACGTCCCTGCGTGTGAAGCAGAAGCGCGCACCGAAGCACAAGGTGCAGGCGTACTCGCGCTGCAACCGCTGCGGCCGGCCGCGCGCCGTGTTCCGCAGGTTCAAGCTCTGCCGGATCTGCCTGCGCGAGCTCGCGCACGACGGCGCGATCCCGGGCATGACCAAGAGCTCGTGGTAGGGGAAGAGAGATGCTGACCGATCCGATCGCCGACATGCTGACCCGCATTCGCAACGCGAACCGGGCGATGCACGACACCGTCTCGATGCCGACCTCGCGGATGAAGGAGGAGATCGCACGCCTCCTCACCGACGAGGGGTACGTGAAGGGCTTCGAGGTCGTCGAGGCCACGCCGGTCGACCAGCTCGTCATCGAGCTGAAGTTCGGCAAGAACCGCGAGCGCGTGATCACCGACCTGAAGCGCGTGTCGAAGCCCGGCCGCCGCGTCTACGCGAAGAAGGACCGCCTGCCGCGCGTCCTCGGTGGGCTCGGCACGGCGATCCTGTCCACGTCGACCGGTGTGATCAGCACCCGCCAGGCTGCGGAGCGCGGCGTCGGCGGCGAGGTCATCGCCTTCGTCTGGTAGCCCCATGTCGCGAATCGGAAGAAAGCCCATCGAGATCCCGAGCGGCGTCACCCTCGAGGTGTCGCCCGGCGGGAACGTGAAGGTCTCCGGGCCGCTCGGCACCCTCGAGCAGCGCGTGCCTGCGCGCATGGACATCGCCCAGGACGACGGCGTCGTGACGGTGACCCGGCCGACCGAGCGCGGCGAGGACCGCGCGCTCCACGGCCTCACGCGGACGCTCGTCGCGAACATGGTCGAGGGCGTCACGAAGGGCTTCGAGAAGCACCTCGAGATCCAGGGCGTCGGGTATCGCGCGCAGCTCAAGGGCGACGAGCTCGAGCTCGCCGTGGGCTTCTCCCATCCGGTGACGATCACGCCGCGCGAGGGGATCTCGTTCGAGGTCCCGCAGCCGACGCAGGTGATCGTCAAGGGAACCAGCAAGCAGGTCGTCGGGCAGACGGCCGCCGAGATCCGCAAGGTGCGCCCGCCCGAGCCGTACAAGGGCAAGGGGATCCGCTACCAGGGCGAGCACGTGCGGAGGAAGGTCGGGAAGCGCGCATGACGGTTTCAGTTCGCGAGGCACGCCTCCGCCGCCACCGGCGGGTTCGCGGGAAGATCTCGGGCACGGCCGAGCGGCCGCGGCTCGTCGTCTTCCGCTCCAACCGGGGCATCTTCGCCCAGCTCGTCGACGACGAGGCCGGCCGCACGCTCGCATCCGCGAGCTGGCTCCAGCAGCGCTCGTTCAAGGGCAACAAGACCGAGCAGGCCGCCGCCGTCGGCAAGGCGCTCGCCGCCGAGGCCAAGAAGGCCGGGGTCGAGACCTGCGTCTTCGACCGGGCGGGTTACCTCTACCACGGACGCGTGAAGGCTCTCGCCGAGGGTGCACGCGAGGGAGGGCTTCAGTTTTGAGCGTTGTCGAAGTAGCCGAGTCACGCGAGCTCAAGGAGCGCGTGATCGAGATCAACCGGGTCGCGAAGGTCGTCAAGGGCGGCCGGCGGTTCTCCTTCACCGCGCTCGTCGTGATCGGCGACGAGGTCGACCGCGTCGGCGTGGGCTACGGGAAGGCGCGGGAGGTCCCGCTCGCCATCTCGAAGGCCGTCGACGACGCGAAGAAGAACCTCTTCACCGTCCCGAAGCACGGCTCGACGATCACCCACGAGATCACGGGCCGGTTCGACGCTGCGCGCGTCGTGCTCCGGCCGGCCAGCGCCGGGACCGGCGTCATCGCGGGCGGCGGGGTACGCGCCGTGCTCGAGCTCGCCGGGATCCGCGACGTGCTCGCGAAGAGCCTCGGCACGACGAACCCGATCAACATGGCGAAGGCGACCGTCGACGGGCTCAAGCGCCTGCGTCGTCCGGAGGACGTCGCGCGGAGCCGCGGCAAGTCGATCAAGGACGTGCTGCCGTACCGTCCGGCGCCCGCCGCCGCGGAGCGAGCCCGCCGCCGCTCCTGCAGAGGCGCGCCGTGTCTGCGGACGCGCCCGCCGAGGAGACCTCCGCGTGAGCACCGTCCGCGTCACGCAGACGCGAAGCGTCATCGGCCAGACCGAGAAGCATCGCGGCACGCTGCGCTCGCTCGGCCTCGGCCGGATCGGGAAGAGCCGCCGAGCACGCGGTCTCGCGCGAGCTCGAGGGCAAGCTGCGGCACGTCGCCCACCTCGTGTCGGTGACTCCGCTCGACGGGAAGGACGCGTAGGTCGTGGCAGACGAGCTCAACCTCCATTCGCTGAAGCCGGCGCAGCCCCGCAAGGCGCGCAAGCGCATCGGGCGCGGCCTCGGCTCGGGCACCGGCCGGTACTCCGGCCGCGGCCTCAAGGGCCAGAAGTCGCGCTCCGGGTCGCACAAGATGCCGGCCGGCTTCGAGGGCGGCCAGATGCCGATCGACATGCGGCTCCCCAAGCTGCGCGGCAACACGTCCGCGGACGCGATGCCGATCGGGCCGTTCCGCACCTACAGCCAGCCGGTCAACCTCCGCGACCTCGAGGAGCGCTTCGAGGCGGGCGCCGAGGTGACCCCGGAGACGCTCAAGGGCAAGCGGCTGATCCGCAAGGTGTCGGTCGACGTCAAGGTGCTCGGCGTCGGCGAGCTGTCGAAGGCGCTCTCGGTCTCGGCACACGGCTTCTCGAAGACCGCGAAGGAGAAGATCGAGGCCGCCGGCGGCAGCGTCACGTGGCTGCGCGGCGAGCCCGTGCCGAAGAAGCAGAAGACCCACAAGGCGAAGCCGAAGGTCGAGGAGCCCGAGGACGAGGCTCCCGCCGAGGACGTGACCGAGCCCGCGGCGGACGAGGCCGCGGAGGAGGTCTAGCCCCCGCGCGCGGCGCGGAGGCCTCGCCATGCTGACCTGGCTCGCGAACGCCTGGAAGGTCCCGGAGCTCCGGCGCCGGATCCTCTTCACGGCGATCGTCCTCGCGCTCTACCGGCTCGGGTCGTGGATCCCGGCGCCCGGGAGTCGACGCCGAGGCGATCGACCAGTACCTCTCGCGCACCGGCGGGATCTTCGACCTGCTCAACCTCTTCTCGGGCGGCGCGCTGTCGCAGTTCTCGCTGTTCGCGCTCGGGATCATGCCGTACGTCACGGCGTCGATCATCGTGCAGCTGATGACGGTCGTGATCCCGCGGCTGTCCGAGCTCCAGAAGGAAGGCGAGTCCGGCTACGCGAAGATCAACCAGTACACGCGCTACCTGACCGTGGCGCTCTCGGCCGGCCAGGCGCTCGGCTACGCCTTCCTGTTCCGCAACCAGGGCGTCCTGCAGACGAACGCCGGCCGCATGGTGCTGATCATCGTCACGCTCACCACCGGGAGCATCCTCCTGATGTGGATGGGCGAGCAGATCACGAAGCGCGGGATCGGGAACGGCATCTCGATCCTCATCTTCGCCTCGATCCTCACCGGACTCCCGCTCGGCGTCGCCGCCTGGTGGAACGGCGGGCCGATGGAGCGCATCTTCTTCCCGCTGATCGGGCTCGCGATCGTCGCCTCCGTCGTCTTCGTGCAGGAGGGGCAGCGCAAGATCCCGATCCAGTACGCGAAGCGCATGGTCGGCCGTCGGATGACCTCGGGCGGCGCCACGTACCTGCCGCTCCGCGTCAACATGGCCGGCGTCATCCCGGTGATCTTCGCCGCCGCGGTGCTGGCGTTCCCGCCGACGATGGCGCAGTACTTCCCGGCGACGCAGGACTTCGTCACCACGTACTTCCAGCCGGGCGACTGGCTCTACCTGCTGATCGAGGGCGCGATGATCGTCATCTTCGCGTTCTTCTACACGGCGGTCCAGTTCAACCCGGTCGACCAGGCCGACAACCTGCGCAAGCACGGCGGCTACATCCCGGGGATCCGGCCCGGCCCGCCGACCGCGCAGTACCTCGACCGCGTGCTGACGCGCCTCACGCTGCCCGGCTCGCTCTTCCTGGCCGTCGTCGCGATCGCCCCGAGCCTCTTCATCCGCTACGGGGGCTTCTCGCAGGCCTCCGCGGGCGCGCTCGGCGGCACGTCGGTGCTGATCGCGGTGGGCGTCGCGCTCGACACGATGCGCCAGATGGAGTCGCAGATGATGATGCGCAGCTACGAGGGCTTCCTGCGGTGAACCTCTTGGTGCTGGGCCCGCAGGGCTCCGGCAAGGGGACGCAGGCGCAGCGGCTCTCGGCCGACCACGGGATCCCGCACGTCTCGACGGGCGACATGTTCCGCGCCGCGATCGCGGCCGGGACGGAGCTCGGCCGCCGGGTGGAGCCGATCCTCGCGGCCGGCGAGCTCGTCCCCGACGAGCTGACCGTCGCGCTCATTCGCGAGCGGCTGTCGAAGCCGGACGCCGCAGCGGGCTTCGTCCTCGACGGGTTCCCCCGGAACCTCGCGCAGGCGGAGGAGCTCGACGCGATGCTCGCGGAGATCGGGCGGACGCTCGACGCGGTGCTCTTCTTCGACCTCCCGGACGAGGTCGCGCTCGAGCGGCTGCTCGGCCGCGCGGACGAGGAGGCGCGTCACGACGACCGCCCCGAGGCGATCGAGCGGCGGCTCGAGATCTACCACGAGCAGACGGAGCCCGTCGTCGAGCGCTACCGGACGACGGGGAAGCTCGTCCCGCTCCATGCCGCGCGCTCGGTCGGCGAGGTCGCCGCCGAGATCGCCGACGCGCTCGAGCTCCTCGGAGAGGGGGAGGCCGCGTGATCATCCGCAAGGGCACAGCCGAGATCGACCGGATCGCCGCCGCAGGCGCCGTCGTCGCCGAGACGATCGCGCACGTCGGCGAGCGGATCGAGCCCGGGCGCACGACGCTCGAGCTCGACCGGATCGCCGAGGACTTCATCCGCGGGAAGGGCGGCATCCCGACGTCGCAGGGCTACCGCGGCTACCCGCGCGCGATCTGCATCTCCGTGAACGAGGTCGTCGTGCACGGGATCCCGGACGACCGAGTCGTCGAGGACGGCGACCTCGTCACGATCGACGTCGGCGTCACGCTCGACGGCGCGATCGCGGACAGCGCCTACACCTTCGGCGTCGGGCAGATCGACGCCGAGGCGCAGCGGCTGCTCGACGTCGCGCAGGACGCCCTCGCGGCCGGCATCGCCGAGGCGCGCCTCGGCAACCGGATCGGCGACATCTCGCACGCCGTGCAGGTCGTCGTCGAGGGCGCCGGGTTCGCCGTCGTCAGGAGCCTCGTGGGCCACGGCGTCGGCCGGCACTACCACGAGGACCCGCACGTCCCGAACTTCGGCGAGCCGGGTCGCGGCCCGCGTCTCTCGGAGGGGATGACGATCGCGATCGAGCCGATGATCACCGTCGGCAGCCCCGACGTGTGGCTCGCGCGAGGACGGCTGGACGATCTCGACGGAGGACGGCTCGCTGTCCGCCCATTTCGAGCACACCGTGGCGATCCTGCCCGGTGGGCCCCGGATCCTCACCCCGCGTGTCGGGCTCGCCGCAGAGCGCGGCCCCACCGAGCGCCGCGCCGCGATCTGACGCGGGGGCGTGGTCGGATCGGGCGACTCCTGCTACACTGCGCAGCCCGCGCGGCAGCCGGTTGGTTGCGCGCGGATCTCAGCATGAACATCGCGACGGGCAGGGCGTGAACCCTGTGCGAGGAGTCGGTTGGCAGTCAAGGACGAGAAGATCGAGGTCGAGGGCGAGGTGGTCGAGGCCCTGCCGAGCACGATGTTCCGCGTCGAGCTCGAGGGCGGCCAGCACGTGCTCGCGAAGATCTCGGGGAAGATGCGCAAGCACTACATCCGGATCCTTCCGGGTGACAAGGTGAAGGTCGAGCTCTCCCCGTACGACCTCACGCGCGGCCGCATCACCTTCCGTCTCAAGTAGCCGACCCAGGAGCTCCCGTGAAAGTCCGTCCTTCGGTCAAGCCCATGTGCGAGCGGTGCCGCGTCATCAAGCGGCATGGGCGCACCATGGTGATCTGCACGAATCCCCGGCACAAGCAACGGCAGGGCTAGGAGAACAGATTTGGCACGCATCGCCGGCGTCAACCTCCCGAACCAGAAGCGCCTCGAGATCGGGCTGACCTACATCTACGGCATCGGCCGCTCGACGGCCGTCAAGGTCTGCAAGGACCTCGAGCTGGATCCGGACGAGAAGGTCAAGGACCTGACCGACGAAGAGGTCACCAAGCTTCGCACGTACATCGACTCGAACCTCGAGGTCGAGGGTGACCTGCGCCGGGAGCGCACGCAGGCGATCAAGCGGCTCTCCGAGATCGGCGCGTACCGCGGCATCCGGCACCGGCGCAACCTGCCCGTGCACGGCCAGCGGACGAAGACGAACGCGCGCACGCGCAAGGGCCCGAAGAAGACCGTCGGGCGCGGGAAGAAGGCGAAGTAATGGCGCCTCCCCGCAAGGCTGCCGCCCGCGGCCGCACGCGCCGCCGGGTGAAGAAGAACGTCGCGATCGGCCAGGCGCACATCAAGACGTCGTTCAACAACACGATCGTCTCCTTGACCGACAAGGAGGGGAACGTGATCGCCTGGGAGTCCGCCGGCTCCGCCGGGTTCAAGGGCTCCCGCAAGTCGACGCCCTTCGCCGCGCAGGTGACGGCGGACAACGCCGCCCGCAAGGGCATGGAGCACGGCCTCCAGAAGGTCGAGGTCTTCGTGAAGGGCCCCGGCTCCGGCCGCGAGACGGCGATCCGCTCGCTCCAGGCGGCCGGGCTCGAGATCCTCGGCGTCAAGGACGTCTCCCCGCAGGCGCACAACGGTGTTCGGCAGAAGAAGCGGAGGCGTGTCTAGATGGCCCGCGACCTGAGCCCGAAGTGCCGCCAGTGCCGCCGCGAGGGGATCAAGCTGTTCCTCAAGGGCGAGCGCTGCCTGACGGAGAAGTGCGCCATCGAGCGCCGCTCGTATCCGCCGGGTGAGCACGGCCGCGGCCGCATCAAGCAGAGCGAGTACCTGCTCCAGCTGCGCGAGAAGCAGAAGGCGCGCCGGTACTACGGCCTGCTCGAGAAGCAGTTCCGCAACACGTACGCGAAGGCGTCGCGGCGCTCCGGCCCGACCGGCGAGAACCTCCTGCGGATGCTCGAGACGCGGCTCGACAACGTCGTCTACCGCCTCGGCTTCGCCGGCTCCCGCGCCCAGGCGCGCCAGCTCGTGCGCCACGGCCACTTCCTCGTGAACGGTCGCCGGGTGAACATCCCGAGCTTCGGGGTCCGCCCCGACGACATCGTCTCGCTGAAGCAGGGAAGCCCCGCCGAGCCGATCGTCCGCGATGCCACCGACCTCACGGCCGCCGTGGCGCCCTGGCTCCAGGCCGACCACGAGGGCCTCACGGGCAAGGTGCTGAAGTGGCCCGAGCGCGCGGACATCGACACGCCCGTCCAGGAATCACTGATCGTCGAGCTCTACTCGAAGTAAGGGCGAGACCTCTCCCGCCCACCTGGCTCCACCAGACCCGCCCCGAAAGGATCACATGACCACCCGTTCTTCCCTGATGGACTTCCAGACGCCGCGGATCGTGTCCGAGGACTCGGACGAGCGCTCGGGTCGCTTCACGATCGAGCCGCTCGACCGCGGCTTCGGCTACACGTTCGGCAACTCGCTCCGGCGCGTGCTCCTCTCGTCGCTCGAGGGCGCCGCCGTGACCGCCGTCAAGATCGAGGGCGTCGCCCACGAGTTCACGACGCTCCCGGGCGTCCGCGAGGACGTCACGGACATCATCCTCAACCTCAAGAACCTCGTCTGCCGCCTCCACGGCGAGTCGCCCGAGATCGAGGTGCACCTCTCGAAGAAGGGCCCGGGCGTGGTCACCGCCGCCGACATCGAGGCGCCGGCCGACCTCGAGATCCTCAACCCGGAGCTCGAGATCGCGCATCTCGCCGACAAGGGCAAGCTCGAGATGACGCTCACGATCGGGCGCGGTCGCGGGTACGTCCCGGCCGACCAGAACCGTGGGCCGGAGACGACGCTCGGCGTGATCCCGATCGACTCGATCTTCTCGCCGGTGCGTCGCGTCGCCTACGAGGTCGACTCCGCCCGCGTCGGTCAGCGCACCGACTACGACAAGCTCGTCCTCGACGTGACCACCGACGGCTCGGTGGCGCCGAAGGACGCGATCGCGGGGGCCGCGGACATCCTCATCACGCAGCTCGCGATCTTCACCGACCTCGAGAAGCTCGACCTCCACGAGGTCGCCGCCGCCGAGGCCGAGGTGCCGACCACCTCGCACGGGATGGAGAACTTCCCGATCGAGGAGCTCGAGCTCGGCGTCCGCTCGTACAACTGCCTCAAGCGCGTCGGGATCGAGACGATCGGCGACCTCACCTCCAAGTCGGAGAACGAGCTCGCGGCGATCCCGAACTTCGGTCGCAAGTCGATCGAGGAGGTGCGCGAGACCCTCGCCGCCCACGGCCTGACGCTGAAGGGCGAGGAGCTCCCGCTCTAGGGGACGACGATGCGTCACGCTCGCTCAGGCAAGAAGCTCGGCCGCGACTCGGCCCACCGGAAGGCGCTCTACTCGAACCTCGCGGGCGCGCTCATCACGCACGGCCGGATCGAGACGACCGAGGCGAAGGCGAAGGCGGTGAAGCCGTTCGCCGAGAAGATGATCACGCTCGGCAAGCGCGGCGACCTCCACGCGCGGCGCCTCGCGATGGCCGAGCTCCGGTCGAACGACGTCGTGCACAAGCTGTTCTCGGACGTCGCCCCGCGCTTCGCGGAGCGCCCGGGCGGCTACACGCGCGTCGTGAAGCTCGGCCCGCGCCAGGGCGACGCCGCCCAGATGGCGCTGCTCGAGCTCGTCGACTTCGATTCGGTCGCGTAGCGACCGAATCGAAGTTCGCTTTCTCGCGAAGCGGGATTCCGCAGGAGCGGAATCCCGCCGCTGATCCCCGCCTGCGGCGGGGCACATCCCTGAAGGCGCCCGCTGTCGCGGTCGCAACTGCCTCTCGACCGGCGAGCGTTGGCTTAGGCTGTCCAGCGTGCTCACGATCGTCGCGGTCGTCCTCGCGCTCACCGTCCTCCCGTCGCCGTGGGGCCTGGTTGCCGTCGTCGGGGCGGCACTGATCGACGTGGCGGAGACGTGGTTCTTCGTCCGCTGGTCGAAGCGCCGCCGGTCGACCGTCGGCGTCGAGACGCTCGTCGGGCGGACCGCGGTCGTCGTCCGCGCGCTGACCCCGCGCGGGCAGGTGAAGGTCGACGGCGAGGTCTGGGAGGCACGGTCGGAGTACCACTTCGCGCCCGGGGAGGAGGTCGTCGTCACGGGCGTCGACGGGCTCGTCCTCGACGTCGAGCCCCGCGCGTGACCCTCAGGCTGACGCTCGAGTACGACGGCACCGGCTTCAAGGGCTGGGCGCGCCAGCCGGGCGAGCGAACCGTCGAGGGCGCCCTGCGCGACGCGCTCGACGCGGTGTTGCCGGGTTGGAGCGGCCTCGCCGTTGCGGGGCGCACGGACGCCGGCGTGCACGCGACCGGGCAGGTTGCGAGCGTCGACGCCAGCGGCGGTCCACCGATCGAGCGCCTCGCCGAGGCGCTGAACGCGGCCCTCCCCGACGACGTCGGCGGTCGTCCGCGCCGAGGACGCCGTCGGACGGCTTCCACGCGCGCTTCAGCGCCACCGGCCGGTCGTATCGCTACATCGTGCTGAACCGCCGCGCCCGCTCGCCGCTCCTCGCGCGGCGGGCGCTGTGGTGGCCGCTACCCCTCGACGACGACGCGCTCCACGCCTCCGCCGCGCTGCTGGCCGGGGTGCACGACTTCACGGCGTTCACGCCGACGGAGACCCAGCACGAGGTCTTCCGGCGCGAGATCCGCGCGTCGGCCTGGGAGCGGCGCGGCGACGAGCTGCACTTCACCGTCACGGCCCACTCGTTCCTGCGCCACATGGTGCGCACGCTCGTCGGGACGATGCTCGAGCACGGGCCGGACACGATCGGGCGGCTGCTCGAAGGACGCCCGCGGGCGGAGGCCGGGACGACGGCGCCCGCCGTGGGGGCTCTTCCTCGAGCACGTGCACTACGACGGCCCGGCGCCCGGCTGACGCGCCCGCACGGCGCGTGGCCGTGCCGGGAGGCCCGGCTACGATCGCCCCATGCGCTTCCCCGTGGTGCTGTTCGACCTCGACGGCACGTTGATCGACTCCGGCCCGATCATCCTCGCCTCGATGCGCCACGCGTCGCTGACGGTGCTCGGCCGCGAGCCGGACGAGGAGGTCGTCCGCGCCGCGATCGGCGGGCCCGGGCTGATCGCGCAGATGCGCGACCTCGACCCCGACCGGGTCGACGAGCTCGTCGACGTGTACCGCGCGCACAACGAGCCGCTCCACGAGACGCTCGAGTCCTTCGACGGCGTCCTCGACCTGCTCCCCGTCCTCCGGGCGGAGGGCCGTCGGCTCGGGATCGTGACCGCCAAGCGGCGGGCGACGGTCGAGCTCGCGTTCCAGCGGTTCCCGTCGCTCCGCGAGCACATCGAGGTGCTCGTGGGCGCCGAGGACACGGAGCGGCACAAGCCCGACCCCGATCCGGTGGAGGAGGGGCTCCGGCTGCTCGGCGCGGTGCCGGAGGACGCGGCGTACGTCGGCGACTCCCCGTTCGACATCCGTGCGGCGAAGGCGGCCGGGACGTTCTCCGTGGCCGTCGCATGGGGCGGCATCCACCCCGCCGAGCGGCTCGCCGAGGAGGAGCCGGACGCGCTCGTCTCGACGACGGAGGAGCTCCATGCCGTCCTCTGACCCCGCCGCGAAGGTCGCCGAGCTCCGCCGGCTCGTCGACCACCACAACTACCGCTACCACGTGCTCGACGACCCCGAGGTCGCCGACGCGGTCTACGACGCCCTCTACGACGAGCTGAAGGCGCTCGAGGACGACCACCCCGAGCTCGTCACGCCGGACTCGCCCACGCAGCGCGTCGGCGGCTCGCCCGCCGCAGGATTCCGCAAGGTCGAGCACCTCCTGCCGATGGGCTCGCTGGAGAAGGTCACGACCGACGAGGCGCTCGGGAAGTGGGCCGACGACGTGCGCAAGCGGCTCGGTACCGACGAGCCGGTCGCGTGGGTGATCGAGCCGAAGATCGACGGGTCGGCGATCTCGCTCGTCTACGAGCAGGGCGTGTTCGTCCGCGGCGCGACGCGCGGAGACGGCGAGCGCGGAGAGGACGTGACGCAGAACCTGCGGACGATCGACGCGGTCCCGCTCCGGGCCCGCGTCGAGGACGGCGAGGCCCCGCCGGCGCTGCTCGAGGTGCGCGGCGAGGTGTACTTCCCGCTCTCCGGCTTCGCGCGCTTCAACGAGGCGCAGGTCGCGGCCGGGAAGAAGGAGGCGCCGAACCCGCGCAACGCGGCGGCCGGGTCGCTGCGCCAGCTCGACCCGACGGTCACGGCAGCGCGCCCGCTGTCGCTGTGGGTCTACGGCTTCGGGGCACGGGAGGGCGACTTCCCGCAGAGCCAGTGGGAGATGCTCGGCTGGCTCCGCGAGCACGGCTTCCGCACGAACCCGCACGCCGAGCGGCTCGAGACGATCGAGGAGGTCGCCGAGGCGTGCCGGGCGTGGGAGAGCCGCCGTGCGGAGCTCGACTACGAGATCGACGGGATCGTGATCAAGGTCGACGACCTCGACCAGCAGCGCAGGCTCGGGGCGCTCCACGGGCGGCCGCGCTGGGCGCGGGCCTTCAAGTGGGCGCCGACGACGGCCGTGACCACGCTCCGCAAGATCCACATCCGCGTCGGGCGCACGGGCGCGCTCAACCCGTGGGCGGAGCTCGAGCCCGTCCACGTCGGGGGCGTCACCGTCTCGAACGCGACGCTCCACAACGAGGAGGACATCAACCGCAAGGACATCCGCGAGGGCGACCTCGTCGTCGTCCAGCGCGCCGGCGACGTGATCCCGCAGGTCGTCGGGCCGGCCGGGGAGCATCGCCCCGGCACGAAGCGGTTCCGGATGCCGAAGCGCTGCCCCCTCTGCGGCGTCGAGGTGGTGAAGCCGGAGGGCGAGGTGATGCACCGCTGCCCGAACCGCGCGTGCCCGTCCCGCGGCCTCGAGACGCTCATCCACTGGGTCAGCGCCGCGATGGACATCGAGGGCGTCGGCGAGCAGTTCGTCCGCAAGCTCTGGGACGAGGGCCTGCTCCGCTCGATGCCCGACCTCTACCGCCTCACGATCGAGCAGCTGCAGGAGCTCGACGGGTACGGCGAGATCTCCGCCCGCCGCGCGGTCGAGTCGATCGAGGCCTCGAAGAAGCAGCCGTTCTCACGCGTGCTGTTCGGGCTGAACATCCCGAAGATCGGCTGGGTGCTCGCACGGAACCTCGCCCGGGACTTCGGCACCGTCGACGCGCTGATGGCGGCGAGTCAGGAGGACCTCGAGGAGGCCGAGGGGATCGGTCCCGACCGCGCGGAGCTCGTCGCCGAGTGGTTCGCGGAGGACGACAACCGCCGCCTCGTCGAGGAGCTCAGGGAGCTGGGCCTGACGATGGCCGCCGGGAAGGCCGAGCGCCCGGTCGAGGGCCCGCTCACCGGGCAGCAGTACGTGATCACGGGGACGCTCGAGCGGTGGTCGCGCGACGAGGCGAAGGCGGCCCTCGAGGCGCTCGGGGCGAAGGTCTCGGACTCCGTCTCGAAGAAGACGACCGGCGTGATCGTCGGCGAGAGCCCCGGCTCGAAGCTCGCCAAGGCCCAGAAGGCCGGCGTCCCGGTGCTCGACGAGTCGGCCCTCGCGGGCCTGCTCGGACGCTAGGGCGACGTCGCGGCGCGCGGCGGCGCGCCCTTCGCGAGCGCCGTCACGAAGCGATCCTGCGCCACCCGGGCGGGCCAGAAGGCGACGGGCGAGCCGTTCTGGAGCACGGCGAACACGACGTCGCCCCGGATCAGCCCGGCCAGGGTGCACGCGATGTTCGTCGTTCCGGTCTTGCCGCGGACGACCCCGGTGAGGCTCGGCATGCGCATCCGGAGGGTGCCGGTCTTGCCCGTCACGGCGAACGAGGCGAGGAACGACGGCCCGATCCGCTCGTCCCAGATCCCGACGCGGATGACGTCCGCAAGCGCCCGCGCGGTGAGGCGGTCGAGGGACGAGAGGCCGGAGCCGTCGACGATTCGCACGCCCGCCGTCGGGATGCCGGCCGCCGCCATCGACGCCATCACGAGCCGCGCGCCGGAGGCGGTCGACCCGTTCCCGCCGTCGAGCGTTCCGAGCTGCTTGAGGACCATCTCGGCGGTGAAGTTGTCGCTGTCCGTGTTCATCGCGCGGACGACGGCGCCGCAGTGCGGCCGAGTGGTCGACCGCGAGCGTCTCGACGGCGTCCGGCGCGGTCCCGAGCCCCGCCGGGCCGGCGACCCGGACGCCCCGGGCGACGAGCTCGGTGCGGAGGAGCCGGGCGGCGACGAGGGGCGGCGCCTTCTGGCGACCCCATCCTCGGGCGCGCTCGACGACGAGCGCCGACAGGGGCGGCGTCTCGATCCCGACGAACGACGGCTTCCATCCCGGAGCGTCGCGCCGGCTGTCGTAGACCGACTCGTCGCCGCGGATCCACCCCGTCACGTGGGTGATCCCGGCCCGGCGCACGGCGGCGGCAAGCCGCGCGACGTCCTGTGCCCGGAGGGTCGGGTCGCCGTGTCCCTTGAGGAACAGGTCGCCTCGCCAGGTGGAGCCGACGCGCGTGCCGGCGCCGAGCACCTCCGTGCGGAACCGGAAGCCGGGCCCGAGCCGCGTGAGCGCCGCCCACGAGACCGGAACCTTCTCGTTCGACGCGGGCACGACCGGACGGGACGCGTTGTGGGCGTAGAGCACCGCGCCGGTGCGCGCGTCGAGCGCGATCGCCCCCGTGCGGCCGAGGGAGAGGGCCGGTGAGCGAAGCGAGTCCGTGAGGCGCGTCCGCAGGTCCGTGTCCGCGGCGGACGACGTGGTCGGCGCAAGCGTCAGGGCGCACGCCAGGCCCGCGATCGCGAGGAGTCCTCGTCGCACGGGCGCTAACCGTAGATGGTGATCGTGACGGTCCGGCGACCCCAGGCCCGCGCGGCGGCCGTGCTCGGCATCCAGAGGTCGATGATGTTGCCCTTGATCGCGGCACCCACGTCCGCCGCGACCCCGGGGCCGTAGCCGGGGACGAACACGCGGGTTCCGAGCGGGATCACGGTCGGGTCGACGGCGATCACGCCGACCCCTACGGGCAGCCCGCTCGCCGTCCTGCCGGGCAGGTGGTACGCGACGGCGTCGACGACGAGCGTCCGCGTCCCGGCTCGCGCAGGCGCTGCCGCCGGCTCGGCGGCGGGCGTCGCGGCGGCGACGGGAGTGGTGGGCGTCTCGATCCGCCGGGCTGCGCGCTCTGCCTCCCGGGACTCGGCCTCGAGACGTGCGGCCGTCAGGCCCTGCCGGCGCTGCAGCGCGACGACCGTCGCGCGCTTCTGCGAGGTCGCGGCGAGGAGCCGGGTCGCAGCCGCGTCCGCGCGGGTCCGCACCGCCGCGAGGGCGGCCTGCGCTCGGGTGAGGCCGGCGAGCTGGGCGTCGAGCGCCCGGGCGTGGCGGCGCGCCTCGGCCGCGAGCTCCCGGTTGCGCCGCGTTGCGCGCTCGAGGCCGTCGATCCCCTCGAGCACGGCACCGAGCGAGCGGGCGCCGAAGATCACCTCGATCGGGTCCGCGTCGCCCTCGACGTACAGGCGGCGCAGGAGCGTCCCGATGCGCGCGTGCGTCGCTGCGAGCGAGCCACGTGCGATCGCGGACCGGCCGAGGAGCCGCTCCCGTGTCGCTGCGAGCGAACGCTCCCGCTCGGCGTGCCGCTCGGCCTCCGCCTGTGCGCGTGCGAGCTCGACCTCCGTCGCGAACAGCTCGACCGCCGCTGCCCGCTCCGCCGACGCGAGGGACGCGAGCTCTGCGGCACCGCCCGAGGCGCCGAGCGCGAGACCGGCCGTCGTCAAGAGAACGAACGCCGCAACGCACGACGCGACGTATCCCGCGCTCCCGTGCAAGGGCCGGGGACCGTACCACAGGAGGGGCGAATGATGCTGTTTGCAGACATTTTTCGGTCGCCTTGCGCAGTGCAACCGTCGGATTTGGCTGCTAGGCTCCCCGACTTGTGGCCGTTGACCCCACGAGCGGCGGGTTCACGGCCGGGCGAAACATGGGCGGCATGACACGGACGAAACGGCGGATTTCCGCCCTCGGACTCGGTCTCGCAGGCCTTGCGGCGACGCTGCTCGTCGGCGCAGGCTCGGCGACTGCGGATCCCTCGATCAGCTCCAAGCGGGAGCAGGCGCAGGCGATCCTCGCCCAGATCCGCGACATGGACTCCGACCTCTCGCACGCGATCGAGTCGTACAACCTCGCGAACGTCCAGCTCGACCAGATCGACACGGACCTCGAGACGAACGGGCGCCACCTCGACGTCGCGAAGTCGAGCCTCACCGTCGCGCAGACGCACATCGCGAAGCGCCTCCGCGCCCTCTACATCAACGGCGACTCGGGCGGCGCCGTCGAGGTCATCCTCGGCGCCAAGAACCTCGACGACCTCCTCGACCGCCTGGACATGGCCCAGCGCGTCGGCGGCCAGGACTCGAAGGTGCTCCGGGACGTCAAGCGCTTCCGCCACGAGGTGCAGACACGGCGGGCGAAGCTCCGCTCCGCGCGCGAGCGCCAGGCGCAGGTCGTCGACGAGCGCGCCGCGCAGCGTCGGTCGATCGAGAGCCAGCTGGCCGAGCGGCAGCGGCTGTACGACGTCGGTGAAGGACGAGATCGAGCGCATGGAGGCGGCGGAGCGCGCCCGGCAGGCCGAGCTCGAGCGCCAGGCGCGCGCCCGGCTGGCAGCAGCAGCGGCGGCCCGCGCGTCGTACCGCCAGGGGTCGGTCGAGGTGTCGAGCGATCCCGTTGCGGCGCCGGTGTCCGACGGAGGGTCGGTCTCCGCGAACGTGCCGCCCGCGAAGTACGGCGGCGTCGTCGGGATCGCGATGCAGTACCTCGGCGTTCCGTACGTCTGGGGCGGCGCGAGCCCGTCGGGGTTCGACTGCTCGGGCCTCGTGATGTACGTCTACGCCCAGGTCGGCGTCTCGCTCCCGCACAACGCGGCAATGCAGTACAACAGCGTCGGCGTCTTCGTCTCGCGCGACCAGCTCCAGCCGGGCGACCTCGTGTTCTTCGACGGCCTCGGCCACATGGGCATGTACATCGGCGGCGGCCAGTTCATCCACGCGCCGCACACGGGAGACGTCGTCAAGATCTCGAGCCTGTACGACTCCTGGTACGCGTCGACCTACGTCGGCGCCAAGCGAGTCCTGTAGCTCGCTCGCCAAGCAGGATTCGGCAGGAGCCGAATCCTGCGGCTTGATCCCCGCCTGCGGCGGGGCACACCCCTGAAGGCGCCCGCTGTCGCGGTCGCAACTGCCTGGAGGCCGCTTCGGATCGCTCAGGTGGGCTGGGCGACGCCGTCGTACAGCCCTTCGACCTCTTCTGCGAAGTGCTCGAGGACGACACGGCGCTTGAGCTTGAGGGTCGGCGTCACCTCGCCCTGCTCCATCTCGAAGTCGCGCGGGAGGATCGTGAAGCGCTTGATCTGCTCGAAGCGCGAGCGCTCGCGGTTGACGTCCTCGACGATGCCGGCCACGAGCTCGCGGACGCGCTCGTCGCGCGCGAGCGTCGCGACGTCCGCCTCGATGCCCTTGCTCGGCCGCCCACTTCCCGATCTCGACGGGGTCGAGCGTGATCAGCACCGCGGGGTACGGGCGCCGGTCGCCGACGACGAGCGCCTGCGAGACGAAGCGGGACGTCTTGAGGTCGTTCTCGAGGTTCTGCGGCGCGATGTTCTTCCCGCCGGCCGTGACGATGATGTCCTTCTTCCGGTCGGTGATCGTGACGAAGCCGTCGTCGTCGATCGTCGCGATGTCGCCCGAGTGGAGCCAGCCGTCCGGCTCGAGCACGGCTGCGGTCGCCTCCGGGTCCTTGAAGTAGCCGGCGAAGACGGTCTCGCTGCGGATCATGAGCTCGCCGTCCTCCGCGACGCGGAGCTCGAAGCCGGGGAGCGCCGGCCCCACGGTGCCGAAGCGGTAGCGGTCGGCCCGGTTCGTCGTGGCGGCGGTCGTGCACTCCGTCAGGCCGTAGCCCTCGCGGATGGAGATGCCCATCGCGTGGAAGAACTCGGCCACCTCCTTCGCGAGCGGCGCACCCCCCGAGATCGGGATGCGGAGCCGTCCGCCGAGGCGCTCCTTCACCTTCGAGAAGACGAGCCGGTCGGCGAGTGAGACCTGCATCGCGAGCCCGCGCGGGCACCGGCTTGCCCTGCTGCTGGAGCTCGCTCGCGCGACGTCCGACCCCGAGCGCCCAGTCGATCAGCTTGCGCCGCGTGCCCGGTCGCCTCGGCGAACGTCGACGTGACGGCGGTGTGCACCTTCTCGTAGATGCGCGGGACGCTCGGCAGGATCGTCGGCCGCACCTGCGGCATCGCGCGGGCGACCTCGAGCGGCTCGGAGAGGAACGCGGTCGTGTAGCCGACGTACGGCGCCGAGAGATGCACGAGGCGCCCGTAGTTGTGGGCGAGCGGGAGGTAGAGGAGCAGGACGTCGTCCGCGCGAGCCGTGATCGGGCAGCTGGTCGTTGACCGAGACCATCGCGTGGTAGTTGCGATGGCGGATCATGCAGCCCTTCGGCGGCCCGGTCGTCCCCGACGTGTAGATGAACGTGAAGAGGTCCTCCTCGTCGATCGCCGCGACGGCGTCGTCGAGCGCGCTCGGATGCGCGGCCCGGTGGGCGCGTCCGTCCTCCTCGAGCGCGGCCAGGTCGCCGAACGTGAGCACCTCGCGGAGAGCGGGGAGCTCCGCCCGCCCCTCCTCGACCTTGGCCCGCTGTGCGTCGTCCTCGCACAGCACGCCGACCGCCTCGGAGTGCGCGAGCACGTACTGCACGTCGCGCGGGGAGCTGTTCGCGTAGATCCCGACCCCGATCGCACCGACGTGGCCGAGCGCGAAGTCGAACAGCGACCACTCGAGCGTCGTGCGCGCGAGGATCCCGAACGGGTCCCCCTTGCGGACGCCGCGTGCGAGCAGGCCGTTGGCGAGCAGCTCGACCCGCTCGGCCGCGTCGGCCCACGACACCTCGCGCCACGTGTCGCCCTCGTCGACGAGGTACGCCGTGCCGGTGTTCCGCGCGACCGAGTCGCGCCAGAGCCGGGGGATCGTCCTGTTTCCGGCCATCCTCCAAGACTGTACTCAGTGGTTCGACCTGGAGGAGGACCTCGGAGGGAAGCGCCTGCCCGGCGCGAATCCTTCCTTCCCGCCCTTAGACTTGGGAGGAACATGCGCGTCACCTGGAACGGTTCCCTCAGCTTCGGTCTCGTGAGCATCCCCGTCGGGCTCGCGCCGGCGACGAAGCCTGCCGCGCGCCAGTCGGACGTGTCCTTCCGGCTCCTGCACCGCGAGTGCATGACGCCGATCAAGCAGAAGCGCTGGTGCCCGACGCACGACCGCGAGCTCGCCCCCGACGAGATCGTCAAGGGCTGGGAGGTCGCGAAGGGCCAGTTCGTGCTCGTCGAGGAGGCGCGAGCTCGAGGCGCTCGAGCGCCACGACGACTCGCGCACCATCGACATCGAGCGGTTCGTCCCGCTCGCCGACGTCGATCCCGTCTGGATGGACCGCACGTACTTCCTCGTGCCGGGCGCGGCGCCGGCGCAGCGCCGCCCGTACAAGCTGCTGCTCGAGGCGATGGAGGAGGCGGGCGTCGGGGCCGTCGGCCGGCTCGTCCGCTCCGGTCGCGAGTCGCTCTGTCTCGTCCGCGCCCGCGGCAAGGGCCTCGTGCTCGAGACCCTCTACCTCGTCGAGGACGTCTACTCGCAGGCCGAGATCGACGAGGCGATGGAGGCGACGCAGGTCAAGAAGGCCGAGCTCGACCTCGCGCGGCAGATCGTCGAGGGCCTCCAGGCGCCGTTCGAGCCGGAGGAGCTGACGAGCGGGTACCGCCGCGACCTGCGCGAGCTGCTCGAGGCGAAGCTCCGCGGCGAGGAGATCGCCGCGCCCGAGCCGCAGCCCGAGCCGGCGCCGGCGGTCGACCTCATCGAGGCGCTCAAGGCGAGCGTGGCCGCCGCGAAGGCCTCGTCGCGCGCGGCCGAAGAAGGCCGCCGCCAAGCCGAAGGCCGCCGCCGAGAAGCGACCGGCGCGCAAGGCCGCACGGAAGTGACGAGGGGCCCGGTCGGGCCCCTCGTGAAGCGATGCCGAATGGTCGGCCCGGCTAGTGCGCTGCCGCCTGGCTCGCGCCGACGGCCTGCAGCTGGGCCTGGAAGAGATGCTTGTCGATCTTCCCCTGGTAGATCGGGACGCCTTCCGCGACGCAGAGCTTGATGACCGCCTCGCGGTCCATGTTGAGCTCCTTCGCGAGCTCATCGGGCGTCAGGTGATTCGCCATCGACCGTTTCCTCTCTCGGGCGACAAAAAAGCCCGGCGAGCGGAACTGCTCGCACGGGCTCTATCGACGCTCGCTGGGGTAGTGACGGGGATCAACGGGCCCGCCTCCCGGAAGCATTCATGTGCTCCGAGGATACTCTCGCCCACCGACGGTCCGCAATCCCCGACCGTCCTAGACGGGGTTCTCGACCTCGAGGTAGCGCCACTCGAGGCCGAAGCGCTCGGCGAGGTGCGCGGCGAGCGCCTGGACGCCGAAGCGCTCGGTCGCGTGGTGGCCGGCCGCGATCAGGTGGACGCCGAGCTCGCGCGCCGTCGCCCCGCTCGGCTCCTCCGGCTCGCCGGTCAGCAGCGCGTCGAAGCCCTCGTGCGCCGCCCGGATGAGGTCGTGCCCCGCGCCGCCGGTCGAGACCGCGAGGCGCCGGATCTCCCGGTCGCCGCCGGAGAAGACGAGCGGCGTGCGCTCGACCGCCGCGGAGACGCGCTCCACGAGGTCCGCGAGCGAGAGGGGCTCGATCGTGCACCCGAGCCCCACCGACTCGAACGGCCCCTCCGGCGTCGCCCCGATCCGCGCCGCGAGCTGCGCGTTGTTCCCGAGCGTCGGATGCGCGTCGAGCGCCAGGTGGTACGCGACGAGCGAGGCGTTTCCGCGGAAGAGCGCCTCGAGGCGCCCGCGAAGCCGTGCGTCGACGACGAGCGGCTCGTTCCGCCAGAACAGCCCGTGGTGGACGAGCACCAGCTCCGCGCCGAGGTCGACCGCGCGCTCGAAGAGCTCGCGCGAGCACGATACGCCGCACGCGATCGTCGTCACCTCGGCCGCGCCGACGACCTGCAGGCCCTGCGGGGCGAACTCCGGGAAGCGCTCGATCTCGAGGAGCTCGCTCGCGTGCGCGACGATCTCGTCCCTGGCTGCCACGGCGCGAGTCTACGGAACGGGAAACCGCTACCCTTTCGCGGCTCGGGGTGTGGCGCAGCCTGGTAGCGCGCTCCGTTCGGGTCGGAGAGGTCCCCAGTTCGAATCTGGGCACCCCGATACTTCCGCAAGGCAGGAATCCGCTGGAGCGGATTCCTGCCGCGGGATCCCCGCCTGCGGCGGGGCACATCCCTGAAGGCGTCCGCTCTCGCGGCCGCAACTGCCGTCTCTCGGAGGTGTCCGCCTGCGTCGGCTGTCGCGCCGTGGCCGCGATCTCCTCGGTCGGCCGTATCCTCGCTCGATGCTTCGCGCCGTCCTGCTCGACGTCGACTTCACGCTCTTCCGGCCCGGGCCCGAGCTCGGGCCGGAGGGGTACCAGCGGGCCGGGGCGCGGCACGGGATCGCGCTCGACCCCGCGCGCTACGAGGACGCGCGGCTCGGGGCCTTCGAGGGCTTCCAGGCGCACCCGGAGCTCGTCCACGACGAGGACGTCTGGATCCGGTTCACGGAGGACATCGTCCGCGGGATGGGCGGCACGGGCGACGGCGCCCGGGCGTGCGCGATCGACATCGTCCGGGAGTGGGAGCGGCACGAGAACTTCTTCCTCTACGACGACGCCCTCCCGGCGCTCGAGGCCCTGCGCGCGCACGGCCTGCGCATCGGGCTCGTCTCGAACGGGCAGCGCGACCTCGACGCGTTCGCGCGCCACCACGGACTGGACGTCGACGTGTGCATGGGCTCGATGCGCCACGGCCACGTCAAGCCGCACCGCTCCATCTTCGAGGCCGCGCTGACGTCGCTCGGCGCCACGCCGGAGGAGGCCGCGATGGTGGGGGACAGCTACGCGGACGACATCGAGGGCGCCCGCGCGCTCGGGATGCGCGCGATCCTCGTCGATCGCGAGGGCCTCCACACGGGCGAGCCCGACCGGATCGACACGCTGCTCGCGCTGCCCGCGGCGCTGGGTCTGGCGGCCTCGGAGGGGACTGCTCTATCCTGAGACGGCGTTGACTGACCGTTCAATCGCCCAGGAAGAGAAGCGCCGGCTGATCCTCGACGCGGCCGTGCGCGTCTTCGCGCGGGACGGGTTCCACACGTCGCGCGTCGGCGACATCGCGGAGGAGGCGGGCGTCGCGCACGGGCTCCTCTACCACTACTTCTCGTCCAAGGACGAGGTGCTCCTGACCGTCTTCAGCGAGAACTGGAGCGACCTGCTGGTGCGGTTCGAGGGCGTCGAGGCCTCCGACGAGCCGGCGGACGAGAAGCTCCGCGGGCTCGTCAAGATCCTCCTCCGGACGTGGCGGAACGACCCGGCGCTCGTGACGGTGATGGTGCGGGAGGTCGGGCGGAGCCCCCACCTCGCGACGCAGGTCGACGACATCGGCCGCGCGTTCGCCGTCATCCAGCGGGTCGTCGAGCAGGGCCAGGCGGACGGCGTCTTTCGTCCCGACATCGATCCGCTGCTCGCGAGCTGGGTGATCTACGGGGGCCTCGAGGAGATCCTCACCGGATGGGTCATGGGACGCCTACCCGACGGCGACGAGGAGGTCGCCCGTGCCGAGCGCACCATCGTCGACCTCGTCTGCGGCGGGCTGGCGCGGACGCCTGTCACCGTCTGACGCCGGCGCCACGCGCTGGAACGTGCTCGCGCTCGGGTCGGGCGCGCTCGGCCTCGCCTGGGCGCTGACGACGACGGCGGCGTACCTGCCGCCGATCCTCGAGCAGTACACCGACTCGACGACGCTCGTGGGGCTCGTGCTCGCTGCCGAGGGCGCGTTCGCGCTGACGCTGCCCCTCGTGATCGGCCCGTGGAGCGACACGTTCCACACGCCGCTCGGCACGGCGGCGGCCGTTCATGCTCGTCGCGCTCGGTCCGATGGCCTTCGCGCTCGCCCTGCTCGCGTTCATGCCGAGCCTCTGGACGACGGCGCTCATGCTCTTCGGGCTCTTCTTCGCCTACTACGTCTACGAGCCGCCGTATCGCGGCCTGTACCCCGACGTCCTGCCCGACAGCGTGTTCGGCCGTGCGCAGGGCGTGCAGCACGTGTTCCGCGGGATCGCGCTCGCGGGCGCGCTGATCGGGGGCGGGCTTCCTCTTCCACCTCTGGAGCCCCGCGCCGTTCCTCGTCGCCGCGTTCGTCGTCACCGTGGCGTGCGCGGTGCCGGTCCTGCTCGTGACGGAGGACGGTGGCCACGGGCGCGTCTTCGAGGGCGTGCGGACGTACGTGGCGCACTCCTGGCGCGTTCTCCGCTCCGACAAGGACGTCGCGACCTTCCTGCTCGCGAACACCGCGTGGGAAGGAACCTTCGCCGGCGCGCGGACGTTCGTCGTCCTCTACGTCACCGTCGGGCTCGGCGAGCCGCTCGTCACGTCGACGTACATCCTGGGCGCGGTGGCCGGCGGCTACATCGTCGCGGCGCTCGTCGCCGGCCCGGTCGGCGACCGGATCGGCCTCGCGCGCGTGATCGCGTTCGCGTCCGCCGTCTACGGCGTCGGGCTGCTCGCAGGCGGGCTCGGGCGGCGAGTGGCACGCGTGGTACCTCGCGCTGATCTTCGTCGTCGCGATCGCGGGCGGGACCGTGATGACGCTCGCCTGGGGCCTCCTCTTCAAGCTCATGCCGCCCGGTGAGCGCGGTGCGATCTCCGGGCTCGCGACGACGACGAAGGGCATCGGGCTCGTGATCGGCCCGCTCGTCGCCGGCGCGGTGATCGACATCCTCGGGCCGCACCTCGAGGACACGGATGGCTACCAGGCGCTCTGGCCCGTCCTCGGCATCCCGATCATCCTCGCGATCCCGCTCGTCGCCCGTCTCGCGCCGGCCGAGGCGCCGCCGACGCGGCAAACAGGGCCGCGGCCGGCCCGTCCGAGCCCCGCTGAGCTCGCGGCCTAGGTGCGCCCGAAGGCGTTCTCGCCGGTCAGCGCCTGGCCGACGACGAGCGTGTGCACCTCGTGCGTGCCCTCGTACGTGAGGACGGACTCGAGGTTGTTCATGTGCCGGATCACGGGGTACTCGAGCGTCACGCCGTTCGCGCCCAGGATCGTCCGGGCGGAGCGGCAGACCTCCAGGGCGCCCCGCACGTTGCCCATCTTGCCGAGGCTGACGTGCTCGGGGCGCAGCGTCCCCTGATCCTTCATCCGGCCGACGTGGAGGGCGACGAGCGCGCCGCGGTTGAGCTCGAGCGCCATCTCCGCGAGCTTCTGCTGGGTCAGCTGGTACGCGGCGATCGGCTTGCCGAACACGATTCGCTCCTTCGCGTACGAGAGCGCCTCCTCGAAGCAGGCCCGGCCCGCGCCGACCGCGCCGAAGACGATGCCGAAGCGCGCCTCGTTCAGGCAGGAGAGCGGCCCGCGGAGCGTCGACGCGCCGGGCAGCATCGCGTCCGCCGGGACGCGGACGTCCTGCAGCACGAGCTCCGAGGTGACGGAGGCGCGCAGCGAGATCTTCTTGTGGATCTCGGGCGCGGAGAAGCCCGGCGTCCCCTTCTCGACCAGGAAGCCGCGGATCTCGCCGTCCTCGGTGCGGGCCCAGACGACCGCGACGTCCGCGATCGTGCCGTTCGTGATCCACATCTTCGCCCCGTTGAGGATCCAGTCGGATCCGTCGCGCCAGGCGTGCGTTCGCATCGCCCCCGGGTCGGAGCCCGCGTCCGGCTCGGTGAGGCCGAAGCAGCCGATCGCCTCGCCCCGGTGCATCGCCGGCAGCCAGTGCTCCTTCTGCTCCTCGGATCCCCACTTCCAGATCGCGAACATCGCGAGCGAGCCCTGGACGGAGACGGCGCTGCGCACGCCGGCGTCGCCGGCCTCCAGCTCGAGGCAGGTGAGGCCGTAGGCGACCGCGCTCGCCCCGGGCAGCCCGTAGCCGTCGAGGTGCATCCCGAAGAGGCCGAGCCCTGCGAGCTCCTGGAGGATCTCGCGGGGCAGGATGCCCTGCTCGAACCAGTCGCCCACGTCCGGCAGCACGCGGTCGCGCACGAAGGCGCGGACGGTGTCGCGGATCGCGCGCTCCTCGTCGTCCAGGAGGGCGTCGAGCGCGAGGAAGTCGAGGGGGTCGAGCTCGGTGGGTGCTGCCGTCGTGGTCGCCACGTGCCTGCCTCTCGTCGTGGTGGGGCGAGCTGATTGTAGAGGCGCGGGCGACGAGTGCCTTTGACCGCCGCGTCCCGGCCGTCTACGATATTGACTGACTAGTCAATCGACGTTCGTGGGAGCCCCGATGACGACGATGGAGACCGGCGTGGCGAGCGGAGTCTCGTTCGCGCTCACGGACGAGCAGCGCGAGCTTCGCGCGCTCGCGCGCGACTTCGCGGAGAAGGAGATCCGCCCCAAGGCGGCCGAGTACGACGAGCACCAGACGCACCCGGCGGAGATCGTGGCGAAGGCCCACGAGGTCGGCCTGATGAACCTCCACCTGCCGGAGTCGCTGGGCGGGCCGGAGCTCTCCGCGTTCGACGGCATGCTCGTCGGCGAGGAGCTGAACTGGGGGTGCTCCGGGATCGGCACGTCGATCCTCGCGAACGGGCTCGGCGCAGGCCCCATCCTGATCGCCGGCACGGAGGAGCAGAAGCGCGAGTGGCTCGCGCCGCTCGTCGAGGCGCCGATCCTCGGCTGCTTCGGCCTCTCGGAGCCGGGCGCCGGCTCGGACGTCTCGGGGATCCAGACGACGGCGGTCCGGAAGGGCGACGACTACGTCGTCAACGGGTCGAAGATGTTCATCACGAACGCCGGCCAGGCATCGTGGATCGTCTGCTTCGCCTCGACCGACCGCTCGAAGGGGCACAAGGGCCTCTCCGCGTTCGTGATCCCGATGGACGCCGAGGGCGTCACGATCGAGAAGCACCTCGACAAGATGGGCCAGCGCGCGACCGACACGTCCGCCGTCGCGTTCCAGGACGTCGTCGTGCCCGAGGCGAACCGGCTCGGCGGCGAGGGCGACGGCTTCAAGATCGCGATGCAGACCCTCGACTTCACGCGCCCGGGAACCGCCGTCGGGGCCGTCGGCGTCGCGCAGGCCGCCTACGAGCTCGCCGTCGACTACGCGAAGGAGCGCGTCCAGTTCGGGATGCCGATCGCGATGAACCAGGGCATCTCGTTCCTCGTCGCGGACATGGCCACCGAGATCGAGGCCGCCCGCCTGCTCACGTGGCAGGCCGCGTGGATGATCGACCAGGGCTACGGGCGCAAGGCGACGAAGTACTCGTCGTTCGCGAAGCGGTTCGCCGCGGACACCGCGATGAAGGTCACCACCGACGCGGTCCAGGTCTTCGGCGGCTACGGCTACATCAAGGAGTACCCGGTCGAGAAGCTCATGCGCGACGCGAAGCTGTTCCAGATCTACGAGGGGACCTCGCAGATCCAGCGGCTCGTGATCGCGAAGGAGATCTTCCTCTACCGGCGACCGTTCCTCAGGAGCGGATCCGCCGCTCGATCCCCGCCTCGGCGGGGCAATCCTGAAGGCGTCCGCTTCGCGGCCGCAACTGCCCTTCGGAGGTGCCCGGGTGGACCTCCCCGAGCGCTACGTCCGGCTCTGCCTCCGCGTCGGTCGTCACATCGACGGCTTCGTCGACGCGTACGTCGGGCCGCCCGAGTGGAAGCGCGAGGTCGCGGCCGAGGAGCTCGCCGACCCACGGCACGGCTCCAGGACGAGGCGGCGGCGCTCCTGGGCGCGCTCGACGGCGCCGGGCTCGAGGACGACCGGCACGCGGTGGCTGCGCGGTCAGCTCGAGGCGCTCGAGTGCGTCACGGCACGCCTGTCCGGTGCCGAGATGGGCTGGGCCGACGAGGTCGAACGGTGCTTCGGCGTACGGCCGACGCGGACCGAGACGAGCGCCTTCGCGGAGGCGCACCGCCGGATGGACGCCGCGCTGCCCGGTCCGGGCACCCTTCGCGAGCGGTACATCGCCTGGGAGGAGCGGAACGCCGTTCCGCGGGACACGCTCGTCCCCGCGCTCGCGCGGCTGAAGGACGTTCTCGGCCCGCGTGCGCATGCGCTCGCCTCGATGCCGCCCGAGGAGGCCGTCAGCTACGAGCTCGTGTCCGGCGAGGCGTGGCTCGCCTACAACTGGTACCAGGGCGAGTACCGCAGCCGCATCGACGTCAACGCGGACCTGCCGATCTCGATCGTCCTCCTCGCAGATCTCGCCGCGCACGAGGCGTACCCCGGTCATCACACGGAGCGGACGGCGAAGGACGCCCATCTTCTCCGTGGGCTCGGCCGTGTCGAGACGAGCATCACGATCATCTCGGCCCCGGAGGCGCTCATCTCGGAGGGCATCGCGACGAACGCGCTGGAACAGGCCCTCGGGACAGATCCCTTCGCGGTGGTGGCAGATGTTCTCGACGGTCTCGACGTGAGCTTCGATCCCGCCGAGGTGCAGGAGATCGATCGGGCCGCGCGAGGCGCTCGAGGACGTCGGCACGAACGCCGCCTTCATGCTCAACGAGGACGGCGTCGCGAGGGAGGACGTCGAGGAGTACCTGCGCGACTGGGGGCTGGCGTCGGACGGGAAGGCTGCGCGGGCGATCGCATTCTTCACCGAGCCGTCGTCTCGCATCTACGTGTCCACCTACAGCGACGGCCGGCGCCTGTGCAAGGACTACGTGGAGCGCGCGCCCGGGAACTTCACGCGGCTCCTCACCGAGCAGCTCACCGTCGCGGACATCCTCGACGCGGCCTGACGTCAGCGCGCGAGCGCGCGCTGGAACGGCGGGAGGAAGCCCGGTGAGAGGCGGACGTCGCCGAGCCAGGCGGCGAGCCTCGCCGCCTCCGCCTCGACGGCCGAGCGAGCGTCCGCACCGACGTCCTCGAGCAGCTCCCAGACGATCTCGCCGTCCTTCCGCTGCGACCAGCCGCCGACGACGCGGCCGTCCCACCACACCGTCGGGCCGGCGTTGCCGTTCGAGTCGAAGAGCGTGGGGCCGTGCGTGCCGAGGTACCAGCCTCGCTCCTTCCACCCCATGGTCGTCGGGTCGAGCGTGGGGAGCAAGGCGGCCCACGGGGCCGGCGGCGGTGTCGGCTCCAGGTCGTCGGCGAGCACGTAGCCGGTCGCCCCGTCCAGGTCGACCGTGGCGTGCGGGACCGCGGCGAGCGCGCCTCGCGCCTCGCGCGCCGTCCAGCCCGTCCACCAGCGGATGTCCGTCTCGCTCGCCGGGCCGAACGAGCCCAGCCAGCGGCGCAGGAGCTCGGCCTGGGCGGCCGCGGGATCCATCCGCTCGAGCTCCGCACCGAGCCACGCCCTGATCGGCACCCACCGGTACTGGCCGCTGACCCAGCTTCCGCGCGGGCGCCCGCGCGCGACCGCTCCCTCGGCCGCGAGCAGCGGGAGCAGCCGGCTTCCGGCGCTCGCCTCGATCTGCCAGCGACCCGCACCCAGGCGCACCTTCTCCGCGAGGCGGGGGTCGGCGCGCGTCAGGTCGGCCGTGAACGCCTCGCCGCGGGACTCGAGCGCCGCGAGGGCTGCGCCGAGGCGCTCGTCGATCCAGCCGGCCGCGTCGCTCCCCGGGTCTGCCGCCTCGACCGACTGCTCGAGCCGCTTCCGCTCGCGGGCGGCGATCACGCGGGTGCACGCCGCGTCGACGACCGGGGCAAGCTCGCGCGGGACGACCCAGAGCGTCCGTCGCATGCCGAGCATCCGGACGAGCGTGCGCTCCTCGTACAGCGCGCGGTCGAGGTCGACGGTCTCGAAGCCGGCGGTCCGCGCCCAGGTCGAGAGGTACACCGTCGCGGCGTCGGTCGAGTGGAGCGTGACGACCGCCTTCGCCGTCTCGACCGGGTCGGTCGCATGGCTCGGACGCGAGCAGATGCCGTCGTGCGAGGCGCGCCCGGCGCTCGTCGTCGTCGATCCGCATCTCAGTCCAGGGGCCGGACTGAGCGGCGATCGCGTCGACTGCATCGCTCCACCGTAGTGAGCGCTTCGCTCGGCACGCTCAGTGAGCGCGGAGGAGATCGCGTCCCATCCGGGCGTAGGATCGCGCGGATGGCCGTCGAGATCGACCTCACCGGGCGCGTCGCGCTCGTGACCGGCGGGTCGCGCGGCCTCGGGCGCGCCGACGCGCTCACGCTCGCACGCGCCGGGGCGGACGTCGCGATCGCGGACATCCTCGTCGAGTCGGACACGAGCGCCGCGGAGGAGTACGGGGTGCTCGCGCAGGCCGCCGTCGCGCAGGGGATGGTGCACACCGAGAAGACGGTGGAGGAGATCCAGGGCCTCGGCCGCAGGGCGCTGGCGGTGCGCTGCGACGTGACCGACCGGAGCATGGTCGACGCGGCCGTCGACCGCGTCGTCGACGAGCTCGGCGCGGTGGACATCCTCGTCAACAACGCGGGCACCCTCGACCACGTCGGTCAGTTCCCCGACCAGCGGCTCGAGCTCTGGGAGCGCGATCTTCGCGTCAACCTGACCGGGGCCTTCAACTGCTCGCAGGCGGTGTGGCCGCACATGAAGGAGCGCGGGTGGGGTCGGATCGTGAACATGGCCTCGGTCGCCGGCACGCTCGGGGGCTTCGGCCAGGCGAGCTACTCGACGACGAAGGCCGGGATCCTCGGCCTCACGAGGACCCTGGCGATGGAAGGCGGCCGGCACGGGATCACGTGCAACGCGATCGTCCCGGGGATCATCGGCACGGAGGCGTTCCACATGGCGAATGCCGCGATGAACGAGCGGATCGCCAACCGGACGGTCTTCAAGCGCCCGGGTGAGCCCCAGGACATCGCGAACGCGATCGCCTTCCTGTGCTCCGACCTCGCCGCATACGTGACGGGGATCGAGCTCAACGTCTCCGGCGGGGTCGAGCTCTTCGTCTTCTGAGCTCCCGGGGCGATCTCGTCCCTCGATCCGGTGAAAAGCGGCGGTTCGGCGGCCTCGCCTCCGCTACCCTTCTCGGCCCGTGTCCTCCAGCGCGACGAGCGTTCCTCGGACGACGCGCCGGCGGGCTGCCCGCGGATTCACGGTGCGTCGAGCCGTCATTGCCGCTGTCGTCGTCGTGCTGCTCGTCGTCGCGGCGGTGGCGCTCTTCGCCGGCTCCGAGACCCGGCTCGCATCCGGAACGACCATCGCAGGCATCGACGTCGGCGGCCTCGAGCGCGACGCTGCGGCCGCGCTCCTCGAGCGGCGGAGCGACGCGGTCGAGCACGCGCCGGTGACGTTCGTCGCCGCGGGGAGGGAGTTCCGGTTCACCGCCTCCCAGCTCGGCGTCCGATCGGACTGGGCCGGCGCCGTCGCGGAGGCCTCGGGCGCGACCAACGGCTTCGCTCCCGTACGCGGCGTGCGGCGCATCGGGAGCCGCCTGTTCGGCGTCGACGTCCAGCCGAAGACGTCCGCCTATCCGTCCGCCATCCGTGTTGCCGTCGGGCGGATCGCCCGCGCGGTCGACCGCCCGGCCGTCGCGGCGGGCCTGCGTCACACCGGCCTGCGGGTCGCCGTCGTCCCGGAGCGGGCGGGAGCAAAGCTCGACCGCGCGGCTGCGTCGACCGCGATCGTCGCGTCGCTCGCGTCGCTCGAGCGCGGAGGCCCGGTCTCGCTGCCGACCGTCCGCGTGGCGCCGACGACGACCACCGCCGAGCTCGCGGAGGCGCAGCGACGCATTCCGCGTCGCCACCTCGGCGCCCGTGACGCTCCACGTCGCGGGGCGGACCGAGGTGCTGTCGCGGGCTCGGATCGCCGAGCTGGTGCAGCTTCCGAGCGGAGGCGCCACCGAGCGTCGCCCTGTCCGGACGCGCGGCGGACCGCCTGCTGGCGAGCCTCGCGAAGGACGTGAACCAGAAGCCCGCCGACGCGACCTTCGAGGTCGTGTCCGGAGGCATCCGGGTCCTTCCGGCGCAGCCCGGCCGGGCGCTCGACGTCGACGCCTCGCGGCGCGCGATCGAGCGCGCGGTCCTCTCCGAGACCGGTCGACAGGCGACCCTGACGGTCGCAATCGCCGAGCCGGAGCGCTCGACCGCCGAGGCGCAGGCGATGGGCATCACCGGGGTGGTCGGCTCGTACACGACCACCTACGGCGGCACGCCCGGGCGGCTCCACAACGTCCAGCTCGTCGCCGAGCTGATCGACGGCGCGCTCGTGGCGCCCGGCGCGCGGTTCTCGTTCAACGAGACGACGGGGGAGCGGAACGAGGCGAAGGGCTTCGAGGAGGCGCCGGTGATCATCAACGGCGAGCTCCAGAGCGGCATCGGCGGCGGTGTCTGCCAGGTCTCGACGACCCTCTTCAACGCGGTGTTCGAGGCAGGGCTCTCGATCGAGAGCCGCACGAACCACGCGCTCTACATCAGCCACTACCCGCTCGGCCGTGACGCCACCGTGAACTTCCCCGACATCGATCTCGTCTTCACGAACGACACGGAGCGGTGGCTCCTCGTCCGCACGTTCGTCGGCGCCGGCTCGCTGACGGTCAACGTCTACGGCACGCCCCAGAACCGGCGGGTCGAGACGGAGACCGCGCCGCTCGAGGTCGAGGGCAAGGTGCCGTGGAAGCGGATCGACGACGACACGATGCTCAAGGGGGAGAAGGTCGTCGAGCAGTACGGCGCGCCGCCGCGCTCGACGAGCGTCACCCGGCGCGTCTACGCGCCCGACGGCTCGCTCATGTACGACACGACGTGGAGCTCGTACTACGTCGGCGAGCCGACGGTCGTCCGGCTCGGCACGAAGCCGCGCCCCAAGACCGAGCTGCCGCCTGCGACCGACAAGGGCGCGACGGGGCCGACGGGCCCGACGAAGGAGTCGTCCGGCGCGCCTACAGCGTCGGCGCCGTCGCCTCAGCGCTGACGATCCGCTCCACGAACCAGGCGGGGACGCGCGTCGGACGATGCGTCGTCGCGTCGACGGTCGCATGCGTCGTCCAGCCGGAGGCGACGAGCTCGGAGCCGCGCTCGACGACGTACTCGTAGCGGAACCGCGCGCCCCGGATCTCCGCGCACCGCACCCAGATGGTCAGGACGTCGTCGAACCCCGCCGCCCGGGCGTACTCCACGTGGACGCCCGTCGTCAGCGCCTCGATGCCCTGCTCGCGGATCGACTGGTAGCCGCCGGCGTACGCGGCGAGGTAGGCCACCCGCGCCTCCTCGAGCCAGACGACGTACGACGCGTGGTGCGCGATCGCCTGCGCATCCGTCTCGGCGAAGCGAACGCGAACCTGGTGGGAGAAGGCGTATCCGTCCATCCGTCGTCGGGGCGAGATATATCTCGGCCCAGCGTGTCGCGCACGGGAACCGCAGCGGACCTCGCCTCGCTCGTCCGCGAGCGGGGGCCGGCCGTGGTCCTGACCGGGGCGGGGATGAGCACGGAGAGCGGGATCCCGGACTTCCGCTCCGCGCAGGGAATGTGGGCCGAGGTCGACCCGATGGAGGTCGCGTCGATCGAGGCCTTCCGCCGCGATCCCGTCCGCGTCTGGCAGTGGTACGGCCCGCGCATCCACGGGCTGCTCGCGGCCGAGCCGAACCCGGGGCACCGAGCGCTCGCCGAGCTCGAGCGGGCCGGGCACGTGCGGGCGGTCGTGACGCAGAACATCGACACGCTGCACACACGCGCGGGCAGCGCGGAGGTCGTCGAGGTGCACGGCTCGATCCGGCGGTTCGACTGCCTCGCCTGCGGCGCGGCCGTGACGCTCGAGGACGTCCTGGCGCAGCTCGACGAGCGCGAGGCCCCGGTGTGCCCGCTGTGCGCGGCGATCCTCAAGCCGGGAGTCGTGATGTTCGGCGAGCTGCTGCCCGTCGACGCCTTCCTGCGCGCCGAGCGTCTCGCAGCAGGAGGCGGGCGTGCTCGTCGCCGTAGGGTCGTCGCTCCAGGTCTGGCCGGTCGCAGGGCTCCCGGCCGCGACCCTCCGAGCGGGCGGCTCCCTTGCGATCGTCAACGACGAGCCGACGGGGTACGACGACGACGCGGCCCTCGTCGTGCGCGGGCGCGCGGCGGAGGCGCTCGCCGGCGCGGCGCGAATCCTGACCGATGGGGCTTTCGCCGACGGAGCGGACGCGGCATCATGAGGGCATGCCGCGCGCCGCGCTGGTCCTGACGGTCTTGGCCGCGGTCGTCGCCGGATGCGGCGGCGAGGCACGCGAGGACGAGGCCGCTGCGCCCCGCGAGGCGAGGCCGTCCAGCGCGCCGCCGCCGGCGAGCCCGACGCCGTCCTCCGGCGCAGCTCCCGGCGCGGCGCCCGTCCGGTGCGAGCTGGGGTCGAGCCGCTCGTACGCGGGGCGAGGCGTCGCAGCGGTGGCGCTCGGCCCGACGGTGGCCTTCCGGAAGCCCGGCCGGGTCGCGGTGGCCCGGTTCGAGCGCCTCAACGTCAACCGCGTGCCGACGACCTTCCGCGTGCTCGAGGCACGTCTCGGCGCGGACTGCCGGCCGTCGTGGTACCGGGTCCAGCTCCCGATCCGGCCGAACGGCGCCGAGGGCTGGATCCGCTCGAGCGCCGTGCGTCGCTACGTCGTCGACTACCGGATCGTCGTCGACCTCTCCGACCGGCTGATCACCGTCTACCGGGACGGCGACGTGGTCGTTCGCACGCGCACCGCGATCGGACGGCCCGAGACCCCCACGCCGACGGGGAGCTTCTACGTGAACCAGCGCCTCCTCGCGGCCGATCCGTCCGGCTCGTGGGGCCCGGGCGGGATCGGCATCTCCGCCTTCTCGCCGACGCTCGTCGACTGGCCCCAGGGAGGACCGATCGCGATCCACGGGACGAATCGGCCCGAGTCGATCGGACAGGTCGCGTCGAACGGCTGCCTGCGGATCGACAACGGCGTGCTCGAGCGCCTCATCCACGCCGTCCCCGACGGGACACCCGTCCGGATCCGCGCCTGACGCCGCCGGCGACGCACGGCTCCGCACCGGCGACCGCGGCGATCGTCTGCTCGATCGACGCCTCGTACACGCTTCCGCTCCTCGTCACCCTCGCCTCGCTCCGGCGTGCCGTCCCGCCGGATCGCCCGCTCCGTCTGCTGCTGCTCCACACACGGCTTCCCGACGAGCACCTGTCCGCGGTCGAGAGCCTCGTGCCGACGACGCCCGTCGCCGTGCCGCCGCGGATGCTGGCGGCGATCCCGGCACATCGTCACTTCCCGCCCGAAGCGGCGATGCCGCTCCTGCTCGGGGAGCTCCTCCCCGACGACGTGGAGCGGGTGCTCTTCCTCGACGCCGACCTCCTCGTGCTCGACGATCCCACCGGGCTGCTCGACGTCGATCTCGGAGGGCGGGCGCTGGCCGCTGCCGTCGACGGCGCCATCGCCCTCTGCAGCGGGCCGCGGGGCGTCCGCGCGTGGCGCGAGCAGGGCATCCCGGCGTTCGCCCCGTACTTCAACGCCGGCGTGATGGCGATCTCACTCCGCGACTGGCGCGAGCGGGCGGTCGGCGCCCGCGCGCTGCGCTACCTGTCGACTCGCGGGACGTCGGGCGGCGGCTTCCTCCACCAGGAGGCACTCAACGCGATCGCCTGGGACGACTGGCACGAGGTCGACCCGCGTTGGAACGTCCTCGCGAGCCACGCCGGTCGCCCCTACTGGCGGGCGGCTGCCCCCGCGCACGCGGGCATCGTCCACTTCGCGGGACGCATGAAGCCGTGGCGCGGCGGCGTCGCAGGTCCCTACGCCGCGCCGTACCGCGCCGCGCTGGCCGAGGTCGCACCGCTGCTTCCCTCTTCGGCCGACGGTGCCCGTCTCCGCGACCGGGCGCTGGGTGCGTACGACCGACGGCTCCGCGACCGGCTGTTCCCGCTCGAGCGGGCGCTGTGGAGGCGGGGGTTGATCTGATGCCGAAGCTCTCGGTGCTCCTCCCGGCGCTCGGCGGGCTCGAGACGGTCCGGGCCGCGCTCGACAGCTGGCAGTTGCAGGCGTCCGCATCCGGCCTCGAGCTGATCGTCCTGTGCCCGAACGGCGTCGACGGCGCCGACGGCCTCCGCGTGGTCGACTCACGAGGGCTCCTGCTCCACGAAGCGCGGGCGCGCGGCGTCCGGGAGTCCGCCGCCGAGTACGTCTTCCTCGCCGAGGACCATTGCCTTCCGGACGACGGGTGGGCCGATGCGATCCTGCCGCGGCTCGACGAGGGCTGGGACGCAATCGGCTCCCGACTCGCCGCCGGCGTCACGACCGATGCGCGCTCGCAGGCGGCGTTCCTCCTCGGGTACGGCGAGTGGATGGCGCCGCTCGAGACGGGCCCGGCGCGCGTCCTCCCCGGCCACAACGTCGTCCTGCGCCGCCGCCTCCTCGTCGAGCTCGGAGACGAGCTCGAGGACCTGCTCCTGGTGGGCGCGTTCCTCGTTCGGCGTCTTCGCCAGGGCCGGCGGATGCTCGTCGTGGCGGAGGCGGGCATGACGCACTACGACGTGACGGCGTTCCGCCGGCAGCTCGTCGTCTTCCAGACGGTGGGGCGGTCCTTCGGCGCGATGCGCACCCGCCGGGCGCCGACCCTAGCGCGCGTCGCCTACGCAGCCGCGTTCCCCCTCCTCGCGGCCGCACACTGGAGACGCGCACTCGCCCAGTACCGGCGCGCGGGGCGGTCGAACGGCATGCGAGCCACGTGTCTCGCTCCCGCCGCGCTCTTCGCCGGCGTCTGGGGCGTCGGCGAGGCGCTCGGAGCGCTCCTCGGGCCGCAGCGTGTCGCGTCGGGCGCATGGCGGAGCGAGACGAAGCCGGTCATGTCGAGCAGCGACGACCGGAAGGCGTAGTATCCACCCGGCATGGATGAGATGAAGCCCGAGACGAAGCCCACGACCAACGACGATGTGATCGCACGTCTCGCCAGCAAGGGTGAGCAGGCGATCCATCGGATCGCGGATCTGCCCGGCGGCTCGCGCGCGCTCCAGGTGTACAACGACCTCCGGACGCGCGTCGACGACCTCTCGAAGAAGGTGCGCGGCATCGACGAGCTCGAGCTGCGCGTCGCGAAGCTCGAGAAGGAGCTCGCCGGGTTGAAGCGGGCGCAGAAGCAGCCGGCGCAGAACGCGCCGACGCGCAAAGCCGGCGCCTAGCGTCTGCAGTCAGCCCCGCGGGACACGGACGCGCAGCGCGCGCGGGACGATCTCGAACCGCGCCGGCGTCGTGCCCGGCTGCTCGCCGTCGAGCTGGATCGGGATCGGGACGTCCGTCGTGACGCTCGCCGTCGCGCCGCGAAGCAGCTCCGCCTTCGGGTGCGGGAGGTGCGTGCCGCGGTAGATCTTCGGCATCGTCTGCACCAGGTCGCGCTTCGTCACGTCGCCGATCGTCAGCACGTCGAGGAGGCCGTCGTCCGGCTCGGCCTCGGGGCAGATCTGCATGCCGCCGCCGAAGAAGCGCCCGTTCGCGACGACGACGTCGAACATGCGGCCCGTGCGGCGCTCGTCGCCGACCTGGAGCTCGACCTCGGCCGCCTGCCAGCGCGAGAAGACCGCGAACGTCGCCCAGAGGTACGAGACCTTCCCGCCGAGCGCCTTGGTCGTCTCGTTCGCGCGCTTGGCGATCGCCCCGCTCATCCCGGCGCTCGCGACGTTCGCGAACACCCCCGTCGCGTCGCTGCCGTCCCAGGCGCGGTACGACACGCGACCGAGGTCGATCGTGCGCGTCTCGCCGTCGAGGGCGACCCGCGCCGCCTGCTCGACGTCGCGCGGGATCCCGAACGTCCGCACGAAGTCCCAGCCGGTGCCGCGCGGGACGACGGCGATCTCCGGCGGGTCGGCGATGCCCGACGAGCCCGTTCGCGACCTCGTAGACCGACCCGTCCCCGCCCACGACGACGAGCAGCCGCGCGCCCCCGAGCGACGCATCGCGGGCGAGCTCGGAGAGATGCCCGCCACGCTCGCTGAACAGCGTGTCGCCCTCGAGCCCCGCGGCGGCCGCGCGTCGCGCGAGCTCCGGCCAGCGGCGGCCGGTCGAGCCGTTCGCCGAGGCCGGGTTGACGAGGAAGGTGGTCGGAGTGGCCATCCGTAGGGGCGAGATATATCTCGCCCCCACGGTCGGCGTCGAACCCGCTATGCCGTGACCGTCGCGAGCGCGAGCTCGGTCATCTGGTCGACGGCGTTCTTCATCTCCTCGTCCGTGATCCGGATGAACGCCCCTTCGACCACGACGTCGGAGACGATCAGCATGCAGCCCGCCTGGATCTTGCGGAGCGCGCCGAGCGTGAAGAGGACCGCGGCCTCCATCTCGACGGCGAGGATCCCGCGCTCCGACCAGCGGCCGGCGAGCCCGGAATCGGGGTTGTAGAAGATGTCGCTCGAGACGATCGGCCCGACGCGCACCGGCTTGCCGAGCTCTTTCGCCTGGTGGACGGCCTCGTGTACGAGCCCGAAGTCGGCGGTCGGCGCGTGCGGCTCACCCAGCACGTAGTGCGTGGCGGTCGAGTCCGCGGGCGTCGCCGAGAGCGCGACGATCAGATCGCCCATCGACAGGTCCGGCTGGAGCCCTCCGCAGGTGCCGACGCGCATCAGCTTCTTGACCCCGAGCTGGGTGAGCTCCTCGATCACGATCGCGGCCGACGGGCATCCCATCCCGGTCGACTGGACGGAAACCGGCTTGCCGTTGAACGTGCCGGTGTAGCCGAGCATCCCGCGCTCGGAGTTCCGCTGGACGACGTCCTCCATGAAGGTCTCGGCGATGTACTTCGCCCTCAGCGGGTCGCCGGGGAGGAGGCAGGCCTCGGCGTAGTCACCCTGGTTCGCACGTACGTGGATTGGCATGGCGGAAGCCTAGAGTGCAGTCCACATGCGCGCGCGCCTGGTCGAGCCGTCGACGGAGCAGATCCTCGCGTACTGCGCGGAGGATCCCGTCGAGCGCGTCTTCCTCGAGGATGTCGCGCGACGCGGCCACGGCCGCTTCGCCGGGCTCGAGCGCGACGACGGCGAGCTGCACGCGCTCTGCCACCTCGGGACGAACGTCGTTCCCTCGGGGTCCGGGAGCGGTGCGTTCGCAGACCTCGCAGCGCGCCTCTCCCCGCGGATGCTGATCGGCGAGGAGGCCGCCGTCACCGAGCTCTGGGAGGCGGGCCGGAAGAGGTTCGGGCGGCCGCGGGAGGATCGGCCGGCGCAGCCCGTCTACGTGTCGGACGAAGCGCCCGAGCCGGGCGGCACGGGGCTCCGGCTCGCGACCCACGACGACCTCGACACGCTCGTGCCCGCGTGCGCGCGGGCGCACCACGAGGAGGTCGGCGTCGACCCGATGCGGCGGGACCCGAACGGCTTTCGCTGGCGCACGCGCACGCAGATCGACGAGGGCCGCTCGTGGGTCTGGCTCGAGGACGGCGTGATCCTGTTCAAGGCAGAGGCATCGGCGTGGACCCCGGCCGCCGTGCAGCTCCAGCAGGTGTGGGTCGATCCGCCCGCACGCCGGAACGGCAACGCGTCACGCGCGCTCCGCGACCTGATCGGCCTGCTGCTCGCGCGCGTCCCGACGGTCTGCCTCTTCGTCCGCGCGGAGAACGCGCCCGCGATCCGGCTCTACGAGACGGTCGGCATGCGGCACACGCTCGCGTACCGGAGCGTGCTGTTCTGAGACGCCTGCTGTTGGCGCGCCATGCGCACGCCCGCTCGAATGCGGACGACCGGATCAGCTCCCTGCCGCCCGGCGAGGGCCTCTCCGACCTCGGCGTCGAGGAGGCGCTCGCGCTTCGCGAGGCGTTGGCGCACGAGCCGATCGAGCTCGGGGTCGCGACGAGGCTCCGTCGCACGCAGGAGACGCTCGAGCTCGCGCTCGGCGGTCGTGACGTCGAACACGTCGTCGTGCCGGCGTCTCGACGAGATCGGCTTCGGCGCGTACGAGGGCGGGCGCGCTCGCCGAGTACCGGACGTGGGCCTGGTCGAACGAGCCCGACGTCCTGTGCCCGGGCGGCGGCGAGAGCCGTGTCGCCGCGGCAGAGCGCATCGCGGGCGGGCTGCGGACGCTCCTCGAGCGCCCCGAGGAGGTGATCCTCGCGGTCTCCCACGCGCTGCCGATCCGCTACGTGCTCGATGCGGCCGACGGCAGCTTCCCTGCGGCGCGCATCGCACAGGTCCCGCACGCGTCGCCCTTCGCGCTCGACGCCGATGCGGTCGAGCAGGCGGTCGAGACCCTCGCCGTCTGGGCGACCGCGCCCCGCTTCGCCGACCCGCTCCCCGATCCCTCGTTCGGCTCACCCGATCGGGCGTTGTAACGCCGGCGCGGTGGGTCTAGCGTCCCACGCCGTCGGAGCTTGCCGGTGCATTCGGGGGCTCGTCGCCGCAAACGAGGGGGAAGGACATGAGACGCAAGGAGCTCGCGACGGTCGTCGCCGCGGTGCTGTTCGTCGGAGTGCTCGCCGTGCTGTTCGGAGGAGCGAACGGCGTCTGACGCCGCGCCGCCCGGCACACTTCCGACGTGGACGTGCTCGACCGCGTCGAAGCGCACATCCGGGCGAACTCGTTGATCGAGCCCGGAGGCGAGGTGACCTGCCTCGTCTCCGGCGGCGCCGACTCGACGTGCCTCTGGCACGCGCTTCGCGCCCTCGGGTACCGAGCCCGGGCCGTGCACGTCCACCACGGCCTGCGCGGCGACGAGGCGGACGGCGACGCCGAGCACTGCGCCCGCGTGCTCGACGCCCGGATCGTCCGGGCGCCGGCGGCCGACACGGAGGCCGACCTGCGCGAGCTGCGATACGCGCTGACCGCAGACGAGGGCCTGCGGGCAACCGGGCACACGGCCTCCGACCAGGTCGAGACCGTTCTCTACCGGATCGTCTCGAGCGGCTCGACCCGCGGCATCCGCCCGCGCCGGGAGGACGGCGTCGTGCGGCCGCTGCTGCCGCTCTGGCGCGAGGAGACCGAGGCGTACTGCCGCGCCAACGGCCTCCCCTGGCGCGTCGACGCCAGCAACGCAGCGACGAAGCGCGGGCTGATCCGCGAGCGGATCCTGCCGCTTCTCGAGGAGCTCGACCCGCGCGCCCGCGCGAGCCTCCTCGCGCTCGGGGCCGACGCGCCGCGGCTGCCGCGCAGGCTCGAGGCCTCGCTCGTCGAGCTTCTCTCCTCGCGTGACGGGACGCGCTCCGCCGACCTCGGTGCCGGGATCCGAGCCGTGCGCTCGTACGACGAGCTGCGCCTCGAGGGGGCGGTGAGCTGGGGCCCGTGGCGCCTCGAGAGCGACCGTCCGGGGCTCGTCGTCCGCTCCCGCCGGCCGGGCGATCGGCTCGCAGGGCGCGCGCGTAAGGTGCAGGATGTGCTCGTGGACGCGAAGGTGCCGCGCGACGAACGCGACGACTGGCCGCTCGTCGCGACCGACGACGGGGACGTCGTCGCCGTCGCCGGTCTCGCCGAGGCACCCGGCTGGGAAGGCGTCGTGCGCGCCGTGCGGGAGGATCGATGACATCCGTCCACGCCGACGTCGGCGAGGTGCTGATCGACGAGGACCTGCTCCGGGCGCGGGTGGTGGAGCTCGGCGCCGAGATCTCGGAGGACTACGAGGGCCGCGACCTGCTCCTCGTCGGCGTGCTGAAGGGCGCGATCTTCTTCATCTCCGACCTGATGCGCGAGCTGACCGTGCCGTGCGAGGTCGACTTCATGGCGATCTCCAGCTACGGCGCGGCCACCGACTCGTCCGGCGTCGTCCGGATCCTCAAGGACCTCGAGATCAACATCACGGGTCGCGACGTCCTCGTCGTCGAGGACATCATCGACTCGGGGCTCACCCTCTCGTACCTCCGGCGCACGCTCGGCGCCCGCAAGCCGGCCTCCCTGGAGATCTGCGCCCTGCTGACGAAGCCCGAGCGGCGCGAGGTCGAGGTTCCGGTTCGCTACGTCGGCTTCGAGATCCCGAACCGCTTCGTGATCGGGTACGGCCTCGACTTCGCGGAGCGGTACCGGAACCTGCCGTACATCGGCGTCCTCCACCCGGATCTCGTCCCCGGCGCCCATTGAACTCCTGCAAACAGGGGTTTCCGATCCGTTAAGTCCCCGGACACTGGACTGGCAGCCCTGAGGGACGCTGCTACCCTCCGAATCACGTGAATCGTTTCTTCCGTAGCGCGCTCTTCCCGCTCGTGGTGATCGTCCTGCTCGTCTACCTGGCGAGCCAGACGCTGATGCCGCGCCGCGACTCGGACCAGAAGCTGACGTACTCGCAGCTGATCGACGAGACGAAGAAGGGCAACGTCAGCGAGGTGAACTTCAACCCGAACCGCCAGGCGATCACCGCCGTCCTCGACTCGGGCCAGAAGGTGAAGGTCAACTACCCCTCGCCGCAGTCGCAGGTCGAGTTCCAGAAGGTGCTCCAGGAAGAGAACGTCACGTTCGACTCGAAGGGCACCGGGCAGAGCGCCTGGTGGGCTCTGCTCACCGGCTTCCTCCCGTTCCTCCTCCTGATCGGCTTCTGGATCTTCCTGATGAACCAGATGCAGGGCGGCGGCTCGAAGGTGATGAGCTTCGGCAAGAGCCGCGCCAAGCGGATGTCGCCCGACTCGCCGAAGGTGACCTACAAGGACGTCGCCGGAGCGGACGAGGCGGTCGAGGAGCTCCAGGAGATCAAGGAGTTCCTCGAGAACCCGAAGAAGTTCCAGGCGCTCGGCGCGCGGATCCCGAAGGGCGTCCTGCTCTACGGCCCGCCCGGCACCGGTAAGACGCTGCTCGCGCGCGCGACCGCGGGCGAGGCCGGCGTGCCGTTCTTCTCGATCTCGGGCTCGGACTTCGTCGAGATGTTCGTCGGCGTCGGCGCCTCGCGCGTCCGCGACCTGTTCGAGCAGGCGAAGCAGGCGAGCCCGTGCATCATCTTCATCGACGAGATCGACGCCGTCGGCCGCCATCGCGGCGCCGGCCTGGGCGGCGGTCACGACGAGCGCGAGCAGACGCTGAACCAGCTCCTCGTCGAGATGGACGGGTTCGAGCTGAAGGACAACATCATCCTCATCGCCGCCACGAACCGGCCGGACATCCTCGACCCGGCGCTCCTGCGCCCGGGCCGCTTCGACCGGCAGATCGTCGTCGACCGGCCCGACCGGCGGGGGCGCCAGCAGATCCTCGAGGTGCACGCGAAGGGCAAGCCGATCGACAAGGAGATCGACCTCGACGTGCTCGCGGCGTCGACCCCCGGCTTCACGGGCGCCGACCTCGCGAACGTGATCAACGAGGCGGCGCTGCTCGCAGCGCGCCGCGGCGAGAAGACGATCGGCCAGCACGAGCTCGAGGAAGGGATCATGCGCGTGATCGCCGGCCCCGAGAAGAAGTCGCGCCTGTTCTCGGAGAAGGAGCGGAAGATCACCGCGTACCACGAGATGGGCCACGCGCTCGTCGGCTACTACCTCGAGGGCACCGACGAGGTGCACAAGATCTCGATCGTCTCGCGCGGGCAGGCGCTCGGGTACACGATCTCGCTCCCGGCCGAGGATCGCTACCTGACGACCAAGGGCACGCTGATGGACCAGATGGCGATGACCCTCGGCGGCCGGGCGGCGGAGGAGCTCGTCTTCAACGAGGTGACGACCGGCGCCGCGAACGACATCGAGCGGATCACGTCGACGGCGAAGCAGATGATCATGCGCTTCGGGATGAGCGAGAAGCTCGGCCCGCGGGTGCTCGGACGGAACCACGACATGCCCTTCCTGGGCCGCGAGATGGGCGCCGAGCCGGACTACTCCGAGGAGATCGCGAAGGAGATCGACGACGAGATCCGCCGCGTGATCGAGGAGGCGCACGACAAGGCGACGAACGTCCTGCGCGAGCACATGGACGAGCTCCACAAGCTCTCGGCGATCCTCATCGAGCGCGAGACCGTCGACAAGATCCAGTTCGAGCGGCTGCTCCAGGGCGAGTCCGAGGAGTCGGTCTTCGCCGACGAGACACCGGCAGAGGGCGAGCCGGAGCCGGAGCCCGAGCCCGAGAAGAAGCCGGCGATGAGGCCGCAGCCGCGGCCGCTCCCGGGCGCGGCGATGCAGCCGCCGCCCGACCCCGCCGCTTCCTGACGCCGCCGCGCGCCTAGCTCCCGGCGGCCGGTCTCCGCGCGAGCCGCCGCACGACGAGCAATGCCGCGAGGGCGCACGCGGCGCCGACCGCCTCCACGGCGAGCCCCTCGACGCGTGCGAGATCGACGATCGCGAGCAGCCCCCAGACGAGGAGCAGCGCACCGGCGCCGGCAGCCGCGATCCACGTCGGGCGCCGCCACTCGCCTCCCGGCTCGTCGCGGGTCGTCGACCAGAGCTCGTGCGCCCAGCCGACGAGCTCGCCGACGACGAGGAGGCACGCCGCGACGCCCGCCGCGCGGACGTCGAGCGGCGGCTCGTCGATCCCGAGGAGGAGCGCGTACCCGGAGCCGGACACCGCGAGCGCGAGGACGAGCAGCGCCGGCCAGACGACGGCGGCTGCGGTGAGGAGCGCGCCCATGACGCCGAGAACCAGCACCGGCGCCGCCGCGTCGTCCGAGGCGACGAGCGCCAGCCAGACGGCCAGCCCGAGCGCCACGGCGACGGCGACGGCACCTGCGGCTACCGCCTCGCGAGGCGGGCGTGACGCCGGTATGCCCTCACCCCCTCGAGCGCTGCCTCGACGGTGGTCTCCTCGTCGAGCGTCGCGACGGCGACCCCCAGCCGCTCGAAGCGGGCCCGCAGCTCCGCGCGCTGCAGGCGCCACAGGCGCGTCGCGACGACGTCGGCCGGATCGGTCGACGGGACGACGTACGGATCGGGCGACACCTCGAGCACGACGAGGTCGTGGCCGCGCCCGCGAAGGTCGACGAGCGCCGAGACGGTGCGCTCGTCGAGGAGCGGCGTCAGCGCGATGACGAGCGCACCGGGTGGCAGCGTGCGCGCGGGGATCACGTTGACGTCCTTCCAGGCGTAGCTGAACTCGACGCCCGTCTCGAGCAGCGCGTCGACGAGGCGGTAGCGCTGGACGAGGCCGCCGCCGGGCTGGAGCCAGCGGAGGATGCCGCCGAACGCGACGAGCCCGACGCGGTCGCGGCGCTCGAGGAAGCCGGTGATGAGCGTCGCGGCCGCGCGCACGGCGTGCTCGAACGTCCCCTCGTCGCTCGCGCGCGCCTCGGCGAAGCTGTCGAGGAAGATCACGACGTCCGCGTTCCGCTCCGGATGGCGCTCGTTCACGACGAGGCTGCCGCGGCGGGCAGTGGCCCGCCAGTTCACCGAGCGCACGCGGTCGCCGGGCACGAACGGCCGCGTGTCGGCGAACTCGAGCCCCTCCGCGCGAATCCGCGCCACCTCGCTGCCCGTCGTCGCCTGCGTCTTCGCCGGCGCGAGGAGGCGTCGGAGCCGCTCCGGCGTGGGGTAGATGCGCAGCGGGCGGCGGCGGTCGACACGCCCCTCGTACCGGACGAGACCGACCCGGTCGCGCGCGCGGAGCCAGACCTCACCGACCTCCGCGGAGGTCCAGCGCACGCAGCGCAGGCGGACCGGCAGCTCGCGCTCCTCGCCCGCGCCGAGGTGGATCGCGACGGGGTTGCTGCCCCCGGCGAGCGCGAGCCCGTCGGGCAACGTCAGGCCGACCTCGAGCCGGTCGACCGCCGAGTCGGCCCGCACGGTCACGATCGCGTCGAGCTCGTCCCCCTCGAGCGCTCGCTCGCGATCGATGTCGACCCACGCCCGGAGCGCCGGGGGCCGGCATGCGGACTCCGAGCGCGACGAGCAGAGCGAACGGCCCGGCGAGGACGGCGAGCTCGGGACGCCGGAGTGCGAGCGCCGCGACGAACGCCGCCGCTGCGAGCGCCGCATAGGCGCCGAGCCGCGCGTCCGCCGACCGGGTCACACGCGCTCGGTGCTCGGCGTCCGGACCTGGTCGAGGACCTCGCGCACGACGTCCTCGCCCGTGCGGCGCTGCACCCAGAGCTCGGGGCGGAGGACGAGGCGGTGGGCGAGCGCGGGCACCGCGGCGCTCTTGACGTCGTCCGGCGTGACGAAGTCGCGGCCGGCGAGCGCCGCCCGGCACCGGGAGAGCTTGAGCAGCGCGAGCGAGCCGCGCGGGCTGGAGCCCACGGAGACGCTCGGGCTCTCGCGCGTCGCCGCGACGAGGTCGACGATGTACCGGCCGACGCTCTCGTCGACGTGGACGTCCTCGACGGCGCGCTGCATCTCGAGCAGGATCTCCCGGTCGACCACCTCGCGGAGCTCGACCTCGTCGACGCGCCGCTCGAGCCGCCGCTCGAGCATCTCCCACTCGTCGTCGGCCGACGGGTAGCCGAATCCCGTTCGCAGCACGAAGCGGTCGAGCTGCGCCTCCGGCAGCGGGTAGGTGCCCTCGTACTCGATGGGGTTCTGCGTCGCCAGCACGAGGAACGGCGGCTCGAGCAGGTGCGTGGTGCCGTCGACCGACACCTGGCGCTCCTGCATCGCCTCGAGCAGCGCCGCCTGGGTCTTCGGCGGGGCGCGGTTGATCTCGTCGGCGAGAAGGAGGTTGGAGAAGACGGGCCCGGGGCGGAACTCGAACTCGAGCGCGCGCTGGTTCCAGATCGACGAGCCCGTGACGTCCGTCGGGAGCAGATCGGGCGTGAACTGGACGCGCGCGAACCCGAGGCCGGTGACCGTCGCGAACGCCCGGGCGGTCAGCGTCTTCGCGAGCCCGGGAACGTCCTCGAGCAGCACGTGCCCGTCCGCGAGGAGGCCGGCGAGCACGAGCTCGAGCCGGTCGCGCTTGCCGACGACGGCGCGCTCGACCTCGTCGAGCACGACCGCCGCGCGGGCGGCGAGCTCGCTCAGCTCCATGCGAGCCGCTCCAGGTCGTCCACGGCGCGCTCGACCGTCTCGAGCGGCAGCCCGGACGCGGTCCTGTCCTCGGGCGCAGGGCGGTCGGGGCGAACGAGCTCCCAGACGGTCGGGCCGACGAGCGCTTCCGCACGCTCGGGCGCCCGCTCGAGGTCGACGCCTCGACGGAGGAGCAGCCCCGAGGCGATCGACCGGAGCGATGGTCGCAGCCGGTAGTGGACGTCGAACGCCGTGCCGGTTGCGAGGGAGACCTCGCGCTCGACGCGGTCGAGGGACGCCGGCCGGGCTCGCGTGCGCCGCGCCGGTGCGAATGCCGCGTCGAAGGCGGAGACGCGGCGAGGAACGGCGCGGTGCAGCGCTCCGAGCGCGGCGCCGAGTGCGATCGCGAGCACGAGGACGAGCCAGACGTGACCGACGACCGACGCCCGGCCCGGGACGAGCACGAGCACGATGCCGGCCCATGCGCTGACGGCGAGCACCGCCGCGACCGCGCGGTCGATCCGCTTCACGCGAATGCCTCGGCGAGCTGCGCCTCGCGGGCGGCCTCTGCCGCCGCCAGCTCCTGCTGCACCTGCTCGAGCGTCTCGATCGCCTCGTCCTTCATCGCGGGACGCACATCGTGCACCGAGAACCGCGCCCATGCGAACAGCGCCGTCAGGCGGCCGGCCGCCCGGGGCGACAGCTCGACCTCGTCGAGAACGCGATCGAGGTACTCCTCGGGCGCCTCGGCGTCACGACGCGAGAGCCCGGCGGCGGCGAGGGCGCGCTCCATCCGCGCGTACGCGGCGATCACCGCGCGCCGTGGATCGCTCTCTGCCCGCAGGTCGTCGAGCGTCTCGCCGAGCACGTCGGAGAGCGCCTCCGCGGGCGTCAGGGCGACGGACGGGCGCGCCGCCCGCCTCCGGCGGGCCGACAGCCACATCGCGAGCCCTGCGACCGCGAGGAGCGTCAGGACCGCGACGACCGGCCACACCGCGAACTCCGGCTCGTAGCGCGTCGCGTCGGAGCCGTCCCCACGCGATCCCGCCCCGCGATTCTGGAAGGGAAGGCGGAGCCCGCCGTTGTCGCCCCGGGCCCCGGCGACGGCGCGGACGATCACCGCGAGGAGCACGAGGGAGAGCGTGAACGACACGATCGACTGGAGGGCGCTCCGCCGCTTCGGAGCGCCGGTCGTCGGGTCGTAGCGGCGGAAGAAGGACAACGCGACCGCGACGAACACGGTGCACACGACCATGAGGACGAGAAAGAGGCTGAACGCCGTGTCGACGAAGCCCTCCGACGGCCGCCGGGCGCTCCCGCCGGCGCCGGTGGGGACGGAGCCCGTGGAGGCGACGGCGACGATCCCGACGAGCACGACCACGGCGGCGCCGATCGCGAGCGTGCGCGCGGTCGACCCGCCCCGCCGCGGCGCGTTACCGTCCATGCCCGATGAGACGAACGACCCACGCGGAACGTTGGCCCCGCCCGACGGTCGTCGGGATCGTCAACGTCACGCCGGACAGCTTCTCGGACGGGGGCACGTATGCGTCCGCGGAAGACGCGGCCGAGGCCGCGGGACGGATGCTCGACGAGGGCGCCGCGATCGTCGACGTGGGCGGCGAGTCGACGAGGCCGGGCGCCGACCCCGTCAGCGTCGACGAGGAGCTGGGTCGCGTGCTTCCCGTGCTCGAGCGGCTGGAGGGGCGCCGCGTCTCGATCGACACCTCACGGGCCGAGGTCGCGCGGCAGGCGCTCGCGCTCGGCGCCGAGCTCGTCAACGACGTGACCGCGCTCCGCCGCGACCCGGAGCTCGCGGGCGTCGTCGCCGACTCCGGGGCCTCCCTGTGCCTCATGCACATGCAGGGGGAGCCTCGCACGATGCAGGAGGCTCCGCGTTACGACGATGTTGTGTCGGAGGTCTCCGCCTTCCTCGAGGAACGCCTCTCGCACGCCGTCGAGGCAGGCATCGACGAGGAGCGGATCTGCCTCGATCCCGGGTTCGGGTTCGGCAAGACCCCGGAGCAGAATCTCGCGCTCCTGCGCCGGATCGACGAGCTCGTCGCGCTCGGTCGGCCGGTGATGGTCGGGATCTCGCGGAAGTGGACGCTCGCGCGGATCGTCCTCGGCCCCGACGCGCGGGTGGGCACGGACGCCGCCTCCGTGGGAGCGGCCGTCGCGGCGTTCGATCGTGGCGCGACGCTGTTCCGCGTGCACGATGTCCGCTCGCACGTCGAGGCGCTCGCCGTGGCGGCGGCGGTCGAGCGGGGGGCGGTGGAGCGATGACCATCGAGCTTCACGGAATCGAGCTCCACGGGTACCACGGGGTGCTCGACGACGAGCGCCGCGAGGGGCAGCGGTTCCTCGTCGACCTCGAGCTCGACCTCGCCGACGAGACCGCCGCGGCGAGCGACTCGATCGAGGACGCCGTCGACTACCGCGACGTCGTCGCGACCGTGATCGGCGTGTCGGACGCCCGTGCCTATCAGCTGCTGGAGGCGTTCTCGACAGCCATCGCCGATGCGCTGATCGAGCGGTTTCCGCTGACGCGGGCCCGCGTGCGCGTCCGGAAGCCGGACGTCGTGCTCGCGCGTCCCGTCGACCACGCAGCCGTGGTCGTCGAGCGGCGTCGGCTGGTCTAGGCCCGGGCCGACGCGGCGGTCAGGCGGTAGGTCGTGTCGCTCGTCCGCGCCGGCAGCCGCACGGTGAGGTACGCCCAGCGCCCGGCGCCGCGGTTCACGTAGACGAGCCGCTCCGCTCGTCCCCGTGCGGTCGCCTGCGCGAGGCGTCCCGTCGCGGCGAAGCGGCCGGCGACGGTCCGCGCGTTCGTCCGGTGGAGCGAGAGGTCGCCGTCGGCCGTTCCGCTGAGCTGGAAGGTCACCCGGCGACCGGCGGGGAGCCAGACACGGAAGACGTCACGAGGGTCCTCCCAGGCGTCCACGCGGCCGTCGATCGTGCCCGCCCGCTTCGTCACCGTCGTCAGCGCCGGCGCCTTCCGGACGTTGCGATCGCCGGTCGGGGAGACCTCGTCGACGTCGTCGTTCGGCTCGAACGGGTCGCGGATCGGCGTCGGCAGCGCGAGCGCCGCCTGGACGTTCAGCATCCCGAAGCCGGAGGCGGCATCGCGGCCGGCCTGGTCGATGTCGCGCGCGGAGCGGCGGAGGATCTCCGCGACCTGCCCGGCGTCGAGATCCGGTCGGGCGGTCCAGAGCCAGGCGGCCGCCCCGGCGACGATCGGGGACGAGAAGCTCGTGCCCGAGGAGGGACGCCAGTTCTTGCCGAGCGCGCTGGCAACGAGGATGTCGTCTCCGGGCGCTGCGACGTCGACGTAGGGCGAGCGGCTCGAGAATGCGGCGACGGCGCCGGAGCGGTCGGTTGCGGCGACCGTGGTGACGTGCGGGAGCGCGGCCGGGTAGCCGATCGGGCTGCCGCGCGTGCCGTCGTTCCCGGACGCGGCGACGACGAGCGAGCCGGTCGCGACCGCCTCGGAGACGGCGAGCTCGATCGGCAGGTCGCGGTCGCCGCCGAGGCTCAGGTTGATGACGCCCCTGCCGGAGCGCGCGGCGGCGAGGATGCCCGCGGAGATGTCCGACGATTCGAGGCGTGTGCCCTCGCCGAGCGCGGCGTCCCAGGAGCGGAGGACGGCCTGCGGGTAGATGCCGACGACGCCGATGCCGTTGACAGGGGCGCCGATGACCGACGCGACCGACGTCCCGTGCTCACCGCCGATGCCTGCGGGCTCCTGGGCGTTCAGGAGGGAGAGGTCGGGACGCCCTGCGAACTCGGGGTGCTGCACGTCGATTCCCGAGTCGACGATCGTGATCGGGACGCCCGGGCCCGGCGGCGTCAGCCCCTCGACGCCGATCTGCGCGAGCCACCACTCCTCCGCCTGCAGCGGGTCCGGGTCGACGGTCGTCGCGGCGACGTCGTACGTTCGCTCGAGCTGCTTCGCGGCCACGGCGCCCGCGGCGCTCGAGCGCAGGGAGGAGGGATCCGGCGGCGTCGGCATCGAGACGCCAGAGTCGGAGCTTCGCGTCGACCTGGCGTGCGCCTGCGGCCGTGAGCGCGGCGGGCTCGGCGCACGACGCGGCAGCCGTCAGGCGGACGATCGTCGCAGGGCGGGTTGCGGACGCTGCCTGCGCGGGCGCGATCACGGCGGCCGCGGCCGCGGCGAGGAGAAGGGTCGTGAGGGAACGCATCTGCACGGGGGAGTACGGGATGGTCGCGGCCGCAGTTGAGCATCGGGTAAGAACGCCGGTTAAGGGCGCGTTACGGGACCCTCGGCCCGGCCGGTAGCGTCGGCGGCGTGCGTGCCTACGTCGGCGTCGGAGCGAACCTCGGGGACCGCGAACGGACGATCCGCCGCGCGATCGAGATGCTCGCCGCGCAGCCGGGGATCGAGCTCGCCGGCGTCTCGCCGCTGCGGGAGACGGAGCCCTGGGGGCCGGTCGAGCAGCCCCGCGTACCTGAACGGCGCCGTGGCGCTCGACACGGAGCTCGACCCTCGCGACCTCCTGGAGGTGCTCCTCGACGTCGAGCAGAGCCTGGGCCGCGATCGATCGACGGAGGTCCGCTTCGGGCCGCGGACGCTCGACCTCGACCTCCTCGTCCACGGCGACCTCGTCCGCGACGAGCCGGGGCTGACGCTGCCGCATCCACGGCTCCACGAGCGCCGCTTCGCGCTCGAGCCTCTCGCGGACCTCGATCCGGAGCTCGTCGTCCCGGGGCGCGGGACGGTCGGCGAGCTGCTCGCCGACGTCGATCCCTCTCGCTGAGGCCACTTCTCAAGAGCCTGCCTTTGCGGCGGTCCGCCCCGCAGGCTAGGCTTGAGCCGAAGGCGGGCGCGACGGTGGGCCCCCTACGGCATCGGCGCCTCGGAGCCCTCGGGCCCGGGGCGTTTTTCGTGGTCCCGAGCCTGGAGCGTCCCGATGGTCCAGCCCGCCGAACGTCTACTCAGCCCGTCCGCCGACCGTCGTCCGCGATCACCTCTCCAGCGCTACCTCGAGCGTCTGCACGAGAGCCTCGCCGCCGTCGAGCTCGGCGAGGTCGCCTCGTACATCCCGGAGCTCGCCGGTGTCGAGCCGGACACGTTCGGCATTTGCCTCGCAACGCCGTCAGGCGCGGTGTACGAGGCCGGCGACACCGGGCACCGGTTCACGCTCCAGTCCATCTCCAAGCCGCTGACGTACGGCCTGGCGCTCGCCGACGCCGGCATCGCCCGGGTCCGCGGAGACCGTCGGCGTCGAGCCGTCCGGCGACGCGTTCAACGCGATCAGCCTCGACCTGGAGTCGGGGCTCCCGGTCAACCCGATGATCAACGCCGGCGCGATCGCAACCGTCTCGCTCGTCGGAGATCCCGCGGCTCGGCGGCTCGCGCTTCGATCGCATCCTCGATGCCTACTCGACCTACGCCGGCCGGCAGCTCGACGTGGACGAGGCGGTCTACCGCTCCGAGCGGGAGACCGGGCATCGCAACCGGGCGATCGCCCACCTGCTCCGCGCCGGCGACGTCGTCCGGGACGAAGTCGAGCAGACGGTCGACGCGTACTTCCGGCAATGCGCCGTCGAGGTCGACTGTCGCGACCTGGCGCTCGTGGCGCGCAACGCTCGCCAACGGCGGCGTCAACCCGTCGACCGGGAAGGAGAGCGCTCGACAGCGCGCTCGTCCGCCACGTCCTCTCCGTGATGACCACCTGCGGCATGTACGACGGCGCAGGCGAGTGGCTGTTCACGGTGGGTCTGCCCGCGAAGAGCGGCGTCTCCGGTGCGGTCCTGGCGATCCTGCCGGGACGTCTCGGCATCGCCGTCTTCTCACCCCGGCTCGACCGACGCGGCAACAGCGTCCGCGGGGTCAGTGCCTGTGCAGCCGTTGCGCGGGACTTCGACGTGCATCTGCTCGACGGCGGTCGCCCGGCCGTGCTCCCGATTCGGGCCGCGTACACCCTCGCCGACGTCGCGTCGAGGCGCACACGCCTGGCTGCCGAGCGAGAGGCGCTCGACCGGCTCGGGCTCTGCTGCCGCGTGCTCGAGGTGCAGGGTGAGCTCGAGCTCTCGGCCTACGAGCGCGTGGCCGCGGCGGTACTCGATCGTGCCGAGCCCGGCACGATCGTCCTGCTCGACCTCACCCGCGTCACGCGTGTGGAGGAGGGCCTCGAGTCCCTGCTCGTCGATCTCGTGGAGGAGCTCGACCTGCTCGGTGCGTGCCTCGGGGTCGTGCCGGGTGCCGCCGGACCACTCGTTGCGCGCATCGCCGGGCAGCTGGAGGACTGTGAGCTCCTCGTCGCCGACGATCTCGATGCGGCGCTCGAGCGCTGCGAGGAGGCGCTCCTCGCCGCCGCCGGCGCCCCCGTGGACCTCGTGACCCTCGCGATCGCCGACCACCCCGTCGTCTCCCGGGTGCTTCCGGAGCGGCAAGCGACGCTCCTCGACGTGCTCGAGCGACGCGTGCTCGATCCCGGCGAGGCGCTCGTTCGATCCGGCGATCCCTCGGCCGAGCTGTTCCTGGTCACCGCCGGGCGCCTGACCGTCGTACGGCCCGACGGCACGCGGGCGGCGACCCTGTCGGCAGGCATGATCGTCGGCGAGCTAGGCGTGGCCGGCGGTCGGCGGCGGTCGGCCGACGTCGTCGCGGAAACGGCCGTCGAGTGCCATGCGCTGCCCTGGGACGCACTGCGGCGCCTCGGGGAGGAGCATCCGGCGGTCTGCGCGGCGGTGCTCGCCGTGCTCCTGGAGGAAACGGCGACGATCGTCCAGCGCCTCGAGCGCGAGCTCGCGTCGGTGGCGCCCCACGCTCGCGTGGGACGTCTGTGACCTGCCCGGGGCTAGACTCCACCCATGAGCCATCTCGATGAGCTCGACGAGTTCGAGGCGGAGCTCGAGCTCCAGCTGAAGCGGGAGTACACGGCGGTCTTCCCGCTGTTCCGCTACTGCGTCCTCACCCAGGACGCGACGTACCTCTGCAACAAGCTCGATCTCAAGGTCGTGCCCCAGGCCAGCTACCCGTTCTTCCACGCGCAGATGGAGGACGTCTGGGTGTGGGACAAGAACCGCCCGACGCGGATCATTCCGCGGGCCGAGGTCTACACCTCGGGCGACGTCACGGTCGAGGAGCTCCGCGGCGAGGGCGACGAGCCGAGTCTCACGGCAGAGGCGCTCGCCGAGCGCCTCGGCGACGCGCGCCGCCTGGACGACGACGACGCGTTCTAGACCTTGCTCGCCAGGCAGGATTCGGCAGGAGCCGAATCCTGCGGCTTGATCCCCGCCTTCGGCGGGGCACATCCCTGAAGGCGCCCGCTGTCGCGGTCGCAACTGCCTCAGCGGCCGGTCGTGTCGGCGAGCGCAGCGGCTCTTGTACCCTCGCGCTCATGCTGCTCGCCGTCGACGTCGGCAACACCCAGACCGTGCTCGGGCTCTTCGACGGCGACGTCCTCGCCGACACCTGGCGCGTCGCGACCGACCGGAGCCGGACCGGAGACGAGCTCGTCGTCCTCCTCGGCGGCTTGCTCGATCCCGACGCGGTCGACGGCATCTGCCTCTCGACGACGGTCCCGCTCCTCCTCCGCGAGTGGGAGCGGCTCGCGGGGCGCTGGGCGCATGCGCCGCTCCTCGCCGTCGGCCCCGGCGTCCGCACCGGGATCCCGATCCGCTACGACGACCCGCGCGAGGTCGGTCCCGACCGGATCGTCAACTCCGTCGCGGCCAAGGAGCGGTACGGCGCGCCGGTGATCGTGGTCGACTTCGGGACCTCGACGAACTTCGACGTCGTGTCGCCCGAGGGCGAGTACGTGGGCGGCGTCCTGGCGCCCGGGATCGAGACGTCGATGGACGCGCTCTTCGCGCGCGCGGCCCGGCTCGTCAAGGTCGACTACGTCGAGCCGCCGAGCGTGATCGGGAAGACGACGGTCGCGGGCCTCCAGTCGGGCCTCGTGTACGGCTTCGCCGGTCAGGTCGACGGGATCGTCGGCGCGATCCGCAGGGAGCTCGACGCCCCGGACGCGCGCGTCGTCGCCACCGGCGGCCTCGCGGAGCTCGTGGCGGCCCACTCGTCGACGATCGAGCAGGTCGACCCGTTCCTCACGCTCGAGGGCCTCAGGCTCGTCTGGGAGCTCAACCGGTGATCCCCGATCCCGCCACGCTCGCCGTGTTCTGCGGTGCGGCCCTGGCGCTGCTCGTCGTGCCCGGCCCCGCGGTGCTCTACATCGTCGCGAGCTCGATCGACGGCGGGCGCCGCGCCGGCGCGGCGTCGATGCTCGGGATCCAGACAGGCGCGCTCGTGCACGTCTTCGCCGCCGCGCTCGGGCTCTCCGGCCTCCTCGCAGCGTCCGCGCTCGCGTTCGACACCGTGAAGTACCTCGGGGCCGCGTACCTCATCGGCGTCGGGCTCTGGACGCTCTTCCGGCGAGGCAGCGCGACGGACACCGCCGAGGCGCGCCCGCCGACGCGCTACCGCCGGCGCTTCGCCCAGGGCGTCGTCGTGCAGATCCTGAACCCGAAGACGGCGCTCTTCTTCCTCGCCTTCCTCCCGCAGTTCGTCGATCAGTCGGCGGGCCACGTCGGCCTGCAGATGCTGTTCCTCGGGCTGATCTTCGTCGCGCTCGCGATCGTCAGCGACGGGACGTGGGTGCTCGTCGCCGGGACGGCGTCCGAGCGCCTCCGCGGTCACACCGGCTTCCTGAAGGTTCAGCGCTACGTCAGCGGGTCGGTCTTCGTCGGGCTCGGCGTCGCGACGGCGCTGACCGGGTCGCACCGCTCGACCGACGTCGGTCAGGACGGGTCGCTCAGCCCCCGCCGTAGATCGAGATCGGGAGCTCGAGGGTGACGTCCTCGCCCGACGGGACCTCCGCCTCGAGGCGCTCGATCAGCTCGAGCGAGCCCGGCGCGGCCGCGATCAGCCGACGCTCGACCTCCTCGGTCGAGTCGAGCACGACGAGCTCCTGCTTGAACGGGCGTGGGAACCGGCCGCGGCCCAGGTACCAGGCGTAGAACTTCTTCAGGAAGCCGCTCGCGCGCCGCTCCCCGAGCTCGCGGACGGTCTCCCGGATGAAGAGGACGAGCTCCGCGACGACCTCCTCGCGAGAGGGCTCGCGCCCGCCGCCGTCGACGATCTCCTCGAGCACCCACGGATTCCCCTGCGCCGCACGGCCGACCATGACGGCCGAGGCGCCGGTCGTCGCCAGCACGGTCTGGGCCTTCGCCCGGGAGACGATGTCTCCCGACGCGATCACCGGCACGTCGACGAGCGAGACGAGCTCGGCGGTGAGGCCGTGGTCGGCGGTGCCGGTGTACATCTGCTGCGCGGAGCGCGGATGGAGGGTCAGCGACGCCGCTCCCGCCTCGACGAGGCGCGGCCCGACGACCAGGCAGTCGCGCGACCCGTCGCGGAGGCCGCGCCGGAGCTTCACCGTCACCGGGATCTCGACCGCATCGGCGATCGCGGAGACGATCCGGGCCGCGTGATCCGGGTCGTCGAGCAGCGTCGCCCCGGCGCCGGTCTTCGTGACCTTGCGCACGGGACAGCCGAAGTTGAGGTCGACGAGGTCGGCACCGGCCGCCTCGACCATCCGCGCCGCCTCGGCCATCGTCGCCGGCTCGGAGCCGAAGAGCTGGATCGCGAGCGGGTGCTCGTCGGAGGCGACCCGGAGGTACCCGAGCGTGCGCTCGTTGCGGTGCTCGATCCCGGCGCAGCTGACCATCTCCGAGCACACGAGGCCCGCACCGAAGCGGCGGCCCTGGCGGCGGAACGCCTGCACGCTGACGCCTGCCATCGGGGCGAGGACGAGCCGCGTCGGGATCTCGACGGGCCCGATCCACCAGGTCTCACGGAGGTCGATCACTGTCGAAGGGATGGTAGACACCGATCTCAGGCCGTTCCTCGGCCCTCGTTTGCACTCCGTCGCCTCCCGTGGCTACCATGCGCGTCCGCGTGGCGCCCACTGCGCCTCGTTGTCGTTTATTGGAGACGGACCTCGGAGGTCGTACCACTGAAGGACGTGATCCTCACCCCCGAGGGCCATGAGGCCCTCACGCAGGAGCTCGAGACGCTTCGCACCGACCGCCGGCGCGAGATCGCCGACCGGATCCGGACGGCCCGCGAGTTCGGCGACATCGCAGAGAACGCAGAGTACGACGACGCGAAGAACGAGCAGGCGATGCTCGAGCACAAGATCGCGCAGCTCGAGGAGCGCCTCGCCCGCGCGCGCGTGATCGACACCGACGACGTCGACACGAGCGTCGTCTCGGTCGGCTCGGTCGTCCGCCTCCGCGACGTCGACGCGAAGGAGACCGTCGAGTACCAGATCGTCGGCTCGGCCGAGGCGAACCCGATCGAGAACAAGCTCTCGAACGAGTCGCCCGTCGGCAAGGCGATCATCGGTCGCAAGAAGGGCGAGACCGTCGAGGTCGCGACCCCGCGCGGCTCGATGCTGAAGTTCAAGATCATGGAGATCAAGGCGGCCTGACGGCCGCCTCAGCTCCTCGGACCGCAGGCAGCGAGCCCACGGCCGCGAGGTGACTCGTGTCCGGAAGTACGATCCGCCGATGGCCGAGGCACCTGCTCCCAAGCGCTTCCCCGACCGCGACCAGATCGCGGCCGTCCGGGCCGAGGCCGAGCCGCTCGAGGACGGGGCCGATGCCGGGACGACGCGCCGCGTCGCAGGGCGCGCGATGGCGCGCCGCGGGATGGGGAAGCTCGTCTTCCTCGACGTCGTCGACCTCTCGGGCCGGATCCAGGTCATCTGCGACGTGGCCGCGACGGGCGACGTCGACGTCCACCTCGGCGACGTCGTCGGGGTCGTCGGCCGTCCGGCGAAGTCGCGTCGCGGCGAGCCGTCCGTGCTCGCGGAGAGCGTCGAGGTGCTGTCGCGCAACACGCAGCCGCTGCCGGACACGTTCCACGGGCTGACCGACGTCGAGCTCCGCTACCGCAAGCGCTACCTCGACCTCCTGATGAACGAGGAGACGCGCCAGGTGTTCGTGACGCGGGCGCGCATCGTCACCGCGATCCGCCGTGCGCTCGACGAGTGGGGCTTCGTCGAGGTCGAGACACCCATCCTCCAGCCGCGCTACGGCGGCGCGTTCGCCCGGCCGTTCGTCACGCATCACAACGAGCTCGAGGCGGACCTGTTCCTGCGCGTCGCGACGGAGCTCTACCTCAAGCGGCTGATCGTCGGCGGCCTCGAGCGCGTGTACGAGATCGGGAAGGACTTCCGCAACGAGGGCGTCTCGTTCAAGCACAACCCGGAGTTCACGCAGCTCGAGTGGTACGAGGCCTACGCCGACTACCGCGACACGATGGCGCGGATCGAGCAGCTCGTGGAGCGGGTCGCGCTCGAGGTGCTCGGCACGACCGCCGTGACGTTCCGCGGGCACGACCTCGACCTCCGCGGCCCGTGGCAGCGCATCCGGTTCGTCGACGCGCTCGAGCAGCACGAGCTCTGGACACGCGACGCGGACGAGCTCCGCGCCTGGCTCACCGAGCGAGGGGTCGACACGGACGCGGACAAGGACTGGGCGCAGCTCGTCGACCACGCGTTCTCCCACTACGTCGAGCCCGGGCTCATCCAGCCCGACGATCGTCCACGACTACCCGGTCGAGCTGTCGCCGTTCGCTCGACCCACCGACGACGATCCGACCCTGACCGAGCGGTTCGAGTACTTCGCGGGCGGGATGGAGCTCGGGAACGCGTTCTCGGAGATCAACGACGCCGTGACGCAGCAGGAGCGGTTCGACCAGCAGTCGGAGCAGGTCGAGGGCGAGCGCGGCGACCCTGACTACGTCGACGCGCTCTCGTACGGGATGCCTCCGACGGGCGGGCTGGGCTTCGGCATCGACCGTTTCACGATGCTCCTGACGGGGTCGGAGTCGATCCGCGACGTCGTGCTCTTCCCGGCGCTCCGCCGTCTCGCCGACTGAGGCCGCCGTTCACCCGTTCGGGGTACCCCGGTAGGGGTCGAGTGCCGCTGGTTTGCAGGGCGATATCCATTCTGTGGCCCTTCGCGCGAGGCGTTCGGGCGTGCGGGCACCGGCCCGCCCGCCCGTCGCGACAGGCCGCTCGAGCGGATCGTCGGTCGGGCGCGCCCATGCCGCCGCGGCGATCGCGGCGGCTCTCGACGCGCTCATCACGATCGACCACCGGGGGCGCGTCCTCGAGTTCAACAACGCGGCGGAGGAGATCTTCGGGTACTCCCGCGAGGAGGCGCTCGGGAGGGAGCTCGCCGAGCTGATCGTGCCTCCCGCCATGCGCGAGGCGCACCGCCGCGGCCTGGCGCGCTGGACGGCCGACGGGCCGACCGACGGCGCGGGCGGGATCCTCGACACGCGGATCGAGCTGACCGCACAGAGCGCGGACGGCGAGCAGTTCCCGGTCGAGATCGCGATCCGGAGGCTTGCGGTCGACGGGCCGCCGCTCTTCACCGCCTGGATCCGGGACCTTCGCGACCGCACGCTCGGCGAGGAGCGACTGCGAGCGGCGGAGCTCCGGTACCGCACACTCGTCGAGCAGCTCCCGCTCGTCGTCTACGTCGACGCGATCGACGCCGTCAGCTCGAACCTCTACACGAGCCCGCAGGTCGAGCCCCTGCTCGGCTACTCGCCGCGAGGCGTGGCAGAAGGACCCCGATCTCTTCGTCCGGCTTCTCCATCCGGAGGATCGGGAGCAGCGTCCTCGCCGCGCACGAGCGCGCCCACGACGGCAACCCGCTCTCGATCGAGTACCGCCTCGTCGCGCGCGACGGGCGCGTCGTCTGGGTGCACGACGAGGCCCGCGCCATCGTCGGGGCCTCAGGGGCTCCGGTCGCGCTCCAGGGGTACCTCCTCGACATCACGGCGGGCAAGGAGGCGGAGGAGCAGCTCCGGTACCAGGCGTTCCACGACCCGCTCACCGGGCTGCCCAACCGCACCCTGTTCAAGGATCGCGCGACTCGCGGCGCTGGCGGCCGAGAACGGCGCCGCGGAGGCCGCGATGCTGCTGCTCGACATCGACGACTTCAAGGCGATCAACGACCGGTTCGGGCACGTCGAGGCGGACGTGCTGCTGCACGACATCGGGACGCGCCTGCGCGACGCGCTGCCGGGCTCGGTGGTCGTGGCCCGGCTCGGCGGGGACGAGTTCGCCGCGCTCGTCGACCCCGCCGACGATCCCGCGGGCATCGCCGTGCGCTCGGCAGGCGCGCTGATCGACGCGCTCAGAGCGCCGTTCCTGATCGCGGGCGTCGAGGTGTTCGTCACGACGAGCGTCGGCATCGCGCTCGGCAGCGACGTCGACCAGCTGTTCCGGCGGGCGGACGTCGCGATGTACCGGGCGAAGTCGGCCGGGAAGGCCCAGTACGCCCTCTACGCGCCGTGGATGGACGACGTCGTGCTCGGGAGGCTCGAGCTGCTCGGCGAGCTGCGCCAGGCGCGCCCCGGCGAGGACTTTCTCCTGCACTACCAGCCGGTCCTCGATCTCACGACCGAGCGCGTCGTCGGCGTCGAGGCGCTCCTTCGCTGGCGCCACCCGACGCGCGGAATCGTGCAGCCGGCCGACTTCATCCCCATCGCCGAGGAGAGCGGCCTCATCGTCGAGCTCGGCCGCTGGGTGCTCGAGCAGGCGTGTCGCCAGGTCGCGAGCTGGCGGGACACGACGCCGGACGGGCAGGAGCTCACCGTCAGCGTCAACGTCTCCGCGCGGCAGCTCCAGCATCCCGACTTCGTCCACGACGTCCGCGTCGCCCTCGACGCCGCGGCGCTCGACCCCCGCCGGCTCGTGCTGGAGATCACCGAGAACGTCGTCATCGGCGACCACGTGGCCGTCGGCGAGATGCTCGAGGCGCTGCAGCTGATGGGCGTCCGCCTCGCCCTCGACGACTTCGGGATCGGCTACTCGTCGCTCTCGATGCTCGAGGCGCTGCCCTTCGACGCGCTCAAGCTCGACCGGGTCTTCGTCAGCCGGATCGGCGCCTCGAGCTCGTCCGCGCCGCTCGTGCGGGCGATCGCCGACCTCGGCGCGGCGCTGCACCTCGACGTCATCGCCGAGGGCATCGAGAACCACCTCCAGATGACCGAGCTCCGGCGACTCGGGGTGCGGCGCGGTCAGGGCACGTTCTTCGCGAACCCGCTCGAGGCCCGGCAGGTCGAGCAGCTGCTCCGCGACGGGCACACGACGCGCCCCTACGCCTGACGGCCCGCCGACGGGTCCCGCGGCTCAGCTGACGGGCGCGGTCTTCCAGCCCTGACCGCGCTCCTGGGCGCGCTCGTGATCCGCGCGGACGAACGTGTTCTCCTCCGGATGGGCCTCGCGATGCTCCCGGAACCAGGCGACCGCACGTGCGATGCCGTCGTCGAGCGGCACCTTGGGGTCGTAGTCGAGGAGCGCGCGCGCCTTCGAGAGGTCGGCGACGTAGTGCGTGACCTCGCCGAGCAGGGACGGCGCCAGCGTCATGTCCGGCTCGGTCCCGAGCTCGTGCGCGATCCGCTCGGCGCAGTGCACGAGCGTGTTCCCCTCCCCGTAGGCGAGGTTGATCGTCTGGTTCACGACCCGACGCTCGGCGAGGGCCTCGATCCCGCGCGCGATCCCGTCGACGCAATCGTCGACGTACGTGAAGTCGAGCGTCTTGTCCCGTCCTCCGTAGATCGTGATCGGCTCGCCGCGCATCATCGAGTGGATGAAGAGCGGGATGACCCGGACCATGCGATGGAGGTCGTTGTCGTAGCGCCCGTAGACGTTCGAGAATCGAAAGACCAGGTAGGGGAGCCCGTAGCACCGCGCGTACGAGTAGATGAACGCCTCGCCCGCGATCTTCGACGCGGAGTACGTGCTCTCCGTGTAGGCGAAGTCGGCGGCCTGCTCGTTGTAGCCCTCGAACCGGTGCACGTCGCCGTACACCTCGCGGCTCGACGAGAAGACGAGCGGGATGTTCGCCTGACGCGCGTACTCGAGGACGTTGAAGGTCATCACCGCGTTCTCGAGCGCGCGATGAGGCTCCCCGACGAGCTGGTGGACCTTCGCGTGGGCGGCGAGGTGGACGACCAGGTCGGTCTCCGGGTACTCGACGCCGTTGATCCCGCCGGGGAACGGCGCGTAGTGGCCCGCGAGGTCCTGGAGGAGGTACGGGAACTCGTCGGTCCACGTGTTCTGCCGCTTGTCGACGCCGAAGACCTCGTGGCCGCCGCGAAGCAGGCGCAGCGCGAGGTTCGTCCCGATCTGGCCCGACGACCCCGTGATCAGGATCTTCATGCTCTCCCCGCCCCGCGCATCAGCGGGCCTAGGCTACCGCCCCGATCGGGCGAGGGTCGGCGACCTCTCTGCCGTGGGGTACGATCAGTAGGCCTTCGACCCGGAGCCGGCGGCAGCGCAGACTCCGGATCACGCGGAAAGGAGGGTCGAGGCACCCGTGTTCGAGCGTTTCACAGAACGGGCCAGACAGGTCGTCGTCCTTGCCCAGGACGAGGCACGCGCTCTCAAGCACAACTACATCGGTACCGAGCACATCCTGCTCGGGCTCCTGCGCGAGGAGGAGGGCCTCGCCGCGCGCGTGCTCGAGCAGCTGGACATCACCGTGGAGGAGGTGCGCGCGCAGGTCGCCCGCATCGTCGGTCAGGGTGACGAGGTAACGACCGGACAGATCCCGTTCACGCCGCGCGCGAAGAAGGTCCTCGAGCTCGCGCTCCGCGAGGCGCTCTCGCTCGGCCACAACTACATCGGCACGGAGCACATCCTGCTCGGCCTCGTCCGCGAGAACGAGGGCGTCGCCGCGCGGATCCTCCTCGACTTCGACGCCGACGCGGAGAAGATCCGCAACGAGATCATCCGCATGCTCTCCGGCCCCGGACGCAGGCAGTCGGGCCAGGCGGGCGGCGCGGCCCAGGGGGAGAAGGCGAAGAACTCGAAGCTCCTCGACCAGTTCGGCCGCAACCTGACCAAGCAGGCGACCGAGGGGAAGCTCGACCCCGTCGTCGGCCGCCAGACCGAGATCGAGCGGGTCATGCAGATCCTCTCGCGCCGGCAGAAGAACAACCCGGTGCTGATCGGCGAGCCCGGCGTCGGCAAGACCGCCGTCGTCGAGGGCCTCGCCGCGCGCATCGCGGCCAACCAGGTCCCCGAGCTCCTGAAGAACAAGCAGATCTACACGCTCGACCTCGCCGCGCTCGTCGCGGGCTCGAAGTACCGGGGCGAGTTCGAGGAGCGCCTGAAGAAGGTGATGAAGGAGATCACCCAGCGCGGCGACATCATCCTGTTCATCGACGAGCTCCACAACCTCGTCGGCGCAGGCGCCGCCGAGGGCGCGATCGACGCAGCGTCGATCCTGAAGCCGGCGCTCGCCCGGGGCGAGCTGCAGACGATCGGGGCGACGACGCTCGACGAGTACCGCAAGTACCTCGAGCGCGACGCCGCCCTCGAGCGGCGGTTCCAGCAGGTGCGCGTCGAGGAGCCGACGATCGACGAGACCGTGCAGATCCTGCGCGGCCTGCGCGACCGCTACGAGGCGCACCACCGCGTCAAGATCTCCGACGACGCGCTCCGCGCGTCCGCGGTGCTCGCCGACCGCTACATCCAGGACCGCCACCTGCCGGACAAGGCGATCGACCTGATCGACGAGGCCGGCTCACGCGTCCGCATCCGGACGATGTCCGCCCCGCCGCGCTACCGCGAGCTCGAGGAGGAGATCGAGACGGTGCGCGCCGACAAGGAGGCGTCGATCGAGGCGCAGGAGTTCGAGAAGGCGGCCGCGCTCCGCGACAAGGAGCGGAAGCTCACCCAGAAGAAGAAGGAGCTGGAGGAGCGCTGGCGGAACGAGGCCGACGAGGAGCAGCCGGAGATCGGCGAGGACGAGATCGCCGACATCGTCTCGATGTGGACGGGGATCCCGGTCTTCAAGCTCACCGAGGCCGAGTCGCAGAAGCTCGTGCGCATGGAGGACGAGCTCCACAAGCGCGTGATCGGCCAGGAGACCGCGATCGTCGCCGTCTCCAAGGCGATCCGCCGCGCGCGGGCAGGGATCAAGGATCCGAAGCGGCCGACGGGCTCGTTCATCTTCCTCGGCCCCTCGGGCGTCGGGAAGACCGAGACCGCCCGCACCCTCGCCGAGTTCCTGTTCGGCGACGAGGACGCGATGATCCAGGTCGACATGTCGGAGTACATGGAGAAGCACTCCGTGTCCCGGCTCGTCGGCTCGCCCCCCGGCTACGTCGGCTACGACGAGGGCGGCCAGCTCACCGAGGCCGTGCGGCGCAAGCCGTACTCCGTGCTCCTGCTCGACGAGATCGAGAAGGCGCATCCGGACGTCTTCAACATCCTCCTCCAGATCCTGGAGGACGGACGGCTCACGGACGCGCAGGGCCGGAAGGTCGACTTCCGCAACACGATCGTCGTGATGACGTCGAACATCGGGGCGGGTCAGATCTCGAAGAACCAGTCGCTCGGCTTCAACGTCGGCGAGGAGCAGGGGCTCTCGTACGACGACATGAAGGCGCGCGTGATGGGCGAGCTCAAGAAGGTCTTCCGGCCGGAGCTGCTCAACCGGATCGACGAGATCATCGTCTTCCACAAGCTCGAGAAGGACGAGATCCTCCGGATCGTCGACATCAAGATGAAGCGGCTGCGCGACCAGATGGCCGTCCACGGCGCCACGATCGAGCTGACCCAGGCGGCGAAGGAGCTGCTCGCCGAGGAGGGCTACGACCCGGCGATGGGCGCCCGACCGCTCCTCCGCGCGATCCAGCGCCTCATCGAGGATCCGCTCGCCGACTTCATCCTCGGGCGGGAGCTCTCCGAGGGATCGACGATCATCGTCGACCGTCGCGAGGATCCCGGCCCCGACGACCCGAAGGTCGAGATGCGGATCGTCGAGGGCGAGGTCCAGCCGGAGCCGGTCACCGTGCCGGCGGACGAGCCCGGCGCGGACGACGCACAGGACGAGACGGACTGAACGAACCTCGTGCGCCCGGCTCCGGCCGGGCGCACGACGTACGTCCCGCCGCTCGCGCGAAAGTGCGGGAAACCGCCCATCCGCCGGGGACGCGCGGTCGTACCCTCCGGCAGTCGCCGCCGGCACGGCGGCGTGTGCCACCAGGAGGGCCTCATGAACGCAACGCCCGAAACGCGCGCCCGCTACCGCGACGCGCTCCCCCAGCTCGCCGACGTCCCGTTCCTGACGGACGGCGGGATCGAGACCACGCTCATCTTCCACGACGGCCTCGAGCTGCCCCACTTCGCGGCCTATGACCTCTTGACCCGCGACGACGGCGCCGAGGCGCTGCGCCGCTACTTCGAGCCGTACGCCGAGATCGCCCGGGAGAGCGGCGTCGGCATCGTCCTCGAGACGGCCACGTGGCGGGCGAACCCGGACTGGGCCGAGCGTCTCGGCCACGGCCCGGAGGAGCTCGCCGAGCTCAACCGCAGCGCCGTGCGGCTGCTCGAGGAGATTCGTGCCGACTTCGAGACGGAGGCGACGCCGATCGTCATCTCGGGCTGCGTCGGCCCACGCGGCGACGGGTACGTCGTCGGCGAGGCGATGACCGCCGAGGAGGCCGAGGCGTACCACGCCGGGCAGATCGGCACCTTCGCCGGCACCGCGGCCGACCTCGTCACGGCGCTCACGATGACCTACGCCGACGAGGCGGTCGGCGTCGTCCGCGCGGCGCGGGCGGCCGGGATCCCCGTCGTCATCTCGTTCACCGTCGAGACGGACGGGCGGCTCCCGAGCGGCCAGCCGCTCCGCGAGGCGATCGAGGAGGTCGACGAGCGCACGGACGGCGCCGCCGCGTACTTCATGGTCAACTGCGCGCATCCGTCGCACTTCGACGACGTGCTCGAGCCGGATGCACCCTGGACAGCGCGGATCCGCGGCCTCCGCGCCAACGCGTCGCGGCTGAGCCACGCCGAGCTGGACGAGGCGGAGGAGCTCGACGACGGCGATCCCGAGGAGCTCGCGACCGACTACGTCGCGCTCCGCGCGAAGCTGCCGGAGCTCCACGTGCTCGGCGGCTGCTGCGGCACCGACCACCGGCACATCGGCGCGATGCGCAAGGCATGGCTGTCCGCGGGCGAGGTGCCCGGCTGAAGCCGGGCACCTGCTCCGCCTCTACGCTTCCTGGGGATGGAGATCCGCCACGCCGAGCCTGCCGACTACGGCCGCGTGATCGCACGGCTCAACGCGTGGTGGGGCGGACGCGACATGGCCCCGATGCTGCCGCGGCTCTTCTTCGTCCACTTCGAGGGGACGAGCTACGTCGTCGACGGCGAGGACGGCCAGCTCGCAGCGTTCCTGATCGGGTTCCTCTCCCAGACCGACCCCGAGGAGGCGTACGTCCACTTCGTGGGCATCGCACCCGAGCGGCGCGGCGAGGGGCTCGGACGGCAGCTCTACGAGCGCTTCTTCGCCGATGCGGCGGCGCACGGGAGGACGGTCGTCCGCTGCGTCACGTCGCCCGCGAACGAGAGCTCTGTCGCGTTCCACCAGGCCCTCGGCTTCGAGGTCGAGAAGGTCGCGAGGGACTACGACGGGCCGGGCGAGGACCGCGTGCTGTTCGTCAAGCGCCTGCAATAGCGTCGGGTACCGTCAAGCATTGATGTCCGGGCCGTTCCTCTCGACCTCGGCGCGGCCCCGCCGGCGTGGGCGCCGCCCGCTCACGATCCTCGCCGTCGTCCTCGCCGTCCTTGCCGCGCTTGCCGCAGCGTTCGGGATCGTCGCGTTCCTCGAGCGCGATGCGATCCCGCGCGGCACGACGATCGGCGGGGTCGACGTCGGAGGAATGGACGAGGACGCGGCTCGCGCGGCGCTGGAGCGCGAGGCGGGGCAGCAGCTGACGCGCCGCATCGCGCTGACCGCGGACAGTGGCTCCATGACGACGAGCGGCGCGGAGCTTCGCGCGACCGCCCTGATCGACGAGGCGCTCGCGACCGCGCTCGACGCCGGCGCGACGGATCGGGTGCTCGCCCGTCTCGGCGTCCGTGACGGGCCGGAGCTCGCCCTGTCGTACCGGCTTGCGCCGGTGCGCGCGGCCGAGCTCGCGAACCGGATCGACGCCCGCTTCGGCGATCCGCCGAAGGACGCCGAGGTGGTGATCGCCGACGACGAGATACGGGTCGAGGAGTCGAGCTCGGGCACCGCCGTCGACCGCGGCGGCCTCCGCCGCAGCCTGCGCACCCTCCCGGCCGAGGTCGAGCTCGACGTCGTCGCGGCCGGTCCCGTGGTGACGACGCAGGAGGCCGAGGCGGCCGCAGCACGCATCGAGCGGCTGCTCGAGCAACCGAGGCGCGTCCGGGCAGGCGACGCCGAGGCGACGCTGACCCCGACAGCGGCTGCGCGCCCTCGTCCGCACGGAGCGCGCGAACGGCGGCCTCGCGGTCTCGCTCGACCCGAAGGGCCTCGGCGCCTCGCTCCGCATCCGGCTCGCCGAGAAGGAGGTTCCCGCGCGCGACGCGGACTTCGCCGTGAGCGCCAGCCGAGCCCGTGTCGTGCCGTCGAAGCCCGGGCGGACGCTCGATCTCGAGCGGATCTCGCGGTCGCTGACCTCGAACCTCGACTCGACGGTGCACCGGGCGCAGTTCGTGAAGTCGCCGCCCGCGTTCACGACGGAGCAGGCCGAGGCGCTCAAGATCGAGGAGCTGGTCTCGGAGTTCACGACCTACTACCAGTGCTGCCAGCCGCGCGTGACAAACATCAAGCGGGCGGCCGAGCTGCTCGACGGGACGATCGTGCGGCCGCGCACGGCGTTCTCGCTGAACGAGGCGCTCGGCAAGCGCACGGTCGAGAACGGCTTCGTCTCCGCGCCGCAGATCTTCGCCGGACGGTTGGAGGACGCGGTCGGAGGGGGCATCAGCCAGATCGCGACGACCCTGTACAACGCCGCCTTCTTCGCCGGCGTGAAGCTCGTCGCTCACCAGGCGCACCAGTTCTACATCTCGCGGTATCCGATGGGCCGCGAGGCGACGGTCTCGTGGGGCGGCCCCGAGCTCATCTTCCGGAACGACTGGCCGGCCGCGATCCTGATGAAGCTCAGCGCCTCGGACGCGGGCATCACCGTGCGCTTCTACTCGAGGAAGCTCGGCCGTCGCGTCGAGACGACCACCGGCGAGCCGTACTCGTACGTCGCGCCGCGGACGATCACCGTCCGGAACTCCGCGCTTCCGGTGGGCACGACGAGCACCGTCCAGTCCGCGGGCGCGTCGGGCTTCACCGTGCAGTACACGCGGAAGGTGTACGCGGGGCCGGAGCTCGTCAAGGACGAGCGATACACGGTGCGCTACGACGCGCAGAACGCGATCGTCGAGGTCGGTACGAAGAAGGTGAAGCCGAAGCCGCCGAAGGCGGCTCCGGACGAGGAGCCGGGCGAGCGACCCGCGGCGAGCGCCGAGTAAGCGGCTCAGTCGCCGACGAAGGCGACGATCTCGGCGAGGCTGGGCGGCAGACGGCTCGAAGCCGAAGCCGAGTGCTGCCGTCTACGCCATGCCCTCCTTGATCTCGTCCCTGCAGACCGCCGGGCACGGGATCTGCGGGGCCAGCGCGTGGGCGAGCTGTGTCTTCCCCGAGCCGGGTGGCCCGCTCACGACGATCAGCGTGGGCGTCCGCACGGGGCGACGCTACGACGCCGTCAGGGCCGGCGCAACTCGATCAACGCGTCGGCGGCGTCGTGGTCGACCTGCAGCGTCGTGTGAGTGATCCCGAAGCGCGCCGCGATCGCGCGCTCGACGTCGCGGCGGAGGCCGTGGCAGTCCTCGCCCTGGCCGACGAGGACGTGCGCGGAGAGCGCGTCGAACCCGGAGGTGATCCGCCAGACGTGGAGGTCGTGCACGCTCGTGACGCCGCGGACCTCCACGATCGCGCGCGCGACCGCGTCGGCGTCGATCCCCGACGGCGTCTCCTCCATGAGGATCGCCGTCGAGTCGCGCAGGACGCCCCAGGCGCTCGCGACGATCAGCTGCGGCGATCGCGATCGAGACGATCGGGTCGACGACGTCCCAGCCGGTGAGGAGGATCACGAGCGCCGCGACGAGCACCCCTGCGGAGCCCAGCAGGTCCGCGATGACGTGACGGAAGGCCGCCTCGATGTTCAGGCTCTCGCGGCCGGAGCGCGCGAGGATCGCCGCTGCTCCCGCGTTGACGACGAGGCCCGGTGAGCGCGACCAGGAGCATCCAGCCGCCGAGGATCTCCGGCGGGTCGTCGAGGCGCCCGATCGCCTCCCACACGATCCAGGCGCTCACCAGCACGAGCGCGAGACCGTTGACGAACGCCGCGAGGATCTCGGCGCGCTGGAAGCCGAAGCTGCGCCGCGGGCTCGACGGCCGCTGCGCAAGGGTGAGGGCGACGAGCGCGAGCCCGATCGCGAGGACGTCCGACACCATGTGGCCCGCGTCGGCGAGGAGCGCGAGGCTGCCCGTGAGCACGCCGCCCACGACCTCGACCACCGTGAACGCCAGCGTCAGGACGAGCACGGCGAGGAGCGCGCGACGCGAGGCGCTGCGGTGGTCGTGCGCGTGGCCGTGATCGGCGCGTGGCGGTGGGTGTGCCCCTCGCTCACCGATGCGCAGGATAGGCGCGGCCGGTCGGCCGCCGCGCGCCCGGCGTCGAGCACGAGACATGTCCTCGTTGTCCAATCGGACGACGTGCGTCCGATGCCTCGTCTACGCTGGCTCTCGTGGCAAAGGTCGTCGTCCAGTTCACGTGTAGCGAGTGCGGGGCCACCAGCGGGCGCTGGCTCGGGCGCTGTCCCGGCTGCGCCGCGTTCGGGACGCTCGTCGAGGAGCTGCACGGACGAGACGGGTCGCCGGCGCGCCGCGGGTCGGGCCGCCGACCCGAGCGCCTGGGCGACGTCCGTATCGAGGAGGCGGCGCGGTTCTCGACCGGCGTGCCGGAGCTCGACCGCGTGCTCGGAGGGGGCCTGGTGCCGGCGTCGCTCGTGCTGCTCGGTGGCGAGCCCGGCGTGGGCAAGTCGACGCTGCTGCTCTCGGCGCTCGGCTCGATCGCCCGCAGCGGGCGCCCGGCGCTGCTCGTGACGGGGGAGGAGTCGGTTGCGCAGGTCCGGCTGCGTGCGGAGCGGCTCGGAGGAGCGGACGACGTCTCGATCCTCGCCGAGACCGAGCTCGACGCCGTCTGCGCGACGCTCGAGCGCGACACGCCGGCCGTCTGCGTGATCGACTCGGTGCAGACGCTCTACGCGAGCGAGCTCGCCTCCGCGCCAGGATCCGTCGCCCAGGTCCGCGAGGCGGCGGCACGCCTGCTGCGGGTCGCGAAGGAGAACCAGGTGGCGACGATCCTCGTCGGCCACGTCACGAAGGACGGCTCGGTCGCCGGCCCGCGCGTGCTCGAGCACCTCGTCGACTGCGTCCTCCAGTTCGAGGGCGACCGGTACCACGCCCACCGCATCCTCCGGTCGGTGAAGAACCGGTTCGGCTCGACGAACGAGCTCGGGGTCTTCGAGATGACCGCCGCGGGGCTCGAGGGCGTGCCCGAGCCGTCGGTGCTCTTCGGCGCGACGAGGGCAGGCGAGGTCGGGTCCGCCGTGGCGGTGGCGCTCGAGGGGACGAGGCCGATCCTGCTCGAGATCCAGGCGCTCGTCTCCCGAACGGACCTCGCGATGCCGAGACGGGTGGGCACGGGTGTCGATCCCAAGCGCCTCGCGATGATCGTCGCCGTCCTCGCGCGCCACGCGAGCGTGCCGCTCGGGTCCGCCGACGTGTTCGTGAACGTCGCCGGTGGTGTCCGGATCGACGAGCCGGGCGCCGACCTCGCGATCGCGCTCGCGATCGCCTCGGCTGCCCGCGGAGCGCCCGCGAAGGACGGCCTTGCGGCATTCGGTGAGCTCGGGCTCACGGGCCGTCTCCGGCCGGCGGCGCAGGCGGAGCGGCGCCTCGAGGAGTGCGCGAAGCTCGGGATCGCCGTTGCGCTTGCGCCGGAGGGCACGCAGGGCCGGTCGCCGACCCCTCGGGTGGCCGCCGCGGAGACGCTCCGCCAGGCGCTCCAGGCAGGGCTCGAGGCGCCGCGGGAGGGAGCCGAACGAGGGCGTCGAGACGTGACGTCGCAGCCCCCGTCGTAGGTGCGTTTTCCCCGGGAGTGCAGCGCGATCTTCGGCTAGAATGGGGGATACACGCCGGCAGACCACCGCCGGCGCTTTTCGTGGGTCAGGCCACACAAGACCGGACGACGGGAGGGCTCAAGGCGTGTTCGATGTCGGCGACAAGGTCGTGTATCCCCACCACGGCGCGGGGACGATCGAGAAGAAGGAAGTCAAGGTCGTCCTGGGTGAGGAGCGGGAGTATCTGACGATCCGGATCCTCCACAACGAGATGACCGTGAACGTCCCCGTGGACAACGCCGAGAAGGTCGGCCTCCGGTGGGTCATCGACCAGGAGATGGTGGACGTCGTCGTCAAGGTGCTTCTCGGTGGCTCGACCGAGATGCCGAAGAACTGGAACCGCCGCTTCAAGCACAACCGCGACAAGATGAAGACCGGCGACATCCTCGAGCTCGCCGAGGTGGTGCGCAACCTCGCGCTGCGCGACCACGAGAAGGGCCTCTCGACCGGCGAGAAGCAGATGTACGTCAAGGCGAAGAAGATCCTCGCCTCGGAGCTCATGTACGCCAAGAGCATGACCGAGGACGAGGCGCACGCCTGGCTCGAGGAGGTCCTCGCCAACCCGGCGAAGGGCAAGCGCGTCAAGGCGAAGCCCAAGACCGCGGCGACCGCGACCGTGTAGCGCGATGCGCTTTCGCTCGGCGGAAGCGCACGATCACCAGGAGAAGGAGTGAGCGGCCCGCAGCCCCCGGCCGGTAACGCCGCGGGCACGTGGGCGATCCTGGTCGCGGCGGGGTCGGGATCGAGGCTCGGCGGCGATCACCCCAAGGCCTTCGTCGGCCTCGGCGGGCGCCCGCTCCTCGCGGAGAGCCTGGAGCGGCTCGACCTCTCGGACTGGATCGATGCGCTCGTCGTCGCGGCGCCGCCGGAGTGGGAGGAGCCGACGATCCTCCTGGCCGAGGAGCTCGTCGCCTCGAAGGTCGCCGCCGTCGTGACCGGAGGCGCGACGCGGGCCGAGTCCGTCCGGAACGCGCTGGCAGAGGTCCCCGACGACGCGCTCGTCGTGCTCGTCCACGACGCCGCGCGGCCCCTGGTCGACGACGCCATCCTGGAGCGCGTGCTCGGTGGGCTCGCAGAGGGCGTCGACGGGGTCGTCCCGGGGCTGCCGCTCCGCGACACCGTCAAGCGGGTCGAGCGGAGCGTCGTCGTCGAGACCATCCCGCGAGATGAGCTCGTCGCGGTCCAGACACCGCAGGCGTTCCTCGCAGACCGACTCCGCGCCGCGTACGCCGGCGACCTCGCCGGCGCGACGGACTGCGCGTCGCTGATCGAGCGTGCGGGCGGCAGGATCGGCGTCGTCGCCGGCGATCCGCGTCTGACGAAGGTCACGACCGTCGACGATCTCGCGCTCGTCGAGGGACTGCTGGCGGAGCCGGAGCCGGAGCCGGAGCCCTAGTGCCGGTTCGCGCGGTCTTCTTCGACGTCGGCGAGACGCTCGTCGACGAGGAGCGGATCTGGGGCGAGGTGGCCCGCGCAGCCGGTCTCCAGCCACACGTCGTGTTCGCGGCGCTCGGGATGACGATCGAGCGAGGCGAGGACCACTGGGCGCTCTGGGACCACCTCGGCGTCGAGCGGCCGGTCGGCGTCTGGGAGCGGTTCGACTACGAGTCGATCGACCTCTATCCGGATGCGGTCGCGTGCCTCGAGCGCCTGCGCGCCGAGGGCATGCTCGTCGGGCTGGCCGGCAACCAGAGCAGGACGATGGAGGCCTGGGCGCGCGCGACCCTGCCGGCCGACGTCGTCACGAGCTCGGACGGCGTCGGCGTGCGAAAGCCCGATCCGGCGTTCTTCGAGCGCCTCGTCGAGCTCGCCGGCATGGCTGCGAGCGAGGTCGCCTACGTCGGCGACCGGGTCGACAACGACGTCCTCCCGGCGCTCGCCGTGGGGCTCGTCGCGGTCCACTGCCGCCGCGGCCCGTGGGGGCGGCTGCGCCCGACACCCGAAGGCGCGATCGGCATCGACTCGCTCTCGGAGCTTCCCGCGGCGCTCTCCGCCCCCGCGTAGAGTTCCCGTCGCTGATGGTCGCGTGAGCCGGAGTCGTTGCTCGACGAGGTGTGCTCGCGTCGGGCGTCGCCGGCGGCAGGCGATGAGCGACCTTCGCATCGGCCTCGGCGTCGACGCACACGCGTTCGGCGACGGTGTCCCGCTCGTCCTCGGGGGCGTCGCGATCGACCATCCCAGAGGTCTCGTCGGCCACTCCGACGGCGACGTCGTCGCCCACGCGCTGACCGACGCGTTGCTCGGCGCAGCGGGCCTCGCCGACATCGGCGCGCTGTTCCCGTCCGACGACGAGCGCTACCGCGGCGCGGACTCGCTCGTGCTTCTCGCCGAGGCGTACCGCCAGGTGCGAGAGGCCGGGTTCGAGCTCGTCAACGCCGACTGCATCGTGATCGGTCAGGAGCCGCGGGTCGCGCCGCATCGTGTCAGCGATGCGCGACCGGCTCTGCGCTGCCCTCGGCGTCGACCCTGCGCCGCGTGAACGTGCGCGCGACGACCACCGACGCACTCGGGTTCACCGGGCGTGGTGAAGGGGTTGCGGCGCAGGCGGTCGCGTTGCTCGCCGCCTCGCCGTGAGCGGCCCCCGAACCGAGCGGCTGATCCTGCGGCGCTGGCGGGACGGCGACCGGCGCGCCGTTCGCAGCGATGAACGCCGACCCGATCGCGATGGAGTACTTTCCGCAGACCTACGACCGGCGCGAGTCGGACGCGATGGTCGACCGGATCGAGGAGCACCTCGCCGCGCACGGCTTCGGGCTCTGGGCGGTCGAGGCTCCCGGCGTCGCGCCGTTCATCGGCTTCGTCGGCCTCTCGACGCCGACGTTCGAAGCGCATTTCACTCCCGCGGTCGAGGTGGGCTGGCGGCTCGCGCGCGAGTACTGGGGACGCGGATATGCGACCGAGGCGGCCGGGGCCTCCGTCGCGGCCGGATTCGAGCGAGTACGAGCTGCGCGAGATCGTCTCGTTCACGGTCCCGGCGAACTTCCGCTCGCGGAGGGTCATGGAGCGCCTCGGGATGACCCACGACCCGGCGGACGACTTCGACCACCCGCGCCTCCCGCCCGGCCATCCGCTCCAGCGACACGTCCTCTACCGGCTCGCGCGCCCCGAGCCTGGAGCGCCCTCGCCCCCGGCCGCCTGACGATGTATGGTGCGAGGAGACCCGTCCCTTCGAGAGTGGAAGGGGTTCGTATTGGAGACGAGTCCACCGGACTGAGAGAGCGCGCGCCCCAGGCGTGCGCCGGCCGCGAGCCCGTCCGCGGCCGACAGGCTCACCGGAGCGTTCACGCGACGCGGCGCTCGGCGCGCGTCGGCAGAAGCTCCACGGATCGCGGGTGTGTCGGCGGGCGAACGCGGCACACCCGCATCACGTTCCGGCAGGTTCACGCCGCAGGGAGCGTGAACGACACGCGCGCGCCGCCTCCCGGGCGGTCCTCTGCCCAGATCCGGCCGCCGTGCGCCTCGACCAGCCCGCGGGCGATCGCGAGCCCGAGCCCCGAGCCCCGTGCCGAGCGCGACGGGTCTGCGCGCCAGAAGCGGTCGAACATCCGCCGGCGCGCCTCCTCGTCCAGCCCCTCGCCGGTGTCCTCGACCGTGACGTGGACCTCGCGGTCGACCTGCTCGACCCGCACGGCGACCGAGCCGTCCGACGGCGTGTGCCGGAGCGCGTTCGTGAGGAGGTTGAACAGCACGCGCTCCACCTTCTCCGGCGCACACCGTGCGCTGACGTCGTCGGCCACGGTTGCTGCCAGGCCGACGCCGCGTCGTCGTGCGTCGGCCTCGACACCGCGGAGGCACGAGCCGACCACCGGCTCGAGCAGCGCGTCGCGGAGCTCGAGGGTGAGCGCTCCCGCGTCGATCCGGGCGAGCTCGAACAGGTCGTCGACGAGCGAGGTCAGGAGCGCGACCTGCTCGCGGAGGACGGGTGTCGTCGCGTCGGGGGTCACGAGCCCGTCCTCGAGCGCCTCCAGCATCGCCTGCATGTTCGCGAGCGGCGTGCGGAGGTCGTGGCTCGCCCACGCCACGAGCTCCCGGCGTGCGTCGAACAGGCGCTCGAGGCTCGCGGCCATCTCGTTGAAGGACGCGGCCAGGTCGGCCACCTCGGCGGGGCCGGACTCCGGCGCGCGGACGCTGAGGTCTCCCGCGGCGACCTGCGCGGACGCGTCGCGGACGCGCTCGACCGAGCGCGAGATCGATCGCGCGAGGACAAGGCCGGCGATCACCGCGACGGTCGCCGACCCGGCCGAGACGGCGAGGATCTTGACGTCGTCGCCCATGTGGAACGCCACCCAGCCGGAGAGCAGCACCGACGTGAGCGGGAGGCAGACGGAGAGCGCAGCGAGGCCGGCGAGCTGCAACCGGAGGCTCGGGAGGAGGCGAAGCAGCACGACCGCGCCCAGCCCGACCGCGAGCGTGAGCACGCCGACCGCGAGCGCGGTCTCGATCATCGCGACGGGCATCAGGGCGCGAGCCGGTAGCCGACGCCCCACACCGTCTGGAGATGACGCGGCTCGGACGGATCGTCCTCGATCTTCTCCCTCAGGCGGCGGACGTGAACCGTGACCGTGCCCGTGTCGAGCGCGGCCTCGTATCCCCAGACGCGGCTCATCAGCTGGTCGCGTCCGAAGACGCGGCGCGGGTGGCTCGCGAGGAACCAGAGCAGGTCGAACTCCTTCGCGGTGAGGCGCACCTCGACGCCTGCCTTCCGGACGTCGCGCGTGGCGGCGTCGAGCTCGACGTCGCCGAAGGAGAGCCGCTCGGAGGGCGTCTCGGCTGCACGGGCGCGCCGAAGCACCGTGCGCACGCGTGCGGCGAGCTCGCGCGGGGAGAACGGCTTCGTCACGTAGTCGTCCGCGCCGAGCTCGAGCCCCACGATGCGGTCTGCCTCCTCGCCGCGCGCGGTCAGCATGATCACGGGCAGCTCCGAATGCGATCGGATCCACCGGCAGAGCTCGAGGCCGTCCGTTCCGGGCAGCATGACGTCGAGCACGACGAGGTCGGGCGACTCGCGCTCGACGAGCGCACGGGCGTCGTCGCCGTCGTCGGCCTCGAGCGTCGCGTACCCCTCGCGCTCGAGGTAGCGCACGACGACCTCGCGCACGATCGGCTCGTCGTCGACGACGAGGACGGTGGCCACGGGCCGCATGGTGCCTGCGGGGTCATTACGCACGGATGAAATCCCTGGTCGTTACGGAAGCGTTCACCACGGCGTCACCCTGA
>CAVQHL010000012.1:0-143094 GCA_963712255.1 uncultured Actinomycetes bacterium
GGCGGCGCACCGGATAGGCGACCGCCGTGGGCTCTCTTTCCGGAATCGTTGAGAATGGCGCTGCCGACAGGTAAGCGACCCAAGGAGGGGAGCCATGAAGCTCCTGACCCCGTCCCGCTTCGTCGCCTTCGCCGCCGGCGCGCTCGCCGCGCTCGGCCTCGCCGTCGCCTACACGGGCGCCGGTGCGAGCGCCGCTCCGGCCGCGGCCGGCAAGAAGGCGTGCGTACACGGCACCGCGCTCCTCGAGCGCAACAAGGCGAACGTCGTCGCGTACTACACGAGGGCGTTCAACGACAAGGAGCCCGAGGACGCGGTGGAGAGGTACGTCGGCTTCGACGAGCCTGGCCAGGATCTCGACGGCTCGGGCGAGCCGCACCTCTACATCCAGCACAACCCGTTGGCGCGGAGCGGAGCTCCCGCGTTCATCGAGTTCGTTCGGAGCTTTACGACGGCGTTCCCCGACGTGCACATCGACATCCGGCGCGTCGTCGCCGAATGCGACCTCGTCGTAACGCACGCGCTTGCGACGGGCGCGGTGCCCGTTTACACCGAGCTCGGCAGCAAAGTGGTGGACATCTTCCGGCTCGACGAGAACGGGAAGATCATCGAGCACTGGGACGTCCTCGCGGCGATCTCGCCGACCTCGGCGAACGGCAACCCGGAGGTCTGAGGACGGCGGAGTGCGGCTGCTCTGGTGCCTGACTTCAGTCAGACACGGTGCACGGCACGCTCCCGGGCAGGTGTCCGACTGAGGTCGGACACCTGCTCCTCGGGGTTGTAGCGTGCGGGGCATGGCCCCGGAGTACGAGGTCGCCGTCGCGGGCGGAGGGATCGCCGGGCTGACTGCGGCTCTGTTCGCAGCGCGTCAGGGCCGGACCACGATCCTCCTGGATCCGCTCGGGGCGAGTGGCGCCGTCCTGAACGCGGAGCGGGTCGAGGACTTCCCCGGCTTCCCGCAAGGCGTGCCCGGCTTCGAGCTCGTCCCTCGCATCTCTGAGCAGGCCACGGACGCGGGCGGCGCCGTCGAGCCTGGGCGAGGTGAGGAGCCTCGAGCAGAGTGCCGGCGACTGGGTGGTGCTCACGGACACGCGCGAGATCGTCGCCGGTGCTGTCATCGTGGCCACCGGGACGAGGCCTCGCAAGCTGGGCGTGCCGGGCGAGGACGAGCTCGAGGGCAAAGGCCTGAGCCACTGTGCCGGCTGTGACGGTCCGCTGTACCGGGGCCAGGTCGTCGCGATGGTCGGAGGCGGCGACTCCGCTCTCCTGGAGGCGCTGGAGCTCGTCGGCCACGATGTCGAGGTGGTGCTCGTCCATCCGGATGAGACGCTCGATGGACAGGAGACGTACAGCCGGCGCGTTCGCGAGAGCACGCAGGTTGAGGTCAGGCACCTGACGGTGCCCGAGGCGATCCTCGGCGAAGGACGCGTGGAGGGCGTGCGCGTGCGCGAGCTCTCGAGCGGCGAGTCGTCCGTCCTGTCTGTTGCGGCCGTGTTCGTCCATGTCGGTCGCGTCCCGAACACCGCGTTCCTCGACGGAGTGGTCGCGCTCGACGAGCTCGGGCGTGTGCCGACGGACGCGTGGATGCGGACAGCGCTCCCGGGTCTCTTCGCGGCAGGCGACGTGCGCGTGGACGCCGCCGGTCAGGCCGTCACAGCCGCGGGCGACGGCGCAACCGCGGCGATCGCCGCGCACCGGTACCTCGCGCAGCGGGGGCAGTGAGCCGTGACCGTCGTCAGCGCCAGGCGTCGATCGAGACGGCCGCCTTCTGTCCCGCGTTCGTACGGAACTTCGCCCGCATCGGGGAGCCCATGAAGATGCTGAAGTGCCCGTTCGTCTCGCCCGCCGGCGACGACGATGTTGATCCGGTCCGGCTCGAAGACGGGGATCAGCTCGTCGGGCGGCGCCTTCCAGTAGCCGGCGAACGGCTCGACCCCCGCCTCGACCTCCTCGTCGGAGGAGGTTGAGCATCACGTGGTCCCAGAAGCGCCGCTGCGGGATCCTGGCGTTCTCGTGGATCCACTGAGCGCGAGCTTCTCCTTGGTGTCGAGGCCGCTTCTCGACGAACTCGCGCGCGACGATCGGGTCGAGCACGAGCGTGCACCCCATCCCGGGCTCGAGCCCGCAGATCATCGCCTGGAGCTTCTCCTCCCAGTACGTGCGCAGGTACTCGGCCCAGACGTTGCCCCAGATGTACGAGACGGTGACCGTGCTCTCGTCCTTCGAGTAGCCGTACTGCACGTGGTACGGCTCCCACGGGCTCGCCTCCTCGTTCTCGGCGAAGGTGATGCAGTTGTACGAGAAGTTGCAGCCCTGCGAGCCGGCGTACGTCTCACCGGGCACCGAGCCGCCCTGGAGGTTCTGCGAGAGCAGGCCGAAGGCCCGGCCGATCGCGGAGTTCGCGTGGTTGTACGGCCCCAGCGCGCCGATCGCCGCTGTTCATGCCGATCTCGTGCCGGATCGGGCCGTTGACGACGACCATGTTGCCCATCGAGGACATGCTGCTCTGGCGCCCGGTGTCGCCGCTCGAGGCGAGCGCGAGGATGACCGGGAAGTGCTCCGGCGCCGCGCCCGCCATCACGGCGTTCACGGCGACCTTCTCGACGTCGAAGTGCCAGTGCTCCATGCCGATCGTCGGGCGGAGCTTGCCGACCATCTCGTCCGGCGGGTGGCTCGTCCCCGCGAGCATGTGCTCGACGCGCTCCTCGGTCGGCAGCACGATCGGGAGGAAGTCCGTGTAGCGGCGCTCCTGGAAGAGCGCGTGCATCTCCTCTTCGCTGTCCGCCTCGACGTAGCGCGGCGTCGAGCGGTCCCAGCTCTCGCCGCGTAGCTCGTCGGCAGGCACCGGACGCGTGAGCTGGTCGAAGACCTCGGCCATGAACGGCCGGCCGTGGACCGGGTCGTCGCCCTCGACGTACCCGCGCAGCACCGCGGGCGACGAGTTCATCAACGGCGTCGGCACGAACACCTGCCGCGCGCTCGGCATCCCGTTCGTCTTCACGGTGTTGCGCACGAGGTGCGCGAACACGTTCAGGTGGACGCCCACGGTCGGGACTCCGTAGTTCGACTCGAGATCGACGACGTGGCCGGAGACCTCCGGCGCGCAGCCCGGTCAGGTGCCGACGCCGATGATGGCCGCGTCGCCGTCGGCCTGGATGCGCTCGCAGAGCTCGGGGTCGGGGATGTGCTGGTTCCGCCAGCGCGACGACCTCCGTGCGGATCGTCGGCCGGTGGTCCTCGAACCAGCCGTGGAGCTGCGCCATGAAGTTGTCCGAGTTCGCGAAGCCGACGTCGACGAGGAAGAGCTTCTTGCCGTCGAGCCGGTCGAGGCTCGGCGCCATCCCGCGCGCGTTCACCTTCGGCGGGTATCCCTCGGGGTTCAGGACCCTGAACTTGGCCATCATTGCCTCCGGACGTCCTGTTGGTCGATCCTATCGGCCCGTCGCCCGCCTCCCCGACCGGCGACCTGCTGCTCGCCCAGGTAGCTGGAGATCAGGAGCTCGCGGTCGGCCTGCAGCACCTCCGCGCGGTCGTGGAGGACGATCTCCCCGTGCGAGAGCACGTACCCTCGGTCGGCGATCTCGAGCGCGAGCTGGATGTGTTGCTCGACGAGCAGCACGCCGCAGCCCGAGTCGAGCGCGTACTGGTGCACGACCGGCAGCAGGCCCTCGACGATCACGGGAGCGAGCCCGAGCGAGAGCTCGTCGAGGAGGAGCAGGCGAGGCCGGCGCGCGAGCCCGCGGGCGACCGCGAGCATCTGCTGCTCGCCGCCCGAGAGGAGCCCGACGCGCCGCGTGCGCAGCTCCGCGAGCTTCGGGAAGTACTCGTACGCCGCGTCCTCGTCCGGCCGCTCGTCCCGGTAGCCGAGCCGGAAGTGCTCGGCGACCGTCAGGCCGTAGAAGATCCCACGGCCCTCGGGCACGTGGGCGATCCCGCGCCGCGCGCGCTGCGTGGGGGAGACGCGCGCGAGATCCTCGCCGGCGAAGGCGACGCGCCCGCTCATCGGGCGGACGAGGCCCGAGATCACTCGCAGCGTGGTCGTCTTGCCGGCGCCGTTGGCGCCGAGCAGCGCGACGACCTCGCCCGGGCCGACGGTGAGGTCGAGGTCGCGGATCACGGCCGCCTGGTCGTACCCGGCGGTCAGGCCCTCGATGCTGAGGACCGCGTCGTTCATGATGCGTCGACCCGGCTGCGAGCTCGGACGCCGCGCCTCCCGAGGTAGGCCTCGATCACCTGCGGGTCGCGACGAACGACGTCGGGCGGGCCGTGCGCGATGACCTTGCCGAACTCGAGCACGACCACGTAGTCGGAGATCCCGAGCACGAGCCCCATGTCGTGATCGATCAGCAGCATCGCGCGTGCCCGCGTCGACCACGTCGCGGAGGTGGTACGCGAGCTCCTCGCCTTCCCGCGCGTCGAGGCCCGCCGCCGGCTCGTCGAGGCAGAGGAGCCGCGGCTCCGAGGCGAGCGCGCGCGCGATCCCGACGAGCTTGCGCTGCCCCTGCGAGAGGTCCTCAGGCATCGCGTCCGCCAGCTGCCCGGAGGCCGAGGAGCTCGAGCGCCGCGTCCGCCGCCTTCGTGGTCGTCACCGGCCTCGAGAGCGTCTCCCTGACGGTCGCCCAGGCGGACGGGTGGTAGGAGGCGACGGCGAGGTTCTCGCGCACGCTCAGGTCGTCGAACAGCTCGATCGACTGCCACGTCCTGGCGAGCCCGCGATCGGCGCGCGCGATGGGCCGGCAGCCCGTCCAGCGGCTTGCCGTCGAGCTCGACGCGCCCGCCGATAGGGCACGAAGCCCGTGATCGCGTCGATGAACGTCGTCTTGCCCGCGCCGTTCGGGCCGATCAGCCCGACGAGCTGGCCTTCGGAGACCGCGAGATCGACCTCGTCGAGCGCCCGCAGACCGCCGAAGGAGACGGAGATGCCGGTCGCCTGGAGGACGACCGGCCCCGGCTCCCGCCGCTGCGCCGGTCGCTCGGGGCGCGGCACCGGCGTGACCGGCGGCCGCGGCTGCGGCGGCCGCCGCCTCCGCGGCGAGCCGCTTCTTCTTCTGCTGCTTCCTCTTGTAGCCGGCCCCGGCGATGCCCTCCGGGTGGACGAGCAGGGTGACGATCAGCGCGATGCCGCCGACCAGGAGCGCCCAGTTGCCGGACAGGCCGAGCCACTCGTCGAAGGCGTGCGGGCAGGAGGCCCTCCGTCGCACCGACGCCGGCGATGATCGCGCCGGAGACCATCGTGATGCCCCCGAAGTATGCGAACGCGATCAGGCCGAGCGCCGCCAGCGGCTCCGAAGCGGCTGTAGCTGACCGAGCCGAAGTTGTAGGCGTAGAGGCGCGCCGGCCATGCCGGCGACGAACGCGGCGATGCCGAAGCCGGCGAGCTTCGTGTTGCGGACGTTGATCCCGGCGGCCGCCGCGGCGCGCTCGTTCGAGCGGACGGCCAGCATCCGCTGCCCGAGGCTGGAGCGCCGCACGTTGGCGACGAGCAGGGCGAGGAGGATCGTCGCGGCGAGGACGAGGAAGCCGAACACGGGGCTCGGGAGCTTGTCGTCGAGGCCTCGGAAGGACGCGTCCGGGCCGAGGTCGAGGCCGCCGAGCTCGGGCTGCGTCGACGGGCGAGCCCGTCGGCCCGCCGCCCCAGCGCGCGTTGAGGAAGCCGAACTGCTCGAGCGCGACGGCGGCCGCGAGCGTGACGACCACGAGGCTGACGCCGCGCACTCGCAGCGCGGAGACGGCGATCAGCAGGCCGACGACGTCGCCGTCGCGGCGCCGATCAGCAGCGAGATCGGGAACTCGGCCCAGATGCCGCCGAGGTCGGTCGTCAGATGCGACATCGTGAAGCCCGCGACGCCGGCGAGCGCGAGCTGCACGACGGAGATCTGGCCGACGAAGCCGACGATGACGACGAGCGAGAGGCAGATGACGATGCCGAGCAGCGAGTTGATCAGCGCCTGCCGGAAGTCGTACGGGAACACGATCAGCGCAGACGACGCCGACGAGCAGCGGCGATCCCGCTCGACCTGACCAGCCGCTCCGGGCGAGGCACGGCCGGGAGCCGCTTCTCGACCAGCTCGCCGCGGCCCGGGCAGGCTCGCCCCGCGCAGGAAGAGCGCGAGGACGATGACGAGGAAGACGAACAGCTCGGGCAGCCCCCGCAGCGGTGCGCCGCCCTCGTCGGTCGGGAACCAGCTCTGCGTCGACCAGTAGATGGAGGAGCGACTGGACCATGCCGATCGCGAGGCCGGCGAAGCACGCGATGAAGAACGACGTGAACCCGGCGAGGAGCGCGGCGGCGAGGGCGGGCACGACCTGGAACGCCAGCGTGCTGCGAGTCGAGCGTGATGAGGGGCGCGACGAGCACGCCGAGCCCGCCGGCGACGACGCTCGCGAGCACGGTGTTCGCGATCGCCAGGCGGCGCGGGCGACAGGCCGGCGAGCATCGCCGAGACCTCGTTCTCCGAGGCCGCCCGCGTCGACAGGCCGAACGGCGTCCAGCGGTACAGCGCCGCCAGCACCGCGGCGACGACGATCACGATCCCGGCGAGCATGAAGCGGTCGATCGGCACGACGCGGTCGAAGAACGTGACCGTGTCGGACGGGAGGATCGACGGGGCCGACTTCGGCTGTTGCCGAAGATCACGATCACGCCGGACTGCCAGCACGAGCAGGAGGCCGAGCGAGGCCGCGAGCTTGGCGAGCGGCGCCGTGTTTCGGAGCGGGCGGAAGATCGCCAGCTCGATCACGACGCCGAACACGGCCATGCAGACGAGCGTGAGCACGAAGGCCGGCGCCGACGAGAGCTGGAAGCCGAAGTAGCCGGTCCTGAACGCCCAGAAGATGTAGGCGCGCGATCATCGCGATCGCGCCCGATGGCGACGTTGATGATCCCCGAGCCGCGGTAGATCAGGACGACGCCGAGCGCGATGCTCGCGACGAGCGCGCCGGCGCCGAGCCCGAGCGCCGCGAAGAGGAGGTTGTCCCGCATCTCTCAGTCGGTCTGCGGAGCCGGCGGGCCCGGCTGTCGCCGGGCCCGCCGCTCCGTCGCGTCTGCGTCTACTTCGCCCGTGGGCGGCTTCAGCCAGGCCGAGGCCAGCTTCCACTTGCCCTTGCCGAGGTAGTTGTAGAACTGGGTCTGGTTGCCGCAGACAGCCGGCTCTGCCGGGGACGACCTTGCCGCACGCGACCTCCGGCGGCCCCAGGACGAGCGGGCCGCGGAAGGCCTTGAACCCGGCGCTGATCCGTCGCGGGGGTGAGCTTGCGCGTACGGGATCGGTTCATGATCTTCACGGTCGCGAGCAGCTCCTCCCACGCGACCTCCGGAGAAGACCCACAGCATGTCGTTCACCGTCGTGCCGTACTGGAGGCCCTTCTTGAGGTAGAGCTTCGACTGCGGGCCCGGGCAGGTTGACGAGCGTCTGCGCGATGCCGTACGTCCACTTCGGGAGGTCACCGCCCGCGTACGCCGCCCGTGGGATGAACGTGCAGAGCGGCGTCGAGAGGACCGGCTTCGAGTAGCGGATCTGGTCGAGCGCCCGTGCGAACGGCACGCACGTCGGTGAAGCCGAGGGCGGCGACGATCATGTCCGCCGAGCTCGCCTGCGTCGCCGCGCCCGAGCAGGTCGGTCGCGAGCGGCGGGATCGCGATCATCGTCACCTGCGCGCCCGACCTGCTGCATGGCCCTCCTGCAGCGCGGCCGCCGCGGTGATCTGCGCCGGGCTGGTTCGGATAGACGATGGCCACGGTCTTCACGTTCCGCAGGAACCGCTGCGTGTACGTGCCGAACGGCGCCGAGCACGCTCGTCTGGCTGCCGTTCAGGAAGTAGGCGTTCTTCGCCGTCGGGTCGGCCGCGGTTGGCCGTGACGCCGCCGATCACGGGCTTCGTGCCACTGACCGTCGCGTAGAGCGACTGGTTGCCGATGTGACGAACCCGAAGAGGATGGCCTTGACTCTTGTCGTTGACCATCTGCTGGCCGCAGCGCACGCCTTCCTCCTCCGCCTCGGCCGACGAAGCACTCGCTCAGCCTGAGCGGGTGCCCGTGGATCCCGCCGAGCTCGGCGTTCACCATCCTCACGCCGGCTCGGATGACGCTCGTCGCCTGCGGGAAGTTGAACGTTCGGCGGGCCGCCCTGGCCGTTGATGAAGCCGATCGTGACGGGCGCGAGGTTCGGGTTCGCCTTGCCCTTGCCGCCGACGTAGACCTGGTAGTTGAGGACCTGTGGCGGCGAGACGGCGCTCGTCGCCGCGAAGGCCGTGGCGGTCGCGGTGAGCGCGGCCGCGACGGCGAGCGCGACGGTCGCGCGTCGCCGTCGGACGAGCTCGACGATCCTTGCGTGACGCATAGCTCCTCCTCCTACACCTGCACTCGACAGCGCATCGAGGTGCCCGTCCGCCCTGCAGGCGACCCAGTGCCGCGCACGACTCAGCGGCTCGCGGCGTCGCTGCATCCATCCGCTCAGTGGCAGACGTACGATCGAGCCGAGCGTAACCCGCTCGTGACGAAACTGTCAACAAAATCGTGAATGAGCTAGCGGCCAGCGCCGGCGCGGGCCGCCTCAGGGAGACCGACGCTCGAGGACATCGCGGAAGATGGGGTTGGAGAGCAGGAAGTCGATCGTCGTCCGCGCGCGCGTCGTTCAGCGGCTCGTCCGGGAACGAGGCGAGCATCGCGCGGAAGCGCTCGTCGGCGCCTTCGCGGAACTCGCGGTGCGTGAAGATGTACAGGTCGTCGCGGCGGATGCCCGTCGAGCACGCGCTCGCCGCACTCGAGCGGGTCCATCCAGAGCGGCGAGTTCGGGCGCGTCCTCGAGCTCCCGCTCGAGCTCCGTGTAGCCGCGAGTCGCCGTACCGCTCGGGCCGCATCCTGCCGCCCTCGCGGATGTTCGTCTGCACGGGGCCGGGGCAGAACGCCGAGACGCCGATCCCTTCCGCGGCGAGCTCGCTCCGGAGCGCCTCCGAGAGCCCGATCAGCGCGGCCTTGGCCGTGATGTAGATCGCGGCGCCGCCGATCGGGAGCGACGCCGGCCATCGACGACGTGTTGACGATGTGCCCGCCCTCGCCGTGCGCGAGCAGTCGCGGGAGGAACGTCTGGATCCCGTTGACGACGCCGCCGAGCAGCACGCCGAGGCCCCAGTCCCAGTCGTCGTAGCGCGCGAGCGGTGACCGGCCCGAGGATGCCCATGCCCGCGTTGTTGCAGAGGACGTGGACGTTGCCGAAGACCGTCTCCGCCTCGTCGGCCGCGCGCGCGAACCCCTCGCGGTCGGTGACGTCGAGCTCGATCGCGTGCACGCTGCTTCCGGCCCGCCCTGCGAAGCGTTGCAGGGCGGTCTCGACGTGGTCGGGCCGGAGGTCCGCGATCACGACGTTCATCCCCGCCGCGACGAACGCCTCGGCGATGCCCGAGCCCGATCCCGCTCGCGCCACCGGTGACGAACGCGGTCTTGCCCGCGACCTCCTCCATCCGCCTACGTCGCCCGGCCAGGAGGCGAGCGCGCGCGCCTTTGCCGGCGCGCCGGCCCTCCTCGACCGCGAGCCGTTCGGCGGGTACCGGCTCGTCGGGGAACGCGGCGAGGATCTCGTCGAAGATCCCGCGCAGCTCGTCCCGGTGGTCGGGGTGCGTGAAGACGTAGAAGTCGTTCCGCCGGATCGCGCGCAGGACCTTCTCGCCGATCTCCTCCGGGTCCATGCCGGCCTCGTGGAGGCCGGGGAGGATGCGCATGAACTCCTGGTCGGCGGGTGTCACGTCGGTCGAGAGCTCCGCGGGGCGGATCAGGTCGCTCTCGTAGATCTTGCTCTTGACGAGGCCCGGGCAGACCATCGAGACGCCGATCCCGTCCGGCAACAGGCTCCAGCGCAGCGCATCCGACAGCCCGTGCACCGCGAACTTCGCCGTCGTGTAGATGCCCGCGCCCGGACCGGCGACGAACGCGGCCATCGACGCCGTGGTGACGACGTGGCCGCCCTCGCCGTGCGCCTTGATGCGCGGCACGAACGTGACCACGCCGTTGACGACGCCGCCGAGATTGACGCCGAGCACCCAGTCCCAGTCCTGGTACGTGGCCTCGGCGATGTCGTTGAAGAGGTTGATCCCCGCGTTCAGGCAGAGCACGTGCACGTTCCCGAGGACGCGCTCCGTCTCGTCCGCGGCATGCGCGAACGCCTCGCGGTCGGTCACGTCCAGCCGGATCGCGTGCACGTCCCCGTCAAGCGCTGCTGTCGCTTGCTCGAGGTGGTCGACGCGCACGTCGGCGATCGCGACCTTCATCCCTGCGCTGACGAACGCCTTGGCCATCCCGAGCCCGACACCGCTCCCGCCGCCGGTGATGAAGGCCACTCTGCCTTCGACGTCCCGCATGGGTCCCGAGACCTTATAGGCTCGGCTCTCGACGGCCCAGCATCTCGAGGAGGCCCGATGGCGAGCAGGACGACCATGGTGCGGGCAGACGTCGTCGGCAGCCTGCTTGCGACCCGACTACCTGCAGGAGGCGAGGGAGGCGGCGCGCACCGGCACGATCGACGCCGACGAGCTGCGCGCGGCGGAGGACCGTGCCGTGCTCGACGCGATCGCGCTCCAGGAGGGCGCCGGGATCGAGGCGATCACGGACGGGGAGTACCGGCGCAACGGGTGGATCGCGTTCATCCCGATCGTCGACGACCCGCTGTTCCGTCCACCCGTGAGCGGCTTCGAGTTCCTCGACGCCGAGTCGGGCTGGCGCGACCTCTGGAAGACGGGCTCGGGCACGCCGGCCGACACGTCGGGTCTTCCACCGGAGGAGCCGTTCGTCACGCGACGGCTGGAGGTCGAGCGGGACATCGTCACCGACGAGTACGCGTTCCTGAAGGCGAACGCCCGCGCACGCGACGAAGTACACGATCCCGGCGCCGAGCTGGCACCGCATCTACTGGCATCCCGACTACTCGGCCGACGCATACCCGACGTCGGACGAGTTCATCCGCGACGTCGCCCGCCTCCTCCGCGAGCACGTCGTCGACCGCCTCGTCGAGCTCGGCTGCGACTACATCCAGATCGACGCCCCGAACTACGCGCAGTGGCACATCGACCCGGCGAATCGCGCGGCCTTCGAGGAGCACGGGCACGACATGGCGCACGAGCTCGTCGCGGACGCCGAGTTCGACAGCATGGTCTTCGAAGGGCTCACCGGCGTCACGCGCGCGATGCATATGTGCCGCGGCAACGCTCCGGGCGGCATGTGGGCGGCCACCGGGGGCTACGAGGCGATCTCGAAAGACGTCTTCCCGCGCCTGACGAACCTCGACCGGCTCCTCCTCGAGTACGACTCGGACCGCGCGGGCACATTCGAGCCGCTAGCCGATGTGCTGCCGAGCCACGAGGTCGTGCTCGGGCTCGTGACGACGAAGGACGGGGCGCTCGAGGATCCCGAGGATCTTGTCGCGCGCATCGAGGAGGCGACACGGTACGTGCCGCTCGAACGGCTGGCGATCAGCCCGCAGTGCGGCTTCGCCTCCGGCGTGATCGGCGCGATGACCCCCGCCGAGCAGGAGGCGAAGCTCCGGCTGATCGGCGACGCCGCCCGACGGGTCTGGGGGTAGAGGACACCGCGCACGTCGACCGCGATGACGCGGTCGAAGTCCTGGGCGGAGACATGCGGGAGACCGTCCCGCGCGTCGGAACGTTCGGTTCGCCGCACCCCGGGTTTCGGGGGCAGGCCGTATCCGCGTGATGCCCGCCTCACGGCGACCCTGTGTGGCATGGAGCGCGGCCCCGACATCGCTCTCCGCTCCCGACGCCGTCTCGCGCGGCGGGCTGCGCCATGCCTTCGCGTCGCCCTCGCTCGTGCTCTTCCTCGCGTTCGTCGCGAGCCAGGCGGGCGTGCTCGTCCTCTCGCCGATCCTGAGCGACGTCGCCGACGACTTCGGGGTCTCGATCGCCGCGGCGGGGCAGCTGCGGATCCTCGCCGCGCCGCTCGCGGTCGTCGCGGCGCTCGTCGCCGGGCGGCTGCTCACCCGGTACTCGCCGCGGGCGCTGCTCGGCGTCGCGAGCGTGCTCCTCGCGGTCGGCTCGCTCGCGAGCGCGGCGGCGCCGTCGTTCACGCTGCTGGCGCTCGCGCAGATCCCGATGTGGATCGGGATCTCGACGATCCTCGCCGCCGGCATCGCGGCGATGGCCACGTGGACCGAGCCGGAGCAACGCACGCGCGTCGTCGCGCACGCCTTCGCCGGGCCGCCGACCGCGTGGATCGTCGGCATGCCGATCATCGGCCTCGTCGCAGAGGTTCACTGGCGGCTCGCCTTCCTCGCGCTCCCGCTGCCGGCGGCGCTGCTCGCCGGGCTCGCCGTCCTCGGGCGGCCGCACGACTCTCCGATCCCCCGGGCAGAGACCTCGCTGCGACGCTTCCTCGGCCGCGCGGACGGTCGACGCTGGGCGCTCGGCGAGCAGTTCGCGAACGCGGCCTGGTCCGGGACGCTCGTGTTCAGCGGCGCCCTGCTGACCGAGCACTACGGCATGTCGACGACCGCGACGGGCGTCGCGCTCGCCGCCGTGGCGGTCGCGTACCTCCTCGGGAACCGGCGGGCAGGTGGTCTTGCATCGGAGCGCGCTCGGCGGACGATGCTCGCCTGCAGCCTCGCAGCGGCGGTCGCGGTCGCGCTGACGTGGTCGGTGACGCCCGCCGTCGCGGTCACGCTCGTCCTGTTCGCGGCGAGCGGCGCCCTCGTCGCCGATGCGAACCGTGTCGGGCACCGTCTACGGGTTCAGCGTCGCGGGCGAGCTCGGTCGCGAGGTCGGCACCGTCCGCGCCGTCACGACGCAGCTCGGGTACCTCATCGGCGCGCTCGTCGGCGGCGCTGCCATCGCGATCGGCGGCTTCGCGCTCCTGGGAGTCGCGATGGGCGGGCTCCTTCTCGCCTCGACGCTGCCCTACGCCGCCCTGATCGTCAGTCGCGCGAAGACGGCCGCGCGGTCTGCCGGCGCTTCGGCCGGATCGATGCAGACGCGGGCTCTCGAGCTCGGGCACGGCCAGGTCCTCACGGTCCGGCCGCTGCGGAACGGGGACGTTGACACCGTCATGGCCGTGTTCGACCGGCTCGGCGAGCAGTCCCGCCGCACGCGCTTCAACGGGCCGAAGCCACGGCTCTCGGAGGCCGAGCTCGCGCACCTCGCGACCGTCGACGCGACCCGGCACGCGCTCGTCGGCTACCTCAAGGGCGACGACCGGCCCGGTCGCGATCGCGCGCCTCGTCCGCGACGGGTCGAGCGCGGAGATCGCCTTCGAGGTCGCCGACGAGCACCAGCGGCTCGGGATCGGCTCGGCGCTCACCGCCGAGCTGCTCGCCGACGCGCGCGCCGCGGGGATCACGGAGGTCACGGCGCTCGTCTCGAGCGAGAACCAGGCGGCGATGTCGCTGCTGCGCCGGCTTCTGAGCGAGCTCGAGGTTCGCTTCGAGGGGCCGGAGCTGTCGGTGCGGGCGGCGCTCGCGTGAGCCTAGGGCTGGAAGAGACGCGTCTCCTCGCGCGGCCGCCGCGCCTGCTCGGGGAAGCGCTTGATCCCGACGCCGTCGAGCGCGCCGGTGGCCGGATGCGTCGCGAAGCGGGGGAGGAGAGCCCTGAGGTAGCCACGCGCCTGGCCGTTGCCGCGCTCGGCGGCGGCCGTGATCGCGCAGACGAGATCCGCGCACTGGAGGCCGATCGAGTAGTGGCTCGGCCCGAGGAACAGGCCCTCGACGATGCGACCGAGGCGTGAGTACGGGCTGCCGTCCTTGGTCAGGTCGGCGAAGAACCGTCTGAGCCGCGCGTCGTCCTCGCGGAAGCGGCTGTCGACGACGATCAGGCCGACGTCGTCGGCCGCCTCGAGGAGCAGCTCGAAGCGCTCCGCGAGGAACATCAGCCCGGTGGCGTACGTGTCCTCGTCGTTCCCGAAGAACGTCGGCGCGACCTGCCTGCCGAGCTCGATGTCGAGCAGCGTCACGTAGCAGCGGAGCGGCGAGCGGGCGAGCGCCTGGACGACCGCGTCGGCCAGCGCGGGCGGGACCTCGCCCGTCCGGATGCCGTGCCACTTCACCTCCTTGTCGACCGGCCAGCCGTGGGCGGCCAGCGTCTCCTGCCAGTGGTCGCGGAGGAGGTGCCAGTCGGCGTCGGCGAGCGCGACACCGCCGAGCGCGAAGAACTTCCGCTCGGAGAGCTGGCCCGACTCGTCCAGGAAGAGAAGGTGCATCTGCGTATCGGTATGCGCCGCCGTGCCGGCCGTCAACCGGCGTAAGGCGGTTGAGCCTCGCGGATGATTACCTCTGTGGCGGATATGAGCACGCAATCGGACGACGACGCCGACGAGCGCGACAGGCGGGCCGAGGAGCTCGAGGACGGGAGCCTCGACCCGGACGAGCTCGACGCCGAGCCCTCCTGGTGGGACGAGGGCAGCGACGACGAGACGTAGCTCGCGTCAGCCGCCGGCGAGCTTCACGCGATAGCCCTGCGCCTCGAGCCGGGCGACGACCTTCGGGCGGTGGTCGCCCTGGATCTCGACGACGCCGTCCTTCGCGGAGCCGCCCGAGCCGCACTGGCGCTTGAGGTCGCTCGCGACGGCATCGAGCTCGCGGGGCGGGATGCCGCGGACGACCGTCACCGTCTTGCCCCGCCGGCCGCTCGTCTCGCGCGAGACGCGGACGATGCCGTCGTTCGGCACCGGCGGTGCGGTGCGACCACGGGACTTCGGCTCGGACCCCTTCCGCAGGTCGCCGTCGGCGGTGGAGTAGACGCGGCGGCTCTCGCCCATGCCGATGAGTTTGCCGCGCGCGGGTGTCCTACGTGCATGGACGCGACATTCGTGCTGGTCCCGGGAGCGGATGGGGACTCGTAGAGTGATGCGCGTGAAGCGGATCGGCCTGATCGTCGGCACCGTCGCGCTCCTGCTCCTGGGCGGCGCCGCCGGATGGTTCGGCGCGCGCGAGACCGAGGACGCAGAGACCGTCACGGTGACCACGACCAACACCGTGACGACGACGGTCGATGCGCCCGAGCCCGGCTTGCCGGAAGCCGTGGCGAAGACGCGGGACGCGCTGCTGGAGGCGGCGGAGGCCGGGGACTACGAGGCCCTCCGGCCGCTCGTCCCCGACACGGGGTTCGAGTACACGTTCGGCAGCCCCGTGCCCGGCGGGCCGATCGCCTACTGGCAGGAGCTCGAAGCGGACGACCGACGAGGAGCCACTCGCGTCCCTCGCGAGGTCCTGCGGATGCCGTACACGCTGTCGCGCGGCCTCTACTTCTGGCCGTTCGCGTACGACGTCGCGAGCATCGACGACCTCACGGCGCACGAGCGTGAGCTCCTGGCGCCGCTCGGGCCGCTCGAGAGCGTCTTCGTCGAGGGCACGGGATACCTCGGCTGGCGCGCGGGGATCCGGCCGGACGGAGCCTGGGTCTTCTTCGTCGCCGGCGACTGAGCGCGCGCCGCGGCTCCGCCGCGATGAGTTTCGAGGCGGCGGCGGTAGTACCGGGTGACACCTATCCGACCATGGGAGCCATCATGCGCAAGCTCGTCTCGTCCTTCTTCATCTCCCTCGACGGCGTCGTCGAGGCGCCGGACAAGTGGCACTTCCCCTACTTCAACGAGGAGATGGGGGCCGCCGTCGGCGAGGCCATCGGCGCCAGCGACTCGCTTCTCCTCGGGCGCCGCGGCTACGAGGAGTGGGCGGCGTTCTGGCCGAACCAGGACCCGGCCTCCGATCCGTTCGTCTCGGTCATGAACGACACGCCGAAGTACGTCGCCTCGACGACGCTCACGGAGGTCGACTGGCAGAACTCGACCCTGCTCGAGGGCGACCTCGCCGACGCCGTCAACGAGCTCAAGGCGAAGCCCGGCAAGAACATCGGCATGTCGGGGAGCGCCACGCTGGTGCGGTCGCTGCTCGAGCAGGGCCTCGTCGACGAGCTGCGGCTGCTCGTGCACCCGCTCGTCGTCGGCCAGGGCGCGAAGCTGTTCCCCGACGGCTCGCCTCCGGTGTCGCTCGAGCTCGCCGACTCGAAGACCTTCTCGACCGGCGTCCTCGACCTGACCTACGTTCCGGTGGCCGCATGAGCGGCCACCGGACCGTGCGGTCGCGGGACGGCACGCCGATCGCGTACGACGTCGCCGGCGACGGGCCGGCGTTGATCCTCGTCGGCGGCGCGTTCAGCTACCGCCGCTACAAGAGCTCGCTCCAGCTCGTCGAGCTGCTCGCGCCGCGGTTCACGGTCGTCAACTACGACCGGCGCGGGCGGGGCGACAGCGGCGACGCCGCGACGTACGCGGTCGAGCGCGAGATCGAGGACCTCGCGGCGCTCGTCGAGACGACGGGCGGAGCCGCGGACGTGTTCGGCATGTCGTCCGGCGGCGTGCTCGCCCTCCGGGCCGCCGCGGCGGGTGTCCCGTTTCGGCGGGCGGTGGTCTACCAGCCGCCGTTCACCGTCGACGCGAGCGGGCACCTGCCGCCGGCCGACTTCGAGCAGCGGCTCGACGAGCTCGTCGCGTCGGGTGATCGCGGCGCGACGGTCGGCTACTTCATGCGGGAGGGGATGGGCGCGCCGCGCGTCCTCGTCGGCGCCCTGCGCCTCGCGCGGCCGATCTGGCGGAACCTCGAGGCGGTGTCGCACACGCTCCCGTACGACTACGCGGTGATGAACGGCACCGTCCACGGGAAGCCGCTCGCAACCGAGCCGTGGGCGTCGATCGCGACGCCGACGCTCGTCGTCGACGGCGGCAAGAGCCCGGCGTCGCTTCGCCACGCAGCGGATGCGCTCGCGATGCGGCTCCCCGCCGCGACGCGCCTCACAATTCCCGGCCAGAGCCACAATCTCTCGATGAAGGTGCTCGCGCCCGTGCTCCAGGACTACCTCCTTGATCGTCGCTGAGACTCCCGACCCGCAGGTCCTCGAGGCGGCGCGCCGGGGAGACGAGGACGCCTTCCGCGCGCTCGTCGAGCCGCACCGGAGAGAGCTCCACGCGCACTGCTACCGCATGCTCGGCTCGCTGCAGGACGCCGAGGATGCGCTCCAGGAGACGCTTCTCCGCGCCTGGCGCGGGCTCGCCGGATTCCGGGACGGGCAGCCGCTCCGGCCGTGGCTCTACACGATCGCGACGAACGCGTGCCTCGACGTGATCGCGAAGCGGCCGAAGCGCGTCGCTCCGCCTCGAAGGCAGCGCTGCCTCGCAGCCGGCCGACGGCCCGGGCACGCCGCTCCCGAGGTCGATCTGGATCGAGCCGTACCCCGACGAGCACCTCGCGCTCGCGGACGGCTGCGCCGCGCCCGAGGCGCGCTACGAGCTGCGCGAGAGCGTCGAGCTCGCGTTCGTCGCCGCGCTCCAGCACCTGCCCGCGCGGCAGCGCGCGGTGCTGATCCTCCGCGAGGTGCTCGGGTTCTCGGCGCGTGAGGTGGCGCAAGCGCTCGACACGACGGCGGCCTCGGTCAACAGCGCGCTGCAGCGCGCCCGGCGGACGGTCGACGAGGCGCTGCCCGAGCGGAGCCAGCAGCAGACGCTCCGCTCCCTCGGCGACGACGGGCTGACGCGGCTCGTGCAGCGCTACGTCGACGCGTGGGAGAGCCGCGACGTCGACGCGATGGTCGCGGTGCTCGCCGAGGACGTCACATTCGCGATGCCGCCGTTCCCGTACTGGTGGACAGGCCGCGCGACCGTCATGGAGTTCATCGTGTCGACCGGGACGCCGCGCTCCGGCACGTGGTCACGCGCGCGGGCGGCCAGCCGGCGGTCGCCTGGTACATGCGGCGCGGGGGCGTCTACCGCCCGCGTCGATCGAGGTGCTCGCGATCAAGGGCGACCGGGTGAAGGAGATCACGGCGTTCGCGTCGCCGGAGCTGTTCCCGCGGTTCGGGCTCCCGGGGGAGATCCCACGTTGACCCTTGTGTAGGACGCGTTACGGCGGGCGTCGGGCTCTTCCGGGCCCGGCGCCCGCTGGCTAGCGTGGAGCGGGTCGTCCTGCGAAGGAGGAGCCGCATGCCGTCCTCGCGCTCGCTCGTCGGAGCCCTCGTCGCCGCCCTCGCGCTGACGCTCGTCGCCGGTGCGTCGGCAGCCGCCACACCGGAGCTCACCCGCAGCCTTCGCGCCGGCGGGCTCGTCGTCGTGCTCCGGCACGCCGCCACGGACTTCTCGAAGCCCGATCAGGATCCCGTCGTCGTCTCCGACTGCGCGACGCAGCGGAACCTCTCCGCCCAGGGCCGCGCAGACGCGCGCGCGATCGGGCAGGGAGTGCGCCGGCTCGGGCTCCCCGTCGGCAAGGTCTTCTCGAGCGCGTACTGCCGCACCCTCGAGACCGCGCGACTCGCATTCGGTCGCGCGACCGTGCACCGGGCGCTCCTCAACACGATCGCGGCCGAGCACGACGACGTCTGGCGCGCGCAGATCCGCGACGCGCGACGGCTCTTCGGGACGAAGCCCGCCGCCGGGAAGCTGACCGTCCTCGTCACCCACGGCGTCGTCGTGCAGGAGACGACGGGGCAGACGCTCGAGGAAGGCGAGGCGATCGTCTTCCGGCCGCTCGGGAACAGCCGCTTCCGCGTCGTCGGCCGCGTGATGCCGCGGGAGTGGGGGACGCTCCGGCGACCGGCCTCGACGGCCGCTGCCGGCCTGCAGCGTCCAGCGAGTATCCCGTGCCGCCGGGCACGCATCCGCACGACGTCGCGCCCGCGCCGGACGGGACGGTCTGGTACACGGCTCAGCACACCGGCAAGCTGGGACGGCTCGACCCGACGACGGGGCAGACGACGGAGATCCCGCTCGGCGCCGGCTCGGCGCCGCACGGCGTCATCGTCGGGCCGGACGGCGCCGCGTGGGTGACCGACGGCGGGCTCAACGCGATCGTCCGTGTCGATCCCGAGTACGTCCGCCTTTCGCGGCTTCCGGCTGCCCCGCCTCGACGGGCAATGCGAACCTGAACACCGCGACCTTCGACAAGCGCGGCATCCTCTGGTTCACCGGGCAGAACGGCATCTACGGCCGCCTGAACCCGAAGACGGGCGCGATGCGCGTCTTCCGCGCGCCGCTCGGCGAGGGGCCGTACGGGATCACGACGACGCCGAAGGGCCGGGTCTTCTACGCCTCGCTCGCCGGGCAGCCACATCGCGGAGATCAACGTCCGCACTGGCAAGGCGACCGTCATCCGGCCGCCGACCGCGGGGCAGGGCGCGCGGCGCGTGTGGTCGGACTCGAAGGGCCGGATCTGGGTGAGCGAGTGGAACGTCGGGCAAGGTCGGCCGGTACGACCCGGCGACGCGGAAGTGGCGCGAGTGGCGCGTCCCCGGGCCGGCGCAGATCTACGCGGTCTACGTCGACGACAAGGACATGGTCTGGCTCACCGACTTCGGGCGCAGCGGCCTCTGGCGGTTCGCGCCGGCGACCGGGAAGTTCACCCGCGTGCCGCTCCGCGAAGGAGCGAGCGTGCGACAGCTCCTCGGGCGGCCCGGGGAGGTGTGGGGCGCCGAGTCGGGCACCGACCGCCTCGTCGTCGTCCGGGGGTGAGCTAGCGGCGGCCGGGCTCCCGCTGGTCGAGGACGAACGTCGCGACGAGATGCGCGGCGGTGGCGACGCCGAGGACGATCGCCGACGTCTCGAGGCCCGCTGCCGCGAACGCGAGCGTCCCGCCGCCGAAGACGACGAGCTCGAGCAGCAGCCGCCAGGGGTCGCGCGGGTGACGGGGCGCCTTCGGAGCGACGAAGAGGCCCCAGAGCACGGCCGCGGCGAGGGGCGCCGCGATCGCGAGGACGATGTTCACGCCGTCCGGTCCCGTCTCCCAGCCCCAGATCGCGAGCCCTGCGAGGGCGGCGAGCTCGAGGCAGAAGCGGACGCTGTCGTTCACGGCGCGTGCGACCGTCATGGCGAGACGCTAACCGCTCTCCCGGAGAGTGCTACCGTCCCCCGAAGTCGGATATGGCTTCGACTTTCGCAGCGTCGCCGGCGCTGCCGGAAGCGGAAACGAAAGGGATCGGCCATCGCCGTCAAGGAAGAAAAGATCGAGATGGAGGGGGAGATCGTCGAGAGCCTCCGCAGCGGCATGTTCCGCATCCGCCTCGACAACGGCCACGAGCTGCTGGGCTACACGGCCGGGAAGATGAAGCGGTTCCGGATCCGGATGGGCCCGGGCGATCGCGTGCTCGTCGAGGTCTCGGCGTACGACCTCGACCGCGGACGCATCGTCTACCGCCTGCGGTAGATCGCCCGGATCCCTCGAACGAGGGATGGAGGTCCGGGCGCCAGTCGTGCACAACGGACACATCGGGACGTGCGGCGGAAGGGGGAACCGATGTCTGCGGCTCCGGTCGAGAAGGCCAGCCCTGGGGAGGCCGACCTGGTTCGGCGCTGGCGCTTCGAGCAGCTCCTGAGCGCCGGCTACACGATCGCCGACGCGCTCGAGCTCGCGCTCCGGCAGGACATCGACCTGCACTGGGCGGCGAGCCTCGTCCGCCAGGGCTGCCCCAGCTCGACCGCCGCGCGGATCGCGCTGTAGGACCAGCACGACGCGCCCGCGCCGGTGCGCGCCGGCGCGGGCGCATTCGCTCCTGGCTCGAGCGGACATCTTGCGGCTTCGTCGAGCTCAGGGCACCATCGAAGGGTGGCCATCGACGAGGCGACGACGCAGCTGATGCTCGAGGCGTTGTTCGACATCAAAGCCGCCGTCTACGAGATCCACGATGTGCTCATCGAGCCGCCGGAGGACGACGATGAAGAAGCGCCGGAAGATGACACCTGAGGAATGGCGTGCCGAGAAGGCGCGGCGCGAGGACCTCGACCGCCGGCTGCTCGAGGCGATCGAGCGCCTGCGGAAGTCGAACGCCGAGAAGGACGCGGCCGGAGACTGAGTTCGCCGGCCTAGTCGGGCTTCGCGCCCATCGCCCAGATCGCGACGACCCATCCGATCAGGGCGATCGCGGCGAGGATCGCGGAGGCCTTCGCGAGGCCGCTCTTGTTCTTGCGAGACGCGATGCCGGCGCAGATCGTGGCGATGAGGAGGAGCAGGCCGCCGAGCTCGCGCGTGATGAACCCGATGCCGATCCAGGCCGGGTCCTCCTCGACGTCGCCGAACTCCTTGTCGTAGATCCACTGTGCGCCGATCGCCATCGCGAACCACGACGGGATGCCGACGAACAGCAGCGTCCGGAACGCCACGCTCCGCATCCGGTCCGGGACGGCCGTGGCGTCGGCCGACAGCTGGGCGACGACCGCCGTGAGCACGGCGCCGACGAGGATCATCGCGCCGAGCACGTGCACGAGCAGCGGGAAGTTCCACTCGTCGGGGCGGATGGCCGCGATCACGCCCGTCATGCGCCCGGCTTCCAGATCATCACGACGAGGATGAGGAGGACGACGACCAGCGTCGCGTTGTGGAGCCAGAACGCGCGCGAGGCGCCGAAGGTCTCGGCCAGCTCGGGGCTCGACGTGACCCCGTCGGCCGCGAGCTTCTCCGCGAGCTCACCGCCGGCCTGGTAGCCCTCGCCCGCCTTCTGCCCGAGGAACCCGCCGATCGCCCAGAGGATCAGCGCGGCGATCACCCAGCCGTCCCAGAGCTGGTAGGCGTCGAGCGAGATCGCGAGCCAGATCCCGAACACGAGCGTCCCGGAAATCCCGATCATGACGATGAGCGTGCCGACCTTCGCGACGCGCATCATCCCCGCGACGCGCGCCGGGCTGTCGGAGCGCCAGAGCGCGACGACCATGATGGTGAACGCCACCTCCGCCGCGACGAGCGCGAAGGCGGACAGGACGTGGAGTGAGAGGATCCAGTCGTCCAGGCTCACGGCGCTGACCGTACTACAGTCGACACCGGGACATGCGGATCGAGCTCCTCCAGGGCGACATCACCGAGCAGGCGGTCGACGCGATCGTCAACGCCGCGAACTCGTCGCTCCTCGGGGGCGGCGGGGTGGACGGCGCGATCCACCGGAAGGGCGGGCCGGCGATCCTCGAGGAGTGCCGGGCGCTCCGTGCCTCGCGGTACCCGGACGGGCTGCCCGCGGGCGAGGCGGTCGCGACGACGGCCGGGAACCTCGCCGCCCGCTGGGTGATCCACACCGTCGGCCCCGTCTACGACCCGGGTCGTGACCAGAGCGCCACGCTGCGGTCGTGCTACACGAGCTCGCTTGCCGTCGCGGACGAGCTGGGCGCAGCCACGGTCGCCTTCCCGCTCATCTCGGCGGGCGCGTACGGGTGGCCGCTCGAGGACGCGATCCGGCAGGCGCTCGACGCGCTGCGCGAGGCGGACACCTCGGTCGCCGAGGCGCGGCTCGTGCTGTTCGGGGACGAGGCGTTCGCGACGGCGGAGCGCGTCTTCGCCGACGCGCCCTAGACCTGCTCGAAGCGCACGAGGCGCCGCATCACGTCCACCTCGTCGAGGCGCGCCTTGATCCGGCCGCCGAGGGGGAGGTCGTCGCCCCGGCAGCGGGCGATGACCGACGGCTCGCGGATCGCCACGGTCGCGCCGCCGCGACGCTCGTGGAGCTCGACGACGATCGCGTCGAAGACGTCGCCGACCCTCGGCTCGAGGAGCGCGGCCTCGATGATCGAGACGATGCCCGCCTCGTACTGCCCGGCTCGCGCGCCGGACCTCGCCATCACCTCGGGGAGGGTCGGCAGCTCCGTGCGAACCCACTCCGGCACCTCACGCCCCTCCGACAGCGCGATGCACGCCTCGCCGACGTACCGGTCGACGAGCCGGCGGAGCGGCGCGGTCGTGTGCGCGTACGTCGAGGCGAGCGCCGAGTGCGTCGGCTGCTCGGGCGGGACGTCCTCGAACCACGTGTAGCTCGACCCGCGGAGGAGGCTCGCCGCCTCGAGCAGGAGCGCCGCCTGGCGCGCGATGAACGGGCTCAGGCTGCGGACGAACGCGGGGTACGGCACGTCCTCGGGCCACTCGACGCGCAGCGCCTCCGCCGTCAGCCGAAGGCGTCGCAGGCGGTCGGGGTCGGCGAGCGGCACCGTGCGGAGGAGGCCGACGCCGCCCTCGAGCATCAGCTCGGCCGCGGCCATTCCCGTCATCAGGGACATCTGGGCGTTCCAGCCCTCGACCGGGAGCGGCGCACGGAACTGCAGCCAGTACTGGTCGTCGTCCTGGGTGATGACCTGCTCGGGAATCGCGAGGCTGACGCCGCCGCGGCGGATCTCCCGCTGCTGCCGGAGGAGCCCGACCTCGCGCAGGAGCCGCAGCTGCTCGTCGGCCGTCCCGCCGTCGAGCGCCTGCTGGGCGCTGACGTAGTCGAGCTTGGCGCGGCTCCGCACGAGCGCGTGCCGGACGTTGACGTCGACGCCCTCGCCCGTCTCGTCGACGTCCATCGTCCAGACGACCGCGGGACGCGTCTGGTCGGGCAGGAGGCTCGCCGCGCCCTCGGAGAGCACCGGCGGATACAGGCGGGCGTTCTCGTCGGGCGCGTAGAGGGTCTCGCCCCGCTGGTGCGCCTCGACGTCCAGCGCGCCGCCCGGCCGGACGAACGCCGCCACGTCGGCGATCGCGTACCGGACGCGGTACCCGTCGCCGCGGCGCTCGATGTGGAACGCCTGGTCGAGGTCCATCGACGAGGCGGGGTCGAGCGTGACGAACGGGATCGCGGTCTCGTCCGCGTTCGGCAGTCGCGGCGCGTGTGCCGCGGCCTCGGCCTCGACGAGGACCTCGGCGGGGAACTGCACCGAGACCTTCAGCTGGCGCCGGAGCTCCGCGAACGCGGCCACGATCTCCGGGCTGTCGGTCGCGAGCCGGTACGAGCGCTTGGGCACGGGCCCAGCCTACGCAGGCGGGACGTGCAGTCGGCCTAAGGTGTCCGGCTGGAGTCGACAGCGGGAGGTTGGACGTGAGCGAGCGCGAGTTCGACGTCGTCGTGATCGGCGCCGGGGCGCCCGGGGAGGTGGCCGCCGGCCGGCTCGGAGAAGCCGGTCTCTCGGTGGCGATCGTGGAGGAGCGGCTCGTGGGCGGCGAGTGCTCGTTCTACGCCTGCATGCCGTCGAAGGCGCTTCTCCGCCCGGGCGAGCTGGCCGCGGAGGCGCGGCGCGTGCCGGGCGTCGCCGTCGGCGAGCTCGACGTCGACGCCGTGCTCGCGCGGCGCGACGAGGTCGTCCACGACCTGGACGACTCCTCGATGGTGCCCTGGCTCGAGGATCGCGGCGTGACGCTCGTGCGCGGCCACGGCCGGCTCGCGGGCGAGAAGCGCGTCGACGTGGGCGAGGACGTCCTCGTCGCGCGGCGCGCCGTCGTGATCGCGACGGGCAGCGCAGCCGCGATCCCGCCGCTGCCCGGCCTGGCCGACGCAGCGCCGTGGACGAACGTCGAGGCGACGACCGCGAAGCAGGTGCCGCCGCGGCTGGCGATCCTCGGCGGAGGCGTGGTCGGGGTCGAGATGGCGCAGGCGTGGTCGTCGCTCGGCTCGCAGGTGACGCTCGTCCACCGGGGCGAGCGGCTGATCGAGCGGGAGGAGCGGTTCGCGAGCGAGCAGGTGCTGACGGCGCTTCGCGACGGCGGCGTCGACGTCCGGCTCGGCACGTCGGCGGCGTCGGTCTCCCGGAACGGCGCCGTCCGCGTCGAGCTCGACGACGGGGCGACGGTCGAGGCGGACGAGATCCTCGTCGCGATCGGCCGGAGGCCGCGGACGAGCGACGTCGGGCTGGAGACGGTCGGTCTCGAGCCCGGCGGGTACGTCGAGGCCGACGAGTCGCTCCGCGTCGACGGACGCGACTGGCTCTACGCGATCGGCGACGTCAACGGCCGCGCGCTGCTCACGCACATGGGGAAGTACCAGGCGCGGCTCGCGGCGGATCGGATCCTCGGCAAGGACGTGCGCCTGCGCTCGGACGGAGGCGCGTCGCCCCGCGTGATCTTCACCGACCCGCAGGTCGGGGCCGTCGGCCTGACGCTCGCCGCGGCGGAGGAGGCCGGGCTCACCGTCCGCGCCGTCGACGTCGAGACGAGCGGCAACGCGGGCGGATCGTTCGTCGGGCGCGGCGCGCCGGGCACCGCACGGCTCGTCGTCGACGAGAAGCGCCGGATCGTCGTCGGCGCCACGATCACGGGCGCCGAGGTCGCCGAGGCGCTCCACGCGGCCACGATCGCCGTCGTCGGCGAGGTCCCGCTCGACGACCTCTGGCACGCCGTGCCGGCGTTCCCGACCCGCTCCGAGCTCTGGCTCCGCCTCCTCGAGGCGTACGGGATGTAGGCGCTACGTCATCACGATCGGGTCGCTGTCCTCCTCGTTGATCACGACCACCCCGTCGAAGACCTTGATCGTGATCACGTGCAGCCCGGTGACGCCCTTCGGCGTCCGCAGGAGGAAGTCGAAGCGGTTCGGCCCCGCCTTGTACTCGGCGCAGTTCGGGGTCGGGTCGCCCGCCGTGAAGAACACCTGCACCTCGCACGCGGCCGCGAGCGCCGCCGCCTCCGCGTCCGGGATCGGCACGTCGTTCGCGTCCCCGAGCCTGAACTTCACCGGGATCGTCGAGCCGGCCTTGCGGTGCTCGGCCGGAAGCGGCTCGTCGAAGCCGAGGAACTTGTAGGCGACGATGTAGGCGCACGACTCGGTGGTCGTGTTGCCCGCCTTGTCCTCGCCGGTCAGGTCGATCGTCTTCGCTCCGGCCGAGGTCACGATCGCCGGCCCGCTGACGGGCGAGGCGACGGCGCCGGAGAGCGCATCGGTCACGGTCGCCGAGACGAGGCCGCCGGGGCCGTTCAGGACGAACACGGGAGGCGGCGCCGGGCAGGTGACCGTCGGGCCGGTCGCGTCGATCTTCACCGTGACGGTGTTGTCCGCGTCGGGCGACGCGCCCGTGTTGGCAGGCGTCATCCCGTCGGTCGCCTCGCACTCGATGTCGTGGATGCCGTCCGTCGTCAGCTGGAACGAGCCCGTCCGCGGGTTCGAGCCGCTCTGGTTCAGCACGGTGACCGGGTTGCCGTCGTCCGTGCACACGAGGTTCGTGACGCCCGAGTCGTCCGTTGCCGAGACGTTGACGGTGATCCCGCCGCCGTTCGCGGCGAGGTCGGCGGCGTTGAACCAGCCGTCCTGGCCCGCGGGCGGCGCGGCGGGCGTCGTCGTCACGGTCACGTCGGGCGGGTAGCAGGCGCCCCAGCCCGCGAGCGCGGCGTTCATCTGCTCGCGGAGCGGCTCGGCGCGGACGTTCGAGAACGCCGTGTCGGCCGGGGACGTGGTGCCGTTGTAGCTCGGGTCGAGCGAGCCGTGGATGAACGCGCCCCAGACGTAGCTCCGCGACGAGAACGCGTTCGACTCGCACGTCGGGAACACGGCGGAGCCGGCCCAGGAGAGCCAACTGCGTGCGCTGCGCAGTTCATCCGTCGAGCAGCGGCTGGTAGCTGCCGCCCTTGTGGTTGGCGGTCATCCCGCGACGAAGTCGTCCCGCAGCTCGTTCGGCATCCCGGCGGGCTTCTCGACGTCGACCATCGCGACCAGGACGTGCCAGATACCGCGTGAAGTCGCCGCCGAAGTCTTCGGCCTGCTGGCGGCCGGACATCGTTCTCGTAGAAGTTAGTCGCGGATCGCGCCGCTCGATGACGCGAGCTGTCGTCGACGCTCTCGTAGATGACTCCCGAGGTCGGTGAGGCTCGTCGTGTTGCCGTCGACGCCCGCGAGTCGCCGAAGTCGCAGCCGACGAAGTTCATGAACTGCGTCTGCGTGAGCCCGATGGCCGTCGCGTAGGCGTTGATCGTCCCGGGCACGGCGCCCAGTGCTCGTACTGCGCCCGCGTGGCCGGGTTGTCGGAGACGCTGCATCATCTTCGCGGCCGAGTCGATCCATGTCCTCGGTGCCGAGCACCGCGGCGCCGTTCGGGCAGCTCGTGCTCAGGCCCGCGTAGAGCGTCACCTGGTCGGTGAAGTTCGCGCGCGCCCGCCTGCGACCTGGTCGTGCATGTAGAGGTGCAGGAGCACCTTGATCGAGCTCGCCGGGCGCGAACGCGAAGTTCTCGTTCTGCGCGGCGATCACCGGGCCGCCGACCTCCTTCACGTACATCCCCGTCGTGCCGCTCCCGGCGGTGTTGAGGATCCCCATCACGCGGGTCGTGATCGGCCCCGGCACGTCTGCCCGGGCGCTCGTGGCGCCGACGAGACAGGCGAGTGCGAGGAGCGTGATGCAGCCGAGCAGGCGTGCCCGGGCGGCGTGACGGGTCATCGAGATCCCCCCTTGCGTTGCGGTCGAGCCAGGCTAGGCAGGTCGCGGCCGGACGCACACCCCTCGGAGGGGTGAGCCCGCCTCCCCCGTAAGGAGCCTCCGCCGGAGTCCCGATACTCATGGTGTGCGCGTTCTCGACGACACGCTGGCCCTCTCGCCGTCCGACCTGTCGGCCCATCTCGCCTGCCCGCACCTGACGACGCTGTCGCTGGCCGTCGCGCGCGGCGAGCTCGAGCAGCCGCACCTCGACTCCCCGCACCGCGATCTCATCTTCCGGAAGGGGAACGAGCACGAGCAGGCGTACCTCGCCCGTCTCGAGGCGGCCGGAAGGACGATCGTCCGCATCCCGACGTACGACGACGAGGGCTTCGACCCGGCGGAGGCGCGACGGCTGACGGAGGAGGCGATCCGGGCCGCCGCGGCGGAGGTCATCTATCAGCCCTATCTCACGGACGGCCGCTGGCGCGGGTTCGCCGACTTCCTCGAGCGCCGGGAGGACGGCCGGTACGAGCCGGTCGACACGAAGCTCGCCCGAACCGCCAAGCCGGCGCACGTCCTGCAGCTCTGCTTCTACGCCGAGCAGGTCGCGCGGATCCAGGAGGCGCCCGTCGAGCACGTCCACGTGGAGAACGGCCTCGGCGAGCGGGAGACGTTCCGGCTCGCGGAGTTCGAGTCGTACTACCGGCGGGTGCGCGAGCGGTTCCTCGGCGCGCTCGCCGCCGAGCAGGACACGTACCCGTGGCCGTGCGACCACTGCGGGATCTGCGACTTCCGGCATCGGTGCTACCTGCAGCGGGTCGACGACGACCACCTGACGCTCGTCGCGGGCGTGTGGCGCTCGCGCGGCGAGCTGCTCGAGGCGGCGGGCGTCACGACGCTCGAGCAGCTCGGCGAGCTCCCGGCCGGGACGCCGGTCGACGGCATCCGTCCCGAGACCCTCGAGGCGATGCGACACCAGGCCGAGCTCCAGCTCCGCGCCCGCCGGGAGGGCGTCCTCTCCTGGGAGCTGCTCGACGTGGAGGAGGAGCGAGGCTTCGCGCTGCTGCCGGCGCCGGACCCGGGCGACGTCTGGTTCGACATGGAGGGCCACCCGTTCTTCGAGACGAGCCGCGGGCTCGAGTACCTCTTCGGCTACTGCTACCGCGACGAGCACGGGCGTCGTGCGGTACGACGCGGTCTGGGGACGCGACCGCGACGGCGAGCGCCGGGCGTTCGAGCGCTTCGTCGACTGGCTCGTCGAGCGGCGTCGCCGCCATCCGGGCATGCACGTCTACCACTACGCGCACTACGAGCGCACCGCGCTGACGCGGCTGATGGGGCAGCACGGCACGCGCGAGACCGAGATCGACGACCTCCTCCGCGCCGAGGTGCTCGTCGACCTCTACCGCGTGACCAAGCAGGCGCTCCGCGCCTCGGTCGAGAGCTACTCGATCAAGGCGATCGAGAAGCTCTACGGGTTCGAGCGCACCGCCGACGTCGCGGGCGGCGACGAGTCGATCGTCCGCTTCGAGGAGTGGGTCGAGACCGGCAACGACACGATCCTCGAGGAGGTCGAGCGCTACAACGAGGAGGACTGCCGCTCGACGTACGCGCTCCACGAGTGGCTGCTCGGGATCCGCCCGCCCGGCCTGCCGTGGCGCGACCCGCCGGAGCTCCGCCCGCGCAAGGAGGAGCTCGTCCAGCGCGACGCGGAGCGGGCGGCGCTCGAGGAGCGGCTGCTCGCCGGTGCCGAGGAGGGCACGCCGCGACGCCTCCTCGGGCACCTCGTCGACTACCACCAGCGCGAGGCGCGCCCGCAGTGGTGGGCCTGGTTCCGCTGGCCGCAGCTCGACGACGACGAGCTCGTCGCCGACCGGACGGCGATCGGCCGGCTCGTGTGGGACGGCCGGCCGCCCGAGGTCGACGGGACGAGCCACGCGTATCGCTTCACGTTCCCCGAGCAGGAGCACAAGCTCGAGACGAAGGGGTTCGACCCGGACACGCGGCGTCGGCTTTCGGTTGGAGGTCGACGACGACCACGGCGTCGTGACCCTGCTGCGGCCGGTCAAGCGCGAGGAGGAGCCGCTTCCGCGCGGACTGACGCCCGGAGCCGCCGTACGGCGACGACGTGAAGCGCGAGGCGCTGACGCGGTTCGCCCGCGCCTACGCCGACGGCGACCTCGATCGGTACCCGGCGCTCACCGCGCTGCTCGAGCGGCGTGCGCCGCAGGTCTCGCTCGACGTCGATCCCGTCGGCCGCCGCGCTGTCGCTCCGCGAGAGCTACCTCTTCGTGCAGGGGCCGCCCGGCTCGGGGAAGACGTGGCAGGGAGCGCGGATGGCGATCGCGCTGATGCGGGAGGGGAAGCGCGATCGGCGTCACGTCGCTGAGCCACAAGGCGATCCACAACCTGCTCCGCGCGATCGAGCACGAGGCCGGGCGGCAGGGCTTCACGTTCCGCGGCGTCAAGCGCGGGGACGAGGACTCGGAGAACACCGGCTTCGACGGGCGGTGGATCGAGACGTCGAACGACACCGACGCCTGCGCCGACCCGTCGTTCGACCTCGTCGCCGGGACTGCCTGGGCGCTCACGCGGGAATCGACCGACCTCCACGTCGCGGAGCGGCCGATCGACGTGCTCTTCGTCGACGAGGCGGGCCAGCTCGCGCTCGCGGACGTGCTCGCGGCCGGCACGTCCGCGCGGTCGCTCGTCCTCCTCGGCGACCCGAACCAGCTCCCGCAGGTCTCGCAGGGGTCGCACCCCGGAGGGGTCGGAGCGCTCCGTGCTCCAGCATCTCCTCGGCGAGGACGTCACCGTGCCGCCGGACCGCGGGCTGTTCCTCCCGACGACGTACCGCCTGCGTCCCGAGCTCTGCGCGTTCACGTCGGACGCGTACTACGAGGGCCGTCTCGGCTACGCGGACGAGGCCGCGCGACGGTCGCTCGCAGTGGGGAACGGGCCGGTCTGGCTCCCGGTCCCGCACACGGGACGCGGGCAGTCGTCGGTCGAGGAGGCCGACGCGATCGCGGCCGCCGTCCGCGCGCTCGTCGGGACGGCGTTCACCGACGTCGACGGCAGCGAGCGGCCGCTGACCCTTCGCGACGTGCTCGTCGTCGCCCCGTACAACGCGCAGGTCCGGACGCTGCGCTCGCGCCTCCCGGAGGATCTCGCCGTCGGCACCGTCGACAAGTTCCAGGGCCAGCAGGCGCCCGTCGTGATCGTCTCGATGGCGAGCTCGTCGCCGGAGGAGGCGCCGCGCGGCATCGGGTTCGCCTTCGACCGGCACCGGTTCAACGTCGCGACGTCGCGGGCGCAGTGCCGCGCCGTGCTCGTCTGCGCCCCGCGGCTCCTCGACGCGGACTGCAAGACGGTCGGGCAGATGCGGCTCGTCAGCGCGGTCTCCGCGTTCGTCGAGCGCGCGCGGCCGGCGGGCGCTGCCCGCCCCTCACCGTAGGATCAGCGGCGATGGATCCGTCGCTGCCACGGCCGACGACGGGGCGGACGTTCGCCGCGGAGCGTCGCGTGCGGCTCTCCGACATCGACGCGCACGGCCGCGTCCGGCTCGACTCGGTCGCGCGCTTCCTCCAGGACGTCGCGATCGACGACGTCCAGGAGACGGGCTGGGGCCTGCCGGCGCACCTCTGGTTCGTCCGGCGGATCCAGATCGAGGTGGTGAAGCCGTTCCTCCTCGACCAGGAGGTCGAGGTCGTCACGTGGTGCAGCGGCGTCGGATCGCTCGCGGCGGGTCGCCGCTGGTCGGTGACGGGCGACGTGCGCGGACAGATCGAGGTGGACAGCGTCTGGATCCACCTCGGGCCCGACCAGCGACCCGCCCGGATCAACGGGTTCGGCGTCTATGCCGAGGCGACGGAGGGCCGGTCGGTGTCGACGAAGCTCGAGCTCCCCGACCCGCCGTCCCAGTCGATGCGCCGCCCCTGGCCGCTCCGCTCGACGGACGTCGACCGGCACGGGCACGTGAACAACGCCGCCTACTGGCAGGCGGTCGAGCACGTCGCCGCCGAGAGCGGCTTCGAGTTGCGCAAGCCGCTCCGCGCGCTGCTCGACTTCCGCGAGCCCGTCGACCTCGGCGACGAGCTCGAGCTGACGGAGCACTGGGACGGTCCGATCCTCCAGCTCGGGTTCTGCGTCGACGGCAACGTGCGCGCCGTCGCCCGCGTCGAGCCGGTGCGGGCGTCCGGCTAGTCGTCAGCCTCTCGCAGCCGAGACCGTCGCCCTCGCCGTCGAAGCCGTGCGGGTCCGGCGGGCGAACACTGGAAGCGCTTGTGCGGGATGTCTCCGCAGTCGAGGTCCGGCGGCGGCGGCGGGATGCAGACGGTCGGGTAGGACGGGTCGCAGCTGCCGGCGATCCCTCGTCCGGGCGTCGTGCCGGCCTTGCCCGCCGGAGCCGGGCCCCGTCGTCGCCGGGCCGAGCGGGTTCCAGACGGCGTCGCGGGCATGCGCCCCAGATGCCTCGGCGGGCGCTGCGCGCCGAGCGTGCGGCGCTGAGCAGCCGGCCCGCATAGCGGCCGCGCTCGCCCCGGTAGAACCAGACCGTCGCCGCCCCGCGGCGCACGAGCTCGAGGTTGACGTTGACACCGCCGCGTCGCACGTAGCGGAGCAGCCGCCCGTACGCGTCGACGCGATCGAGCTGCGGGTCGACCTCGAGCACGACGGACGCGCCGACGGGAAGCAGCCGGCGCAGCTCGCGCCCGGCCGCCCGCGAGTAGCACTCGCCGGTGCCCGGCTCCGGCGTGTCGATCTGAAGCAGGCGCACCCGGGCGCCGCTCGCGAGGTCGATCGTGTCGCCGTCGATCACGCGCGAGACGCGCGCGCTCTCGCCCCGGCCACCGGCCGAGACGTCCTCGACCGCACCGATCGCGAGCGACGAGACGAGCGCGACCAGACCCCCTGCAATCCACCGCATACCCGTACTCAATAGTCGTTCCGACCGGACATGTCCCGTATCGGCACTCGTCGAGCGACGCTCAGCGCCTCGGCCGGAGCGCGGCGAACGGATCCGTGATCGCGAGTCGGGTGTCGCGGAAGCGGTAGACCTCGGCGGGCCGGCCGCCCGCGCGGCCCGAGGGCCGCCGGTCGCCGGTCGGCTCGATCACGGCGCGGCGCTCCAGCACGCGCTTCAGGTTCGTCGCCGAGACCTCGTGCCCGAGCGCGGCGGCGTAGACCTCGCGGAGCTCGGCGAGCGTGAAGGTCGGCGGCGCGAGCGCGAAGCCCGGCGTTCGAGTACGAGAGCTTCCCGCGCAGGCGCTCGCGCCCCGCGAGCACGATCGCGCCGTGGTCGAAGGCCATCTCCGGGAGGTCGTCGACCGGGTGCCAGCGCGTGTCGTCCGGCACGTCGGGGTCGAGGCCGAGCTGGACGAGGCCGAGGTACGTGGTCGCGAGCTCCCAGGCGGAGGGGACACGGCCCGGCTCCCCGTAGGTCGCGAGCTGCTCGATGTGCGACACCTCGCGGACGTCGACCTTCGCGGCGAGGTGCCGCCGGATCGAGTCCTCGAGCGTCTCGCCTTCCTCCAGCGCGCCGCCGGGGAGGCTCCAGGCGCCGCGGTAGGGGGCACGTCCGCGCTGCCAGAGAAGCACCTGGAGAGATGCGTCGCGGACCTGGAGGACGACCGCCAGGGTGACGTGGAGTGGTCTGGTAGACTCGCCGCGAGGTTTGCGACTCATAGTCGAAAACTAGCAACAGGAGTGACTTCGATGACTGGAAACCATTCCCGACTCCTCGCGTTCGCGGCCGTCGTCCTCGGTGCCGCGGCGCTCGCGTCGGGCTGCGGCGGCGACGACGAGTCGAGCGGCGCGACGACCGAGACGACCCCGCCGACGTCGTCGCTCAAGGTCGGGCTCGTCGCCGACGCGGGGCAGCTGAACGACAACGGCTTCAACGAGCTCGCCTTCAAGGGGCTGAAGCGCGCGGAGCGCGAGATGGGGATCACCGGCCGTGTGGTCGAGGCGAAGACCGCTGCCGACTACGTGCCGAACATGTCCACGCTCGCCCGCCAGGGCTACGACCTCATCATCGGGGTCGGCTTCGCGCAGGGCGACGCGATCGCGGCGACCGCCAAGCGGTTCCCCGACACGAACTTCGCGATCATCGACGTCGACCAGTCGTTCCTGAAGGGCAAGCCGGCGAACGTCCAGGGCCTCCTCTTCCGCGAGGAGCAGGTGGGCTACCTCGTCGGGTACCTCGGCGCGCTCGAGGCCGAGAAGGCCGGCGGCAAGGCGATCAGCGCCGTGGGTGGCTTCAAGGAGCCGCCGGTCGACCGCTTCATCGCCGGCTACAAGGCCGGTGCAGAGGCGGCAGTGCCGGGGACGAAGGTGACGTGGTCGTACTCGCAGGACTGGGAGGACCAGGCCAAGTGCAAGGAGCTCGCGCTGAACCAGATCGCAGCGGGCTCGAAGGTCGTCTTCCAGGTCGCCGGAGGATGCGGCCTCGGCGCGCTCTCGGCGGCGAAGGACGAGCGCGTCTGGGGGATCGGCGTCGACGGCGACCAGTCCTTCCTCGGCCCGCACATCCTGACGAGCGCGCTCAAGGGCGTCGACAGCGCCGTGTTCCTGACCATCGGGTCGGTCGAGGACGGCACGTTCGCCGGAGGGCAAGAACGTCGTCTTCGGGATCGACCAGGACGGCGTCGGGCTCGGAACGCTCTCGCCGAAGGCGGACGCGGACGCGGTCGCCGACGTCGAGGACGTCGAGCAGAAGCTCGCCGACGGCGAGATCTCCGACATCCCGACGACGGTCAGCTAGCTCGACCCGGGGGCGCCGCCTCGTGCGTGCGGCGCCCCCGGGGTACAACATGGCGCGATGAGCGTCACGGACGGCCGCTCGGCGCCGATCCGCTATGCGCGGAGCGGCGACGTCAGCATCGCCTACCAGGTCACGGGCGACGGTCCGCTCGACCTCGTCCTCGTACCCGGGTTCTTCTCGCATCTCGAGATCGACTGGGAGCATCCGGGGAGCGCGCGGATCTTCGAGCGGCTCGGCTCGTTCGCGCGGCTGATCCGCTTCGACAAGCGCGGGACCGGGCTCTCCGACCGCGCCGTCGGCCTGCCCGACTTCGACGCGCGCATGGACGACGTCCGCGCCGTGATGGACGCCGCCGGCTCCGAGTCGGCGGCGCTGTTCGGCTACTCGGAGGGCGGGCCGCTGAGCGTCCTCTTCGCGGCGACGTACCCGAGCCGGGCGCGCGCGCTCGTCCTCTACGGCTGTTACGCGAAGCGCCGCGACCCGGACGACGACTACCCGTGGGCGCCGACGCGCGAGGAGCGCGAGCGCGACGCCGCCGCGCTCGAGGCGTCCTGGGGGGAGGACTTCGACCTCTCCACGGTCGCCCCGAACGCGGACGCCGCGATGACGACGTGGCTCAAGCGGCGCGGTCGCGCGAGCCTCAGCCCGGCCGGGGCGCGCGACCTGATCCTCATGAACTCGACGGCGGACGTCCGCGCCGTGCTGCCGACCGTCCAGTGCCCGACGCTCGTCGTGCACCGGACGGGCGACCTCGACGCCCATGTCGAGGAGGGGCGCTACCTCGCGGCCGGAATCCCGGGCGCGCGCTTCGTCGAGCTCTCGGGAGACGACCACGTCCCCTTCGTCGATCCCGACCAGGTCCTCGACGAGGTGGAGGAGTTCCTCACCGGCGTCCGGCCGTCGCCCGCGTCCGACCGGGTGCTCGCGACCATCCTCTTCACCGACCTCGTCCGCTCGACGGAGCGGGCGACCGAGCTCGGCGACGCAGCCTGGGCGACGCTGCTCGCGGAGCACCATGCAGCGGTGAGGCGGGAGCTCGCACGCCACGCGGGGGAGGAGATCGACACGGCGGGCGACGGGTTCTTCGCGCTCTTCGACGGGCCGGCGCGGGCGATCCGCTGCGGGCTCGCGATCCGCGAGGCGCTCGGCGCGCTCGGGCTCGACGTGCGCGCAGGCGTGCACACCGGCGAGGTCGAGCGGCCGTCCGGCGCGAAGCCACGCGGCATCGCGGTGCACGTCGCGGCACGCGTGATGGGGCTCGGCGAGGCAGGCGACGTGCTCGTGAGCGCGATGACGCACGACCTCGTCGCCGGCTCCGGTCTCGCGTTCGAGGACCGCGGCGAGCACGCCCTGAAGGGCGTCGAGGGGCCGCGGCGCGTCTACGCGGCCCTCTGAGCTACGCCGTCCGCACGCTGTAGACCGGCGCCAGGTGCTCGGCGACGGTTCCCCAGGTCGCGCCGCCGTCGTCCGACCCGAAGACGTCGCCCGACGTCGCGCCGAAGTAGAGCTGCAGGCCCTTCCCCTCGCCCGCGGTGTCGAACGCCTCGCGGAGGACGGTGAGGTATGCGTGCTGCTCGGGAAGCCCGTCGCCGCGAGGGCTCCACGACGCGCCCGCGTCGCGCGTCTCCCAGACCTTCACGGAGCCGCCGGGGGTCGTCCTGTCCTCGGCGCCGATCAGCGGGATCACGAACGCGCTGTCCGGGTCGGCCGGGTCGACGACGATCGGGAACCCGAAGTCCGAGGGAAGCGCGGTGTCCGTCCCGATGTCGATCCACGAGAGCCCCGCCGTCGTCGGAGCGGTAGACGCCGTCGTGGAACTGCATGAAGAGGCGCTCCGGCCGGGACGGCGAGCGGCGCACGTCGTGGACGCAGTGGTTCATCGTCGCCTCGGCCCGCGCCTCCTCCGGCATGTACCGCAGCACGATCCCGTCGTTCGCGACGCGCCAGGTCTCGCCGCCGTCCTCCGTCAGCCAGACGCCCACGGCGGAGATCGCGACGAGCAACCGGTTCGGGTCGCCCGGCCAGGGGACGATCGTGTGGAGGCAGAGACCGCCGTTGCCCGGCTGCCAGTCGCCGCGCGAGGGGTGCTCCCAGAGCCCGCGGTTGAGCTCCCACGTGAGCCCGCCGTCGGTGCTCTTGAAGAGCGGGCCGGGGTCGCCGCCCGCGTAGAGCTCCCCGTCCCCGACGCCGGGGACGATCACCCAGAGCCGCTCGAGCGTGGCGTCGCCGCCCTCCGGCAGCTCCACGCCCGCTGCCTGCTCCCACTCGCCGGCCGGGTCGTCGGTCACCCAGATCTTCGGGCCGTAGAACCACGAGGTGACGGAGGCGAGGTAGCGCCCGGTCCGGGGGTCGCGCATCGCGTACTCGACGCTCTGACCCGCGAACGCGCGCGCCGTGACCTCGAAGTCGCCGGGTGCGTCGCCCTCGAGCCGGAAGAGGCCCTTCTTCGTGCCGACGAGGAGTTCCGTCATGTCTGCTCTCAGCCTCCGGTGATCGCGGGGAGGACGTGGACGCGGTCGTCGGACGCGACCGGTGTCTGCTCCTCTCCCTGGGTGCCGTTGACGAAGACGTTCACGTGCTCGCGGATCCGCCGCTGCTCGTCGAGCACCCAGCCGGCGATGGGCGGGTGCGCTCGCTCGAGCTCGACGAGCACGTCGCGGACGGTGCCGCCGTCCACGTCGTGGTGCCGCCCCCCACAGAGCTCCGAGAGCGGCGCGCGGAGCATCACCTGCGCCATGGCGGCATCCTAGAAAGCATCTCGACCAGTAAGACGTACGGCTGGCACGAGAATCGACAGGTGCCGCTCAGCGACGCAGAAAGATGTTCAGCACGATCGTGGCGACGATCGAGACGACCACCATCAGCCCGACCGGGCACGAAGACGCTGACGTTGTCGGACTTCCAGTGGATCGTGAACGGGAGCCGGTCGACCCCGAGGCGCGCCAGGACGAGCGCGCCGACGCCGAGCAGGGCGAGCACGAGGGCGCTCCCGAGGAGCACCTTGCCCGCGGTCTCCATCCGACGAGCGTAGCCCGCGCGGCGCGCTCAGGGGGCGAGCTCGAGGACGCCGTGCGGCGACCCGAGCTCGGCGAGCTTCTCGAGGAACGGCTGCGCGGGGAAGGCCTCGGGCCCGAGCACCCCGACGCCCGACCACGCGCCCGTGGAGAGCAGCTCGAGGGCGACGACGGGGTTGAGGGCCGTCTGCCACACGACCGCCTGCGAGCCGTACTCGCGCATCGACCACTCGTTGTCGACCACGTGGTACAGGTAGGTCTTCCGCGGCCGGCCGTCGACGCCCGTGCCGGTGACGAGCGTGCCGGCGCAGGTCTTGCCGGTCATGCGATCGCCGAGCGTCGCCGGATCGGGAAGCGCCGCGGCAACGACGTCGCGCGGAGCGACCTCGACGCCCTTCACCCGGATCGGCTCCTTCGAGTCGAGCCCGAGCTTGTGCAGCGTCCGGAGGACCTCGATGAACTCGTCGCCGAGGCCGTACTTGAAGGTCACGCGTCGGCAGTCGACCCAGCGCGGCACGAGCAGCACCTCCTCGTGCTCGACGTTGACGCACTCCACCGGCCCGATCCCCTCGGGGAAGTCGAAGACCTCGGGCTCGGAGAAGGGCGCCGTCGTGTACCAGCCGCGTTCCCGCTCCCAGATCACCGGCGGGTTCAGGCACTCCTCGATGGTCGTCCAGATCGAGAAGGTCGGCGCGAAGTCGTAGCCCTCGACGACGAGGTTCGCGCCGTCGCGGATCCCGACCTCGTCGATCTCCGAGAACAGCTCGTCGGCCGCATGGCGCGCGAAGACGTCGGCGGCGCCGGGCTCGATCCCGATCCCGACGAGCGCGAGGAGCCCCTTCTCCTCGAAGGCCGCGGCCCGCTCGAACTGGTAGTCGCCGAGCTTGACGCCGGTGAGCTCGTACGGCCGCTCGGGGTGGGGCTCGGAGAGGGTCATCGCCATGTCGAGGTACGTGACGCCGGCCTCGAGGCACGCGTCGAAGATCGGCACGTTGAAGAGCGGGTCGACGGAGTTCAGCACCGCGTCGGGCCGCGTCTCGCGGATCAGCTCGAGGACGCCGTCGCGGCTCGAGGCGTCGACGCGGTGCGCGCTGAAGCGGGCGTCGTCGACCGACGCGACGACGGCCGCCGCCCGCGCTTCGTCGTAGTCGGCGAGGGCGCAGTGGTCGAAGAACGAGCGGCGGCGCGCGATCGACGCGAACGCCGAGCCGACGCCGCCGGTGCCGACGACGAGGATCCTCATCGATGTCGCTGCGGCGTGACGCGCCTCACGCCAGCTTCACGCAGACGTGCTTGATCCGCGTGTACTCCTCCATCGAGTAGATGGACATGTCCTTGCCGTAGCCGGACTCCTTGAACCCGCCGTGCGGCATCTCGGGCGTGAGCGGGAAGAGGTGCTCGTTGACCCACACGGTGCCGAAGTCGAGCCGGGCGGCGACCTTCATCGCGCGGCCGACGTTCTCCGAGAAGACCGACGCGGCGAGGCCGTAGCGCACGTCGTTCGCCATCGCGATCGCCTCGTCGTCGGACGCGAAGCGCTGCATCGTGACGACGGGGCCGAAGACCTCGTTCTGGACGATCTCCGCGTCCTGCGCGACGTCGGTGACGATGCGTCGGCGAGACGAAGAAGCCGCGATCGCCGATCGAGCCGCCTCCCGTGAGGACGGTCGCCTGCGCCGCCACGGCGCGCTCGACGAACCCGAGGACGCGCTCCTGCTGCTCCGCCGAGATGACCGGGCCCATGCCGATCTCGTCGTCGGTGCCGGGGTCGCCCACGGTCATGCCCTCGACGGCCGTCACCGTGGCCGACACGACGTCGTCCCACACGCGCTCGGAGACGAGGATCCGGGAGGACGCGGTGCAGTCCTGGCCCGAGTTGAAGTAGCCGCCGATCTTGATCGCCTCGGCGACGGTCGCCGGATCGGCGTCGTCGAGCACCACCATCGGCGCCTTGCCGCCGAGCTCGAGGTGGACGCGCTTCACCGTGTCCGCCGCGTTCTTCGCGATGAGCTTCCCCGTGGCGGTGTCCCCCGTCAGCGAGACGAGGCGGATCGAGGGATGACGCACGAGCCGGTCGCCCGCGGGGATCCCCTCGCCGGTGACGACCTGGAGGACGCCCTGCGGGAGGAACTCCTGCGCGAGCTCGACGAAGCGGAGCATCGTCAGCGGCGTCTGCTCGGCGGGCTTGATGATCTGGACGTTCCCGGCGGCGAGCGCGGGGCCCATCTTCCACATCACCATGAAGAGCGGGTAGTTCCACGGCGCGATCCCGGCGACGATGCCGAGCGGCTCGCGGCGGATCATCGACGTGTACCCCTCGACGTACTCGGTCGCGGCCTTGCCCTCGAGGTTTCGCGCCGCGCCGGCGAAGAAGCGGAGGTTGTCGGACATGACGCCGGGCTCGTCGACGGCGACCCACCACGGCTTGCCGACGTTGAGCGACTCGAGCCGTGCGAGCTCCTCGGCGTTCTCGTCGATCACGTCCGCGAGCTTCAGGAGCAGCTCCATGCGGTCCTTCGGCGTCTTGTCGCGCCAGGTCTCCCACGCCTTCTCGGCGGCACGGACAGCGCGGTCGACGTCCTCCTCGCCGCCCTTCGGCACCTCGGCGATCACCTCGCCGGTGGCGGGGTTCAGGACCTCCATCGTCTCGCCCGAGAGGGCGTCGACGAACGCGCCGTCGACGAACATCTTCTGCTGGCTCACCGCAACGCTCATCGAATTCCTCCGCGACTCGAAGACGACGGCGACACTAGCAAGGTCCCATGGCGCGTTCGTCGCACGAGAACGGTTCATCGTTGACGTGATGCGTCGTGGTTGGTAGGAAACGCCTCGCATTGCGCAGTCGCTCACAGGGCAAGGCGCCGCGAGGGACAACCGTCCGGCAACGGCGCGGCCCCGTCTCGCGCGCGCCGGGGCTCGACCACGTCGACCGCGGGATCATCGAGGCGCTGCAGCTGAACGGCCGCGAGTCCTTCCGGCAGATCGCGGCGTCGCTCGGCGTCTCCGAGGCGACCGTGCGCGCGCGCTACGGGCGGCTCTGCGACCAGAGCATCCTCCAGGTGACCGGCGTGACGAACCCGCTCGGCCTCGGGTTCGAGGCGCAGGCGATGGTCGGCGTCCGCACGACCGGGCCGCCGGAGACCGTCGCGGACGAGATCTCGAAGTGGGACGAGGCCGACTACGTCGTCGTCACCGCGGGCCGGTTCGACGTGCTCGTCGAGGTCGTCTGCGTCGACCGCCACGGGCTGCTCGACGTGACGAACCGCATCCGGCAGCTGCCGGACGTCGTCTCCACCGAGAGCTTCCTCTACCTCGAGCTGTGGAAGCAGCTCTACGACTGGGGCGTCGGCGTGGAGTCGCGGGACAACGGAGCGACCGGATGACGTCGATGGCCGCCGACGTCCGCCTCATCGAGGTGGTCAAGGAGTTCCCCGAGCTCCGCGCGGTCGACGGGATCTCGCTCGAGATCCCGCGCGGCTCGTTCTTCGCGCTGCTCGGCCCGTCGGGCTGCGGGAAGACGACGACGCTGCGGATGATCGGCGGCTTCGAGGAGCCGACCTCGGGGCAGATCCTGCTCGCCGACCGCGACGTGGTCGGCCTGCCGCCGTACAAGCGGGACGTCAACACGGTCTTCCAGAGCTACGCGCTGTTCCCGCACATGACGATCGGCGAGAACGTCGCGTTCGGGCTCGAGCGGCGCAAGATCCCGAAGGGCGAGATCCGCACGCGCGTCTCCGAGGTGCTCGAGCTCGTCGACCTCGCGGGACGCGAGAAGCGCAAGCCGACACAGCTCTCCGGCGGCCAGCAGCAGCGCGTCGCGCTCGCGCGCGCGATCGTCAACAACCCGCGCGTCCTCCTGCTCGACGAGCCGCTCGGGGCGCTCGACCTCAAGCTCCGCAAGCAGATGCAGCTCGAGCTGAAGCGCATCCAGAACGAGGTCGGGATCACGTTCGTCCACGTCACGCACGACCAGGAGGAGGCGATGACGATGGCGGACACGATCGCGGTGATGAACCAGGGCAAGATCGAGCAGCTCGGCGCGCCGAACGATCTCTACGAGCGGCCGCGAACCGCGTTCGTCGCCGGCTTCCTCGGCAAGTCGAACCTGCTGAACGGAACGGTCGCAGGCGACGGCGTCGTGCGACTCGGCGACGGCACCGAGGTCAGGGCGGGGACGACCGGGGCGCAGGGCGCGATCGCCATCGGCGTCCGCCCGGAGAAGATCTCCCTCGGCGGCGAGGGGGCGAACAGGCTTGCAGGCAAGGTCAAGGAGGCGGCGTACATCGGCGTCGCGACCGAGGTCGTCGTCGCGACTCCGGTCGGCGAGCTGACCGTGTTCCACCAGAACGTCGAGGCGGGAGGCGTCGTCCCGCCGCTCGGGAGCGAGGTCACGATCTCGTGGTCGCCCGACGCGACGTTCGTCGTCGAATCGAACGGAGAGGGGAGCCTCGAATGACCATGCGGATGACCCGTCGTGAGCTCGTGCAGCGCGGTGCGGCCGGCGCCACGATCCTCAGCCTCCCGGGGCTCCTCGCCGCCTGCGGCGGCGGTGGAGGCGGCGGTGGCGGAGGCGGCGGCACCTCGGACTCGCTCCGCTTCGCGAACTGGCAGCTCTACATCGACATCGACGAGAAGACGAAGAAGTCGCCCACGCTCCAGCAGTTCACGGCGAAGACGGGGATCCCGGTCGAGTACTTCGAGGAGATCAACTCGAACGACGAGTACTTCGGGAAGATCCAGGGCCCGCTCTCGAAGGGCGACGGGATCGACCGCGAGATCATCGTCATGACGGACAACTCGCGGTACCCGGGCCTGATGATCGAGGAGAACTGGCTGCTCGAGCTCGACCGGGAGAAGATCCCGAACTTCTCGAACCTCATCGACGTCCAGAAGAGCCCGCCGTTCGACCCCGAGCGGACCTACTCGCTGCCGTGGCAGTCCGGCATGACGGGCATCGCCTACAACGAGAAGCTCGCGTCCAAGCCCATCACGTCGATGGAGCAGATCCTCACCGACCCTGCGCTCAAGGGGAAGGTGACGCTCCTCAACGAGATGGCCGACACCGTCGGCCTCGTGATGCAGCTGAACGGGGCCGACCCCGTCGAGGTCACCGACGAGTCGTTCGACGCGGCGATCGCGCCGATCGAGGCGGCGGTCGAGAGCGGGCCAGATCCGGCAGTTCACGGGGAACGACTACAGCGGGCCGCTCGCGAAGGGCGACCTGATCGCCTGCGTCGCCTGGTCCGGAGACCTCGTCCAGCTGCAGGCGGACAACCCGAGCCTCAAGTGGGTCGTGCCCGACGACGGCGGGATGATCTGGACGGACAACATGCTGATCCCGCTCGGCGGCGACGTCGAGAAGGCGTCGACGTTCATGAACTTCGTCTACGACCCGAAGATCGCCGCGCAGATCGCCGCGTACGTGAACTACGTGACGCCGGTGAAGGGGGCGAAGGAGGCGCTGGCGGCGTCCGATCCGGAGCTCGCCGACAACCAGCTGATCTTCCCGGACGACGCGACGCTCGCGAAGGTGAAGCAGTTCAACTCCGAGGCGCTCAACAACCAGGACTACATCGAGAAGTGGCAGTCGATCGCCGCAGCCTGAGCGGATCGCGGCTCATGCGCCCCCGGCCGGGCCGGGGGCTTTGAGCTTCTTCCACCGGCACCGCTGGGCGGCCCCGTTCGCCCTGCTCGCGCCGGGGGTGCTGTGGCTCGCGATCTTCTTCGTCCTCCCGTTCGGCTACCTCGCCTACCAGTCGCTCCAGTCGGGGATCTACCCGAGCTTCGAGTTCACCTGGGAGTTCTCGAACTTCTCCGAGGCGATCTCCGACAACAAGGAGCAGCTGATCCGCTCGTTCGGCTACGCGGGGATCGCGACGCTGATCGCGTTCCTCTTCAGCTACCCGCTCGCCTACTGGATCGCGTTCCGCGCGGGGCGCTGGAAGAACGTCTTCCTCGTCCTCGTGATCGCGCCGTTCTTCGTCACGTACCTCATCCGCACGATCGCCTGGCAGACGATCCTCTCCGACGACGGGTTCGTGCTCGACGTGCTGAAGACGATCGGGCTCGTCGCGGACGACGGACGCATCCTGGCCACCTCGACCGCGGTCGTGCTGGGCATCACCTACAACTACCTCCCCTTCATGGTGCTGCCGATCTACGTCTCGCTCGAGCAGGTCGACCGGCGCCTCCTGGAAGCCGCGGGCGACCTCTACGCGAGCCCGCGCGAGGGGTTCCTCCGCGTGACGCTGCCCATCTCGCTGCCCGGGGTCTTCGCGGGGACGCTGCTGACGTTCATCCCCGCCGTCGGCGACTTCATCAACGCGGAGCTGCTCGGCGGGCCGGGGCAGCGGATGATCGGCAACGTCATCCAGTCGAAGTTCCTCGTCTCCCTCGACTACCCCGAGGCCGCGGCGCTGTCGTTCGTCCTGATGGCGCTGATCCTCGTCGTCGTGATCGTCTACGCGCGCGCCGTGGGCTCGGAGCGGTTGACCTCGTGAACGCCGCCTGGGCCTTCGTCAAGCGGCACATGCTGAGCGTCTACGCGGCGCTCGCGATCGGGTACATGCTGCTGCCGATCGCGGTCGTCTTCGTGTTCTCGTTCAACCAGCCGGCCGGTCGCTTCAACTACGTCTGGCAGGGGTTCACGCTCGACAACTGGATCAACTGGGACTCCCCGCCCGGGATCCGCGACTCGCTCGTCACCTCGCTCGCTGATCGCCGTCCTGGCGAGCATCACGGCGACCGCGCTCGGCGCGCTGATCGCGCTCGCGCTCGTCCGGCACCGCTTCCGCGGCCGCGGGCCGCTGAACTTCCTCATCTTCCTGCCGATGGCCGCGCCGGAGATCGTGCTCGGCGCCTCGCTGCTGACGCTCTTCCTCAACCAGACGCTCTTCACGCTCGGGTTCTGGACGATCTTCATCGCGCACGTGATGTTCTGCATCTCGTTCGTCGTCGTCACCGTGCGCGCGCGGCTCGTCGACTTCGACCGGCACCTCGAGGAGGCGGCAGCCGACCTCGGCGCGAACGAGTGGGTCACGTTCCGGAAGATCACGCTGCCGCTCCTCGGGCCGGCGATCCTCGCGGGCGGACTGCTCGCGTTCGCGATCTCGGTCGACGACTTCGTGATCACGTACTTCAACTCGGGCAGCGAGATCACGTTCCCCGTGTACGTCTGGGGCCAGGCGGCGCGAGGCGTGCCGCCGCAGGTGAACGTGATCGGCTCGGCCATCTTCTTCATCGCCGTGGGCGTGATGCTCGCGAACGTCATCCGTCAGACCCGAAGGGAGCGCAGCACCGCATGAGCGCCACCACGATCGATCTCCAGCGCGTCGCAAAGGATCACCTCTGGATGCACTTCACGCGCATGGGCGGCTACGCCGACCAGGACGTGCCGATCATCGTCCGCGGCGACGGCTGCTACCTCGAGGACGCGAACGGCAAGCGGTACCTCGACGCGCTCGCGGGCCTGTTCTCCGTCAACATCGGCTACTCGTTCGGCGAGGAGATCGGCCAGGCGGCGCTCGAGCAGATGCGCGAGCTGCCCTTCTACACGAACTGGTCGTACGCGCATCCGCGCGCGATCGAGCTCGCCGGCGAGGTCGCGTCGCTCGCCCCGGGCGACCTCAACCGCGTGTTCTTCGTCTCCGGCGGCTCGGAGGCGGTCGAGTCGGCCTGGAAGCTCGCCCGCCAGTACTACGCGGCGCGCGGCGAGAAGCGGCTCCGCAGCTCCTCGCACGAGCCCGAGCGGGGGCACGACGCGATCGTCGCCGCCGCGCAGGGGTCGCGGCGCTACAAGGCGATCGCGCGCCACATCGCCTACCACGGCACGACGCTCGGCGCCCTCTCGATCAACGGCATCCCGGCGCTCCGGACGCCGTTCGAGCCGCTCATTCCCGAGGTGCGGCACGTGCGCAACACGAACCGCTACCACCGTCCCGCCGAGGAGACCGAGGCCGAGTTCACGGCGCTCCTGCTGGACGACCTCGAGGAGACGATCCTCGCGATGGGGCCCGAGACGGTGTGCATGGTGCACATGGAGCCGGTGCAGAACGCCGGCGGCGCGTTCACCCCGCCTGCGGGCTACTGGCAGGGCGTGCGCGCGCTCTGCGACGAGTACGACATCCTCCTGTCCGCGGACGAGGTCATCACCGGGTTCGGCCGCCTGGGGCACTGGTTCGGCTCGGAGCGCTACGACATCCGGCCCGACATCATCACGTCGGCGAAGGGCCTCTCCTCGTCGTACGCGGCGATCGGCGCCGTCATCGCGACCGATCGGGTGATGGAGCCGTTCCTCGAGTCGACGTCGATCTTCACGCACGGCATCACGTTCGGCGGGCACCCGACGATGTGCGCGATCGCGCTCAAGAACATCGAGATCATGAAGCGCGAGGGCATCGTCGAGCACGTGCGCGAGACGGAGGACGTCTTCCGCGCAGAAGCTCGAGACGCTGCTCGACCTCCCGATCGTCGGCGACGTGCGCGGGACGGGGTTCTTCTACGCGATCGAGCTGGTCAAGGACAGGGAGACGCGGGCGACGTTCGACGAGGACGAGTGCGAGACGCTCCTCCGGGGCTTCCTCTCCGGCGCGCTCTTCGACGCGGGCCTGATCTGCCGGGCCGACGACCGCGGCGACCCCGTCGTCCAGATCTCGCCGCCGCTCGTCGCGACCGAGCGCGAGATCGACGAGCTCGTCGGGATCCTCGGCGACGTGCTCGCCGAGGCCGGCCGCCGGATGCGCTAGCTCTTGCTCGCGAAGCAGGATTCCGCTCTCGCGGAATCCTGCCGCTGATCCCCGCCTGTGGCGGGGCACATCCCTGAAGGCGCCCGCTTCGCGGTCGCAACTGCCTGGATGCCGCCTGCCGATCCCTGACCGGGCTGCGTCCCCTAGGTGGTAGCCACAGATCCAGGAGTAGGGTTTGCCGCACCCTGCCCGTCGTGCGGGCCGGGCACCGTGAGCCGCTGAGAACCGAGAAAAGCAGAGGAGACGACATGACCGAGAACGGGACCGTCGTGGTCGGGCGCGAGGTGACGCGCCGCTACGGCGAAGGCGAGACGGCGGTCGACGCGCTTCGCGGCGTGTCGGTGGAAGTCCCGCGTGGACGGCTGACCGCCGTGATGGGGCCGTCGGGGTCGGGGAAGTCGACCCTGATGCACATCCTCGCCGGGCTCGACAAGCCGACCTCCGGGTCCGTCGAGATCGCCGGGACGGAGATCACCACGCTGAAGGACTCCGACCTGACGAGGCTGCGGCGACGCCACATCGGCTTCGTCTTCCAGTTCTTCAACCTCCTGCCGATGCTGACGGCCGAGGAGAACATCACGCTGCCGCTCGCGATCGCCGGCGAGAAGCCGGACGCCGACTTCTTCGCGACGCTGATCGAGTCGGTGGGTCTCGGCGACCGCCTCTCGCACCGCCCGTCCGAGCTCTCCGGCGGGCAGCAGCAGCGCGTCGCGATCGCGCGGGCGCTCGTCTCCCAGCCCGACGTCGTGTTCGCGGACGAGCCCACGGGCAACCTCGACTCGAAGACCGGCGCCGAGATCCTCGAGCTGCTCCGGCACTCGGTCGAGGACCTCGGACAGACGATCGTGATGGTCACGCACGAGTCGCGCGCGGCCGCGATCGCCGACCGCGTCCTCTACCTGGCCGACGGCAACATCGTCCGCGAGCTCGCGGGCGCGACGCAGCACGAGATCTCGGAGACGATGAACGAGGTCGCGAAGACGTGACGCGCTTCGCGCTGAAGAGCCTCGCCGGGACGCAAGTTCCGCACGATCCTGACCGCGCTCGCGATCGTGCTCGGCGTCGCGATGATCAGCGGCACCTACGTCCTCACGGACACGATCGACAAGGCGTTCTCGAGCATCTTCGCCGACTCCTACGCAGGCACGGACGTCGTCGTCAGCGGCAAGGAGGCGAGACTTCTCCGTCCGACTTCGAGACGCCGGCCGCCGCCGCCCGTCGAGGCGTCGCTCCTCGACGAGATCCGCGGGCTCGACTCCGTCGGGCTCGCGATGGGCGGCGATCTACGACGAGCTCAACACGAAGATCATCGGCGACGACGGCAAGGCGATGAACACGAACGGCGCTCCGAGCTTCGGGTTCGGGATCGACACCGCGCCCGAGTACTCGCGTCTTCAACCCGCTCAACCTGCTCGAGGGCCGCTGGCCCGAGGGCGACGGCGAGGTCGTCGTCGACGCCGGCACGGCCGACCGCGAGGACTTCGCGCTCGGCGAGACGATCGAGATCTCGACGCTGCAGCCGAAGCAGGACTTCGAGGTCGTCGGGATCGCGAAGTACGGCAACGTCGAGTCGCTCGGCACCGCGACGTTCGCGATCTTCGACGTCGCGACCGCGCAGAAGCTCTTCGACCGCGAGGGGCAGTTCGACGCGATCTCGGTCGCGGCGGCGGAGGGCACGACGCCCGACGCAGCTCGATCGTCGACATCGAGCCGCTCCTCCCGGCGGACGCCCAGGTGAAGACCGGCGTCGAGGAGGCGCAGGAGTCCGAGGACGAGATCGGCGAGTTCACGACGTTCTTCCGCTACTTCCTGCTCGCGTTCGCCGGGATCGCGCTCTTCGTCGGCTCGTTCGTCATCTTCAACACGCTCTCGATCACCGTCGCCCAGCGGACGCGCGAGTTCGCGACGCTGCGGACGCTCGGCGCCTCGCGGCGTCAGGTGCTCCGCATCGGTGCTGCTCGAGGCGTTCGTGATCGGCTCCTCGCGTCGCTCATCGGGCTCGCCCTCGGCCTCGCGCTCGCGAAGGGGCTCGAGGCGCTGTTCCGCGCGCTCGGGCTCGGGCTGCCGGAGGCGGAGACGGTGTACGCGCCGCGGACGATGATCGTCTCGCTGCTCGTCGGGACGCTCATCACCGTGGTCGCCGGGCTCTTCCCCGCGATCCGCGCGACGCGCGTGCCGCCGATCGCGGCCGTCCGCGAGGGCGCCGAGCTGCCGAAGGGCCGCGGGCACGCGCTTCACGCCGTACATCGCGCTCGCGCTGATCGCGATCGCGCTCGCTCCTGCTCGGCTACTCGATGTTCGCCGACGACGTCGGCACCGGCGCAGCGGCTGCTCTCGATCGCCGGCGGCGTGCTGCTCCTGTTCGTCGGCGTCGCGATGATCTCGTCGAAGCTCGTCCGGCCGCTCGCCGCCGTCGTCGGGCTGCCGGCGCGGTGGATCGGCGGCGCCGCCGGGAGCGCTCGCGCGGCGCAACTCGGTCCGCAACCCGGGCCGCACGGCCGCGACCGCCGCCGCGCTGATGATCGGCGTCGCGCTCGTCGCGTTCGTCGCCACGTTCGTGAACGGGATGAAGGCGTCGAACCGCGATGCGATCGAGGATCAGATCACCGCGAACTTCATCATCACCTCGCAGGACGGCTACACGCCGTTCGTCGCCGCCGCCGGCGACGCGGCCGCCGACGCGCCGTCCGCCGAGACGGTCACGCACGTCCGCTCGGAGGTCGCCGAGATCGACGGCCACGGCGGCTACCTGACCGGGATCGACCCCGAGCTGATCACCGAGGGCTACTCGTTCGACTGGGTCGACGGCTCCGACGCGACCCTCGCGACGCTCGGCGACGAACGGGATGATCCTGAGCGAGAGCTTCGCCGAGGACCACGACCTCGCGGTCGGGCGGCACCGTGACGGTCCGCACCGGCGAGGGCACGATCGCTGGACGCGGTCGTCAAGGGGATCTACAAGCCGCCGCCGTTCTATCCGCTCCTCGGCGCCGCGAGCATCACGATCGACGCGTTCGACGAGCTCGTCGACCGGCCGCGCAACCAGTACACGTTCGTCAACGTCGCCGGAGAGCCCGAACGAGGCGAGCCAAGCGCCGAGCTCGAGGAGGCGACCGCCGGCTTCCCCGACGCGCGCGTGCAGACGCGCGCAGGAGTGGATCGACAAGGAGGACGCGGAGTTCAACGACTTCCTCGCGATGCTCTACGTCCTGCTCGCGCTCTCGGTGATCATCAGCCTCTTCGGGATGGTGAACACGCTCGTGCTCTCGGTCTTCGAGCGGACGCGCGAGCTCGGGATGCTGCGCGCGGTCGGGATGACGCGGCGGCAGACGCGGCGGATGATCCGGCACGAGAGCGTGATCACCGCGCTGATCGGGACCGCGCTCGGGCTGCCGCTCGGGATCTTCCTCGCGGTGCTCGTCACGCGGGCGCTCGGGGAGTTCGACATCCGCTTCGCGATCCCGACGGGGCAGCTCGTGTTCCTCGTGATCCTCGCCGTCATCGTCGGCCTGCTCGCTGCGATCACGCCGGCGAGGCGCGCCGCGAAGCTGAACCCGCTGGAGGCACTGCACTACGAGTGACGTGGACCGGGTGCCGCGCCGACCGGCGCGGCACCCTCTTCACGACGGCTACACCTAGAGGCACATGATCAAGTTCGCGCTCAAGGGCCTACTCACACGAAAGCTCCGGACGGTCCTGACCGCCCTGGCGATCGTGCTGGGCGTCGCGATGATCAGCGGGACGTACGTCCTCACGGACTCGATCGACAGCGCGTTCGACCAGATCTTCACCGACGTGCGCCAGGGCTCGAACGTCGTGATCTCCGGAAAGTCGGCCTTCGACCTCTCGGAAGGCAGCGGCGTCACCCAGCCGACGCTCGACGAGTCGCTGCTCGGTGAGGTGCGCGAGCTGCCCGGGGTCGGGCAGGCCGAAGGGAGCGTCGACAGCGACTCGACCTCGTTGATCGGGAAGGACGGCAAGGCGCTCGTCTACGGCGGCGCGCCGAACCTCGGCTTCGCGATCGCCGACGGCGACTCCCCGTTCAACCCGCTCAGGCTCGTCGACGGGGCCTGGCCCGGCCCGGACGAGGTCGTGATCGACTCCGGCGTGGCCGACAAGGAGGACTTCGGGATCGGCGACGAGATCGGCGTCCAGGTGGAGGGCCCGGTCGAGCGCCTCCGGATCTCCGGGATCGTGGAGTTCGGCTCCGACCTCTCGATCGGCGGCGCGACGCTCGCCGGCTTCGACCTCCCGACGGCGCAGCGGCTCTTCGAGAAGGAAGGGCGCCTCGACGAGATCGCGGTCGCGGCGAAGCCCGGCGTCTCCGACCAGCAGCTGCTCTCGGAGATCGACCCGATCCTGCCGCCCGATGCGCAGGCCCGCACAGGACTGGCGCAGGCGCAGGAGGACGCGGCCGAGACGAACGAGTTCATCACCTTCCTCCAGGGCTTCCTGCTCGCATTCGGCGGGATCGCGCTGTTCGTCGGCTCGTTCGTGATCGCGAACTCGCTCTCGATCACGATCGCGCAGCGCACCCGTGAGTTCGCGACGCTGCGGACGCTCGGCGCCTCGCGGCGCCAGGTCATGTTCTCGATCTTCGTGGAGGCGCTCGTCGTCGGGATCGTCGCATCGGTGATCGGGCTGTTCCTCGGCCTGCTGCTCGCGTCCGGCCTGTTCGCGCTGTTCGACGCGGTCGGCTTCACGCTGCCGAACACGGGACTGCTGTTCGAGACGCGCACCGATCGTCGTCGCCCTGCTCGCAGGGATCCTCGTCACGCTGTTCGCGAGCCTTCGCCCGGCGTTCCGCGCGACCCGCGTGCCACCCATCGCCGCGGTGCGCGAGGGTGCGACGCTGCCCCCGGGCCGCTTCTCGCGCTACCGCTGGATCGGCGCGGCGCTGACGACGATCGCCGGATTCGCGGCACTGCTCTACGGCCTCTTCGGCAGCGGCCTCGACACGACGCAGGTCCTCATCTGGATGGGCCTCGGCGCGTTGCTCATCTTCCTCGGCGTGGCGCTGCTGTCGTCGCGGATCGTAAAGCCGCTCGCGCACGTGCTGGGCTGGCCGGCCGCGCGGTTCGGCGGCGCCGCGGGCATCCTCGCGCGCGACAACTCGCGCCGGAACCCGCAGCGCACGGCCTCGACCGCGTCCGCGCTGATGATCGGCCTCGCGCTCGTGACGCTCGTCGCGACGCTCGCGGCCGGGATCGTCAACTCGTTCAGGGGCGCCGTCAACGACCTCTTCACGGGCGACTACGCGATCACGGCGCAGAACAACTTCTCGCCGATCCCGACCTCTGCCGCGGAGGCTGCCGCGAAGGCGCCGGGCGTCACGGCGATCGGGAGCGTCCGCACCGGCGAGGTTCGCGTCTTCGACTCGACCGAGTTCGCCACCGCGGTCGACCCGGGGATGAAGGAGGTCATCTCGATGGACTGGATCGAGGGCTCGCAGGACACCCTCGCGACGCTCGGCGACGACGGCGCCTTCGTGGACGACGGCTACGCGAAGGATCACGACCTCCGGATCGGGTCGCCGATCCGGGTCACGTTCCCGAACGGGACGACCGAGACGTTCCGGCTCGAGGGGATCTTCGACCCGCCGAGCGGTGGGTCGCCGTTCGGGACGGTGACCGTCTCCGCCGAGGCCTGGGACGCGGAGGTCCAGCCGCCGAAGAACCTCTACTCGTTCGTGAAGATGGAGGGCGGCGCCACCGATGCGAACCAGGCGGCGCTCGACACCGCGCTCGCCGACTTCCCGAACGCGAAGGCGCAGGACCGCGAGACGTTCATCGACAACCAGATCGCCGGTCTCAGCGCGATCCTCAACATCCTCTACGTGCTGCTCGCGCTCTCGATCGTCGTGAGCCTGTTCGGGATCGTGAACACCCTCGTCCTCACCGTGTTCGAGCGGACCCGCGAGATCGGGATGCTGCGCGCGATCGGGATGACGCGACGCCAGACACGGCGGATGATCCGGCACGAGAGCGTGATCACGTCGCTCATCGGCGCGGCGATCGGGATCGTGCTCGGGATCGTGCTCGCGGCGCTCCTCATCGCCCGCGTCGACTTCATCGAGTTCACGTTCCCGACGACGCAGGTGATCGTGTTCGCGATCGCGGCGATCCTCGTCGGGGTCCTGGCGGCGATCTTCCCGGCGCGCCGCGCCGCGAAGCTCAACCCGCTCGAGGCGCTGCACTACGAGTAGGTCGTGACGCCCGCGGCGGCGAGCTCCGCGATCTCCTCGTCCGTGTAGCCCGCCTCGCGGAGGATCTCGGCCGAGTGCTCGCCGACGTCCGGCGGCGCGCTCGGATGGAGCGCCCGCTCGCGGTCGAACGAGACGGGAAGCGCCGCCAGCGTCAGGCCGTCGATCCGGGGGTGGTCGAGGGTCTGCAGGATCCCGAGGGCGGCGGTCTGCGGCGACTCGGCGACGTCCCGGACGTCCGCGACAGGGGCGGTCGGCACACCGGCCGCGCTGAGCCGCTCCCGCCAGGTGGCCGAGTCGTCGGTGCGAAGCCGCTCCTCGAGGAGCGGGACGAGCTCGTCGCGGTTTCGCACGCGGTCGGCGTTCGTCCGGAAGCGCGGGTCGTCGACGAGCTCCGGGAGCCCGAGGACGTCGCAGATCGCGTGGTAGAGCCGGTCGTTGCCGCCCGCCACCAGCAGCTCGCCGTCCCGCGTCGCCATCACCTGGTACGGCGCGACCATCGGGAAGCGGGTTCCCTCGCCGCTCGGAATCGTGCCGTCCGCGAGGTAGCCGGCCAGGTGGTAGCCGATGTAGCCGATCGCCGTCTCGTACAGGGAGACGTCGACGACGCAGCCCTCGCCCGTCCGCTCGCGCTCGAGCAGCGCTGCGAGGACGCCGAGCGCCGCCCACGTGCCCGTCCCCTGGTCGATGAGCGACGAGCCGACCCGGACGCCGGGTCGCCCCGGCTCGCCCGTGATCGAGATGAGCCCGCCGGCCGCCTGCATCAGCGCGTCGTACCCGGGCTCCGCGGAGAGCGGCCCGGTGTGGCCGTACGCCCCGAGCGAGCAGTACACGAGCCGCGGGCTCGCGGCGCGGACGGCGTCGGGCCCGAGCCCGAGCTCCTCGGCGAGGCCGGGGCGGAGGCTCTGGAGGAAGACGTCGGCGCGCGCGGCGAGCCGGAGCAGCGCGTCGCGGCCGCGCGGGTCGCGGAGCGACAGGCCGAGGGAGCGCTTCCCCGCGTTGGCCGAGAGGAACATCGTGCCCTCGCCGTCCCAGAACGGCGGGCCCCACGCGCGGCCGTCGTCTCCCGTGTCGGGGCGCTCCACCTTGACGACGTCCGCGCCGAGCGCGGCGAGGATCTGGGCGCAGTACGGGCCCGCGATCGACGTCGTCACGTCGAGCACGCGCGCCCCCTCGAGCGGCTTGTGCACGGCGTGCATCATCGCGTCTGCGACGATGCGGCCGCGTGTTCGACCAGTTCATCGACTGGGTGTCCGGCTCGAGCTGGAGCTACGTGGCGATCTTCGCCGTCGTCGGCGATCGACGCGTTCTTTCCCGATCGTCCCGAGCGAGACCGCGGTCATCACCGGCGGCGTCGTCGCCAGCGACCGGCGAGCTCTCGCTCCTGGTCGTCATCCTCTCGCGCGAGCGCCGGCGCGTTCGTCGGGGACAACATCTCCTACGGGATCGGATCGTGGCTCGGCGAGCGCACCGTCAAGGACGTCTTCCGCGGCGAGAAGTCGCGCAAGGCGTTCGTCTGGGCCGAGCACCAGCTCGAGGCGCGCGGCTTCTACATCATCATCATCGCGCGCTTCATCCCCGGCGGCCGCACCGCGGTGACGTTCTCCTCGGGGTACACCCACGGGATGCCGTGTCGCCGCTTCATCGTCGCGGACGCTGTCGCCGCGCTGCTCTGGGGGACGCTACGCCGCGATGCTCGGCTACATCGGCGGCAAGACAGTTCGAGGACGAGCCCTGGAAGGGCCTGCTCCTCGGGTTCGTCATCGCGATCGTCGTCGCCGGCCGGCGTCGAGCTCGTGCGCTGGTACCTGCGCGAGCGCCGGAAGCGCGCGGGCGCCGCCGAGACGGCGCCCGCGGACGTCGACTACGTAGCCGGTTCCGGCGGTTCCGGCGGTTCCGAGCCCGAGCTCGCGTCTCCCGCGCGCGAAGCACCACGCTCCGACGAGCAGGATCACGAGCGCGAGCATGCCGTGCAGGCCGTTGATCCAGCCGCCCGGCTCCTCCGTGTCGCCGAGGAACGCGAGCTGCGCGACGCACAGCACGAGAAATGCGACGGCGAGCCCGACCGCGCCCCAGTTGCCCCACCACGCCCAGATTGCGCCGATCACGATCAGGAGCTGCCCGATGTGGACGATCATCGAGAAGCCCCCGTGGGCGTCGAGCGCGCCCTCCCCGCGCCGCGCACGTACGCGGCGATCGTGAACGCCTGGATGAGCACGCCGACGACGGTGATCGCGCCGCCGGCGAACACGAGCCACATGGGTGTTCGTCTCATGCGCGCGACCATACGACACGGCCGGTCGGACGAAAAGACGGATCGAGGGTAGAACAGAGGCATGAACCGCCTCGCCGAGTCCGCCAGCCCGTACCTCCTCCAGCACGCCTCGAACCCGGTCGACTGGTACCCGTGGGGCGACGAGGCGTTCGAGCGCGCCCGCGCCGAGGACAGGCCGCTCCTCGTCTCGGTCGGCTACAGCTCGTGCCACTGGTGCCACGTGATGGAGCACGAGTCGTTCTCGGAGGCCGCGACGGCGCAGGTCATGAACGCCCTCTTCGTGAACGTGAAGGTCGACCGCGAGGAGCGACCCGACGTCGACGCAATGACGATGGACGCCTGCGTGACGATGACCGGCCAGGGCGGCTGGCCGACCACGGTGTTCCTGACGCCCGACGGGCGGCCGTTCTACGCGGGCACGTACTTCCCGCCCGAGCCGCGGCACGGGATCCCGAGCTTCCGGCAGCTCCTGCAGGCGATCGCGGAGGCGTGGCGCGAGCGCCGCGACGACCTCGAGGCGCAGGCGGCGAGGCTCGTCGACGCGCTCGGCGGCGCCGCCCGGCTGACGGCGGGCGACGCCGAGCTGTCCCCGGCGCTGCTCGACGCGGCCGAGCGTCACCTCGCCCGCGACTACGAGCCCGCGTTCGGCGGCTTCGGCACGGCGCCGAAGTTCCCGCCGTCGTCGGCGCTCGAGCTGCTGCTCCGCCGCGGCGGCGCCGGAGGCGCTCGGGATGGTCCGGCGGACGCTCGACGGCATGTCCGCGGGCGGCCTCTACGACGTCGTCGGCGGGGGCTTCCATCGCTACTCGGTCGATGCCCGCTGGCTCGTGCCGCACTTCGAGAAGATGCTCTACGACAACGCGCTGCTCGCGTCCACGTACCTCCACGCCTGGGTCGTCACCGGCGAGGAGCGATACCGGGTCGTCGTCGAGGAGACCATCGCCTACCTCCTGCGCGAGATGCGCCTCGAGAGCGGCGGGTTCGCGTCCGCGCAGGACGCCGACACCGAGGGCGTCGAGGGGGTCACGTACACCTGGACGCCCGCCGAATGGGAGGAGCTCGGGCTCGACCCTGCGCTGCTCGAGCCCTTCGAGCACGGCCGGTCGATCGTCCGCGGCGAGCTCGACGCGGAGACGAAGGAGCGCCTGCTCGCGATTCGCGAGCGTCGGCCGCAGCCGTTCCGCGACGACAAGGCGATCGCCGCATGGAACGGCCTCGCGCTCGCCGCGCTCGCGGAGGCGGCACGCCGGCTCGAGCGCGCGGACTGGCTGGAGGCGGCCGTGGCGCTCGGCGACTTCCTCCTCGGCCCGCTTCGCGGCGACGACGGCCGCGTGCTCCGGAGCATCCGCGAGGACCGGGTGAGCGGCCCCGGGTTCCTCGACGACCACGCCAACGTCGCGCACGGCCTGCTCGAGCTCCACGTCGCGACCGGCGAACCGCGCTGGCTGCTCGAGGCCCGCCGGATCGCCGACCGCGCGGTCGAGCTGTTCGCGGACGACGAGCACGGCGGCTTCTTCCTCGCGCCTCATGACGGCGAGCGGCTCGCGACGCGGCCGAAGGACCTCGACGACGACCCGACGCCCTCGGGGAACTCGATGCTCGCCTCGGTGCTCGTCCGGCTGGGGCGCATCTGGGGCGACGAGGCGCTCGTCGAGCGGGGCGCCGGCGTCCTGCGGCTCCTCGCGCCGGCGATGGAGCGGGTCCCGCGCGCGTTCTCGTGGGGGCTCTGCACCCTCCACCTCCACCTCTCGCCGCCGCGAGAGCTCGCGATCGTCGGCGACGTCCGCTCGGACGTCGCGCGGGCCGCGCTCGCGCCGTTCCAGCCCGAGACGGTCGTCGCCCTCGGCCCGTCCGACGAGGTGCCGCTGCTCGAGGGGAAAGGCCTCGTCGACGGGCTGCCGGCGGTCTACGTCTGCGAGCGGTTCGCGTGCCGCGCGCCCGTGACGCGCGCGGAGGATCTGGACAGCTAGATTCCGGCGGATGGCGACGACCGAGCTGACAGGCGCCGAGGACGTCGCGTGGGACCTCGGCGACCTCTACGACGGCCCCGACGACGCACGCATCGAATCCGACATCGCGCAGGCCGAGGCGGACGCCGCGGCGTTCCGCGAGCGCTACCACGGGAAGGTCGCCGAGCTCGACGCGCAGGCACTCGCCGACGCCGTCGCCGAGCACGAGCGGATCGAGTCGTCGGTCGTCCGGCCGCTGACGTACGCGCACCTCCTCTTCGCGACGAACATGGCCGACCCGACGCGGGGCGCGCTCGTCGCGCGGCTGGGGGAGAAGGCCGCGGCGCTCGAGACCCAGCTCCTCTTCTTCCCGCTCGAGTGGGCGGCCGTCCCGGACGACGCCGCGGACGCGGTGCTCGCCGACGAGGCGCTCGACCACTGGCGCCACCATCTCCTCTCGGCCCGGAAGTTCCGCCCGTACCTCCTCACCGAGCCGGAGGAGAAGGTCGTCACCGAGAAGACCGTCTCCGGCGTCGGGGCCTGGTCACGACTCTACGAGGAGCAGCTCGGAGCGCTCCGCGTCTCGCTCGACGGGCAGGAGGTCTCGCTCGAGACGGCGATGGCGCGGCTCTACGACACCGACCGCGACGTGCGCCGCACGGCGGCCGAGGCGATCACCGAGGCGCTCGGCCCGGGCCTTCGCACGCGGACGTTCGTCTTCAACACGATCCTGGTCGACAAGTCGATCGACGACCGGCTGCGCGGGTACCCGACGTGGATCTCGTCCCGCAACCTCGCGAACGAGACGACCGACGAGGCCGTCGAGGCGCTCATCGAGGCGACGACGTCGCGCTACGACGTCGCCCAGCGCTACTACCGCCTCAAGGCGCGGCTGCTCGGTCTCGAGCGCCTCGACCATTTCGACCGCATGGCCCCGATCGCGGCGGACACGAGCAAGGCCTCGTGGGAGGACGCACGGACGATCGTGGTGGACGCGTACTCCGACTTCTCGGACGAGGCGGGCGGCATCGTCGCGCGCTTCTTCGACGACAGCTGGATCGACGGGCCGGTGCGGCCCGACAAGCGGACGGGCGCGTTCTGCGCGACGACCGTCCCGGGCGTCCACCCGTACATCCTCATGAACTACACCGGCGACCGCCGCTCGATCCTCACCCTCGCGCACGAGCTCGGGCACGGCCTCCACGGCGTCCTGTCGCAGCCGCTCGGCTACTTCAACTCGTCGACGCCGCTGACGACCGCGGAGACGGCGTCGGTGTTCGGCGAGGCGCTCACGTTCGAGCGGCTCCTCGCCGACGAGGACGACCCGAGGCGCCGGCTCGACCTCCTGGCGGGGAGCATCGAGGACGCGATCGCGACGACGTTCCGCCAGATCGCGATGAACCGCTTCGAGCACGCGGTCCACACGGAGCGGCGGGGTCAGGGCGAGCTGGCCTCCGAGCGGATCGGCGAGCTGTGGATCGAGGCGCAGACCGCGCTCTTCGGCGACTCGGTCTCCGTCGAGGGCTACACGCCCTGGTGGAGCTACATCCCGCACTTCACGGGCTCGCCGGGGTACGTCTACGCGTACGCGTACGGGTACCTCTTCTCCCTCGCGATCTACCGGCGCTACGTGCAGGAAGGCGACGCGATGGTCGAGCCGTACCTCGAGCTCCTGCGCGCCGGCGGGTCGCGCTCGCCCGAGGAGCTCGCCCGGCTCGTGGGCCTCGACCTGACCGATCCGGCGATCTGGGCGAGCGGCATCGACGCCCTGGCCGAGGAGCTCGACGAGGCCGAGCGCCTCGCCGCCGAGATCGGCCTCGGCTAACCGCACGCAGGGCTAACCGGGGCGCCCGAGCGCTCGTCTCAGACGCTGGCAAATCGGTGAGGGGCCGGTTAGGCTCGCGCTCCACACCGCACCATCTCCAAGAAGGAGTCCGAATGAGGAAGGTCGTGCTCTTGGCCGCGGCGCTCGTCGGTGACGCTCGGGGTGGCCGCGTCGAGTGCGACGTCGGCGTCGACCGAGACGGGGATCACCGCTCGGACGATCACGATCGGGGGGACGTTCCCGCTGACCGGGCGCGCGTCTCTCTACGCGACCGATCCCGCGCGGCGATGAAGGCGTACTTCTCGTACATCAACTCGCGGAAGGGGCCTGACGGCCGGCGCGGCATCTACGGCCGTCAGATCGTCTTCAAGTACTACGACGACGGCTACAACCCGGCGCAACACCGTCCAGCAGACGCGGAAGCTCGTCGAGGAGGACAAGGTGTTCGCGGTCGTCGGCTCGCTCGGCACCGAGCACAACGAGGCGATCCGGCCGTACCTCAACGCGCGCAAGGTGCCGCAGCTCCTGAACGCGACCGGCGCCTCGACCTGGGGCCGTGACGCGAAGAAGTACCCGTGGACGGGCGGCTGGCAGCCCGACTACGAGTTCGAGGGCGCGGATCTACGGGCAGGCGATCGCCCGCAACAGCCCGAACGCGAAGATCGCGGTGCTGTACCAGAACGACAGCTTCGGGCAGGACTACCTGCGCGGGCTCCGGACGGGCCTCGGGGCGAAGGCCTCGAACATCGTCGGGACGCGAGGCGTTCGAGGTGACCGCGGCCGACGTCCGCGCGCAGGTCGCGCGGCTCCGCGGCGACCGGCGCGACGATCTTCGTGATCCTCGCGACGCCGCGCTTCACGGTGCAGGCGTACGTGATCGCGAACGCGCTCCGCTGGTCGCCGGCCGTGATCTACACCAACTCGGTGTCGGCGACGGACACGTTCCTGACGCTCGCGAAGACGTCGGGCGGCGGTGACCTCCCCGACCGGACGTTCACCGTCCAGTACGCGAAGGATCCGGCCAACCCGGCGTGGGACAACGACGCCGCGATGAAGCTCTACAAGCAGGTGATGGCGAAGTACTACCCGAGCGGGCGCGTGACCGACGCGCTCAACTACTACGGCGTCGCGGTCGCGCACGCCTTCACGCAGCTGATGTACAAGGCCGGGCGGAACCCGACCCGGGCGTCGCTGATGAAGGCGTTCCGCAACTGGAACGAGGCGAACCCGTTCCTGCTGCCGGGCAACCGGCAGCGGACGGGCGGCGCCGATCAGCAGCCGATCCAGTGCGAGCGGATCGTGAAGTTCACGAACGGGACGTTCCAGCCCGTCTCGAAGCTGAAGTGCGCGGGCGCGGCGACGTAGCCGTCGCTGCGCGCTAGTCGGTATCGGGCGCTTCCGGCGCAGCCGGGAGCGCCCGGTACTGCGTCCCAGTACTGCTCCATCGTCGTCTTCCGCGTCGTCGCGTGGACGAGGTCGACGGGCGCGACGTTCACCGCGCGGACGATCCAGTCCTCGCCGACGTCGAGCACGTTGAGGCAGCCCGGCGCCTGCTCGAAGCGGCCGAGGAACATCCGCTCGCCGGTGAGGACGTACGAGAGGATCGCCCGGTTGACGGCGCCGTGCGCGACGACGAGCGCGGTGTCCCAGCCGTCGTCGGCGACGAGGCGCTCGAGGGCGGGCACGACGCGGTCGAAGAGCTCGCCGATCGTCTCGCCGCCGAGGAACCGCTTCTCGTTCGGGACGACGCCGCGGAAGGCGTGGACGAACGCCTCCTCGAGCTCGGCGGCGGGGATCGAGGAGAGCTTCGAGCCGGTGATCTCGCGGAGGTCGGGCCAGAGCTCGATCTCGTGCTCCGGCGCGACGAGCGACGCCGTCTCGGTCGTCCGCGGGAAGACCCGAGGCGATCACGCGATCGAGCCGGACGTCCTCGAGGAGCGTGCGCGCGGCGAGCGCCTGCTCGCGTCCCTCGTCGGTGAGCGGAACGTCGTCCGGGCGCGACCGGCCGCCCGGCATCGTCGAAGTACGCCACTGCGCCGTGGCGCATCAGGTACAGGCGCCGGCGCACGGCTCGGCGGCTCACACGAGGTCGGCGACGAGCCGCAGCGCCTCCGGCTGCCGCGCCTGGAGCACGAGCGTCGTGACGCCGGACTCGCGGAACGCCGCGAGCCGGTCGGCGATGCGGCCGCGGTCGCCGACGAGCGAGACCTCGTCGACCAGGGCGTCGGGCACCGCGGCGATCGCGTCGTTCTTCCGTGCCGGCGAGGTAGTGCTCCTGGATCGTCGCCGCCGCGTCCTCGTACCCGTAGCGCTGCGCGAGCCGGTTGTAGAAGTTCTGCCCCTTCGCGCCCATCCCGCCCACGTACAGGGCGAGGAGCGGCTTCAGGAAGTCGCGCGCCGCGGAGACGTCGTCCGCGAACACGATCGGGACGTGCGCCGCGAGATCCCATCCCTCCGGGCGGCCGCCGCGCTTCGCGAAGCCCTCCTCGAGCATCGGCAGGTGCGTCTCGGAGAACCGCTCGGGCGAGAAGAAGATCGGCAGCCAGCCGTCCGCGATCTCGGCGGCGAGCGCGACGTTCTTCGGCCCGATCGCCGCGAGGTAGATCGGCACGTCCGCGCGCGGCGGATGCACGATCAGCTTGAGCGGCTTGCCGAGGCCGGTCGCGTCGGGACCGGAGTACGGGATGTCGTAGTGCGCGCCGTGGTGCTCGAGCGGCTCCTCCCGCCGGAGGATCGTCCGGACGATGTCGACGTACTCGCGCGTCCGCGTCAGCGGCTTCCCCCACGCCTGGCCGTGCCAGCCCTCGGCCACCTGCGGGCCCGACGTGCCGAGCCCGAGCAGGACGCGCCCGCCGGAGAGAAGGTCGAGCGTCGCCACGGTCGCCGCCGTTGTCGCGGGGGAGCGGGCGGGCATCTGCATGATCGCCGTCCCGAGCTTGACGCTCGTCGTCCGGCTACCGACCCAGGCGAGCGGCGAAACCGCGTCCGAGCCGTAGGCCTCGGACGTCCAGACGGAGTGGAATCCGCACCGCTCGGCCTCCTCCGCGAGGCCGACCCAGAACGCCGGGTCGTCGTACCCCAGTTGCAGACCGACGCGCATCTCGACGATCCTAGTGCCCCATGAGCCTGTTCCCCGCCGAGTACGTCGAGGCCCGCGGCCGCTACCGGGCATTCATGGACGAGCACATCTACCCGAACGAGGCGGCGATCGAGCGGGAGGACAACGACGCGCTCGCGCTCCTCGCGGAGCTCCGCGAGAAGGCGCGCGAGGCGGGCCTCTGGGCGCCGCACGTGCCGCCCGAGGCGGGAGGGACCGGGCTCGGCTTCCTCTACTACGCCTGCCTCAACGAGGAGATCGGGCGCTCCGCATACGCGCAGCTCGTGTTCGGCTGCCAGGCGCCCGATGCCGGGAACGCGGAGATCCTGCACCTGTTCGGCACGGACGAGCAGAAGGAGCGCTTCCTGCGCCCGCTCGTCGCCGGCGAGATGCGGTCGTTCTTCGCGATGACCGAGCCCGACGTCGCCGGCTCCGACCCGACGCTGCTGCAGACGCGCGCGGTGCGGGACGGCGACGACTGGGTGATCGACGGGCACAAGTGGTTCTCGAGCGGCGCCGACGGAGCCGGCTTCGCCGTCGTCTTCGCGATCTCGGACCCGGATGCCGAGCCGCACCGGCGCGGGACGATGATCCTCGTCCCCGCCGACACCGACGGCGTCGACGTCGTCCGTCCCGTCCCGGTGATGGGGCACGCCGGCCGTGGCTGGAACACCCACTGCGAGGTGCGCTTCACCGGCGTGCGCGTCCCGGTCGCGAACACGCTCGGCGGGGAGGGGGAGGCGTTCCGCCTCGCGCAGAAGCGCCTCGGCCCGGGTCGCATCCACCACGTCATGCGGTGGCTCGGCCAGATGCAGCGGGCGTTCGAGCTCATGTGCCGCTACGCGAACGAGCGTGAGGCGTTCGGCGGCCCGCTCGCCGAGAAGGGAACGGTGCAGAACTGGGTCGCCGACTCGGCGGCGGAGATCCAGGCGTGCCGCCTCCTGACGATGGACACGGCGCGGGAAGATCGACGAGGGCTCCGAGGCGCGCGTCGAGGTCGCGCTCCTGAAGGTCTACGCGGCGAACGTCCTCGTCGAGGTGATCGATCGCGCGATCCAGGTCCACGGCGCCCGCGGGCTCACCGACGAGACGCCGCTGGCCCGGATGGCGATGAACGCACGAGCGGCGCGGATCTACGACGGGCCCGACGAGGTGCACCGGATGACCGCCGCCCGCCGGATCCTGAAGTCCTTCCGCGAGGGCGAGGGCTGGGCGTTCTCGTAGGCGGCTGCCTCGGCCTCACGCCGAGAGCGGAGGCGGCAGACCGATCGCCTCGTCCCCGCGGCGCGGCCCCGGCAGCGTCGGGAAGCGGAAGTCGACCGGCGGACGGCCGGGCTGGACGACCCAGGCGTGGCCGGTCTCGCCCGACGTCAGTGCGACCCATGCCGCCTCGGCGACGTCCTCGGCGGTCAGGAGCGGGAAGCCGGCGGCCTCGAGGCGCTCGCGGGCCGTGCCCGCGACCATCGGCGTGTCGGCGAAGCCCGGGCAGATCGCGTTGATCGCGATCCCGCGCGCCTGGAGCCCGGCGGCGACGCTCCGGACGAATCCCACCACCGCATGCTTCGTCGCCGCATACACCGGGTCGTCGGGAACGGACGTGAGGCCCGCGAGCGACGCCGTGCAGACGATCCGGCCACCGAGCGGCATCACCGACGCGAGCCGGCGCACGCCGAGGACGACGCCGTCGACGTTCACCGCCATGGCACGGCGGTAGCCGTCGACCGTCAGCGCGGTCGGGTCGGCGGGGCCGCCGAGCACCCCGGCGTTGAGGCACGCGACGTCGACCGCCTCCACGGCGTCCCAGTGCGCGGGGTCGGTGACGTCGAAGCCGGTCGCGAGGTCGAGCGACCGCACCTCGAACCCCTCCCGCCGCAGCCGCGTCACGAGCGCAGCGCCGATCCCCGACGCGCCGCCGGTGACGAGCGCCGTCCTCACGGCACGAGCACGACCTTGCCGGTCGAGCGCCGGTCGGCGACGAGGCGCAGGGCGTCCTCGGCCTGGGCCAGCGGGTAGGTCGCCCCGACGACCGGCGCGAGCGCCCCGGCGGACCACTGCTCGAGGAGCTCGAGCGCGGAGGCGCGGACGAGGTCGGGTCGGAGCTTCATCAGCCGGCCGAGGTAGAACCCCGCGACGGAGACGTTGCGCCCGACGAGGAGCGCGGGGTCGACCGGCTGCCACGCGCCGCCGGCGAAGCCGATTCCGATGATGGTCCCGAGCGGCTTCAGCTTGCCGAGTGCCGTTGCGAACAGATCGCCGCCGACCTGGTCGAGGACGACGTCGAACGGCTCGAGGTCACCGATCTCCTCGTACCTCGACCGGCTCGGCGCCGAGCGCGCGCACGCGGTCGAGCTTCTCCGGCGAGCCGGCCGCCCCGACGACGGCGCCGCCGAGCGCTCGTGCGACCTGGACGCCGGCACTGCCGACGCCGCCCGCCGCCGCCGTGACGAGGACGCGCGAGCCCTCCTCGATCCGCACCTGCCGCGTGAGCGGCATCCACGCGGTGAGGAAGGCGAGCAGGAACGCCGCGCCGTCCTCGTACGACGCGCCGTCCGGGAGGTCGAACACCCAGCCGTCGTCGACGGCCGCGCGCTCGGCGTACCCTCCGCCGCCGTCCCGAACGAAGCCGATCACGCGTCGGCCGTCGGCCGTCTCCCCGGCGATCTCGCTGCCGGGCACGTAGGGCAGGGGCGGCGCCTGCGGGTACCGGCCCTCGCTGATCAGGACGTCGGCGTAGTTGATCCCCGCTGCGCGCACGTCGACGAGGAGCTGACCCTCGGCGGCCTCGGGCTCCGGGACGTCGCGAAGCGCGAGCCGGCGCTCCTCGTCGAGGACGATCGCCTTCATGCGGTCAGCGCCCGGTGAACGTCGGCGCCCGCTTCTCGATGAAGGCGGCGACGCCCTCCGCGCCGTCCTCGGAGCGGAGGCAGCGGACGAAGCCGTCGGCCTCGCGGCGCAGGCCCTCCTCGAGCGACAGGTCGCGGGTCGTGCGGGCGAGCTCGCGCAGGACGGCGACCGCGTGCGGCGACTGCGCCGCGATCTGCCCGGCGACCTCGAGCGCGGCCGATTCGAGCTCGTCGACGGGCACGACCTTCTCGACGAGGCCCCACGCGTACGCGGTGTCGGCGTCGATGAACTCGCCGGTGAGGTTGAGCAGCATCGCGCGCCCCGGGCCGACGAGCCGCGGAAGCCGCTGCGTGCCGCCGCCGCCCGGGATCAGCCCGAGCTTGATCTCGGGCTGGCCGAGCTTGCGCGTCGTCGGCGCAGACGCGCACGTCGCAGCACATCGCGAGCTCGAGGCCGCCGCCGAGGCAGAACCCGCGGATCGCGGCGACGAACGGCGTGCGCGCCGCGTCCATGCGGTGGCCGAGACGCTGGATCCCGCGGGCCGAGCCGCCCTCGCTCGCCGACTCGCGGAGCGCCGGGAACTCCTTGATGTCCGCGCCGGCGACGAAGGCCCGCTCGCCCGCGCCGCGGAGGACGATCGCGCGGACGTCGTCGTCGGCGTCGAGCGCCTCGATCTCGGCCTCGAGCTCCTCGAGGAGCGCGCTCGCGAGGGCGTTCATCGGCGGGTTGTCGATCGTGACGAGCGCGACCGCCTCGTGCCGCTCCGTCGAGATGAAGGCTCCCATCGCCTACTGGCTCTCTGCCGCGACGGGGGACGCGAACTGCTCGCGAAGGGCGGTCTTGCGGAACTTGCCGACGGCGGTCTTCGGGATCTCCTCGACGAACTCGAACCGGTCGGGGAGCCAGAACTTGGCGAAGCTCGGCGCGAGGTACTCGCGGAGCTCGTCGTCGGTCGCCGAGGCTCCCTCGCGCAGCACGCACACCGCGAGCGGGCGCTCCGACCACTTCTCGTCGGGTACCGCGATCACCGCCGCCTCCACGATCGCGGGGTGGCCCATCAGCGCGTTCTCGAGCGCGACCGTCGAGATCCACTCGCCGCCGGACTTGACGAGGTCCTTCGCGCGATCCTGGATCTCGACGTACCCGTCGGAGCCGATCGTGACGATGTCGCCCGTCTTGAACCAGCCGTCGTCGGTCCAGCGGTCGCCGGAGTCCGGGGACTCGAAGTAGGCGGACGAGATCGACGGCCCGCGCACCTCGAGCTCGCCCATCGACTCGCCGTCCCACGGGACGAGGCCCTGCTCGCCGCGCGCGCGGATCTCGACGAAGGGGATCGGCGGCCCCTGCTGGGCGCGCTTGTCGTAGACGGCGGCTCCCGTCGAGCCCGAGCTCCTGGCCGACCGCGCCGGAGATCGTCCCGATCGGGCACATCTCCGTCATGCCCCAGCCGTGCGTGATGTGGAGGCCGTGGCGCTCGCCGAACGCCTCGATCATCGCGCGCGGCGGCGCCGCGCCGCCGACGGTCATCGTCCGGATGCGGGAGAGGTCCCAGCCCGTCGGATTCGCGTCGAGCGTCTGGAGGATCCCCATCCAGATCGTCGGCACGCCCGCGCTGACCGTGACCTCCTCCTCGACGAACGCGTCGAGGAGGCTCTGCGGGTCGAGGTGCGGCCCGGGGAAGACCTGCTTCGCGCCGACGAGCGTGCACGTGAACGGGAAGCACCACGCGTTCGCGTGGAACATGGGGACGACCGGAAGGACGGTGTCGCCCTCGTTGATGCCGAGGAGCCAGGCGGCCGTGAGCGCGTGGATCGCGATCGCGCGATGCGAGTAGACGACGCCCTTCGGCAGCCCGGTCGTCCCGCTCGTGAAGCACATCGCGGCCGCCGCGCGCTCGTCGATGTCGCGGTACGCGAACTGGCTCTCGTCGGCGGACGCGAGGAGCTCCTCGTAGTCGATCGCGCCGTCCGGCGTCTCGCCCGCGCCCACCGCGATCACGTGCTCGAACCCGACGCGGTCGACGAACTGCGCGGCGAGCGGCCAGAGCACCTTGTCGACCACGAGCACGCGGTCGCCCGCGTGGGTCGCGATGTACGTGTTGTCGTCGGGGTGGAGGCGCAGGTTGAGCGTGTGCGTCACGAAGCCGCCGACGGGCGCTCCGATGTACGTCTCGAGGTGCTCGTGGTGGTTCCACATGAGCGTCCCGACGCGGTCGCCGTCCTCGAGGCCGAGCGCCCGGAGCGCCACCGCGAGCTTCCTCGCCCGTGACGTGAAGTCCGCGTACGTGTAGCGGTGCCAGCTCTTGTCGGGAAGCCGCGAGACGATCTCCCGGTGGCCGTAGAGCTCCTCGCCGCGGCGGAGGATCGCCGGGACGTTCAGCTGGTAGTCCATCATCAGGGCCTGCATCAGGCTCCTCCTCCGTCGAGCAGGTGACTCGCGACCTCGGCGCGGAGCTGCGCCGACGACGCCTCCCAGGACTGGATGCCGAGCGCGCGCTTGTAGAGCCGGTGGAGCACGTGCTCCCACGTGAAGCCGATCCCGCCGTGCGCCTGGACGGCGCGCTCGCAGGCCGCGACCGCCGCCTCCGCTGCCTCGGACTTCGCCGCGGCTGCCGCGACCGCTGCGTCGGGCTCGTCGTTCGCGACGCACCACGCCGCCCACCAGGCGAGCGAGCGCGCGAGCTCGAGCTCGAGGTACGAGTTCGCGAGCGGGTGCGAGACCGCCTGGTACGTGCCGACGATCCGCCCGAACTGCTCGCGCGTGCGCGCGTACTCGACCGCGAGCTCGAGCGCCCGTTGGCCGACGCCGACCGCCTCGAGCGCGAGGATCGTGAGCGAGCGGGAACGGAGCGCGGGAAGCACCTCGGACGAGCAGAGCGCCCGGCCGGGCTCGCCGCCGGAGACGACGCCGAGCGGGCGCGAGACGTCGTTCGTCGCGAGCACCTCGCGCTCGAACCCCTCGAGCTCCCAGATCGTGTCGCCGCCGACGACCGCGACGTTGGTCGCCGTGTCGAGATCGGGGACGAGCGGCGCGAGCGCGAGCGTCCAGCTGGCCTCGCCCGACGCCACGGCAGCCTGATCGGCGCCGTCGAGGAAGGGGAGCAGGCAGGACGTCGACCAGAGCGGGGCGTGGAGGAGCACACGTCCGGCCTCCTCGTGGAGCACCGCCTCCTCGAGGAACGTCAGGCCGGCGCCGCCGTGCTCCTCGGCGACCGACGCACCCGTCCAGCCGAGCTCGGCGAGCTGTGACCACGTCGGCGACGGCGTCGCCTCGAGGAAGGAGCGCGCCTGGCTGCGGAGCTCGTCCTGCAGGGGCGTGAAGGCGAGGTCCATCAGCGCGACCTCGGGAGGCCGAGCACGCGCTCGGCGACGATGTTGCGGAGGATCTCCGACGTGCCGGCCTCGATCGTGTTGCCGCGGCTCCGGAGCTGCTGGATCGTCCAGTAGCCGTCGTACGGCGCGTTCCCCGGCAGGAGCTGTGCGTCCGGGCCGAGCAGGTCCAGCGCGAGCTTCGTGATGCGCTGGTTGGCCTCGGACCACTGGAGCTTCAGGATCGACCCCTCCGGGCCCGGGAGACCCGTCCGCTCGAGCGCGCTCAGCGAGCGGTACGCCGTCCAGCGGAGCGCCTGCAGCTGGCTCCACTCGCGCGCCACCGCCTCCCGCTGCGTGGCGGTCGCGCCGCGGTCGGCGACGAGCGCCACGAGCTTGTTCACCTGCACCTCGAGCCGCGCCACGAGCGCGAAGGCAAGCGTTCCGCGCTCGTGCAGGAGCGTCGTCATGGCCACGTCCCAGCCGCCGCCGATCTCGCCGATGACGTTCTCGACCGGCACCTCGACGCCGCTCAGGAAGATCTCGTTGAACTCCGGGTCGCCGGTGATCTGCGTGAGCGGCCGCACCTCGACGCCCGGCGCGTGCATGTCGACGATCAGGTACGTGAGGCCGGCGTGCCGCTGCGAGTCCGGGTCGGATCGCGCGACGAGGATGCAGAAGTCGGCGATGTGCGCGTACGACGACCAGACCTTCTGCCCGTCGAGGACGAAGCGGTCGCCGTCGAGCCGCGCGGAGGTGCGGACGCCCGCGAGGTCCGAGCCGGCCCCGGGCTCCGAGAACCCCTGGCACCAGATCTCGTCGGCCGCCAGGAGCGGCTCGAGGTAGCGCGCCTTCTGCGCCTCGGTCCCGCGGCTGATGATCGTCGGCCCCGCCATCCCGAGCCCGATCACCCCGATGTGCGGCGGCGCCTCGGCCCGCGCCTCCTCCTCGAGGTAGATCGCCTGGAACCGTGGGGACAGCCCCCGGCCGCCGTACTCCGCCGGCCACGAGATCCCGACCCAGCCGCCGTCGTGGAGCGCGCGGCTCCACTGGCGGATCTCGGGCCCGTCGAAGCGAGCGCCGCCGCCGCGATGGCCACGGAGCTCCTCCGGGAAGGTGCTCGTCGAGCCAGGCCCGCAGCTCCTCGCGGAAGGCAGCCTGCTCCGGCGTGTCGCGGAAGTCCACGCGGCGATGCTAGAACGAGTCCGCGCGCTTCCAGGTGATTGCCTCCGATCGGGCCGGGTCGCCATAACCACGCCGCAACACCGCAGTCATGCCCTCCATCTACGATCGGACGACGGGCGCGCCGCGCGCGGCCGCTCGCCGTCCGTCGTCGACGCGAGGAGCGCACATGACAGCACCGGAGAGCGAGCCGCAGGCCGCACCGCCCGACACCCCGCAGAGCGAGTCGCAGCGCGACCAGTCACGGGCGCGCCTCGAGGAGGCGCTCGTCGAGATCAAGCGCGTGATCGCCGGCCAGGACGAGATGCTCGAGCGCGTCCTCGTCTGCCTCGTCGCCGGTGGCCACCTGCTGATCGAGGGCGTGCCCGGCCTTGCGAAGACCCTCACGATCAAGACGACGGCGGCGGTCCTCGGCGGCTCGTTCAAGCGGATCCAGTTCACGCCGGACCTCGTCCCGTCGGACCTCGTCGGCACGCGCATCTACCGGCCGGACGAGGGCGGCTTCGAGACCGACCTCGGGCCGGTGTTCTGCAACTTCCTCCTCGCCGACGAGATCAACCGCGCGCCCGCGAAGGTGCAGTCCGCGCTCCTCGAGGTGATGCAGGAGCGCCAGGTGACGATCGGCCACGACACGCACCTGGTGCCCGAGCCCTTCCTCGTGATGGCGACGCAGAACCCGATCGAGTCCGAGGGGACCTACCCGCTCCCCGAGGCGCAGGTCGACCGCTTCATGCTGAAGATCCTCGTCGGGTATCCCGAGCGCGACGAGGAGCTGACCGTCGTCACGCGGTCGCTCGACGACCCCGTCGACGTGCGGCAGATCCTGCCGCTCGCGGAGCTCGCCGAGCTGCAGCGCGCCGTCAAGAGCGTCTACGTCGACCCGGGCCTCGTCAGCTACGCCGTGAGCCTCGCGACGGCGACGCGCGACCCCGAGGAGTTCGGTCTCGGCGAGGTCTCGGAGCTCGTCGCGTACGGCGCGAGCCCGCGCGGCCCGATCGCGCTCGTGGCGAGCGCCCGCGCGCTCGCGCTGATCCACGGCCGCGACTACGTGATCCCCGCCGACATCCGTGCGCTCGTCAAGGACGCCTTCCGCCACCGGCTCGTGCTGACGTACCAGGCGCTCGCGGAGGAGCGCTCGGCCGACGACGTGCTCGACGCGGTGATCGCATCGGTGCCGCAGCCCCGCCTCGAGCTCGGGAGGCCCGCGGCCGCGTGATCCGAGTGAGAGGACTCGCATCACGATGAGCGACGAAGGGTCACTGTGATCCGGGTCCTCCGGGCACTCGGCACCGACCCCACGCCGGCGCGCCCCGGCCCGGGAGCCGTTCCCGAGTCGCTGCTCAAGGCGCTCGAGCTGACGATCGCCCGTCGCGTGGACGGGCTGCTCGCGGGCGACCATCGCTCCGCGCTGCTCGGCCGCGGCACCGAGCTCGCGCAGGTGCGGCCGTACGTCCCGGGCGACGACGTGCGGCTGATCGACTGGAACGTGACGGCCCGGACGACGGAGCCGCACGTGCGCGTGCACCTCGCCGAGCGGGTGCTCGTCACCTGGATCGTGCTGGACACCTCGCCGTCGATGGCGTTCGGCACCGCGGACCGCCGCAAGGCGGACGTCGCGCTCGGCGTCGCCCTCGCGATCGGCCACGCGGCGACCGTTCGCGGCAACCGCGTCGGGCTCGTCGGCTTCGGCGGCGAGACCGAGCGCGTCCTCCCGCCGCGGCAGGGCAGGGCGGGCCTCGTGGGGCTCCTGCTCGGACTGAAGGACGGTGAGGACCCGGATCGGAACGGCGGCCCGGGCCATTCCCTCGCGGACGCCCTCAAGCGGCTTGCCGGAGCGGCCCGGCAGCGCTCTCTCATCGTGATCGTCTCCGACTTTCGAGGCCCGCGTGACTGGCGCCGTCCGCTGCTGCAGCTCGCCGGACGGCACGAGGTCGTCGCCGTCGAGGTGCGCGATCCCCGAGAGCAGGAGCTCGAGCCCGCCGGGACCCTCTGGCTCGTCGACCCGGAGAGCGGCGACCAGCTGCAGGTCGACACGAACGACGGGAAGCTCCGCGCGCGGTTCGCCGCTGCGGCCGCGGACGAGCGCGCGGCCGTCGCGCGGGAGCTGGCCGGGGCGGGCGTCGCGCACGCGACGCTCTCGACCGACCGCGACTGGCTCCGCGACCTGGCCATCTTCGTGCGGCGGAGGCGCCGGTGAGCTTCTCGGCGCCGACCTCGCTCCTCTGGCTGCTCGCGATCCCGATCCTGATCGGGCTCTACATCTATGCGGGCCGGCGCCGCCGCCGCGCCGCCGCCCGGTTCGCGAACCCGGCGCTCGTCCCGAACCTCGTCCCGCACTCGCCGGGCTGGCGCAGGCACGTGCCGTCCGCGCTCGTCCTCGCCTCGCTCGCCGTGCTGGTGGTCGGCATCGCGCGCCCGCACGTCGTCCGGGACGTGACGCGGAACGAGGCGACGGTCGTCCTCGCGATCGACACGTCGCGATCGATGGCCGCGACGGACGTCGAGCCGAGCCGGTTCGCAGCGGCGCGCGCGGAGGCGGAGGCGTTCCTCGAGACGGTGCCGGAGGAGTACGCCGTCGGGATCGTCTCGTTCGCCACGTCCGCGGACCCGGTGCTCCCGCCGACGCTCGATCGGGAGGCCGCGCGGGTCGCGCTCCGCGAGCTCCGGCTCGGATCGGGCACGGCGCTCGGCACCGCCGTCACGCGCGCCGTCGACATCGCGCTCGGACGGCGTGAGGAGGAGGCGCCGCCGACGCAGCAGGGCGAGCGGTCGCCCGCGGCCGTCCTCGTCCTCTCGGACGGGGCGCAGACCTCCGGTGAGGTTCGTCCGCTTTCGGCTGCCCAGCGCGCGCGACGCCTCGGCGTCCCGGTCTCCGCCGTTGCGGTCGGTACCGGGGATGCCGTGGTCGAGGTGCCGCTCCCCGGCGGCCTGAAGCAGCGGGTGGTCGTACCGCCCGAGCCGCAGGCGCTGCGGCAGATCGCGCAGACAACGGGCGGCAAGTTCGTCCCGTCGCCCGGAGCGGACTCGCTCGACAGCGTCTACGAGGAGCTCGGGACACGGCTGGCGAAGGACCGCAAGCGGGTCGAGGTGACCTCGGCGTTCGCGGCCGGCGGTGCCATCCTGCTGCTCCTCGGTGGTGCGCTGTCGTCACACTGGTTCCGGAGGGCCTTGTGAAGCGTCGAACCCTCACGCTCGTCGTCGCACTGGTTGCCGCCGTTCTCGGCGGAGCGGGGGAGGCGCGCGCGGCCGACGAGTGCCGCGGCCTGCAGGTCTGCCTCCCGGTCCCCGGCCCGTGGGTCGCGATCCCGGCCCCGGCGGGCGGCGGCGTTCCGACCGTCAGCTGGGAGATGCGCTGCCCCCTGCGCGGCTACATCGTCGCCGGGATCGACGCGCGCGTCTCGGACCGCGCCATCGACGTGTCGATCCGCGGCGAGAACGGCGCCCCCGTCTCGCCGGGCGTCACCACCGGGCGGGCGGTGCTGTTCACGGCCGTGTACACGGGCGACGGCGCGCAAGCCGACGACCTTCCGGCCGTTCATCGGCTGCGTGCCCACCTCGGGAGGCGGCGGCCGGGGCGAGACCTCCGTCCGGCACACGACGGCGTTCGCGCCCGGCAAGCCGCTCGACCGGCGCGTCGTCGAGCGCCGGCTCCTCTCGGGTGCGTCGGTGCGTGCGACGGGCCGCTGCCCGGCGGGGACGCGCCTGCTCGGAGCGCAGCACGCGTTCGCCTTCCGGATCGACGACGAGCCCGGCTCGACGCTCCTGAACGCGGTGCGCATCCAGCGCACCAGCGCGGGGAGGACGGTGACGGCGGTCGGGACGGTTGCCCCGTCCGTGCCGCAGGGGCTGCGCGTCCTGCTCCAGGTGCAGGTCCTCTGCTCGAAGGCGGGAAGATGAGCTTCGAGGCCCCCGAGCTCCTCGTCGGGCTGCTGCTCGTCCCGGTCGCGGCCGTCGGCTACTGGCTCCTCCAGCGCCGCCGCGCGCAGTACGCCGTCCGCTACACGAACCTCGGCGTCCTCGCGGCCGTCGCCGGCACGCGCCGCTCGTGGAAGCGTCACGTCCCCGCCGCCTTGATGCTCCTGTCGCTCGCCGCGCTCTGCGTCGGGTTCGCGCGCCCCACGGTCACGGTGAAGACGCCGGACGAGCGGGCGAGCGTCGTCCTCGTCGTCGACGTCTCCGGCTCGATGCGCGCCACCGACGTGAAGCCGACGCGGCTCGCCGCGGCGAAGAAGGCGATGCGCACGTTCCTCGAGCGGGCGCCCGAGACCCTTCGCGTCGGCGTCGTGGCCTTCTCCGACGAGCCGCAGGTCGTCGTCTCGCCGACGGCCGACCGCGCGGCGCTCGTGCAGGGGATCGAGCTCCTCGGCCCGGGATTCGGAACCGCGATCGGCGACGCGCTCGCGCGGGCCGTCGACCTCGCGCGCACTGCGACCGGGGAGACCGGCGCCACGGCCCCGTCGCCGGTGAAGGACGAGAAGGGCCGCGCGCTCGCGTCGATCCTGCTCCTGTCCGACGGCGCGCAGACCCGGGGGCTGCTGAGCCCGGGCCAGGGCGCGCAGCGCGCCCAGAGCGCCGGGATCCCCGTCTTCACGATCGCCCTGGGCACGGACGAGGGGTCGATCATGGCCGGGCCGCCGGGCCAGGAGCAGCTCATCCCGGTGCCGCCCGATCGCGAGACGCTGGCCGCGATCGCCGAGTACACCGGCGCCGAGGCGTTCGACGCGGAGAGCGCGGACGCCGTCGAGAAGGTCTACAGCGGGCTCGGATCGCGCGTCGGGCGGCAGGACCGCCAGCGCGAGGTGACGGCGGCGTTCGTCACCGCCGGGGCGCTCCTGCTCGTCGGCGCGGTCGGCGCCGCGATCGTCGGCGCCCCGCGCCTGCCGTAGCCCGCTTCGAGCGACGGGCCTCCCCGACGGGACGGGGCGCGTAGGATCCTGCGTCGATGCTCCTTTCGGTCCGGGACGTCACGCTCCGATTCGGCGGCATTGTCGCCCTCGACGGCGTCTCGTTCGAGGTCGCCAAGGGGATCGTGTCCGGGCTGATCGGCCCGAACGGCGCCGGCAAGACGACGGCGTTCAACGTCATCACGCGGCTCTACACGCCGGACGAGGGAGAGGTGGAGCTCGACGGGACGTCGCTGCTCAAGACGGCGCCCCACGGAATCGTGCGCCGCGGGATCGCGCGCACCTTCCAGAACATCAACCTCTTCCGCACGATGACCGTGCTCGAGAACGTCCTCGTCGGCGGGCACTCCCGCGGCCGCCGGGTGGGGGAGAAGGAGGCCCTCGAAGCGCTCGACGTCGTCGGCCTCGCCGATCGCGCGGGGCTCCCCGCCGCGGCCCTGCCGTACGGCACGCAGAAGCGTGTCGAGATCGCCCGCGCGCTGATCGCCGAGCCGACCTTGCTGCTCCTCGACGAGCCCGCCGGCGGGCTCAACCACGAGGAGGTCGAGGAGCTCGGCGACTTCGTGCTGCGCCTCCGCGACGAGCGCAACCTGACGATTCTGCTCGTCGAGCACCACATGAACCTCGTGATGCGGGTCTCCGACCACGTCAACGTCCTGAGCTTCGGCCGGAAGATCGCCTCCGGCCCGCCCGCGCAGGTGCAGTCCGACCCCGCCGTGATCGAGGCCTACCTCGGCTCCGAGTCCGACCGCCCGAGCCGCCCGCAGCGGAGCACGACGAGGAGTGAGCGCGCTGCTCGAGCTGGAGGGCGTCGAGGCCCGCTACGGGCCCGTCCGGGCGCTCCACGGGGTCAGCCTGGAGGTGCCGGAGGGCGCGATCGTCGCCGTGCTCGGCGCGAACGGGGCGGGCAAGACCACGACGCTTCGCGCCGTGTCGGGCACCGTTCGCCGCTCGGGGAAGATCGTCTTCGACGGGAAGACGCTCCGCGGCGGGCCCGAGGCGGTCGCGCGCGCGGGCATCGCGCACGTGCCGGAGGGACGCGGGACGTTCACCGAGCTGACGGTGGTCGAGAACCTCCGGCTCGGCGCCTACGTGCGCCGCGAGCGCGATCTGAAGGGCGACATCGACCGGATCGCCCACTGGTTCCCGTGGATCCCCGAGCGCCGCAACCAGACGGCGGGCACGCTCTCCGGCGGGGAGCAGCAGATGCTCGCGCTCGCTCGCGCGCTGATGGCGAAGCCGCGGCTCCTGATGCTGGACGAGCCGTCGCTCGGCCTCGCGCCGATGATCGTGCGGGAGATCTTCCGCATCGTCCGTGAGCTGAACGAGCAGGAGGGGCTGACGGTGCTCGTCGTCGAGCAGGACGCGCGGATCGCGCTCGACGCGGCGTCGCGCGCGTACGTCCTCGAGGTCGGGCGGGTCGCGGTCGCCGGCTCGAGCGCGGAGCTCGAGCGGAACGAGTCCGTCCGGCGGAGCTACCTGGGGTACTGAGGGAGCCTTGGCCGACTTCATGCAGCAGGTGGTGGCGGGGCTCGCATCGGGCTCCATCTACGCGTCGCTCGCGCTCGCGCTCGTCCTCATCCATCGCGCGACCGGGGTGATCAACTTCGCGCAGGGCGAGATGGCGACGCTGTCCACGTACATCGCGTGGACGCTGACGACGAACCACGGCTGGAACTACTGGCCGGCGTTCGCGTTCACGCTCATCGCCTCGTTCGTCGGCGGCGCTGCGATCCATCAGGGGGTCATCCGCCCGAATACGAAGGGCTCCGTGCTCCGCGTCGTGATCGTCACGATCGGGCTTCTGCATCTTCATCAACGGTCTCGATAACGCTCATCTGGGGCGGCGAGGTGCGCGCGGTGCAGAGCCCGTTCCCGACGCGGACGATCGAGATCGCCGGGGTCGCGATCTCGATCCAGGACATCGGCACGATCGGCGTCGTCCTCGCGACGGTCGTGGCCCTCTGGCTCCTGTTCCAGTACACGAAGATCGGCCTCGCGATGCGCGCGGCCGCGGTCAACCCCGACGAGGCGCGCCTCGTCGGGGTGCGCGTGACCTGGATGCTGACGCTCGGCTGGGGGCTGGCCGCCGTCCTCGGCGCGATCGCGGGAATGCTCGCGGCGCCGAGCCTGTTCCTCGATCCGAACCTGATGGCGGCGCTGCTCATCTACGCCTTCGCCGCGGCCGTCCTCGGTGGGATCGACTCGCCGGTCGGTGCGATCGTCGGGGGCCTGACGCTCGGCGTCGGCCTCAACCTGATCGGGACGTACGTCGACTTCATCGGCGCGGACCTGCGCCTTCCGGTCGCGCTGGCCGTGATCCTCATCGTCCTGCTCGTCAAGCCCTCCGGGATCTTCGGGCGCAGCGAGGTGCGGCGCGTATGAGGCTCGGGCGCGCAGCGGCACCGATCATCGCGTTCGTCGTGCTGGCCGTCGTCGTCGCGGTCGTCCCCTCGTTCGTCTCGGCCTTCCGCGCCCAGCAGCTCGCGTACGTCGGCGTCTACCTCGTCGCGCTCATCGGCCTCAACATCCTGACCGGGTACACCGGGCAGATCTCACTCGGCCACGGGGCGTTCATGGCGGTCGGCGGGCTACACGACAGCGATCCTGATGACCGACCACGGCGTCAAGGACGTCTGGACGATCCCGCTCGCGGCGCTCGTCGCCGGCGTCGTCGGCTTCCTCTTCGGGATCCCGGCGCTGCGGCTCTCGGGCCTCTACCTCGCGCTCGCGACGTTCGCCATCGCGGTGTCGATGCCCGCCGTGATCAAGCGGTTCGAGGGCTTCACCGGCGGCGGGAGCGGCATCAACCTGTTCGGGACCCCCGAGCTCACCGCGTCGCTGACGCCGGTCACGATCCTCGGTCAGGAGCTCGTGTTCAACGACTGGATCTACTACCTGTCGTGGACGACCGCACTGATCGGCTACGTGATCGCGTGGCTGCTCCTCCGCGGCCGAACGGGTCGCGCGCTGCGCGCAGTGCGCGACAGCGAGACGGCGGCCCAGTCGTCGGGCGTGAGCCTGCCGCGATACAAGACGCTCGCCTTCGGCGTCAGCGCCGCCTACGCGGGCGCCGCCGGGGCGCTCTTCGCGATCTCGACGACGTTCGTCAACCCGGACACGTTCCCCGTCGCGCTCTCGATCCTGCTCCTCGTCGGGGTCGTCGTCGGGGGGCTCGGATCGCTCGTCGGGCTGATCGCGGGAGCCATCTTCATCCAGTTCCTGCCCATCTGGTCGCAGGAGGTCTCGCAGTCGCCGGGTGCCCCGTCGGTGGTCTCCGGCCTCGTCCTGATCGCGCTGATGTTCGTGCTTCCCATGGGGGTTGCCGGGCTCGTCGGGCGTCTAAGACTCCTAACACGTCGTGGCTACCATCGCCCCGACTCGCAGGCAGACTGACGCGCAGCCGGCCCGGCCGGCCCTGAAACCCGAAGGAGCCCCACCCGCATGTCGAAGAAGATCGCCCTGGCGCTGTTCGCGCTCGTCCTCACGCTCGCGCTCGGCGCGACCGCTGCGCTCGCGGGCGTCGGTCGGACCGCCGCCGATCCCGGCGTCACCGACAGGGAGATCGTCATCGGGGCCACGACGCCGCTCTCCGGCCCGTTCTCGTCCGTCTCGTCGGTGACCATCGGCGCGAGCGCGTACTTCAAGTACGTGAGCGCGAACGGCGGCGTGAACGGCCGCAAGATCACCTTCAAGTACCTCGACGACCAGTACGACCCGGCGAAGACGGTGCAGCTCACCCGCCAGCTCGTCGAGCAGGACAAGGTCTTCGCGATCTTCAACACGATCGGGACCGAGCACAACCTCGCGATCCGCGACTACCTGAACGCGGGCAAGGTGCCGCAGGTGTTCGCCGCCTCCGGGTCGACGACGCTCGGACGCGACGCGGCGCAGTACCCGTCGGCGATCGGGTTCCAGCCGAGCTACCAGGCCGAGGGCTGGGTGTACGGGAAGTACCTCGCCCGGACGCGGCCCGGCGCGAAGGTCGCGGTGCTCTTCCAGGACGACGACTACGGCAAGGATCTGCTCGGCGGCCTCAAGCGCGGGCTTCAGCGCTCGAAGGTGAAGGTCGTCGCGGCCGAGCCGTACAGCGCCACGTCGGCCGACGTCCAGTCCCAGGTGGCGAAGCTGAAGGCGTCGGGCGCGGACACGTTCGCGATCTTCGCCGTCGGCAAGTTCGCGATCCAGGCGTACGTCTACGCCAACAAGCTCGGCTGGCGGCCGAAGCTCGTCATCAACAACATCGTCTCGTCCGCCTCCAACGTGATGGCGATCGCGTCGGAAGGCGGCACGAACAAGGTCGTCCCCGTGTCGATCTCGGGCGTGTTCCTCAAGGACCCGACCGACCCCAAGTGGCGGAACGACGCCGGCGTCAAGCTCTACCGGCAGATCCTCAAGCGGTACGCGCCGGGCGCGAACGCCAACGACCCGTACCACGTGTACGGGATGGCGGCCGCCTACACGTTCGTCGAGGCGCTCAAGAAGACCGGGAAGACGCCCACGCGCGAGGCGCTCGTCAAGGCCGTCGCGTCGCTCAACCTCACGAAGAACCCGTTCATGATCCCGGGGATCTTCATCAAGACGGGCCCGAACGACCGCTTCCCGATCGAGCAGATGCTGCTCCAGCGCTGGCAGAAGAACTCCTGGCGGAGCTTCGGCGGGCTCTGGGGCTACCGCTCCGCCTGAGGTCGCCGGGCGCGTTCACGACTCGGCGGAACGCCTGCGCGTCTTCGGGAGCCGCGCTCGGGGGCCGGCACCGAGCTCTCGACACGATTCCGGATCGGTGTCGACACGATGTCGGCGCGATGTCGGCACAGACACGTGCGTGATTCGCCGATAGCGTGACATCAGGGACACGGGAGTGCCCCTGGGGGAGGTTGGGCGGGAGGTCGGCGGCACGCTCGGCCGCGCATCCACCGTCGCCGACCGCGACGCCCGGCCGTTCTCGTATGCTCTCGGCTCCGGAGCGAGGAGACCGCCCGGCGACAACCTCACGCCGATGGCACCTCTCGTCTCCGAGCTCCTCACGACGCCGCTCGACGACCTCATGGCCGAGGCACGACGGCTGCGGCCGGGCACCGTCGTCACGTACTCGCCGAAGGTCTTCGTCCCGCTGACGACGCTCTGCCGCGACGTCTGCGGCTACTGCACGTTCGCCCGGCCGCCGCGGCGCGGCGAGCGCGCCTACCTCACCGAGGACGAGGTGCTCGCGATCGCACGCGCCGGCGCCGAGGCCGGCTGCACCGAGGCGCTGTTCACGCTCGGCGACCGGCCGGAGGCCCGGTACCGCGTGGCGCGCGACGAGCTCGCGGCGCTCGGCTGTGCGACGACGCTCGAGTACCTCGCCCGCTGCGCCGGCCGCGTCCTCGAGGAGACGGGGCTCCTGCCGCACCTGAACCCCGGCGTGATGACGCGAGAGGAGCTCGTGGCGCTCCGCCCCGTGGCGGCCTCGATGGGGATCATGCTCGAGACGACGTCGGAGCGGCTTGCGGCCCGCGGCGGGCCGCACTGGGCGTCGCCCGACAAGCTCCCCGCGAGGCGGCTCGAGACGATGCGGATCGCCGGAGAGCTCGCGATCCCGTTCACGAGCGGGATCCTCGTCGGGATCGGCGAGACGCGCGAGGAGCGGATCGACGCGCTCCTGGCGCTCCGGTCGCTGGCCGACGCGCACGGCCACCTGCGCGAGGTGATCGTCCAGAACTTCCGCGCGAAGCCCGGGACTCGCATGGCCGACCATCCGGACGCGTCGCTCGAGGAGCACCTCTGGTCGATCGCCGTCGCGCGCATCGTTCTCGGCGCGGACGTGCACGTGCAAGCGCCGCCGAACCTCGCCTACGACGACTTCCCTCTGCTGCTCGACGCAGGGATCGACGACTGGGGCGGCGTCTCGCCGGTCACCCTCGACCACGTCAACCCCGAGGCGCCGTGGCCGGCCGTGGAGCGGCTCCGCGAGGCCTGCCGCTCGCGCGGGCTCGAGCTTGCGCCGCGCCTGCCCCTCTACCCGGAGCACGTCGCAGACCTCGAGCGCTGGGCGGACCCATCGGTTGCGCCGGCGATCCGGCGCGCGGCCGATGCGCACGGCCTCGCACGAGAGGACCGCTGGGCGCCCGGCGAGCCCGTCGCCGTGCCGTTCCTCGTCGGTCGCGACCCGGCGCCGCTCGACCTGGTCGGGGACGAGCTGGGCGAGGAGGAGCTCGTGCGGCTCTTCGCCGCGCGCGGCCGCGAGCGCGAGCGAGTGCTGGCGGCGGCCGACCGGCTTCGGCGCGACGTCTGCGGCGACGAGGTGACGTACGTCGTCACGCGGAACGTCCAGTACACGAACGTCTGCTACTTCCGGTGTGGCTTCTGCGCCTTCTCGAAGGGCAAGCTCGCCGAGAACCTGCGCGGGCCGGCGTACCTCGTGCCGCACGACGAGATCGAGCGTCGGGTCCGCGAGGCGTGGGAGCGCGGCGCGACGGAGGTCTGCCTCCAGGGCGGGATCCACCCGTCCTTCACGGGCGACTACTACGCGAGCGTCGTCGAGACGATCAGGGCCGCGGTGCCGGAGATGCACGTGCACGCGTTCTCCGCTCTCGAGATCTGGCAGGGGGCGGCCACGCTCGGGCTGGACCTCGAGACGTACCTCGGACGACTCCGCGACCTCGGCCTCGGCTCGCTCCCGGGCACGGCCGCCGAGATCCTCGACGACGAGGTGCGCGCGGTCATCTGCCCCGACAAGGTGACGACGGCGCAGTGGCTCGAGGTGCACGCCGCGGCGCACCGGGTCGGGCTCCGGTCGAACGTGACGATCATGTTCGGCCACGTGGAGCGGCCGGTGCACTGGGCGCGCCACCTTCTCCGCGCCCGCGAGCAGCAGGCGCGGTCGGGAGGGTTCACCGAGCTCGTCCCGCTGCCGTTCGTTCCGATGGAGGCGCCGATCTACCTCAAGGGACGAGCGCGCCGCGGCCCGACGTTCGGCGAGGCGCTCCTGCTCCACGCGGTCGCCCGGCTCGCGCTCCATCCGCTCGATCACGAACGTGCAGGCGAGCTGGGTGAAGCTCGGGCCCGACGGCGTCCGGCAGGCGCTCGCCGCCGGGGTGAACGACCTCGGCGGCACGCTCATGAACGAGTCGATCTCGCGCGCGGCCGGGTCGGAGTGGGGGCAGGAGATGCCGCCCGAGGCGATGGAGCAGCTGATCCGGTCCGCCGGGCGGATACCGCGGCAGCGGACGACGACGTACGGCACGCCGCCCGAGCAGCAGGTGCGCCGGTCGTTCGGTGCACGACCCCTCGCAGACCCGGTCAACCCGCCGGTACGCGATGCGGGGCTGCGGCGGCCCGCGAGGCTCCTTCGGCCGGCGGCGCTGACGGCCGGCGGGTAGGCCTCAGCGACGGCGCCGGAGCGCGTCCACCGCGAACGCGGGGATGCGGGGAAGCAGGTGGAGGAGGCCGGTTCGGGCCGTTGCGAGGGCCAGCCGAAGCGCCTCGGTCGCCTTCGGCCCGTGGATGCCCTCGCCGTGCCCGACGAGCAGGTGCTCCGGCTCGAAGCGACCGAGCGCCTCGCGCGGCGGCGAGAGCCGCATCAGCAGGTGGACGCCGGCGGCCTCGCGACCGCCGGTGAAGAACCGGTTCGTCGCGATCGCCTCCGCGACGACGAGCGTCCGCTCGGCGGGCCACCAGAGCGCGACCTCGTTCCAGCGGCGCGACCGGCGGACGGGAACGACCTCGAACGGCGTGCCCTCGAGCGCCTCCGGCGCGACGAGGTGCGGCACGCCGAGCTCCTCGGCCAACGCAGCGCAGTCGCGGTTGTGCCGATCGAGGAGCTGGAGGACGGCCTGCGGTGCGCCGAGCCCGGCAGCCCGCTCGAGCGCGGGCGGATCACGCACCGGGTCGACGAGCCAGACCTGCCCGTCGACCGCCAGGGCGTGCGACGTCCGGGTCATCGGGTCGTCGACGATCCACGAGAAGCCGCGCTCGCCGCGGTCGTCGCACATGCGGATCTCCATGGCGCGAGGGTAGTCGTCGGCTCTGGTACGCCGTCCGACGGGCTGCGACATCGAACGTGAGAGCCGCGGCCGCCGCGCCACCGCGTCCCCAACCTCCCCCAGGGGCACCCCAGGTGTCCCTGGTGTCACGCTATCGGCGATCCCGTGACGAGTCGGTGCCGTGTTCGTGCCGAGTTCGTGCCGGTTTCCGACTCGCTCGTGCGCCCGGTGAGCCGCGTCAGCCGCCCGCGAGCGCGGCGAGCGCCTCGGGGAGCGTGAAGCGCCCGGCGAGCAGCGCGCTTCCCGCGATCGCGGCCTCGCATCCGAGGTCGCGCAGGGCGCGAAGGTCGTCGAGCGACGCGACCCCGCCGGCTGCGATCACCGGGAGCCCGACGGGCAGGACCTCCGAGAGGAGCGCGAGGTCCGGTCCGGCGAGGGAGCCGTCCCGGGTCGTGCTCGTCACGAGGAGGCGCCGGGCGCCCGACGACGCGCATCGCGCCGCGAGCTCCGACGCGGTCACGTCCGCCGACGACGTCCAGCCCTCCACCGCGACACGGCCGTCGCGGACGTCCACCGCGACGACGAGCGCGTCGGCGAACCGCTCCGCCGCCTCCTCGAGAAACCCGGGCTCGAGCGCCGCGGTACCGACCATCACGCGGTCGGCGCCGGCAGCGAGCGCCGCCTCGATCGTCGCACTCGACCGGTAGCCGCCCCCGACCTGGATCGGGAGAGTCGACGGCCGACGCGATCGCCTCCAGGAGCCCGAGCGAGGGCACGCCGTCGAAGGCGCCGTCGAGGTCGACGACGTGAAGCCGCGCCGCCCCGTCGGCCGCGTACCGCCGTGCCAGCTCGACGGGGTCTCCGCCCTCCAGCGTGACGGCCTCCCGCCGGCCCTGCGAGAGGCGCACGACGCGCCCTCCGAGGACGTCGATGGCCGGAATCACTTCGAACTCGCGTGTTAGCACGCTAGCATGCTAACATGTAAGAATGATCGACCGGCGAGTCAGCCACAGCGCCGCGAACACCCGTCGAGCCGGTCCCGGGGCTCGACGAGCTCGCGGACGCGATCCTCGCCGTCCGGACGCAGGATGAGGCCCAGCGCTTCCTCCGCGACCTGTGCACGCTGCCCGAGCTCGAGGCGCTCGCGCATCGCTGGCAGACCGTCCTGCTCCTCGACGAGGGCGTTTCCTACGTCGAGATCGCCGAGCGGGTACCGACCTCGACGGCGACGGTCACGCGCGTCGCGCAGTGGCTCCGTCACGGAACCGGTGGGTACGCCCTCGTCCTCGACCGGGTCAAGCGGAGGCGCCGCCGATGAGCGTCCCGTTCACGCGCGCGGGCGAGAACGGCCGCCTCAAGCTCGCGGTCCCGGCGAAGGGGCGGCTCGCCGAGCCGTCGCTTCGCCTCTGCGCCGACGCGGGCCTCTCGTTCGAGGTGACCGAGCGCTCGCTCGTCGTCCCGTGCGCGAACGCGCCGGTCGACCTGCTCCTCGTCCGGCCGAGCGACATCCCCGAGTACGCCCAGGACGGCGTCGTCGACCTCGGGATCACGGGTGCGAACCTCGTCGTCGAGGCTGACGCCGACGTGGTCACGCTCGCGGAGCTCGGGTTCGGCCGCTGCCGCCTCGACGCCGCCGTGCCGGTGGACGCGCCTCAGCAGGAGATCGCGGATCTCGACGGCCTGCGCGTCGCCACGGCCTACCCGTCGTCCACCGCGCGCCTCCTCGGCGAGCGCGGCATCACCTGCGAGCTCGTTCCGGTCTCCGGCTCGGTCGAGGCGACGCCGAGGCTCGGCCTTGCCGACGCGATCGTCGACCTCGTGTCGACCGGCTCGACGATGGACGCGAACGGCCTGCGGCCGGTGGGGACGCTGCTCGAATCCCAGGCGGTCCTCGTCGGTGGCCGCGCGGCCGTCGAGGCCCGGACGGAGCTCGTCGAACGGCTCGAGCTGATGCTCTCGGGCGTCGTCGCGGCACGCCGCCGGCGCTACGTGATGATGAACGCCCACGTCGACGACCTCCCGAAGATCCGTGCGGTCCTGCCGGGCATGGGGGCGCCCTCGGTGCTCCAGCTCGCGGACGAGGGCGAGATCGCCGTGCATGCCGCGGTCGACGCCGCCGACGTCTGGGAGCTCCTCCCGGTCCTGCGCGACGCGGGCGCGACGTCGATCCTCGTGCTTCCGATCGAGCGGCTCGTCTCGTGAGGAGCGCGATGCTCGACGACGCGCTGGCGGCCGTCGCGCCGATCGTGGCTGACGTCCGCGAGCGAGGCGACGCTCGCGCTGCTCGAGTGGACCGAGCGGTTCGACGGCGAGCGGAGCCAGGGCATCCGGGTCGACGCGGGGCGCATCGCCGAGGCCGCAGTCGAGGACGACGTGCTCGACGCGCTGCGCCGGATGATCGAGGCCGTTCGCGCCTTCAACGAGGCCCAGCGGCCCGCGGACACGTCCGTCGAGGCGGCGCCGGGCATCGTCTCGGAGCGACGCTGGGTGCCGCTCGACGCCGTCGGGCTCTGCGTGCCGAGTGGACGGGTGCCGCTGCCGTCCTCGCTCGTGATGACCGCGGTGCCCGCGCTCGTGGCGGGCGTCCGGCGGCTCGTGGTCGTGACCCCGAACCCCGCCGAGGCGACGCTGGTCGTCGCCCGCGAGCTCGGGATCGACGAGATCTACGCGGTCGGTGGCGCGCAGGCCGTCGCCGCGCTCGCCTACGGGACCGACACGATCGAGCGCGGTCGACGCGATCGTCGGGCCCGGGAGCCCGTACGTGACCGCCGCGAAGCTCCTCGTCTCGAGCCGCGTGCGCATCGACCTGCCCGCCGGACCGAGCGAGGTCGTCGTGATCGCCGACGCGACCGCGGACGCCGGCCCGGGTCGCCGCGGATCTGCTCGCGCAGGCAGAGCACGGCTCCGACAGCGAGGCGATCCTCTTCACGGACGACGCGTCGGTCGCCGGCTCGGTGGCCGGCCTCGTCGACGGTCACGCAAACGTCCGCGTCGAGCAGGTCGAGTCGATCGACATGGCCGTCGCGCGCGCCGAGGAGTACGCGCCCGAGCACCTCGAGCTGCACGTCGCGGATCCGGATGCGCTCGTGCCGCGGATCCGCAACGCGGGCTCCGTGTTCGTCGGGTGCTCGTCGGTGGTCGGGGACTACGCCGCCGGTGCGACGCACGTCCTCCCGACCGGCGGCCTCGCGCGGTCGACGGGCGGGCTCGGCGTCGAGGCCTTCCTCAAGCCGGTCCAGGTCGTCACGGCCACTCCCGAGGGCGCCCGGCGCGCGGCCGAGGTCATCGTGCCGCTGGCCCGTGTCGAAGGGCTCCCGCTGCACGCGGCGGCCGCGGCATGAGCGCGGCGAGGGAGATCGCCCAGCCCGTCGGGCCCGGCTACGCGCCGTACGTCTGGGCGGCGGCCGTCGACGAGGTCGCCGAGCGGCACGGCGTGCCGCGGGAGGCCGTCCTGAAGTTCGACCAGAACACGCCGGCGCTTCCCGGCGTGCCGCAGGTGGCCCTCGCGCAGAGCATGGCGCGGCTCAACGAGTACCCGGACGGGACCTACCGCGAGCTGCGTGAAGCCGCTGCCTCCTACGTGGGCCTGTCCGCCGACCACGTCGTGGTCGGCGCCGGGGCGGACGACCTCATCCTCCTGCTCGCGCAGGTGTTCCTCGGGCCGGGTCGTCGCGCCGCGGTGGCGGCTCCGACGTACGCGCTGTACCGGATCGCGACCACGCTTCGCGGGGCGGACATCGTCGCCGCCGGCGAGGACGCCGACCTCCACTGGGTCTGCAACCCCAACAACCCCACCGGGAGCTGGATCGAGCCCGAGGAGATCGCGGCGCTGGCCGAGCGTGTACCGCAGGCGATCGTCGTCGCCGACGAGGCGTACGTCGAGTACGGCGCGCGCTCGTGCGCGCCCTGGGTCGACGAGCTTCCCAACCTCGTCGTCCTGCGAACGCTCTCGAAGGCGTTCGGCTTCGCCTCCCTGCGCGTCGGGTACGCGCTCGCGCACCCCGACACGGCGGCGCTGCTCACCGAGCGGCGCGCGCCGGCTCCCATCGCAGGGCCGGCGGCGGCGATCGCCTCGGCCGCGCTGCGAAACCCGAGGCTCGGCGACGTCGAGGCGACGATCGTCGAGCGCGAGCGCGTGCGCTCGGCGCTCGCGGACGCAGGGTTCGACGTCGAGCCGACCGCGACGAACTTCGTCTACCTCAGGACGAGCGAGCCGCTCGCGGAGACGCTGGAGCGGCAGGGCATGGTCGTGCGCGCGTTCCCGGACGGCATCCGGATCAGCATTCGCCGTCCGAGCGAGAACGACGTGCTCCTCCGTGCGCTCGGCGCCGAGCCCGGCGACGGTGCCGGCCGCGAGGCCACCGTGCTGCGGACGACGACCGAGACCGCGCTTCGGCTGACGCTCTCGCTCGACGGGACGGGGCGCAACCGCGTCGAGACGGGCATCGGGTTCGTCGACCATCTCCTGACCCTGCTCGCCTTCCACGCAGGGTTCGATCTCGAGCTCGCGGCCGCGGGCGATCTCGACGTCGACGAGCACCACACCGTCGAGGACGTCCACGCGGCGCTCGGGTCGGCGCTCGCTCAGGCACTCGGGTCGCGCGAGGGCGTCGCCCGGTACGGATCGGCGGTCGTGCCGATGGACGAGGCTCGGGCAACCGCCGCGGTCGACCTCGTACGGCGACCGCACGCCGAGGTCGCGCTGACCTTCGGGAGCGACCGCGTCGGCGCGCTCGCGGTCTCGCTGCTCGCGCACGCGCTCGAGCGCTTCGCGATCGAGGCGGGCTCCACCGTGCACATCGAGGCTGCGGGGAGCGACGACCACCACGTGGCGGAGGCGGCGTACAAGGCGCTCGGACAGGCGCTGCGGCAGGCGGTCGCGCTCGCGGGCGAGGGCATCCGCTCCACGAAGGGCGCCGCGTGAAGGTCGCGATCGCCGACTACGGCGCCGGCAACCTTCGCTCGCTCTCGTCGGCGCTCGCGCGCGCGGGCGTCGAGCCCGTCGTGACGACCGACGCGGACGTCGTGCGCGACGCGCCGCTCGCGCTCATCGCCGGGGTCGGCCACGTCGAGAGCGCGGCCGCGGGGCTCGCGCGCAACGGCCTCGACGACGTGCTCCGCTCCCGCGTCGACGCCGGGCGGCCCGTCGCGGGGATCTGCGTCGGGATGCAGCTCCTGTTCGAGGCGAGCGAGGAGGGAGGAGAAGGGCTCGGCGTGCTCGCAGGCCCGGTCAGGCGGCTCCGCGCGCATCGCGTGCCGCACATGGGGTGGAACGCGCTCGCGGCAACGCGCCCCAGCGCACTCCTCGACGGGCTCGACGGTGCCGACGTCTACTTCGCGCACAGCTTCGCGGCCGAGCCGTCCGACGACACGGTCGCGACCGCGACCGTCGACCACGACGGGCCTGTCGTCGCCGCCGTCGAGTCCGGCCCCGTCGCCGGTGTCCAGTTCCACCCCGAGCGGAGTGCCCGGGCGGGCGCCCGCGTCCTCGAGAACCTCCTGCGATGGTCAAGAAGCGCGTGATCCCCTGCCTCGACGTCGCCGACGGCCGGGTGGTCAAGGGCGTCAACTTCGAGAACCTCCGCGAGATGGGGGAGCCGGTCGAGCTCGCGCGCCGCTACTCGGAGCTCGGTGCGGACGAGCTCGTCTTCCTCGACATCACCGCGACCCTCGAGGGGCGCGGGCCGATCCTCGACGTCATCGGCCGTGCCGCGGACGAGCTGACGATCCCGTTCACCGCAGGTGGCGGCGTCACCGGCGTCGACGACGCGCGCGACCTCCTGCTCGCCGGTGCGGACAAGGTCGCGATCAACCGCGCCGCGTTCGACGAGCCCGAGATCCTCACGACCCTCGCGGCCGAGTTCGGGTCGCAGGCCGTCGTCTGCGCGATCGACGCCCGCGCGCGGCGAGGTCGTGACCCACGCGGGGCGCGAGCCGCGTGGACGCGACGCCGTCGACTGGGCGCGCGAGGCGGTCGAGCGGGGAGCGGGGGAGATCCTCCTCACGTCGATCGACGCGGACGGCACGCGGGCCGGCTACGACCTTCCGCTCACCCGGGCGGTGGCGGAGGCGGTCGAGGTTCCCGTGATCGCCTCGGGCGGTGCGGGGGAGACCTCCCACCTCGCGGACGCGTTCGAGGCGGGCGCCGAAGCGGCGCTCGTCGCGTCGATCGTCCACGAGCGGCCCGAGCGCCTCGGAGAGCTGAAGGCCGAGCTGAAGGGGGCGGGGTGGCCGATCCGGGTCTGACACGCACCCTGACGCCGGTGATCGTCCAGGACGTCGAGACCAACCGCGTCCTGATGCTCGCCTACGCCGACGAGGAGGCGCTCCGCCGGACGCGCGAGACGGGGGAGGCGTGGTTCTGGAGCCGCTCGCGGAACGAGCTCTGGCACAAGGGCGCGACGTCGGGAAACACGATGGCCGTGGAGGAGGTGGCCGACGACTGCGACGGCGATGCCCTGCTCTACCGCGTGCGCCCGAGCGGGCCTGCCTGCCACACGGGCGCGGAGTCGTGCTTCGCGCCGTGGCTCTGGCGCATCGTCGCGGAGCGGGCGGCGACGCGTCCCACGGGCTCCTACGTCGCCGGCCTGCTCGAGGGCGGACCGGCGGCTGCCGCGCGCAAGGTCGGCGAGGAAGGGGTCGAGGCGGCGCTCGCCGCCGTCACGGAGTCGGACGAGCGGCTCGTCGAGGAGCTCGCCGACCTCTGGTTCCACGCGTACGTCCTCCTCGCCGCGCGCGGCCTGCAGCCGTCGGCGGTCGAGGACGAGCTCCGGCGTCGTCACGCGACGCGGACGGGCGACGGATAGCCGTGTCGAAGACGATCGTGGTCACCGGCGGCAGCCGCGGGATCGGGCGCGCGGTCGCGCTGCTGGCGGGCTCGATGGGCTGGTCGGTGGGCGTCGGCTACCGGGAGGATCGTGCGGCGGCGGAGGCCGTCGTCGAGCAGATCGAGGCGGCCGGTGGGCGCGCGGTCGCGATCGCGGGCGACGTCGCCGTCGAGGCGGACGTGCTCGCCCTGTTCGACGCCACCGAAGAGGCGCTGGGGCCGATCGACGGCGCCGTCGTCAACGCGGGGATCGTCGGGCCGCCGTCGCTGCTCGTGGACATGCAGGAGGATCGCATTCGGCGGACGGTCGACGTCAACGTGACGGGCGCGCTCCTCTGCGCGCGCGAGGCCGCGCGGCGCCTCGCGACGAGCCGCGGTGGGCGAGGAGGGTCGATCGTCCTCGTCTCCTCGGCGGCCGTCGCGGCTCGGGTCGCCCGGCGAGTACGTCGACTACGCGGCCTCGAAGGGCGCGGTCGACTCGCTCGCCCTCGGCCTTGCGCGGGAGATGGCGGCGGACGGCGTCCGCGTGAACGCGGTCCGGCCGGGCGTGATCGAGACCGACATCCATGCGAGCAGCGGCCGGCCCGATCGTCCCGCCTTGCTCGCGCCGCTCATCCCCCTCGGTCGTGCGGGGACGCCCGACGAGGTCGCCCAGGCGATCGTCTGGCTCCTGAGCGACGCCGCCTCGTACACGACGGGCGCGCTGCTCGACGTGTCCGGCGGCCGCTAGCGCGTGCCGCGCGCCGACCAGGCGCGCACCGTGAGCGCGAACGGCGCGGCGGGCAGCATCTCGCGGCAGCGCTCGCGCAGCGCATCCCGCTGCTCGGGATCGAGCCGCGCGACATGGTCGCCCGCGGGGCCGACTCCGAGCTCGTAGGGCTCCCACCACGACTCGAACGTCGGGTGCTCGACCCCGACCTCGAGCGGCGTCTCGTCCACCTCGCGGAGCCCGGCCTCGGCGAAGAGCTCCGAGAGATGCCCCTCGCGCGCACCGGCGAGCTGCGACTCGTCCACGACGTCCTGGTCGAGCGAGCGTGCGGCGTCCCAGAAGACGCTGACCGGCCCGCGCCCGCCGGCGTGATCCCACACGCACGCAGCCACGACGCCGTCCTCGCGCGTGACACGTGCCATCTCGCGGAGCCCGCCGACCGGGTCACGCATGAAGTGGACGACGAGCTGCGCGAGCGCCGCGTCGAACGTCGCGTCCGCGAACGGGAGGCGCTCCGCGGGAGACTGCTCCACGCGGACGCCCGGATGACGCTCGCGCGCCGCCTCGACGAACGGCTCCGACGGGTCGACGGCCGTGACGGCCTCCGCTCCGACCCTGCGCACGAGCTCACCGGTCAGGGCGCCGGGCCCACAGCCGACGTCGAGCACGTGCTCCGCCGCGCCGATGCCGGCGTGATCCGCAAAGAGGGGGGCGAGCGGGACGGAGTAGCGGCCCATGAAGCGGTCATACGCGCCCGCGGCGACCGTGAAGCTCACGTCCGGAACTCTAGAGCCCCGAGTCTGCGGGGACGGAGGTACGGAAATCCCCACCGTCACGCCCGCGCAAGGGTCGTAGAGTGGGCCCCATGACCCGCCTCGAAACCTGGCGAGCGACCGTTCTGCGTCAGAACGGCTGAGCCGCCGCTTCCGGAACAGGCGTCCAGGGAAGCGGCGGGACAGGACGCGGACGAGCATCCGTCGGTCGACGGCTGCCGCCCGCGTGCTCCTTCCCGCACGACCGGAAGGAGGAAGCGATGCCGATGCCGCATCGCACGTTCGCAGAGGTGGCGAAGCGCCGCCTCGTCGGGAAGGAAGGGTCGGAGCGCGTCGCCACCATCCGCGCGCTCATGGAGGAGCTGCCGGGCTACCGCAACGGGCCCTACGCCGACCTGCGCAAGTGGCTCGAGGGAGAGCTCGAGCGGACGCGCGTGCGCGGAAAGGTCCTGCACCGCGACTCGATCCAGGTGCGGCGCGAGGGAGCGGCGCAGATCGCCTTCGTGGGGCCGCCGAACGCCGGCAAGTCCTCGCTGCTGCAGGCGCTGTCGCAGATCCAGATCAAGACGGGCGACTACGCCTTCACGACGCTCCGGCCCGTGCCGGCGCTGACGCGGATCGGCGGGGTGCTGGTGCAGCTCGTCGAGATCCCCGGCCTGATCGAGGGTGCGAACGAGGACCGGGGCGGCGGCCGAGCGCTCCTCGGCGTGCTCCGCAACGCCGACGGCATCGTCTTCTGCCATGCGGCCGACGAGCCGCCCGCCACGCTCGAGGTCGTGCGCGCCGAGGTCGCCGCTGCGGGCATCGAGAAGCCCGCGCTCCTCGCGCTCACGAAGTCCGACGAGGTGGAGACCGCCGATACCGGCGTCGTCGACGACATGGAGGTCGTCGCCGTCTCCGTCCTCGACGACGAGAGCCTCGACCGGCTCCGGGAGGCGATCTGGCGCCTCACGGGCCTGATCCGCGTCTACCCGCGCCGTGCCGGGGTCGTCGACGACGAGCCGTTCGCGCTCGCCGTTGGCGCGACCGTCGCGGACGTCGCCGATCGCGTCCATCACGACGTCGGCCGGTCGTGCACCGGAGCGCTCCTGTGGGGGCCGTCCGCCCGCTTCGACGGTCAGCGCGTCGGACGCGACCACGTCGTCGCGGACGGAGACGTCGTCGAGGTCGTCCGGCGATGAGAGCGGTGTGAGAGGATCAGGCCGTGGGCTACACGGTCTTCCCGTTCGACGAGCTCGAGTGGAAGCCGCGGCGCGAGGGCGATCCGCGGCTCGTCTCGGAGCTCTCGGACGCGATGGCCAACTCGCGGGCGAACCTCTTCCGCTACCCGCCGGGCTCCGTCGGGCGGCGCCACATCGACCACGTGCAGGAGGAGGTCTTCGTCGTCATCGCGGGGACGCTCACGATTCACATGGGCGAGGGCGACGATCCCGAGCGGCACGAGCTCGGGCCGGGCAGCGTGCTCGTCGTCCAGCCCGGCACCGCGCTCCAGCTCTCGAACCGCGGCGACACCGAGCTCCGCCTCTTCATCTACGGCGCGCCGCCGGAGCGGGGCGAGGCGACCTTCCTGCCGACGATCGAGTAGCCCGTTCGAAGGAGCACCCGTTCGAGCGCGGGCTTCCGTCGCTCGGTGCAAGAACGACACGAAGTCGGCGCGAAGCCGTGACCCATCCGTGACGGGAGCCGCGATAGCCTGACATCAGGGACACGGGAGTGCCCCTGGGGGAGGTTGGGGAGTCTTCGCCAGGCCGATCCGAGAGCGAGCGGGTGCTCGCCTCGGGCGACTGACCGCTCGCCCCGAGCAGGGTGCGCGTCAGATCTCCCACTCCCCGGCCAGCAGCCGAGGAACGATGTCGTCGAGGAGCCGGAGAGTCAGTCCCCAGAGCACGTGGCCGTCGACGTCGATCCCGTCGACGAGCATCGGCTCGGGGAAGCGCAGGGACGAGAACGGCAGCATGCGGCGTGCGGTCGGGTCGGCGAGCGCGCGGACCGAGGGCGTGAGCACGCCGACGATCTCGGCCTGCTGAAGCCGCCACGGGGTGTCGGCGGGGATCCGCGCGAGATACGGATGAACGCGCCATCCGGTCGCGCTCGTGTCGAGGTGAGCGAGCTCCGCGACGACCTCGGCGGACGACGGGTCGAGCCCGACCTCCTCCTCCGCCTCGCGGAGCGCCGTCGCCCGCAGGTCGGCGTCTCCGGGCTCGGGCTTCCCGCCGGGCAGCCCGAGCTGTCCGCCGTGGAGGCCGCCGTCGTCGGCCCGCACGACGAGCACGACGCGCAGGTCTCCCTCGTCGTCGCGATACACCGGGACGAGCACGGCGGCCGTCCGCAGCGCCGTCATCGGGCTTCGTGCCGCAGGAGGTCGTCGATCGTCTCGCGTCGGCGGATGACCGTCGCCGTCCCGTCCCGGACGAGCACCGCCGCCGGGCGCGTGACGCCGTTGTAGTTCGACGCCATCGCCAGCGTGTACGCGCCGGTCGCCGGCACGGCGAGGAGGTCGCCGCGGCGCGGTGCGGGAAGCGCGACGTCGTCGATGAGCACGTCGCCCGACTCGCAGTGCATCCCGGCGACGCTCACGACCTCGTCGGGGGGCTCGTCCGGGCGGGTGGCCGAGACCGCGGTGTAGCGGGCGTCGTAGAGCTGCGGGCGGGGGTTGTCGGACATGCCCCCGTCGACCGCGACCCAGGTCCGCCCCGGCAGCCGCTTCACGCTTCCGACGCGGTACAGCGTGACGCCGGCCGGGCCGACGAGGCTCCGGCCGGGCTCGAGCCACACCTCGGGCGTCGGGAGGCCCGCCTCGACGAACGCCGTCCGGGCCGTGGTCGCGGCGCTCGCCGCGAGGCTCGCCGCCTCCGGGACGTCGTCGCCGGGGTGGTGCCGGATCCCGAAGCCGCCGCCGAGGTCCGCGACCCGCGCGACCCAACCGAGCTCGTCGCGGCACCGTGCGGCGAACGACGCGAGCCGCACGATCGTCTCGGCCTGCGCGTCGAAGTCCGCGAGCTGCGAGCCGACGTGGACGTGGACGCCGAGCACGTCGAGACCGCGGTCGAGCGCGTCGGAGACGAGCGTCCGCGCGAGGTCGGGCGGCAGCCCGAACTTCGAGCCGTGGTGCCCCGTGCGGATCGCCTCGTGCGTGTCGGCGTCGACGCCGAGCGTCACCCGGACGAGAACGCGCTCGACGCCGGCGTCCGCCGCGAGCGAGGCCTCGTCGGGCGCGTCGAGCACGACGGGAGCGCCCGCGGCCGCCGCCTGGCGGAGGAACTCGCTGTCCTTGTTGTTCCCGTGGACGACGAGCTCGTCGCCGGTGAGGCCCGCGGCGTGGGCGAAGGCGAGCTCGCCGGCCGCGGCCACGTCCGCGCCGATGCCCTCCTCGCGGAGCAGCCGGAGCAGGGCGACGTTCGGGAACGCCTTCGCGCCGAAGAACACGCGCCCGTCGCCCACGGCGTCGCGGAGCGCTCGCGCGCGCGCCCGGACCGTCTCCTCGCAGAGGACGACGAGCGGCGTGCCGTGCGCCTCCGCGAGCTCCTCGGCGGGCATCCCGCCGAGGGTCAGCGTGCCCGCATCGAGGCGGGCGGAGTCGGGAAAGAGATCTGGCACCGGCCGATCGTGCCTGTTACAGTGGAAATCGTGCAGCAGCTTCTCACGTAGCCCAGGGAGGAAACGCGGCGAGAGCCGCGCCGACTCCCCATGAGCCTCTCGAGATCGGGAGGCTTTTTCGTTCCAGGAGACAAACGAGGACGGATGGAAGCGAGTCAGACCGAGCGGTACGACCCGGAGGCGATCGAGGCCAAGTGGCAGGCGATCTGGGCTGCCGAGGAGGCGTTCAGCGTCCCGAACCCGGACCCGGGCTCGGTCGCCGACCTCCGGTCGACCTACGTCCTCGAGATGCTGCCGTACCCGTCGGGCGAGCTCCACATGGGGCACGTCTTCAACTACACGCTCGGCGACGTCTTCACGCACATCCGGCGCCGCCAGGGGTACACGGTGCTGCGGCCGATGGGCTACGACGCGTTCGGCCTGAACTCCGAGAACGCGGCGATCAAGGAGGGCGGCCACCCCCGCGAGATCACGAATCGCAACATCGTGGCGATCCGCCGCCAGATGAAGCGGATGGGGTGGGCGATCGACTGGTCGCGCGAGGTCTCGACCGCGGAGCCCGAGTACTACCGCTGGACGCAGTGGCTCTTCCTCCGGTTCTTCGAGCGCGGGCTCGCGTACCGCCGCGAGGCGCCCGTCAAGTGGTGCCCGAAGGACCAGACCGTGCTCGCGAACGAGCAGGTGATCGACGGCCGCTGCGAGCGCTGCGGCACCGAGGTCGAGTCGAAGAGCCTGACGCAGTGGTTCTTCAAGATCACCGACTACGCCGACCAGCTGCTCGACGAGATGGACGCGCTCGAGTCGTGGCCCGACCGCGTGCTGACGATGCAGCGCAACTGGATCGGCCGCTCCGAGGGCGCGCGCGTGACGTTCACGGTGCAGGGGAGCGGCGAGGAGCTGCCCGTCTTCACGACGCGACCCGACACGCTCTTCGGGGCGACGTTCTTCGCCCTCGCGCCCGAGCATCCGCTCATCGCTCGTCTGACCGCCGGGTCGGAGCACGAAGCGGGCCGTCGCGGACTACGTGCGGCACACCGTCCGCGCGCTCGACGGTCGAGCGCGAGACGAAGGAGAAGGACGGCGTCTTCACCGGGCGCTACGCCGTCAATCCGGTCAACGGCGAGGCGATCCCGATCTGGGTCGCCGACTACGTCCTGATGGAGTACGGCACCGGCGCGATCATGGCGGTGCCCGCGCACGACGAGCGCGACCACGCGTTCGCCGAGACGTACGGCCTCGAGATCCGGCAGGTCGTCGCGCCCGCGGACGGGTCGAGCCCCGCCGAGGAGGGCGCCTACGTCGCCCACACCGACGACGAGGTTCTCGTCAACTCCGGCGAGTTCACCGGGCTCTCGGCGCCCGACGGGAAGAAGGCGATCACGGCGTGGCTCGAGGAGCGCGGGCTCGGCGAGGCGACGATCGGCTACCGGCTGCGCGACTGGCTGCTCTCGCGGCAGCGGTACTGGGGCTGCCCGATCCCGATCGTGCACTGCGAGCGCGTGCGGCGTCGTGCCCGTCCCGGACGACCAGCTGCCGGTGCTCCTGCCCGAGATCGACGACTACCTGCCGAAGGGGAAGTCGCCGCTCGCCGCGGCCGAGGACTGGGTCGACGACGACGTGCCCGTCGTGCGGTCGGCCCTGCGCGTCGCGAGACGGACACCATGGACACGTTCGTCGACTCCTCCTGGTACTTCCTGCGCTACGCCGACGCGCGGAACGACGACGCCGCCTGGGACCAGCAGATCGTCGACTACTGGCTGCCGGTGAAGCAGTACATCGGCGGCATCGAGCACGCCGTGCTGCACCTGCTCTACGCGCGGTTCTTCACCAAGGCGCTCAACGACATGGAGCTGCTCGGCTTCCGCGAGCCGTTCTCGCGCCTGTTCACGCAGGGGATGATCTACCGCAACGGGGCGAAGATGTCGAAGTCGAAGGGCAACGTCGTCGCGCCCGACGAGGCGATCGCGGAGCACGGCGCGGACGCGCTTCGCCTCTACATCCTCTACATGGGGCCCGCCGAGCACGACAAGGAGTGGAGCGACGCCGGGATCGAGGGGACCGCGCGGCTGCTCGACCGGATCTGGCGGCTCGTGCTGGAGGTCGCCGGTCGCGGCCCGGTCGACGTCCCGGCGGACGGCGAGCTGATCCGCACGGCCCACCGGACGATCGATCGCGTCTCCGACGACATCCTGCGCCGCTTCCAGTTCCACACGCCGATCGCCGCGCTGTTCGAGCTCGTGAACGAGATCTACCGCGTGAAGGACGACCCGACGCGGGCAGGCGAGGTTCGCTTCGCGACCGAGACCGTGCTCTCCCTCGTGCAGCCGTACGCGCCGCACGTCTCCGAGGAGCTGTGGGAGTGGCTCGGCCATTCGCGTCTTCGGGAGCAGCCGTGGCCGGAGGCGGATCCTGCCCTGGTCGCGGAGGACACGGTCGAGGTCGTCGTACAGGTCAACGGGAAGCTCCGGGACCGCCTGCAGGTCGCCGCCGGGACGCCGGAGGCCGAGCTCGTGTCGCTCGCGCTCGCGTCCGAGCGCGTGCGGGCGCACGTGAACGGCGAGCCGCGGAAGACGGTCGTCGTGCCGGACCGGCTCGTCAACATCGTCGCCTAGCGCGTCGTCACGCGCTTCGGCGCGTGCGAGCGGCGGCCGTGCGGCGGCTGGCACAGAGCTGGCACGAAGTCGGCACACACCCGTGACGGGTTCGCCGCGACGCTCGAGGTGTGCTCACGCTCACCCGCACGCAGCTGGCGCTGGTCGTCGTCCCGCTCGTCGCCCTGCTGAGCGTCGCCGGGTCGCGGCTCGCAGGCGTCGGTGCCAGCGAGGGGCCGGCGACGGCGTCCCGGATTGCCCCGCTCGAACGTGACCAGGCGCGCGGTCGCGGACGGCACCGCGGCTCGTCGTCCACGTGGTCGGCGCCGTCCGGCGCGCGGGCCTGTTCCGGCTACCGGAGGGCGCCCGCGTCGCCGATGCGCTGACGCGCGCAGGCGGTCCGACCGCGCGGGCCGACCTGTCGCTCGTGAACCTCGCGGCGCCGCTCGCGGACGGCCAGCAGGTCGTCGTGCCGCGTCGCGGCCCGCCCGGCTCGGCGCCGGCCGGGGCGCCGGCGACGGGCATGAAGGTCAGCCTGGCGATGGCGACGGTCGAGCAGCTCGACGAGCTTCCCGGCGTCGGGCCGGTCACCGCGCAGAAGATCGTGGACTGGCGCGCGACGCACGGGCCGTTCCGGTCGGTCGAGGATCTCGACGCGATCCCCGGGATCGGCCCGGCGCGGGTCGAGCAGCTCCGCGACCTGGTGACGCCGTGACCCGCGAGACGCCCGGCGCCCGGCTCAGGAGCCGCGCTGCAGAGACAGGCGCCCGTGTCGTCGAGCGGGACTGGCCGGCGCTGCTCGTCGGCGCCGCGTGCATCGGGCTCGCGGCCTCGGTGTGGGTGAGGCCGCCGTGGGTGCTTCTCACGGGCGTGACGTGCGTCGCGCTCGTCGCCGCCCTCGCGGCGAGCGACACCCGACGTCTCGCGCTCGCAGGCGTCGCCCTCCTCGTCGCCGGTCTCTGGTGGGGCGCGCTCCGCGGCGAGGCTCTGGATCGGAGCTACCTCGCAGACCGGATCGGCGAGACCGCGTCGGCGCAGGTCGTGGTCACCGGGCCGGCCCGGACGACGCCGTTCGCGATCCGCGTGCCGGCCGAGGTCCGCCGGTTCGGCACGACCCGGTTCCGCGAGCGGGTGCTGCTCGAGCTTCCGCCGGAGCGCGCGCCGCCGCAGGGCGCCGTGCTCGAGCTGCGCGCGCGGCCGGTCGCGCCGCGTGGGCCCGAGACCGGCTTCGACGAGCGCGGCTGGCTCGCCCGGCGCGGCGTGCATGTCGTGCTGCGCGGGGAAGGCATGCGCATCGTCGGCCGGCGGGGCGGGATCGGTGGCGTCGCCGACCGGTTGCGCGCGCACGTGGAGAGCACCCTGGCCCGCGGGACGACGGGAGAGCGCCGCGCGCTCCTCGCCGGGATCGTCCTCGGCGAGGACTCGGGCATCGACGCAGCCCAGCGCGATGCGTTCGAAGCGAGCGGTCTCATGCACCTCCTCGCCGTCTCCGGCCAGAACATGGCGATCACCGCGATCGGCGTGGTCACCGTCGCGCGCGTCGTCGGCGTCGGGCGACTCGCCGGGGAGGGTGTGGCGATCCTCGTCGTGCTGTCGTACGCGCTCGCCGTCGGGTGGCAGCCCTCGGTCGTGCGCGCCGCGGTCGCCGGCGTGCTCGCGTCGCTCGCGTGGATCGTCGCCCGCCCGCGCGACCGCTGGCACGCGCTCGCGGTCGGGGCCCTGGTGCTCCTCTGCTGGCTGCCCGCGTCCGCGCTCGAGCCCGGGTTCCAGCTGTCGTTCGCGGCGGTCGCAGCGATCTTCGTCGTCCTGCCACGCGTCGGCGGGGTGCCGGACGCGTATCCCGTCCCACGCGGGCTCTGGGACGTGATCGTCGTCGCAGTCGCGTGCGGCGTCGTCACGGCGCCGATCGTGTGGCTCCACTTCGGGGCGGTCGCGCTCTGGACGGTCCCGGCGAACGTCGCGGCAGAGCCGGCGATGCCGCCGCTGATCGGCCTCTCGCTGGCAGCCGCCGCGATCGAGCCCGTGCTCCCGGGCGCGGCGGCGGCGCTCGCGTGGCTCGCCGGCTGGTGCGCGGCGTGGATCGCGTTCGTCGCGGACGTGGTCTCGGCGTGGCCGAGCGCTCAGCTCCGCTCGCCGGTCGCGCTGACCGCCGTCCTCTCGATCGTCGCGACCGTCTGGCTCGTGCGGAGGTTGCCGCGCTACCGGCGCCGCGGTGCGGCGGTCGGCGTCGTCTCGGTGGCGCTGGCGCTCGCGGCGGCGGCGTGCGCGTTCCGGCCCGCGCCTGCCTGGTCGCCGCCGAGCGGGCTCCGGCTGACCGTCCTCGACGTCGGTCAGGGAGACGCGATCCTCGTCGAGGCGCCCGGTGCGTCGGTGCTCGTCGACCAGGGGCCACCGGAGGCGGACGTGGCCGGCCAGCTCCGCCGGCTCGGGCTCCGGTCGCTGACGGCGATCGTCCTCACGCACCCACAGCGTGACCACATCGGAGGCGCGGCGAGCGTGATCCGCCGCCTCCGGGTGGCGACCGTCCTCGATCCGGAGCTCGCAGTCCGCGGACCCGAGTACGCCGCCGCGCTCGCGGCGGCGCGCGAGCGCGGAGTGCCGGTCGTGGAGGTCCGCGCCGGCGACGCCTTCAGGCTGGGCCGGCTGCGCCTGGACGTGCTCTGGCCGGACGACGCGGGGCTCCCGGGCGAGGATCCGAACCTGAACGCCACCGTCATCCACGCGCGCTTCGGCGAGACGGACGCGTTGCTCACCGCGGACGCGGAGAGCGACGTCACGCGACGGCTGTCGCTCGGGCCGGTCGAGATCCTGAAGGTCGCCCACCACGGCTCGGAGGACCCCGGCCTGCCGGACCTGCTCCGCGTGCTTCGGCCACGCGTGGCCGTCATCTCCGTCGGCGAGGGGAACGACTACGACCATCCGCGGCCCGAGACGATCGGCGCCCTCGACGCCGCTCCCGGGCTCACGACGGCTCGGACAGACCTCGACGGACGAATCGTGATCGAGTCCGACGGGCGGGCGATCACGCTTCGGTCCGAGCGGTGATTGGTCCGGATATCGATCGTCTAGGGTTGCGGCGTGGCCGCATCGGAGCTGAAGCCCGCGTACATCGTCAGCGGGGACGACCGGCCGAAGGTGGAGGTCGCCCTCGAGCGACTCCGCGGCCGCTTCGATTCCGGCGCGATCGAGCGCTTCGTCGCCGCGGGCGGCGGCGTATCGGGCGCCGACGTGGTCGCGGCGTGCAACGCCGGGTCGCTGCTCGGTGACGCGCGCCTCGTGCTCGTCACCGAGGTCGACGGGCGCCGCGGCGACTGGAACCGGCTGAGCGGAGGATGGAAGGCGGCGGACATCGACGCCGTCGCCGACTACCTGCGCGCGCCCGCGCCCGGGACGGTGCTCTGCCTGGTGGGGGAGGAGCTGAAGGCGGACTCGCCGCTCGGCAAGGCGGTCGCCAAGATCGGGGACGTCCTCGTCTACGCCGTCGGCAAGGACCTCGACGCGTGGATCGCGAAGCGCTTCCGCGAGAGCGGGATCGAGATCGGGCGGGACGCCTGCCACACGCTGCGGGAGATCGTCGGGGACGAGAAGCTGCTGCTCGACCTCGAGATCGGCAAGCTCGTGACCTGGGCGCGCGGCGAGCCGCTCGGCGTCGACGAGGTGCGCCGGCTCGCGACGCCGTCGCGCGAGGAGGCGCCGTGGGCGCTCACCGACGCATGGGGTGCGCGCGACATGGGCGCCGCTCTCACGGTGATGGAGAACGACCTCGAGCAGCGGCCGCGCGAGATCCCGCGCCTCGTCGGGCAGCTCGGCGGCCACCTCCACAAGCTGACGTCCATGAAGCGGCTCCTCGAGGAGGGGGTCGCTCCGAAGGACGCCGCCGGGAAGCTCGGGATGAAGCCGTTTCCCGCGCAGAAGCTGGCCCGGCAGGCCGACGGCTTCTCGGTCGAGGAGCTCCGCGACGCGTCGGTCCGCCTCGCGCGTCTCGACCACGCGCTGAAGGGCGGCAGCCGTCTCGCGCCCGAGCTCGAGCTCCAGCTCGCGATCACCGATCTCGCTCGAGAGCCCCGCTAGCGAGGCGGCAGCGCGCGCTACGCGGCGACGCGCTGCAGCGCGGTGGCTGCCTGCGACTTCTTGCGCGCGGCGGTGTTCTTGTGCAACGCCCCGCGTGCGGCGGCACGATCGATCGTGCGCACGAGCTCACGATGCTCGGCGCTGATCGTGGCCTCGTCGCCCTCTTCGACCGCCGTCTCGAGGCGCTTGAAGAGCGTCTTGATCGTCGAGCGATAGCGCAGGTTCTCGAGCCGCTGGCGGCTCGCGATCTGCACCCGCTTCTTCTGTTGCTTGATGTTCGCCATACGTGAGAGCGCCCGCGGCATGCGGGCGCGCGGATGGTAGCAGAGGGGGTGCCGCCGGATTCACGAAACTCCCCTGGATGAGCGAGCACGTCGAGCCCGATCCCGCACTCGCGGAGGAGCGCGCCCACCGGCGCCGGCTTGCCCGTTCCACGGCCGTCTTCGGCGCCGCCACGGCGCTGTCGCGGGTGCTCGGGCTCGTCCGGGAGATGGTGGCCGCGTACGCGTTCGGCGCGGCGGGTCGAGTCAACGCGTTCACGGTCGCGTTCCAGATCCCGAACCTCGTGCGGGCGCTCGTCGCCGATCAAGCACTCTCGGGGGCGTTCGTCCCGGTGTTCAGCGAGCTGCTCGAGAAGGGAGAGCGCGCGCGCGCCTGGCGCGTCGCGTCGACGATCTTCTGGCTCGTCCTCCTCTTCACGACCGGGCTCACGGCCGTCTTCATCCTGGCGGCGCCGCTGATCGTCGAGCTGTTCGGCACGCCCGGCGGGGACTTCGATCTCGCGGTCGGGCTCTCGCGCCTGCTCTTCCCGATCGTGATCCTGCTCGCCCTCTCGGGGATCATCGTCGGGATCCTCAACGCGTACGACCACTTCACGGTCCCGGCGCTGACCCCCGTCGCGTGGAACCTCGTGATCATCCTCGGCCTCGTCCTCGGCGTCCCAGGGGCCGACGGGGAGGACGCCGAGCTGTACGTCTACGCGGGGTCGATCGTCCTCGCCACGGTCGTGCAGCTGCTCCTGCCGGTGCCGTGGCTGCGGGGGCTCGACGGGCGTCTCCGGCTCGCGTTCGACTGGCGCGACCCGGCGGTGCGCCGGTTCCTCGTGCTCATGCTCCCGGTGACGCTGACGCTCGGCCTGATCAACGTCTCGACGCTGATCGGGACGCTGTTCGCCTCGCGGCTCATCAACCCCGACCTGGCTCCGCGCGCGATCGACCTCGCCTTCCGCCTCTACATGCTGCCGCAGGGGATCTTCTCGGTCGCGGTCGCGACCGTGCTCTTCCCGACGCTCTCCCGTCTGGCGGCGCGCGGCGAGATGCCGGCGTTCGGGCGGACGCTCGACGCGGGCATCCGCCAGATCGGGTTCCTGCTGATCCCGGCCGGGATCGTCTCGGCGGTGCTCGCAGAGCCGATCACGCGTCTCGTCTACCAGCGGGGCGAGTTCGCGCCCGATCAGACGCCGGTCGTGGCCGGGGCCCTCGCCGCGTTCTCGATCGGCCTCGTCTTCAACGGCTGGATGCTGATCCTCAACCGCGCGTTCTACGGGCTGCAGTCGAACTGGACCCCGACGTTCGTCGCTCTCGGCAACCTCGTGCTCAACGTCGCGCTGTTCGCGGCCTTCTACCCGCTCGGCGTGTGGGGGCTGCCGCTCGCCACGTCGCTCTCGAACCTCGCTGCGGCCGTCGTCCTGTTCGTGCTCATGCAACGCCGCGTCCGGGCGGGGGTCGCGGTTGCGGTGACGCTCTCCGCGCTCGCCCGCATCCTCGTCGCGTCGGTGATCGGGGCAGGCGTCGCGGCGCTCGTCTGGTGGGGGCTCGACTCGGCGCTCGGCCGCTCGCTCGGCGGCCAGATCGTCTCCGTCGGGCTCGGGCTCGGGATCGCAACGGGCGCGTACGTGCTCGCGTCCCGCCTGCTCGGCGTGCGCGAGCTCGGGTCGCTGCTCGCGCTCCGTCGCGGCGTGTGACCGCGCTACTGCTCGTAGCGCTCGACGGTCTCCTCGGGCCTGACGCTCGCGTCGTCCGGGTCGCGCCCGAACTCGCGGAGCGCACGTCGCTGGCGGAGGAAGTCCCAGCACCGGTCGAGCGACACCTTGACCTCCTCGAGCCGTCGGCGATCAGCGTCGGTCGCCGCGCCGGCCGCCTCGCGATCCCAGAGCTCGTGCTCCTCCGCGACGAGCTTCTCGATGCTCTCGTGCACCCGGTCGTCGGTCATGCGGCCACGATACGCCTTCGTCGCATCCGATCGTGGTTCCCGAAGCGCCTCTCGAGCAAACCGAGCACGGGCGCGTGCCGAGAGCAGAACCGGGCTGGCTCGCCAGCGGCGTAAGCGGTCCCGCCACGGGGCGGATCCCGCACCACGGCTACGATCGACGCCGATCAGCCATGGACCAGAGCCGCATCCGCAACTTCTCGATCATCGCCCACATCGATCATGGGAAGTCGACGCTCGCGGACCGGGTCCTCCAGCTGACCGAGACCGTCTCGGAGCGCGAGATGCGCGACCAGCTGCTCGACTCGATGGACCTCGAGCGTGAGCGCGGGATCACGATCAAGGCGCAGGCGGTGCGGGTCCACTGGAAGGGCCACGAGCTCAACCTGATCGACACGCCGGGCCACGTCGACTTCACGTACGAGGTCTCGCGCTCGCTCCAGGCGTGCGAGGGCGCGGTGCTCGTGGTCGACGCCGCGCAGGGGATCGAGGCGCAGACGCTCGCGAACGCCTACCTCGCGATCGAGAACGACCTCGAGATCGTCCCGATCGTCAACAAGATCGACCTGCCGTCGGCAGATCCCGAGGGCGCAGCCGCGGAGGTCGTCGAGCTCCTCGGCGGCAATGCCGAGGACGTCGTCCGCATCTCGGCCAAGACCGGGCTCAACGTCGACCAGGTGCTCGACGCGATCGTCGAGCGGATCCCCGCCCCCGAGGGCGTCGCGGACGCGCCGCCGCGCGCGCTCGTGTTCGACTCCTCGTACGACCAGTACCGCGGCGTGATCGCGTTCGTGCGGGTCGTGGACGGCCGCCTCCCGACCGGGGCAGTCCTCCACGCCATGGCGATGGGCACCGACTTCGAGGCCGAGGAGCTCGGCTTCATGGCGCCCGGGCGCGTCCCGGTCGACGCGCTCGAGGCGGGCGAGGTCGGCTACGTCGTCACCGGGCTGAAGGACGTCTCCCGCCTCCGCGTCGGCGACACGCTCACGCTCCGGAAGGGCGGCGCCGCGAGCCCGCTGCCGGGCTACAAGGACGTCAAGCCGATGGTCTTCGCGGGTCTCTTCCCGACCGACTCGGACGACTACCCCGAGCTGCGCGACGCGCTCGAGAAGCTCAAGCTGAACGACGCGGCGCTCTTCTACGAGCCGGAGACGTCGCAGGCGCTCGGCTTCGGGTTCCGCTGCGGCTTCCTCGGGCTCCTGCACATGGAGATCGTCCGCGAGCGGCTCGAGCGCGAGTTCGACCTCGACCTGCTCGTCACGGCACCGAACGTCGCCTACAACGTCAAGCAGAAGAACGGTGACTGGCTCGAGGTGCACAACCCGGCCGAGATGCCGCGCGAGATCGAGGAGGTGCAGGAGCCGTACGTCCGCGCCCAGGTGATCGTGCCGAAGGACTACGTCGGCGCCGTGATGGAGCTCTGCACCGAGAAGCGCGGTCGCTTCGACCACATGGAGTACCTCTCGGAGAGGCGCGTGCTGCTCACGTACGACCTGCCCCTCGGCGAGATCGTGCTCGACTTCTACGACCAGCTGAAGTCCCGCACGCGCGGCTACGCGAGCTTCGACTACGACATCGCCGGGTTCCGCGACGGCAACCTCGCCCGCGTCGACGTCCTCGTCGCCGGTGAGCAGGTCGACGCGCTGTCGCTGATCGCCCATCGCGACGCGGCCTACGAGCGCGGTCGCCTCCTCGTCGAGCGGCTGCGCGAGGAGATCCCGCGGCAGATGTTCGACGTCCCGATCCAGGCCGCGATCGGCGCCCGGGTGATCGCGCGGGAGACGGTCAAGGCGAAGCGCAAGGACGTGCTCGCGAAGTGCTACGGCGGCGACATCAGCCGCAAGCGGAAGCTGATCGAGAAGCAGAAGGCCGGCAAGCGGCGCATGAAGCAGGTCGGCGGGGTCGAGGTCCCGCAGTCCGCCTTCCTCGCCGTGCTCAACCTCGACGGCGAGAAGAAGAAGCAGTGAGCCGGCGTGGGGCGGCCGCCAGGCACGGCGTCGCTCCCGAGCGGCCGTGACCGGCGTCGCCGGCGGCGTCGCTCACGAGGCGCCGAGCGGCGCCGTCCGCCACCTGTACGTCCACCTGCCGTTCTGCGTCCACCGGTGCGGGTACTGCGACTTCGTCACCGCCGTCGGCCGGCGCGACGAGCACTCCGGCGTATGCAGAGGCGGTGGTCGCGGAGCTCGAGCGCGAGCGGGGCTGGCTCGCCGACCGGGTGGAGACCGTCTTCGTCGGCGGCGGGACGCCGACGTTCACGGAGCCCGACGCTCTCGCGGTCGTCCTCGATCGCCTCCCGCCCGTCGACGAGCTGACCGTGGAGGCGAACCCGGAGACCGTGACGCCCGAGCTCGCCACGCTGCTTCGCGACCACGGTGTCAGTCGGGTCTCGCTCGGCGCCCAGTCCTTCCGGCCTGCGCTTCTCGAGGTGCTCGAGCGCCGTGCGACGCCCGACGACGTCCGACGCGCGGTTCACACTCTTCGTGGTGCCGGTTTTGACAACATCTCGCTCGACCTCATCTACGGGGTTCCGGGCCAGAGCGCCGCCGACCTCGACGCGGATCTCTCGGACGCCCTCGCCCTCGAGCCCGAGCACCTGTCCTGCTACGAGCTCGAGGCGAAGCCCGGGACGCGGTTCACGCACGCACACGGAGCGGCGCTCGCGCGCCAGGCGGAGGCGCTCGAGGGCTACTTCGAACGCGTGGTGGAGACGCTCACCGGGGCGGGATACCGCTGGTACGAGACGGCGAACTTCTGCCGCGACGGCGATCGTGAGCTCCGCGCGCTGCACAACCTCGGGATCTGGCGCGGGGCCGACTACCTCGGCGTCGGCGTGGGAGCCGTCTCGACGCTCGCGGGCGAGCGACGGCGGAACCTGCCGTCCGTCGGCCGCTACGTCGAGGCGCTCGCCGCCGGCGCATCGCCTCCTCGCGAGGTCGAGCACCTCGACGCCGAGACGCGTGCCGTCGAGCGGCTGATGCTCGGGCTTCGACTCGACGAGCCGGTCGCGGTCGGCGGCGACGACGCCGCGGGCGTCCTCGACTCCGTGGTCGACACGCGCGCGGTCGCGCGGCTCGCCGACGGCGGGCTCGTCGAGCTCGTCGACGGCGGGATCCGGCTGACGGCGCGCGGCCGCCTGCTCGGCGACGCGGTCACGGCCGACCTTCTCGCCTGACGCGGCTCGCGAGGCGTCTCCAGGGTTTACGAAGCCCGAACACGCGCCAGGGTAGGATCGCGTGGATGGTTCCCGTGGTGACCTCGCGTGGGGGTGCGAGTCGGCGCCGTCGGCTGCTCCTCCTGCTGTTGCTCGTCGCGTCGGCGGCGCTGTGCTCGGCCGTGACGATCCGCGTGTTCGCGTTCCACAGCCTCGACCTCGCGAACCTCGTCTGGAACCTGTTCCTCGCGTGGATCCCGTTCGTGCTCGCGCTCGCCCTCTACGACGCCGCTCGGCGCGAGGCGTCGACGACGACGCTGCTCGCGCTCGGGAGCGTCTGGCTGGTCTTCCTGCCGAACGCGCCGTACATCGCGACCGACCTGAAGTATCTCGGCGACCTTCCGAGCGGGACGCACTGGTACGACCCGATCCTCTTCGGGGGCGCGGCAGGGCTCGGGCTCGTGCTCGGGTTCCTCTCGCTCTACCTCGTGCAGACCGTCGTCGCGGAGCGGGTCGGAAGGGTCGCCGGCTGGACGGTGGCGATGGCAGCGCTCGTGCTCAGCGGCCTTGGCGTCTACCTCGGCCGGTACGAGCGCTGGAACTCGTGGGAGGTGCTCACCGAGCCGGGCAAGATCTTCGGCGGGCTCGCGTCCGGGCTCGCCGATCCGATGGCGTATTCGAAGCCGATCGCCATCTCGGCGTTCTTCGCGATCTCCTGCTGCGCCGGCTACGCCGTCTTCTACTCCCTCTTCGGGCCGCACCTGCGCCGCCTCGACGAGCGGTAGCGCCCGGCAGCGGCCCGTCTGCGACAACGGCTGTCGGCCGTACGATGAGGGCATGGAGCTGAGCGCACGAAAGCGCGAGATCCTGCGCCTTGTCGTGGAGGAGCACCTCGCGACGGGACAGCCCGTCGGCTCGAAGGCGCTCGTCGAGCGCGCGCGCCTCGACGTGTCCTCGTCGACCGTCCGCGGTGAGCTCTCGGAGCTCGAGGCGATCGGGCTCCTGACGCATCCGCACACGTCGGCGGGACGCGTTCCCACCGAGAGCGGCTACCGCGTGTACACCGACGATCTCGTCGGCGCCATCGAAGGGCGCCCGGCCCCGTTCCCGCTCGACCTGACCGCGATGCGGAACGAGCTCGAGGAGGCGCTCCGGCGCACGACCGAGACCCTTTCCGAGGCGACGCACCTGCTCGCGCTCGTCTCGGCGCCGTCGCTCGAGGCGGCGGCCGTCCGGCACGTGGACGTCGTCCAGCTCCAGCCGCGCGTCGTGATCGTCGTCGTGATCACCGCGTCCGGGAGCCTCTCGAAGCGCCTGGTCGAGCTCGAGGACCCGGTCGACCCCGGCCTCGTCGAGTGGGCGCGCGCGTACCTCGAGGAGACGGTCGTCGGGCGGCGCGCGAGCGCCAACATCCTGCGACGCGCGTTCGAGGACTCGAGCCTGTCGACGCGCGAGCGGTCCTTCGTCGAGATCCTGCGGCCCGTGTTCGCCGAGGTCGCGGCCCAGGCGACCGACCTGTACATCGGCGGGGCCGCGAGCCTGCTCGGTGACGCGCGCGGCGCCGAGCTCGAGGCGTGCCAGCGCCTCCTCGAGGTGCTCGAGCGCCGGGCGGCGGTGCTCGGGCTGCTGCAGGAGGCCCTCGACCCCGACCGGACGGTCGTCCGCGTGGGGCCGGAGCTCGAGGGCGAGGAGCTCCACGGCGCGGCCTACGTCGGCACGACGTACGGGCTGCCGAACCGGTCGCTCGGTGCGGTCGGGCTTCTCGGGCCTCTCCGGATGGACTACGACAAGGCGATCCGCGCCGTGCGCGCCGCCGCGTTCGAGCTCTCGCGCCTCGTCGACGACGTCTACGGGCCTGTCTGATGGCGACGACCGAGCAGGACTACTACGAGCTGCTCGGCGTCCCGCGGGACGCAAGTCACGCCGACATCAAGCGGGCGTTCCGGCGGCTCGCCCGGGAGCTCCACCCGGACGTCAGCGAGGCACCCGACGCGGAGCGCCGCTTCCGCGCGGTCGCCGAGGCGTACGAGGTGCTCTCCGATCCCGAGCGCCGCCGGACGTACGACCGGTTCGGCCACGCAGGGCTCCGCAGCGGTGGCTATGCACCGATGGACGCCGACTTCGGCAGCCTCACGGACGTCTTCGCCGCGTTCTTCGGCGAGTCGCTCTTCGGCGGCGGCGCGGGCGCCGGGCCGCGCCCGACGAGAGGCCCCGACGTTGCGGCTCACGTCGAGATCGACCTGGCCGACGCCGCCCGCGGGACGACCGTGGAGACGAGCGTGCGCGCGGCCCGCTGCCTGTGCGCCCTGCGGGGGTACCGGCGCCGCGCCCGGGACGTCTCCGATCGAATGCCCGTCCTGCGGCGGCGCGGGTCGCATCCAGCAGGTGTCGCGCACGATCCTCGGCCAGATGGTCCGCACCGGCACGTGCCCCCGATGCGACGGGGCGGGGACGATCGTCGAGAAGCCGTGCGAGCGCTGCGACGGCGACGGCCGGACGCTCGAAGACGTGCCGCTCGAGCTCCAGATCCCGGCGGGGATCCACGACGGGCAGCGGATCCGCGTCCGGGGCCAGGGGCATGCGGGCACGTTGGGCGGCCCGCCGGGCGACGTCTACGTCTCCGTCGGGGTCAGGCCGATGGAAGGGCTCCGTCGCGCGGGCGACGATCTCGTCGCGCTCGCCTCGGTCACGATGGTCGAGGCGGCGATCGGGACGACGATCACCGTCCCGACGCCGACCGGCACCCTCGAGGTCGAGCTCGCACCGGGCACCCAGCCGGGCGCCGTCCACGCCGTCCGCGGCCGCGGGATGCCCTCGCTGGAGACGGGGCGCCACGGCGACCTGCTCGTCGAGGTCGACGTCCGCGTGCCGAATCGGCTGACCCCGGAGCAGCGCGTCGAGCTCCTGCGCCTCGAGGAGGCGCTCGGCGAGGATGCGTACCGCGACGACGACGACGGGTTCCTCGGGAAGCTGAAGAGCGCATTCCGGTGAGCGGCGGGGCGCCGCGGACCGCCCTCGTGGTGGTCGCGGACGACGCGGAGGAGGCGACCGCACCCTGGCGTCGCCGGTACAACCGGTCCGCGGTGGAGCGGCTCTTGCCCGCACACGTCACGATCCTCTTTCCGCTCGTGCCTGCCGCCGCGATCGACGACGACCTCCTCTCGACGCTTCGAGCTCTCTACTCGCCGGTCGCCCCGTTCGGCTATCGGCTCACGCGCGTCGAGTCCTTCCCGACGGTCGCCTGGCTCGCACCCGAGCCGGCCGCGCCGTTCCTCGAGCTCATCGCCCGCACCTCCGAGGCGTTTCCCGACCACCCGCCGTACGGAGACCCGCTGCTCGAGCCCGTGCCGCACTGCACGGTCGGCGTCGTCGACGCGCCCGCGGGGCTGCAGCCGGCCCTCGAAGAGCTCCGGGCCGGGCTCGGGCCGCTGCTGCCGATCCGCTGCGAGGCACGCGCCGCGACCCTGCTCGAGGAGCGGGACGACCGGACGTGGGCGGTTCACGCGCGGTTTCCGTTCGAGGGAGCCGCGTGAGCCACTTCCGGCGCCTCTCCGTCCGCGCCGTCGGCGACGAGGCCGAGCCGGTCCGGGCGCGGCTCCTCGAGCTCGTGCCGGCCGGGCTCGAGGAGGTCGTGGACGGCGACATGGTCGAGCTTGCTGCCTACGTCCCGGTTGCGCACCTCGATGCGCTTCTCGGCGAGTTCCCGGATGCCGTCGTGCAACCGGTGCCTCAGGGATGGGAGGACGCGTGGCGGGCCTTCCATCACCCGGTCACCGTCGGGGGGCTCTGGGTCGGGCCGCCCTGGGAGCAGGCGCCCGATCCCGCTCGCGCGGTCGTGATCGACCCCGGCCGCGCGTTCGGCACCGGTGCGCATCCGACGACGCGGCTCTGCGTCGAGCTCCTCGCGACGACCGCCGAGCGCGGCTCCCTCCTCGACGTCGGCTGCGGCTCGGGCGTTCTCGCGATCGCGGGCGTGCGCCTCGGGTTCGCGCCGGTCGTGGCGGTCGACGTCGATCCCGTCGCCGTCGAGACGACGGTGGCCAACGCCGACGCCAACGACGCCGAGGTCGACGTCCGGCTGCTCGACGCCGAGGCCGCCTCGCTCCCACCGGTCGACCTCGCGGTCGCCAACGTCCTGCTGCGGCCGGTGGAGGTGATCCTCGGGAAGCTGGACGCCGACGAGGCGATCACCTCGGGGTACCTCGCCGTCGAGCGCCCGTCCCACGAGGGGTGGGCGCACGTCGAGACCGTGACGCTCGACGGGTGGGCGGCCGACCGGTTTCGGCGGCTGCGATGATCGAGCGCGATGCGCGAGACCCCGAGGCTCTCCGTCGTGATGGTCGTCGGAGAGGAGCGAGAGCGGGCGCGCCGGGCCGTCGCGGCTGTCGCGGCGCAGTCCGTCGCCGACGCGCTCGAGCTCGTCGTCGTCGATCTCCGGCCCGACCGCGGGCCCGTCGTCGAGGACGCGCGACTCGAGACGACGGTGCTCGAACGGCCCGCGGAGACGTCCTGGTCCGCCGTCCGGCATGCCGGAGCGGTCGCCGCGCGGGCGCCCGTCGTGGCGTTCGTCGAGGATCACGTCTACGCGGAGCCGGCCTGGGCGGAGGCTCTCCTCCACACCTATGACATCGCATCGCGACGCGGTTGCGGTCGGCTACGCGTTCGCGAACGCCCGAGACGGCGGCCGGCCGGACGGGACGCTGTTCGCCGAGTACGGTCGCTGGGTCGTCCCGGCAGCGGGCGGACGATGGAGCGCGCTCCCGGGGAACAACGTGTCGTACCGCCGGGACGCTCTCCTCGAGCTCGCGGGGCGGGGAGCCGGCGCGCTGGCGGTCGACTTCACGCTCCACGCCGAGCTGCTCCGCCGCGGCTCGTTCCTCGTCGCGCCGGGGGCGGTCGTGCGCCACGAGGGGTTCCCGCGGCTGACCGCACACGATGAGGGCGAACCACGAGTACGGCCGCGTCCTGGCGGCGGCGCGCGTCGCCCGTGGATCGTGGTCGCCGGCGCGGCGCGCGCTCTACGCCGCCGGCAGCCCGGTGGTGCCGCTGCTGAACGCCGCCCGGCTCGCGCGGACGCTCCCCGGCCGCGGCCTCTGGGGCAGCGCGCTTCGCAGCGCGCCGACGTGCCTGGCGATCTGGGCGGCGGCCGCGAGCGGCGAGCTCGTCGGGTACGTCACCGTCTCGGGCGCCGAAGGTGAGCGACTCCTCCGCTGGGAGGTCGACGTCGACCGCACGACGTCATGAGCGCGCCGCGCGTGAGCGTGATCGTGCCCGCCTACCACTCGGAGGCGCGGATCGGCGCGTGTCTCGCGGCGCTCACCCGCCAGACCTTCACGGCGTACGAGGTGATCGTCGTCAACAGCTCCGACGAGGAGCCGACGCGCGCACGTGTCGAGGCGTCTCACCCCGGCGCCCGCTTCACGCAGTCTCGGGCCCGGCTCCTCCCGCACGACGCGCGGAACGTCGGAGCGCGGCAGGCGCGCGCGCCGCTCCTCGTCTTCACCGACCCCGACTGCGTCGCGACGGAAGACTGGCTCGCGCGCCTCGTCGAGCGACCGAGGCGGGCGAGCGGGCCGTCGCGGGCGCCGTCGTCCCGGACACGCGAGGCCGCGGGCGCTCCGGCCGGGGCGTTCGCGTGCAAGTTCCGCGCGGTCCTGCCGGGAGGGCCTCCGGTGCGCCCGTTCGGCCAGACCGCCAACCTGCTCGTCGAGCGCACGGCGTTCGACCGCGTCAGCGGCTTCCGGCCCGGGCTGTTCTCCGCCGACGTCGCGCTGTGCGTCGATCTCCGCCGGATCGGTGTCCGCGTCGCCTTCGAGCCGGCGGCCGTGGTCCGGCACGGCTACGACGCCGACCTCGGGTCGTTCCTCCGCGAGCGGCTCGCGCGCGGCGCCGACTTCGGCCGCGTCCGGCCGGAGCTCGAGGGATGGTCGACCCGGCGGACAGCGGCACAGGTGCTCGCGACCCCGCTCGCCGGCATCCGGGCGACGGCGGCAACGCTCCGCGCAGCGGGCGCCGCCGGCCTTCGGCTCGGCCCGGGCGGCTCCGCGGCGGTGCTCGCGGGCCAGCTCGCGTGGGTCGCGGGCGAGGCGGCGGGATACGCCGGCGCAATCCGTTTGCCGCCTGCGACCGTCTAATCTCAGGACCCCCGATGGCGACGTTCTCGACGCGGTTCCTGGGCTGCAAGGTCTCGTTCGCCGACGCGCAGGCGATCCGCGAGCGGCTGCTCGGGGACGGGCACACCGAGGTCGACGAGGGCGGGGAGATCCAGGTCGTCAACACCTGCTGCGTCACGCACGAGGCGGTGTCGAAGTCGCGTCAGGCCGCGGCGCGCGCCGCCCGGTCGGCGCGGACGGTCTACGTGACCGGCTGTGCCTCGAACCTCGACGGCGCGTTCGAGGGCGCCGCCCCGAACGTCGTCGTCACGCGCCGGACCGGCGACGAGGCGGCCGCGTTCGTCGCCGGCGACGTCGGCGCGATCGGCTGCGTCAACGCGGAGCACCGGCTCGAACGCGTCCGCGCGTTCGTGAAGATCCAGGACGGGTGCTCGTTCTCGTGCGCGTTCTGCGTGATCCCGCTCGTGCGCGGCGGGACGCGGAGCCGGACGGCGGCCGCCGTCCTCGCAGAGATCCGCCGGCGCGTCGACCAGGGTCATCGGGAGGTCGTCCTCACCGGCGTGAACCTCGGGTGCTTCCGCGACCGGGCGGCGGGATACGGCCTCGCCCGGCTCGTCCGCGAGGCGGGCGCGACACCCGGGCTCGAGCGGCTGCGGCTCTCCTCGATCGAGGTCAACCACGTCGACGACGAGCTGGTCCGCGCGCTGACGGAGACGCCGACGGTGTCACCGCACCTCCACGTGCCGCTCCAGTCGGGCGACGACGGCGTCCTTCGCGCGATGGGCCGCCGGTACACGGCCTCCCAGTTCGAGCGGCGGCTCGCGCCGCTCGCCGACCTGAACCTGACGACGGACGTCATCGTCGGGTTCCCGGCGGAGGACGACGCGGCGTTCGAGCGGACGCTCGCGCTCGTCGAGCGGCTCGGGATGTCGAAGGCGCACGTCTTCCCGTACTCCCCGCGGCCCGGGGACCCGCACGGCGCTCGAGGACGCGGTGCCGGCGGACGCCAAGCGTGAGCGAGGCGCACGCCTGCGCGCGCTCTCCGACGAGCTCTCGCGCCGCCGGTGGCACGCCCGGGTCGGTACGGCCGACCGCGTCCTCGTCGACCGCCCCGGCCGGGGCTACGCGGACGACTACACGCCCTGGCTCGTGCGCGAGCCGGCGACGTGGGCTCCTTCGTCCGGGCGCGCGCGATCGGCGTGGGGGACGAGGGGGTGCTCGCAGTTGCCGCCTGAGCCCGATTGCCTCTTCTGCGGCATCGTCGCGGAGGGCGATCACGTCCACGCCGCGGACGGCTTCGTCGCGATCCGCGACATCGCGCCGAAGGCGCCGACCCACCTTCTCGTCCTGCCCGAACGGCACATCGACACGTTTCGCGACATCGCGTCCTTTCCCGACGACGAGGCCGCTGCGATGCTCCGATTCGTCGCCGATGTCGCGCGGCTGGAAGGGCTCGAGGACTACCGCGTGATCGTCAACGTCGGCCCTCGCGGCGGCCAGACGGTGTTCCACCTCCACTGGCATGTCCTCGGGGGCGATAGCCTGCCCGGGTTCGAATGACGCTCATCACCGACATCGAGACCGAGCTCCGGGACGCGCGCCTCGCGCGGGACGACGCGCGACGCGATGCGCTCGCGCTGCTCCTGAACGCGCTCCGCGGCGCGGAGAAGGAGCTCCAGCGCACGCTCAGCGAGGACGAGTCCCTCCAGGTGCTCCAGCGCGAGCGCAAGAAGCGGGTGGAGGCGATGGAGGCGTTCGACACGGCCGGGCGAGAGGAGCAGGCCGACCGCGAGGAGTTCGAGCTGGACGTCATCGAGGAGTTCATGCCGGACCCGCTCACCGAAGAGGAGCTCGAGGAGATCGTCGACGACGTGATCGCCGAGGTCGGCGCGACGTCGCTCCGCGATCTCGGGCGCGTGATGGCCGACGTGATGCCGCAGGTGTCGGGGCGCGCGGACGGCTCGACCGTCAGCCAGCTCGTCCGCGAGAAGCTCGCCTGAGCCTCCGCCCGGCGGCGCGCCGGGCGACGCCGCGATCTCCGTCGGGCCTCGCCGTACACTGGCGACGTGCAGGACGTTCTCACCGTTCCGAACGAGGTGGCCGCCGAGCTCGCGGGGGTGGGCGACGGCGTGCTCGACGCGCTGCGCGAGCGCCTCGGCTGCTCGATCTCGCTGCGCGGCAACCGGCTCACGCTCGACGGCGACGACGCGCGGGTCGTCGAGGCGCGGGCGGTCGTGGACGAGCTCGTCGAGCTCGTCGAGGGCGGCCACGCGATCGGCCCGGACACGGTCGGCGCCGTCGTCGCGGCGCTCGACCAGGCCGCGGACATCCGCGACGTGTTCGACGACGTCGTCTGGCGGCACCGCGGGAAGAAGATCGCTCCGAAGACGGTGACGCAGAAGGCGTACGTCGACGCGATCCGCTCGTCGACGGTGACGTTCGCGATCGGGCCGGCGGGAACCGGCAAGACGTATCTCGCGATCGCTCTCGCGGTGAAGGCCCTCTCCGAGAAGGAGGTCGGCCGGATCATCCTCACGCGGCCCGCAGTCGAGGCCGGGGAGCGGCTCGGCTTCCTGCCGGGCGACATCCTCGCCAAGGTCGACCCGTACATGCGGCCGCTCTTCGACGCGCTCTACGACACGATGGACGCCGACCGCCTGAACGCGTACATCGACCGCGGGACGATCGAGGTCGCGCCGCTCGCCTTCATGCGCGGGCGAACGCTGAACGACTCGTTCGTGATCCTCGACGAGGCGCAGAACACGACGCCCGAGCAGATGCAGATGTTCCTGACGCGGCTCGGCTTCGGCTCGAGGATGGTCGTGACCGGCGACGTGACGCAGGTCGACCTGCCGCGCGAGCAGGCGTCGGGCCTGATCCAGGTCCGCGACATCCTCCGGTCGCTCGACGGCGTCGGCTTCGTCGAGTTCGGGCACGAGGACGTCGTCCGGCACAAGCTCGTGCAGCGGATCGTCGAGGCGTACAAGCAGCACGCCGAGGAGACCGGATCCGCGCGGCGTCGGTGATGATCGAGGTCGAGGTCGCGAACCGGAGCGCCGCGGTCGTCGACGAGCCGGGCGCCGTGGCGCTCGCCCGGGAGGTGCTCGCCGGCGAGGGAATCGAGGACGGCGAGCTCGGGATCGCGTTCGTCGCGACGGACGAGATGCGCGCCCTGAAGCGCGACCACCTCGGGATCGACGAGCCGACCGACGTCCTCTCCTTCCCGATCGACGGGCTCGAGCCGCTCCCGCCCGGCGAGCCGCGTGCGCTCGGCGACGTCGTGCTCTGCCCGGACGTCGTCGGCGACGAGTGGCGCTGGCCCCTCGTCCACGGACTGCTCCACCTCATCGGTCACGAGCACGGCACCGCGATGGAGGCGCGCGAGCGCGCGTATCTGTCGTGATCGCCCCGCGCCGCCCGCCCTCGATCATCGAGAGCTTCAACTACGCGATCGAGGGGATCATCCACGTGCTCCGCACCCAGCGGAACATGCGGATCCACTTCGCGATCGCGATCGGCGTCCTCGTCGCCGCGCTCGCATTCGACGTCTCCCGCCTCGAGCTCATCGCGCTCCTGCTCGCGATCGCCTTCGTGCTGATCGCCGAGATGGTCAACACGGCGATCGAGGCGGCGGTCGACGTCGCCTCGACGTCGTTCGACCCGATGGCGAAGCTCGCCAAGGACATCGGCGCCGGCGCCGTCCTGATCGCCGCGGTCAACGCGATCGCCATCGGCTACCTCGTGTTCTCCGGGCAGGTGGCCGACGAGAGCTCGCGCCTGCTCGACAGGCTCTCCGAGGCGCCCGCCGAGCTGACGCTGGTCGCGCTCGTCCTGACGACGGCGCTCGTGATCGCGATGAAGGCGCTCTCCGGCCGTGGGTCGCCGCTCCGCGGCGGGTGGCCGTCCGGGCACGCGGCGGTGGCGTTCGCGGGCTGGATGGCGGTTACGCTCCTCCTCGACGACACCGAGCACCGCTTCCTCGTCTCGTCGCTCGCACTCATCATGGCGCTGCTCGTCGCACAGACCAGGATCGAAGCCGGCGTCCACTCGACCCTCGAGGTGGCGTCGGGCGGGCTGCTCGGGGCGCTCGTGACGCTCGTGGTCTTCCAGGGGTTCTCCGCGTGACCGACGCCGAGCTGCTCGCCGCGGCCGATGCGATCGCGTCGCGCGCGTACGCGCCGTACTCGCAGTTCCACGTCGGCTGCGCGGTGCTCTGCCGCGACGGGCGCGTCGTGGAGGGCGTCAACGTCGAGAACGCCGCGTACCCGCTCGGCGTCTGCGCGGAGCGCACCGCGTTCTCTCACGCGATGGTCGGAGGGCTACCGGCCCGGCGACTTCGTGCTCGCCGCGATCACGGCGTCGCCCTGCGGCGGGTGCAGGCAATGGCTGGCGGAGATGGGCGTCGAGCGGGTCGTGTTCCGGAACGGTGGGCGCATCGTGGAGATGACGCCCGCCGAGCTCCTGCCCGAGCAGTTCGAGCTGTGAGATGAAGTGCGGGCTCGTCGCCGTCGCGGGTCGCCCCAACGTCGGCAAGTCGACCCTCGTCAACGCGCTCGCCGGTGAGAAGGTCGCGATCACGTCGACGGTCCCGAACACGACGCGGCGGCGGATCTTCGGGGTCGTGAACGGCGACGACTGGCAGCTCGTGCTCGTCGACCTGCCCGGGTTCCAGCGGCCCATGGACCCGCTGACCGAGCGCATGCAGCAGACGGTCGACAGCTCGTTCGAGGACGTCGACGCGGTCCTCCTCGTCGTCTCGGCCCGCGATCGGATCGGGGCCGGTGACCGGTTCGTCGGGCGACGCGTGTTCGAGCTCGGCGTTCCCGTCATCATCGCCGTCAACAAGATCGACCGGCTCAAGCACGGTCATGTGGCCTCGCAGATGAAGGAGGCGGCGACGCTCGGCGACTTCCATGCGCTCCATCCCGTGAGCGCGAAGGTCCGCGACGGCATCGACGAGCTCCGGGACGACCTCGTGTTCCTCCTGCCCGAGGGCCCGGCGCTCTTCCCGCGGGAGCAGCGAACCGATCTGACGCTCGAGGAGCGCGTCGCCGAGGTGATCCGCGAGAAGGCGCTCCACCTGACGCGCGACGAGGTGCCGCATGCGCTGATGGTCGAGGTCCTGGAGCTGGACGAGAAGGCCGTCCGGGCGAGCGTCCTCGTCGAGACCGAGTCGCAGAAGGGGATTCTCGTCGGGAAGCGCGGCGCGATGATCCGGGAGATCGGCACCCGCGCGCGACCCGAGGTCGAGGCGCTCGTCGGGCACCCGGTGTACCTCGAGCTCGTCGTCAAGGTTCGGCCGCGATGGCGGCGCGACCGGAAGACGCTCGAGCGGCTCGGGCTGTGACGCGGAGGCCGGGCGGCTAGCCCGCCTCGGCCGCCTCGTCCGCGTCGACCCGGTCGGCGAGCGTCCGGGCGACCTTGAGCCAGAGCTCGGGGATCGAGTCGAGCAACTCGACGAAGTCGCGCCCCGCGATCGCGAGCACGCGGAGCGGCGTCGTCGCGACGACCGTCGCCGTCCGGGGCGAGCGGGAGAGCAGCGCGATCTCTCCGACGTAGCTGCCGGCGCCGAGGCGGGCGACACGCCGGCCGCGCCGTCGCACGTCGATCTCCCCGTCGACGACGACGAAGAACTCCGTTCCCGGCTCACCCTCGCGGATCAGCTCGCTGCCCTCGTCGATCTCGCGCTCGACGGCGAGCGCGGCGATCCGACGGAGATCGCGCTTCGAGCACAGCTCGAACAGCGGCAGGTGACGGATCAGCTCGACCTTCGTGTCGGCCTTGAGCAGCACGGCGGGCACTCTACTCACGCGCTCTAGACTGGGGCTCATGAGCCAGACGCTCGCATTGCCGCGCTCGTTCGAGCTCCCGGGCGGCGGACGCCTTCCGCGGGTCGGCGCCGTGGACGCGGTCGCGCTCGAGGCCCGCGCTGCGGAGCTCGCGAAGCGCTCGATCAAGCGGGAGTCGAAGATCTTCGCGCTCGAGCTCGCGATCCGGATGATGGATCTGACGACGCTCGAGGGCGCCGACACCCCGGGAAAGGTGCGCGCGCTGAGCGTCAAGGCGATGCAGCCCGACCCCGCCGATGCCTCCGTCCCGGCCGTCGCCGCCGTCTGCGTCTACCCGAGCCAGGTCGCCGTCGCGCGACGGACGCTCCGCGGAAGCACGGTCAAGGTGGCCTCGGTCGCGACGGCGTTCCCGTCCGGCCAGGCACCGCTCGACGTGAAGCTCGCCGACGTCCGCGCCGCGGTCGAGGCGGGTGCGGACGAGATCGACATGGTGATCGACCGGGGCGCGTTCCTCTCGGGCCGGATCGGCCAGGTGTACGAGGAGGTCGTCGCGGTCAAGGAGGCGTGCGGCGACGCGCACCTGAAGGTGATCCTGGAGACCGGCGAGCTCGGCACGTACGACGCAGTGCGGAAGGCATCGCTCGTCGCGATCGCCGGAGGCGCCGACTTCATCAAGACCTCCACCGGGAAGGTCACGCCGGCGGCCACGCTGCCCGTCACGCTCTGCATGCTCGAGGTGATCCGGGACGTCCACGACGAGACCGGCCTCGTGATCGGGATGAAGCCCGCGGGCGGGATCCGCACGGCGAAGCAGGCGATCCAGTACCTCTGCGTCCTCCACGAGACGCTCGGCATCGAGTGGATGACGCCCGACCTGTTCCGCTTCGGCGCCTCCTCGCTGCTCAACGACGTGCTCCTCCAGCTCCGCAAGCAGCGCACCGGCATCTACCGGTCGCCCGACGAGTTCACGCTCGACTGATGGGCGCCGTCGAGAAGTCCCGCGAGACGCTCCCCGCGCGGGGCGCCTGGGAGTACGCGTCGTCCATCGAGGGGCGCGACATCGTGTCGTTCGAGGAGCGCTACGGGCTCTTCATCGGCGGGGCACAGGTGACGCCGCGCTCGCGCTCGTGGTTCACGACGTTCTCCCCGTCCACCGAGGAGCCGCTCGCCGAGGTCGCGCAGGCCGGCGCGAAGGACGTCGCGCTCGCGGTCGATGCCGCTCGCGAGGCGTTCGAGCAGTGGAGCGCGTGGCGGCCCGCCGAGCGCGCCAAGGTGCTGTTCCGGATCGCGCGGATCCTCCAGGAGCGCGCACGCGAGCTCGCGGTCGCGGAGTCCCTCGACGGCGGCAAGCCGATCAAGGAGTCGCGGGACGTCGATCTGCCGCTCGCGGCCGCGCACTTCTTCTACTACGCCGGCTGGGCCGACAAGCTCGAGTACGCGTTCCCGGGACGCCGTCCGCGACCGCTCGGCGTCGCCGCGCAGATCGTGCCCTGGAACTTCCCGCTCCTGATGCTGGCCTGGAAGATCGCGCCGGCCCTCGCCTGCGGCAACACCGTCGTGCTGAAGCCGGCCGAGACGACGCCGCTCACCGCGCTGCTCTTCGCCGACGTGTGCCGTCAGGCGGAGGTGCCTCCCGGCGTCGTGAACATCGTCACCGGGGACGGGTCGACCGGTGCGCATCTCGTGCGGAACGACGGGATCGCCAAGGTCGCGTTCACGGGCTCGACCGAGGTCGGGAAGGCGATCCAGCGGGAGCTCGCGGGGCGGGACATCGCGCTGACGCTCGAGCTCGGCGGCAAGGCGGCGAACATCGTGTTCGACGACTGTGCGCTCGACCAGGCCGTCGAGGGGATCGTCAACGGGATCTACTTCAACCAGGGTCATGTGTGTTGCGCCGGGTCGCGGCTGCTCGTGCAGGAGTCGATCCACGACCAGCTCGTCCGCAAGCTCAAGCGCCGGATGGCGACGCTCCGGGTCGGCGACCCGCTCGACAAGAACACCGACGTCGGCGCGATCAACTCGAAGGCGCAGCTCGACCGGATCACCGAGCTCGTGCAGAGCGGGACCGAGGAGGGCGCGGAGATCTACCAGCCTCCGTGCCGGCTGCCCGAGAAGGGCTGGTGGTTCGCGCCCACGGTGTTCACGAACGTCGCCCAGAGCCACCGGATCGCGCAGGAGGAGATCTTCGGCCCGGTGCTCAGCGTGCTCACGTTCCGGACGCCCGACGAGGCGGTCGAGAAGGCGAACAACACGATGTACGGGCTGTCGGCCGGCGTGTGGACGGAGAAGGGCTCGCGGATCCTCTGGATGGCCGACCGGCTGCGCGCGGGCGTCGTCTGGGGAAACACGTTCAACCGCTTCGACCCGGCGTCTCCGTTCGGCGGCTACAAGGAGTCCGGCTTCGGCCGCGAGGGCGGCCGCCACGGGCTCGAGGCGTACCTGAGGTTCGAGTGACGGACGGGCGTCGGCAACCAGCCGCGGTGATCGGGGCGAAGATCGTGCTGCTCGGCGCGCTCGTCTGGGGCGTCTGGCGGGTCGTGCGCGCGGAGACGGGCGAATGAGCGGACGGCTCGCGGTCAGGAAGACCTACAAGCTCTTCATCGGCGGCGCGTTCCCGCGCTCGGAGTCCGGCCGGACGCTCGAGCTCGAGGGCTACAACGTCGCGCGAGCCTCCCGGAAGGACGCGCGCGACGCGGTCGTCGCGGCGCGGAAGGCGTTCGGCGGCTGGAGCGCGGCGACCGCGTACAACCGCGGCCAGGTGCTGTACCGCCTCGCCGAGACGATGGAGACGCGCACGGCGGCGTTCGCCGCGGCGTGCAGCGGGCGCCGCGAGGTGGCGCGCGCGATCGATCGCGTGGTCTGGTACGCGGGCTGGGCCGACAAGCTCGCGCAGGTGCTCGGCTCGGCGAACCCCGTCGCCGGCCCGTACTTCAACTTCACGATTCCGGAGCCGACCGGCGTCGTCGCCGTCGTCGCGCCCGCGGAGCCCGCGCTCGACGGCCTCGTCGCGCGCGTCGTGCCCGCCCTGGTGGGTGGCAACGCGGTCGTCGTCGTCGCCTCGGAGGCGCATCCGCTCGCGGCGATCGAGCTCGCCGAGGCCGTGGCGACGTCGGACGTCCCGGGCGGGGTCGTCAACGTGCTCACCGGCCTGCGCGAGGAGCTCGCGCCCGATCCTCGCCGCTCACATGGACGTCAACGCGATCGACGTCACCGGGGCGGACGGCGACGTGGCCGCGCTCGAGGTGCTCGCGGCGGAGAACGTCAAGCGCGTCGTGCGCGCCCGCGAGGATCGCAGCCCCTGGGAGATCGCGTCCTTCATGGAGCTGAAGACCGTCTGGCACCCGATCGGGCGCTGACGCGGGGCCGGTGACGGCGGCGTTCCTTTCGCGTCGCCCTCCTCCGGGGCACCCCAACCCACCACCCACTGCCGATTCTATCGTCCTCGTTGCCGTGTTTGGCGACGAATCAGTGCCAACTTCGTGCCGACTTCGTGCCGGCGGACTCGGTCGAGGCGCCTAGCCCAGCACCGCAGCGACCGCGTCCGCGACGACCCGAACCCGCTCCTCGAGCGGCCCCTCCACGACGAGCCACGGCGCCCCGCTCGACCGGGCGTGCTCGACGTAGCGCTCGTGCATCCACCGGCGCTGCGCCTCGAACTCCCGGATCCCGTCGTGCCGCCACGGCACGTCGAGGCCGCAGACGACCCGAAGGTCGTACGGCCGCTCGACGAGCTCCTCGAACCCGGTTGCGGGCTCACCGAGGTAGACCTCGTGGAAGAGCGCGGTCGTGAATGCGCTCGGTGTCCGTGAAGAGCACGCGGCTCGCGGACTCCGCGAGGAAGTCCTCGTACCAGCAGTGGATCCGGGCGATGTGCGTGAACTCCCAGCTCGTCCACGGCGCGTCCGCGGGCCGTCCGATCTCCGTGTAGGGGCGGCCGTACTCCGGGTTCCAGACTGTCCCGTATCGCTCGGCGAGGGCGTGGGCGAGGGTCGACTTGCCGGTCGACTCCGCACCGAGCAGGCAGACGCGCTTCACGTCGAGCGGCACCGCGCGAGCGTATGCGATCCCCGGTGACGGGTCGCTGACGGGCGATCGATTAGCATCGACGTCGTGAGCGCCCGACGGCTGAGCCAGGCGATCGCCGAGGGCGACGGCATCTCCGTGCTCGTGGAGATCGCGGACGACGCCGCGGCACGCGCTGCGCAGGCAGGGGGTGCCGAGGGCCTCGTCGTGCGCGCGGCTGCGTTCCGCGCCGAGACCGACCTGCCGCTTCTCGCGTACGGGCCGCTCCCCGAGGACGCGGCGGCCGGTGCGGCCGACGCGGTCGTCCTCACGCCCGGCAACGGCGACGATGCCCTGGCCGGTCACGTGAAGCGCTGCCACGAGCTCGGCATCGAGGTCGTCGTGCGGGTGCGCGACGACGACGAGCTCGCGCGAGCGCTCGACCACGTCGACCCGGAGATCCTCCTGCTGACCGCGGAGCGGGCGGACGACGAGCAGGCACCGCTCGACCGCCTGCTCGAGCTCTTGCCGGACGTCCCCGCCGGCAAGCTCGCGATCGCGGAGCTCGCCGATGCCTCGCGAGAGGACGTCGAGGAGCTCGAGCGCGCGGGCGTCGACGCCGTGCTCGTCACCGGCGACGTCGCGACGCTGGTCGGCGACGCCGTGCCGGACGTCTGACCTCGGCCGCGGTGGACGTCCGCCGCTCGTCGTCGGCCGTCTGGTTCGGCGCCCTCGGGCTCGTCCTCGTGCCTTGCGGCGGCGATCCGCACGCTCGGGGCGAATGCCGGGCTGCCGCTGCCGCTCCTCAACCCGGACGAGGAGAACCTCGTCCCGCGCGCGTGGGAGCTCGTCCACGGCGGCGGGCTCGACCCCGGCTGGTACGACTACCCGAGCCTCCTGTTCCTCGTCCTCGCGCCGTCCCAGCTCGGCTTCGACGAGCCCGCGTACGGCGCCGCCCGGGTCGTCGCGATCCTCATCGGCGTCGGGGGCGTCGCGGCGGCGTGGTGGCTCGGGCGAGCGAGCTACGGCCGCCTCTCCGGTCTCGTCGGCGCCGTCGGCGTCGCCGTCGCGACGACCCACGTCGCGTACTCGCGCATGGCCGTCACGGACGTGCTCCTCACCCTCGGCGTCACCGTGACGCTCGCGCTGCTCGTCTCGGGCAGGCTCGAATGGGCCGGGGTCGCGGCCGGTCTCGCCGCCTCCGCGAAGTACCCCGGCGTGCTCCTTCTCGTCCCGCTCGTCGTCGCGGGCTTCGGTGAATGGCGGCGCGTCGGCCGCGCGATCGCGCTCGCCGCCGCGGCGTTCCTGCTGACGAGCCCGTTCGTCGTGCTCCACGCCGGCGCGGCCTGGGACGACATCTCGCGCGTCCAGCGGCTTGCGCAGGCCGGCTGGCTCGGCTTCGAGGACGACCCGGTGACGCCGCTCGCCTTCGGCGAGCGGCTCTGGCAGACGCTCGGGCCGCTCGCGCTCGTCGGGCTCGCCGGCGTCGCGATCGCCGCCTGGCGGCACACGCGGCGCGACGTCGTGCTCCTGTCGTTCGTCGCCGTCTACGCGCTCTCGCTGCTGCCCGCGCAGGCGCACTACGACCGCTACGTGTTGCCGCTCGTCCCCGTCCTCTGCGTCCTCGCGGGTCGCGGTCGATGGCTCGGGATCGCCGCGCTCGTGGCCGCGCTCGTGCCGCTGTGGTGGTCGATCGACGACGCGCGCGCGCTGACGCCCCACGACCCCCGCCTGGATGCCGCCGCCTGGATCGAGCGCAACGTCCCCGCGGGCGAGCGCATCGCCGTCGATCCCTCCACGCTGCCTCCGGATCCACCACGCGTCGTCCGGCTCGAGCTTCCGGGGCCCGAGCGCCCCTTCGACACCCGGCGCGACCTCGGCGCGCTCCGCCGCGCCGGCTTCCGCTGGCTCGTCGTGGGGGACAGCGTCACGGATCGCGTTCTGGACGAGGCCTCGCGACTACCCGCCGGAGGCGCGCTTCTACCGCTCCCTCGCCGGCCGGGAACCGGCCTTCGAGGCGCGCAGCGACTCCGACGAGCGTGGTCGCCGTTGGGTGCGCGTCTATCGCATCTACCCTTGAGGGAATGGAGCGCCGCCGACCGACCATCGACGCGCTCGCTCTCGGCACCGCCGTTTTCCTCTCGGGCGCTGCGCTCCTCGGGGTCGAGATCGCCGCCAGCCGGGTCCTGGCGCCGACGTTCGGCAGCTCGCTCTACGTCTGGGGGGCGCTCATCGGCGTCGTCCTCACGGGGCTTGCGATCGGGTACTGGGCGGGCGGCGTCCTCGCCGACCGCTGGCCGTCGCCCTACCTCTTCGTCGGCGCGATCGCGCTCGGGGCCGTGCTCGTGCTCGCGATCCCCGTCGTCGACGAGTGGGTGCTCGAGCAGGTCGTCTCGTGGGATCCCGGCCCGCGGCTGGATCCGCTCGTCGCGGCGATCCTCCTGTTCGGCCCGATGAGCGTCGTGCTCGCCTCGGTCTCGCCGATCGCCGTCCGCCTTGCCGCGCACTCCATCGACCGGCTCGGCCGTACCGCCGGCCGGCTCTTCTCGATCTCGACCGCCGGCAGCATCGTCGGCACCTTCGTCACCGCGTTCTGGCTCGTGCCCGAGTACGGCACCGACCAGGTGCTCGCGTTCATGGCCGTCGTGCTTCTCTCGGCGGCCGCGGTCGTCTCCGTCGTCCAGCGCATCTGGATGCCGGCCGCCGTGCTCGCTGCCGGCGCGGGAGCGGCGCTGATCGCGGTCGGCGCGCTCGCACCGGAGACGAGCGGCGGAGGCTCACCGGCCTCGCCGCGCAGAACTGGTCGCCGCTCTACCGCGAGCGCGACATCCGCACGCCGCGGAAGCTCGACCCCGCGGAGGTGTCGCTCGCCGTCGGCGGCTTCACCGTCCGCGAGGCCCGCGACACGCGCTACCACCGCCTCTTCGTCGTCGAGGACGAGACGTCGCGCTACCTGCGCTTCGACAGCTCGTTCCAGAGCGGCATGTGGCTCGACGACCCGTTCCGCACGCGGTTCGCCTACAGCGACTACCTCCACGTCGGGCTCGCGTACAAGCCGGACGCGAAGAAGGTCCTCGTCGTCGGGCTCGGAGGGGCCGCGGTGCCGAAGCGCGTCTGGCGCGACTTCAAGGACGTCGAGGTCACCACCGTCGAGCTCGACCCGGAGGTCGTCGAGACGGCGTACCGGTGGTTCGATCTCCCGCGCGATCCGCGCATCAAGATCGAGGTCGACGACGGGCGTCGGTTCCTCCAGCGAACCGACGAGAAGTACGACGTGATCATGGTCGACGCGTTCTACTCCGACGGCGTGCCGTTCCACCTGACGACGCTCGAGTTCGTCGAGCTCATGCGCGACCGCCTCACACCCGGCGGCGTGATCGCCACGAACGTCATCGGCGCGATCACCGGCGGCAGCTCGCAGATCACCCGCGCCCTGTGGCGCACGTACGGCGCCGTGTTCCCGACCGTCGAGCTGCACCCCGTCTACGAGGGCGCGGCCGACCGCCGGCCCGACGACATCCGCAACATCATCCTCGTCGCGACCGAGCGCGCAGCGCCGTCGCCACAGCGGCTCATCGAGAGCTGGAACGAGACGAGGGAAGCGCGCGCGCCCGGAGCGCCGAACCTTGCGAAGGCGCTTCGCGACCGGTGGCAGCGGGACATCCCGATCGCGGACGTGCCCCTCCTGACCGACGGCTACGCGCCGACCGACGCGCTGCTGCTCGGCTGAGCCTCGGCAGCGAGGCGCTCGAGGACGACCGCGACGCCGTCGTCGTCGTTCGACGCCGTCACCTCGTCGGCTGCCTCGAGCGCGAACTCGGTCGCGTTCGCGACGGCGACGCCGAGCCCGGCCCAGCGGAGCATCGCCGCGTCGACGAGCTGGTCACCGAAGGCCACCACCTGCTCCCTCGGAACGCCCCGCTCGCCTGCCAGCTCGGCGAGCGCGATCTCCTTCCCGACGCCGGCCGCGATCACCTCGACGAACGTGTCGCCGGTGAGCGTCACCTCGGCGTCCGTGCCGCAGAGCGCGCGGGCCGCCTCGAGCACGACGAGGAGGTCGGCCTCCGGGACGCGGGCGAGCAGCTTCGTCATCGGCTCGCGCCATTCGAGGACGTCGCAGGGCGGGTAGGCGTCGTCGGGCCGCGGCCAGCGAGCGCCGTCGCGGCGTGTCTCGTACTCCGGCTCGCTGCCGAAGCGCAGCTCGAGCTCCCAGGCGAAGGCGATCCCCGGAACGCGCTCGCGCAGACCGCGGACGACCCGGTGCGCGACGTCGACCGGCAGCGGGCGATGGTGGACGATGACGTCCGCGTCGAGGTCGTAGACGGTCGCGCCGTTCGCGCAGAGCGCCACGCCGCCGAGCCCGAGGTCGGCGGCGATGACCCGGACCGAGCGCGGCGAGCGCGCGGTGACGAGGACGATGTCGATGCCGGCCGCCTGCGCGGCCTCGAGCGCCGTGCGCGAACGCGTCGAGACCGTGCCGTCCGTCCGGAGCAGCGTCCCGTCGAGATCGATCGCCGCGAGGCGGGCCGGCGATGTCACGGCGCCGAGAGCGCCCGCGCGACCTCGAGGATGTCGGCGGGCACGGGGCGGATCCCGGCGCACGCCTCTTCGAGCGACACGTCGACGATCGCCGCACCGCGCAGCGCGACCATCCGGCCGAACCTGCCGGCCGCGGCGAGGTCGGCCGCGGCGACGCCGAGCCGCGACCCGAGCACGCGGTCGGCAGGCCGTCGGGGTGCCGCCGCGCTGCAGGTGACCGAGCACCGTCACGCGCGACTCGAACCCCGTCAGCTCCTCGAGCCGTGCCGCGACGAGCATCGACACGCCTCCGAGGCGCTCGAAGCCGAACGCGTCGACCGGCGCGGCGACGCTGGTCCCGGCCGGTGGCTCGATGCCCTCCGCGACGACGACGACCGAGTAGCGCCTGCCGCCGGTGGCTCGCCTGCGCACGATGTCGGCGACGGCCTCGAGGTCGTACGGCTCCTCGGGCACGAGGATCGCGTCCGCTCCGGCCGCGATGCCCGCATACGTCGCGATCCACCCGCGCGTCCGTCCCATCACCTCGACGAGCATCACGCGATCGTGCGACTCGGCCGTCGTCGTGATGCGGTCGATCGCCTCGGTGGCGATCTGCACCGCCGTGTCGAAGCCGAAGGTGACGTCGGTCGCCGCGATGTCGTTGTCGATCGTCTTCGGGACGCCCACGATCGGCACGCCCTCCGCCGAGAGCCGGAGCGCCGTGCGGAGCGTGCCGTCGCCGCCGATCACGACCACCGCGTCGATCCCCTCGCGCTCGAGCGTCTCGGTCACCGACGCGGCACCCTTGCCGTGGACGTACGGGTCGCGCCGCGACGTGCCGAGAATCGTGCCGCCACGCTGGAGGATGCCGCGCACCGCGTCGCGGTCGAGCGGGCGAAGCTGCCCCTCCATGAGGCCGTCCCACCCGTCGAGGATCCCGACCACCTCGGCGCCGTGCCGCCCTGCCGCGCGCGCCGTCACGCCGCGGATCACGGCGTTCAGCCCGGGGCAGTCGCCGCCCGCGGTCAGGATCGCAACCCGCTTCATGCGCGCAATCGTATGGCCGCTGCCGCTCTGCGCTCGACGGTCAGCCGCGTCGAACGGCAGTTGCGACCGCGACAGCGGGCGCCTTCAGGGATGTGCCCCGCCGAAGGCGGGGATCCGAGCGGCGGGATTCCGCTCCTGCGGAATCCCGCTCGCGAACAAGCTCAGTACAGGAACATCGGCTTGCCGGCGACGTGGCGCACCTTGGGCCGGTAGCCGTGGACGTCGTACAGCTCGTCGACGTCGACGCGCTTGACGCCCTCGCGCGTGGCCGAGATCGGCACGGCCGTGTACGTCCCGGTTCGGAGCGCGACCATGCGGCCGGACGCGCCCTCGAGCGCCAGGTCGGCCGCCATCACGGCGTAGTTCGTCGCGACCATCAGATCGAGTGAGTCCGGCGCCCCGGAGCGCATCAGGTAGCCGACCTCCTGGACGATCATCTCCTCGCCCGTTCGCTCCTTGATCAGCGACGCGGTCAGCTCGCCGATCCCGCCGAGCTTGCGGTGCCCGTACGAGTCCTCCTCGCCGGAGAGCACCATGTCGCCGCCCGCGATCGTCGCCCCCTCGGAGACGGTCACCATCGAGTAGTTCGACGGGTTGGCGCGCTTGTCGGCGACGAGGAGCTCGCCGAGCCTGTCGACGTCGAACGGCACCTCGGAGATGACCGCGCGATCGACACCCGCGAGGTACGCGGTGATCAGCGAGGTCTCGCCGCTGTAGCGGCCGAACAGCTCGACGACGGCGATCCGCTCGTGCGAGCCCGTCGACGTCCGGAGGTTGTGGATGAACTGGACGCCCCGCGTGACGGCGGTCGAGAAGCCGATGCAGTAGTCGGTCCCGTGGACGTCGTTGTCCATGGTCTTCGGGATCGCGATCACGGGGACGCCCTCGTCGTGCATCCGCAGGGCGTACGAGAGGGTGTCGTCGCCGCCGATCGGGATGAGCACGTCGATGCGCGAGGGACTCCACGACGCGAAGCGCGTGGTCGGTGAAGTCGAACGGCCCCTCGCCGGTCGCGCGGCTCGCGAGATGGGCGGGCACCTCGCCGGGGCGGACACGGCTCGGGTTCGTGCGCGACGTGTGGAGGAACGTGCCGCCCGTGCGATCGATCGTCCGGACGACCGACGGCGTGAGCGGCTGGAACCACTCCGACGCCGACGTCGGGTCGTCGGGGTCGTGATGGAGCAGCGCCGCCCACCCGCGACGCAGCCCGACGACCTCGTGGCCGTCGTGCGCGACCCGGTTGACCACCGACTTGATGCACGGGTTGAGGCCGGGCACGTCGCCGCCGCCGGTGAGGATCCCGATCCGCATGCCCGACTGTCATACCAAGCCGCCCGGCTCGTCGTGGGAGAACCGTCTCCAATCCGCCGGAACACGGTGCCTCTACCATCCTCTTGCCGGCCGAAGTGGCGGAACTGGTAGACGCGGCGGACTCAAAATCCGTTGCCCGCGAGGGCGTGTGGGTTCGAGCCCCACCTTCGGCATCCAACGCGCGCTCCGCGGTGCGCGTGTCGGCGTTCAGACACCGTTGCCGCGTCGCCATTACACTCCCGCCACGCAACGGGACTGCCCGGCGCCGAGCCGGGACCCGGTCGGTCCACCAAGGAGGAGGATGAGCTTGAAGCTCAAGAGGAATGGGCTGTTCCTCGCTGGTCTGCTCGTCGTCGCCCTCGCGCTCGTCGCGACGGGCTGCGGAGGGGACGACGGCGGCGAGGCGCCCGAGGCGCTTCCGTCGTCGTCGTGCACGGCGATCGAGTACGAGGGCGACGGTAACCCGGATTACATCATCGCTTCCGATCTGCCGCTGCAGGGCGCCTCGCGCACGCAGACGCTGCAGATCAACGACGCGATCCGCAAGGAGCTCACGGATCGCGAGTACAAGGCCGGCGACTACAACATCGGCTTCCAGGCGTGCGACGACGCAACCGCCCAGGCCGGCAAGTGGGACTCGGGCAAGTGCTCGCAGAACGCCAACAACTACGCGGCGAACGACAAGGTGATCGGAGTCATCGGCACGTTCAACTCCGGTTGCGCGGCGATCATCATCCCGGTGCTGAACCAGGCGCCGGACGGTGGGATCGCGATGATCTCGCCCGCGAACACCTATCCGTGCCTGACGGTCAACCTGCCGGGCGGCTGTGATGCGACCGAGCCCGACAAGTACTACCCGTCGGGATCGCGGAACTACGCGCGCGTCGCCCCGGCTGACGACTACCAGGGCGCGGCAGTCGCGGAGTTCATGAAGGATCAGGGCGTCACGAAGGTGTACATCCTGAACGACAAGGAGGCCTACGGCCTCGGCGTCGCGACCACGACCCGCAAGGCCGCCGAGTTCCTCGACATCGAGGTCGTCGGCTTCGAGGCGTGGGATCCGAAGGCGGCGAGCTACGAGTCGCTGTTCAAGAAGATCCAGTCGACCGGGGCGGACGCCGTCTTCCTCGGCGGCCTGATCGACGAGAACGGCGCCCAGGTGATCAAGGACAAGGTCGCCGTGCTCGGGCCGAACGACGGTGACGTCAAGCTGTTCGCACCGGACGGCTTCACGACGCAGCAGACGATCGACGACGCGGGCCCCGCGTCGGCGGGCATGTTCATGTCCGTCGCGGGCGTCCCGGTCGACGAGTTCACGGGTGTTGCCGAGGAGTTCGCGACCTCGTTCGAGGCGGACTACCTCAACGGCGCCCGGATCGACCCGTACGCGATCTACGGCGCACAGGCGGCGCAGATCCTGCTGAACTCGATCGAGAACTCCGATGGAACGCGGGCTGACGTGATCGCCAAGATGTTCGAGACGCAGATCACGGACGGCCTGCTCGGCTCGTTCACGATCAACGAGAACGGCGACCCGCAGGACGCATCGGGTGCGGTCGTCGGCTTCACGATCTACGTGGCGACCGACAAGCTCGAGACGGCGGAGGTCATCTCGCCGAACAAGGACGTCGTGGAGGCTGCAGGCGCAGCCTGATCGCGGCGCACACCTCGTGTGTCGAGGCGGCGGGAGGGCATTGCCCTCCCGCCGCCTTTCCGTTTAGAGTCGCGCGGCATGGCGTCCGCGCTCGCCCGGCTTCGAGGTTCGTCGTGGGTCGACAGGATCGGCCTCGCGCTCGTCGGGGTCGTCGTCCTCTGGCTCCTCGTCAACTTCCTCAAGGGGCCGGTCGAGTTCATCAACGTCGGGATCATCGGCCTGACGAACGGCGCGATCTACGGCGTCGTCGCGCTCGGCTACACGCTCGTCTACGGGATCCTCCAGCTGATCAACTTCGCCCACGGCGACGTGTTCGCGCTGTCCGGGCTCTTCGCCAGCACCGTCATCGTCTCGGTGCTCGGCCTCGACACCGACTCGAGCGTGCCGGTCATCATCGGCGGGCTGCTCCTGACGTTCGTCGTCGTGATGGTCGTCGTTCGCGCTCTTCAACGCGACGATCGAGCGCGTCGCCTACAAGCCGCTTCGCCACGCCCCTCGCCTCGCGCCGCTCATCACGGCGATCGGCATGTCGTTCATCGTCCAGAACATCGCGCTCGCGTTCTACGGCGTCGACTACCGCTCCGTCCCGAACTTCATCCCCACGACGGACGTCGTCGACATCGGCGGCATCACGATCACCTGGAAGAAGCTGACGGCGATCATGATCGTCGTGCCGCTGCTCGCTGCTGCTCAGCTGGTTCGTGCGCCAGACGAAGCAGGGCAAGGCCATGCGGGCGGTCGCCCAGGACCGCGAGGCGTCCGCGATGATGGGCATCGACGTCAACCGGACGATCTCGGTCACGTTCCTGATCGCCGGCGCGCTCGCCGGGGCGGCGGGAATCGTCTACCTGCTCCAGTTCAACATGCGCTACGACACCGGCTTCGAGCTCGGCTTGATCGCGTTCACCGCGGCGGTGCTCGGCGGGATCGGCAACCTCACCGGCGCCGTGCTCGGCGCCCTCATCATCGGGTTCGTCCAGGCGTTCAACGAGGGGCTCACCTGGTTCGCGCCCGGAAGCGACTGGACGCGCACGGGCGTGTTCGGGATCCTGATCCTCATCCTCGTGTTCCGGCCCGAGGGCCTGCTCGGGGAGCGGACACCGGAAGGCGCATGAGCTGGCTCTCCGATCGGACGGGAGAGGTGCGGTCCGGAGGGGCCGGCCGAACCTGGGCGATCCTGATCGTGCTCGTCGTCTTTGCGCTGCTCTACCCGAGCATCGTCGAGTCGCTCCAGGACTTCCCGCTGATCGGCGACTTCGTCCCGTCGGTCGACTCGATGGTCGTGATGATCGTCTTCACGATGATGGCGGTCGGGCTGAACGTCGTCGTCGGCTACGCGGGGCTGCTCGATCTCGGGTACGTCGCGTTCTACGCCGCCGGTGCCTACACCGCGGGCTGGTTTGCCTCGGGCCACTTCGACCAGTTCACGTTCCACTTCCTCTCGACGGCGCCGGACGACGCCGTGGGGATCCACATCTCGATGTGGCTCGTCCTGATCATCGCCGGCGTGTTCACGACGATCGTCGGGCATCCTGATCGGCCTGCCGACGCTCCGGCTCCGAGGCGACTACCTCGCGATCGTGACGCTCGGGTTCGGCGAGATCGTGCCGCAGTTCGTCCGGAACGGCGACTCGATCGGGGGCTTCGACCTGACGAACGGCACGTTCGGGATCAGCCCGATCGACTCGCTCGGCTTCGGCGTCGTTCGTGTTCCGCACGCGAGTCGAACCGGGCGGAGCTCTTCTACTGGGCGGCCGTGGGGCTCCTCCTGTTCACCGTCTTCTGCTGCTGGCGGCTGCAGGACTCGCGGCTCGGCCGCGCCTGGATCGCGATCCGCGAGGACGAGACGGCGGCGGCGGCGATGGGCGTCCCGCTGATGCGGACGAAGACGTGGTCGTACGCCATCGGTGCCTTCTTCGGCGGCGTCGCGGGCGCGTTCTACGCGAGCTTCAAGTCCGGGGCGTTCCCGGCGGACTTCTACTTCAACATCTCGGTCTTCCTGCTCTGCATGGTGATCCTCGGCGGGATGGGCAGCCTCGCCGGTGTGATCCTCGGCGGCATGATCCTCGGCTACCTCAACATCGAGGGGCTCGCCACGATCGGCTCGAAGATGCAGGAGGGCGGGCTCGACTTCGACCCGACGAAGTACCAGTTCGGGATCTACGGGGTGATCATCGTGCTGATGATGCTGTTCCGCCCGACGGGCCTGATCCCGGAGCGACGGCACAAGATCGAGATGGCGGAGGGCGTGCACGACACGCCGATGTACGACGTGACGCACGAGGGCGCGCTCACCGATCGCGACCGGAGCAACGACTGATGGCCGGCACCCGACGATCTGCTCGTCGCCACGAAGGTGCGCAAGGAGTTCGGCGGCCTCGTCGCCTCGAACGACATCGACTTCACGATCCCGCGCGGCGCGATCGTCGCGCTCATCGGCCCCAACGGCGCCGGCAAGACGACGTTCTTCAACCAGATCACGGGCGTCTACCACCCGACGTCCGGCTCGATCCTGTTCGACGGGACGGAGGTCGCGGGGCTGCCGCCGCACCGCGTGGTCGAGCTCGGCGTGGGCCGCACCTTCCAGAACATCCGGCTCTTCGAGCAGATGACCGCGGTCGAGAACGTCCTCGTCGGCATGCACTCGACGCTCAAGGGCGGGATCTTCGGGGCGATCCTCCGCACGCCCCGGGTCCGGCGCGAGGAGGCCGACGCACAGGAGCGGGCGCGCGAGCTGCTCCGCTACTGCGGGCTGCCGCGCCGCCACGACGAGCGGGCGGGCGCGCTCCCCTACGGCGACCAGCGGCGTCTCGAGGTCGCCCGTGCGCTCGCCACCGACCCGAAGCTGCTGCTCCTCGACGAGCCCACTGCCGGGATGAACCCCCAGGAGAGCGCGGACTTCACGGCGTTCGTCCGGCGGGTCCGTGACGAGAAAGGGCTGACCGTCCTTCTCATCGAGCACGACATGAAGGTCGTCATGGGCGTGTCCGAGCGCATCACCGTCCTCGAGTACGGGGAGAAGATCGCGGAGGGCACGCCCACCGAGGTGCAGTCGGACCCGCGCGTGATCGAGGCGTATCTCGGCAAGGGGGCTGTGGCATGAGCGCGGCCGCCGCCCCGGTCACCACGGGCAACATCCTCGAGCTCGACGACATCCACGTCTACTACGGCGCGATCCACGCGCTGAAGGGCGTCTCGCTGTCGGTCCGGGAGAAGGAGATCGTCACGCTGATCGGCGCGAACGGGGCGGGGAAGTCGACGACCCTGCGCGCGATCAACGGCCTCAACCGCGCCGCGGCAGGGAGCGATCCGCTTCGAGGGCGACGACATCACGACCGCGACGCCGCACACGATCGTCAAGCGGGGGATCGCACAGAGCCCGGAGGGCCGCCGGCTCTTCCCGCGGATGACCGTCACCGAGAACCTCGAGATGGGGGCCTTCCAGCGGACGGACAAGGAGAACTTCCAGGAGGACATGGATCGCGTCTTCGAGCTCTTCCCGCGTCTCTTCGAGCGCCGCCAGCAGAAGGCGGGGACGATGTCCGGCGGCGAGCAGCAGATGTGCGCGATCGGGCGCGCGCTGATGGCACGGCCGCGGCTGCTCCTCCTCGACGAGCCGTCGATGGGCCTTGCGCCGATCTTCGTCGAGAAGATCTTCGAGATCGTGCGCGAGATCAACGCCCAGGGCACGCCGGTGCTGCTCGTGGAGCAGAACGCGCTGATGGCGCTCGACGCCGCGAGCCGCGGCTACGTGATGGAGACGGGGCGCATCACCCTCGAGGGCCCGGCGTCCGAGCTGAAGACGAACGAGGCCGTGCAGAAGGCGTACCTCGGGCTCGACTGATCAGCCCGCGTCCGCCGCAGCGGAATCCGCCACCACCATCGCCGGGTACGGCGGCCCGAGCAGCACCCCGGTCGTCGCGCTCTCCCCGGCGAGGCCGCGCGCCATGTCGAGCGCCGTCGCGGCGTTGTGCGACGGCACGAGCCCGAGCGCGCGCGCGGCGCCGGCATCGCGACACCCGGCCACGATCACGCGGCCCGCCCGCTCGAGCATCGGCGCGCACGACTCCCAGTCGGCGAAGGGAAGGCGTGGGTGCGGCGCCGTCCCGCGCCGGTAGGCCGAGAGCGCCCGCCGGTCACGTGCGACGACTCCCTCGGCTGCCCGGAGCCGCCGCCCTCCCTCGTCGCGGAGCGCGGTGACGAGCGCACGGGACGTCGCCTGCGGCCCGTGGCCGGTGACCCGCGAGAAGGGGTGGAGGAGCACGATCGTGCCGCCCTCGACGAGCGGCGGGCGGTCGCGCCAGAGGCGGAGCACGTGCCCGAGCCCGAGCGCGGTCGCCGAGAGGGGGTCGAGCGGCGCGCGCGGGAGCTGCGTCCCCTCCCAGGGCAGCGGGACGACGATCGTGTCGAACGGGCGATCGATCTCGACGCTTCGCACCGCGATGCCGCGGAGGAGCGCCTCCGCGTGCGCGACGCTCGGCGGCCCTGCCAGGGCCGCGATCACCGTCAGCTCGCGCGAGATGCCGGTCAGCAGGCGGCGGCGGATGGAGCCGGGGGCGAAGTTCAGGAGGCGGCGGAACGGGGAGCGAGCGACCGCGCGCCGGACGTCGGGGTCAGACGGGTAGCCGCGGTAGAGGCCCGTCACGCGCGGGCGGTCGAGCACGACGGAGAGCCCGAGCACGGGGATCTGCTCCTGGAGCGCCGACTCGAGCGTCGCCGCGAGGCGCCAGCCGGACGCGCTCGCGGGCTCGAGAAGCGACACGGCCCCGCTGCGCCGGATCGTCCCGGGCCCGCACGCATCGACGAGCGCGGTGGCGCCGCCGTGGAGGACGGTCTCGCCCGCGCCGACCGTCACGATGAGGTCGGTCTCGACGAGCGCGGGATGGACGCGATGGACGTGACCGGAGACCTCGAGGGGCCGGAGGTCCTCCGCCTCGCAGTCGTGAACGGCGATCTGGCCGCGGAACGCGCGGGCCCGGTCCGGCCGCAGGAGCAGCTCGAGCTCGCGGCGGCCGGCGCGACGGCGGAGGCCGCCGGCGACGAGGATGGTGTGCCGCTCGCGCGGCGACGCCGTGCAGCTCGAGCTCGTCGAGGACGGCGGCGAGGACGTCCCTGCGAGGGTCCTGCTCGACGGAGGGCAGCGGGAGCCCCGGCGGCTGCACGACGATCGTCGCCCGACCGCCGCGCGGCGCGACGGCCCCGAGGGCCGGCCCCGACAACGGGTAGCGGAACGCCTCGGCGACCGCAGCGCGGATGTCCACGAGGGGGTCGAGCGGCGGCGGCGGCGCGACGAGCACCGCGTCGTCGGGAAGGGTGACCACCGGAAGCCGGGAGCCGGAGTGGAGGGGGACGCGGAGCACGTCGGCCATCTTCACGGACGCATCGGGCGCGACCGTCCGCCGCTCAGGCGATGCCGCGGCCGAGCAGCCGGCCCGCGCCGCTGCCGCGGCTCTCGGCGAGGAGCGCTGCGGCGTCGTCCAGGTGGTCGTCGGTGAGCTCGAGGATGGTCGCGCGCTCGGCCATGACGGGCTCCACGCTACCCGCCGAAGCCCGGAAGCCAGAGCCCGCGGGCCGGCGGGGGTGGTGGGTTACGCTCGCCCCATGCCGAAGACGCTGACCGGGGAGGAGCTCCAGCTCGACGACGGGCCGGTCAAGGGGGCGGAGCTGTTCCTCGTCGACGGCAACAACCTCGCCTACCGCGCGTTCTTCGCGCTGCCCGAGGAGCTGCAGACGACCGACGGGCAGCCGACGAACGCGCTCCTCGGCTTCACGAACATGCTCTTCAAGCTCCTCTCCGACTACGGCCCCCGCGGCGTCGCGGTCGCGTGGGACACCCGGCCGACCCACCGGACGGAGATCGCCGAGACGTACAAGGAGGGGCGCCGGCCGATGCCCGACCTGCTCCGCGAGCAGTTCCCGCACTTCCGCCCGATCGTCGAGGCGTTCGGCTACTCGAACCTCGAGTTCGAGGGGTGGGAGGCGGACGACGTGATCGCGACGCTCGCCACGCGCGCGGACGAGGCCGGGATCCGCACCTGTGTCGTCTCCACCGACCGGGACGCGTTCCAGCTCTGCAGCGAGAACGTCTCGCTGATGATGACGCCGCGGGGCGTCGCGGACGTCCACGTCTACACGCCCGAGCGGGTCGAGCTCCGGTACGGCGTCCGCCCCGACCAGGTGCCGGACTTCATCGGCCTGAAGGGCGACACGTCGGACAACATCCCCGGCATCCCCGGGATCGGGGACAAGACCGCCGGTCAGCTGATCGCGCAGTACGGCTCGCTCGAGGAGGTCATCGCCCACGCCGGCGAGCTCTCGCCCGCCCGCTCGAAGGCCGTCGTGGAGCACGCCGACCAGGCGCGCGCGTCGAAGGTCCTCGCGACGATGCAGCGGGACCTTCCGCTCGACGTCGAGGTCGCAGCGCTCGTCGCGTCACCGCCGGATCGCTCCACGCTCAAGGAGATCTTCCGCCGCTTCGAGTTCCGCGGCCTGCTGAGCCGGGTCGACACGCTCGACGCGGCGCTGCCGGCGGCCGAGCCGGTCGAGACGGATCAGGTGCACGTGCCCTGGCGCGAGGGGCCGCTCGAGCCGCAGTCGGGGCCGATCGGCGTCGTGGCGGCCGACGGTCGGGTTGCCGTCGCGGCCGGGCAGGACGTCGTGGTCGCGACCGCCGACCGGTCCGAGATCGGCCGGGCCGTCGGCGCGGCCGAGATCGCGACGCACGACGCGAAGGCGCAGCGGCTCGGCGTCGTTCGCGACGACACGATGATCGCGGCCTACCTCGTCGACCCGGGGCGCGCCGGCTACGACGTCGACGACCTCGCGCGCGAGTACGGGCTCGAGCTCGTGCCGGAGCCGATGACCGAGGAGGAGACGGCTGCGCTCGTCCGGCGCGCCGAGGCGGTGCGCCGGCTGGCGCCGACGCTCCGCGGGCGCCTCCGGGAGTGGGGCATGGAGCCGCTCTACGACGAGATCGAGCTGCCGCTCACCGGCGTCCTGGCGGACATGGAGGAGGCCGGCATCCGCATCGACACGTACCGGATGGGCGAGATCACCGCCCGCCTCGCCGAGCGCGTCGAGGAGCTCGAGGCGAGCGCGCTCGAGCTGGCCGGCGAGGAGTTCCAGCTCGGCTCGACCCAGCAGCTCGCCCGGATCCTGTTCGAGAAGCTCGCCCTCACCTCGGGGAGGAAGGGGAAGACGGGCTACTCGACCGACGCCCGCGTCCTTCGCGCGATCCGCGACGACCACGCGATCGTCCCCGTCGTCGAGGAGTGGCGCGAGCTGACGAAGCTGCTCAACACGTACCTGCTGCCCCTGCCGGAGCTGATCGACGACCGCGACGGGCGGCTGCACACGACGATCAACCAGGCCGTCGCCGCGACCGGGCGCCTCTCGACGACGAACCCGAACCTCCAGTCGATCCCGGTCCGGACGGAGCTCGGCCGGCGGATCCGCTCCGCGTTCATCGCGGCCGACGGGACGCGGCTCCTCTCGGCGGACTACAGCCAGGTCGAGCTTCGGATCCTCGCCCACGTCTCGGGCGAGCCGGTCCTGCGCGATGCGTTCGCCCGCGGCGAGGACATCCACGCCGCGACGGCATCGCAGGTGTTCGGCATCCCGCAGGCGGAGCTCTCCCGCGGCCAGCGCGACACGGCGAAGATGGTCAACTTCGGGATCATCTACGGCATCTCGTCGTTCGGGCTCTCCGAGAACCTCGGGATCCCGCGCGACGAGGCGCAGGAGCTGATCGACACGTACCTCGCGCGCCTCCCGCGCGTCCAGGAGCTGATCAAGCGGACGATCGCCCAGGCGGCCGCCGACGGGTACGTCACGACGCTGCTCGGCCGCCGCCGGCCGATCCCCGAGCTCCGGGCGTCGAACCGCCAGACGCGGTCGCTCGGCGAGCGTCTCGCCGTGAACACCGTGATGCAGGGCACCGCGGCGGACGTGATCAAGGTGGCGATGGTGCGGATCCACGAGCGGCTGCGCGCCGAGGGCCGTGCGGCCCGGCTCGTGCTCCAGGTGCACGACGAGCTCCTGCTCGAGGTGCCGGAGGTCGAGACGAGCGCCGTCCGCGATCTCGTCCGCGAGGAGATGGTCGGCGCCTACCCGCTCGACCCGGCGCTTGCCGTCGACGCCGGGGTCGGCGACACCTGGGCGGACGCGAAGGAGTAGCGATCCGGGCTGGTGGTCCGACACGTTGCGACGCGGCCGTCGCGTTGCGATGCGGCGATCGGTAGGATCGCCGAGCGCAACGGTCACAACAGGGGAGAGAGGACGAATGAAGCGTCTGATCGTCGCGCTCGCTGGCCGTGCTCGTCGCCGCGCTCGGCCGTCACGGTGCCCGCAGGCGCATCGGCAGGCCAAGCGGCCGCGACATGCGACAACGCAGGTCGAGGTCCAGCTCCTCGCCCTCAACGACTTTCACGGCAATCTCCAGCCGCACACGCCCGGAACGAGTCCGGAACTCGGCGTGGGCCACCGTCGACGCCGGCGGCGCCGAGTACCTCGCGACGCACGTCAAGGAGCTGCGAGACGGCGAACTCGAACACGATCATCGTTCGGCGCGGGCGACCTGATCGGGGCGAGCCCGCTCGCATCTCGGCGCTGTTCCACGACGAGCCGACGATCGAGGCGCTGAACGCGATCGGCCTCGACGTCAACGGCGTCGGCAACCACGAGTTCGACGAGGGCGCCACCGAGCTGCTGCGCATGCAGAACGGCGGCTGTCATCCCGACGGACGGGTGCCAGGACGGCGACGGGTTCGCGGGCGCGATCTTCCAGTACCTGGCGGCGAACGTCTTCATCGAGCGCCACGGGCGAGACGATCTTCCCCGCGTACGAGATCAAGAAGATCGACGGCGCGAAGGTCGCGTTCATCGGCATGACGCTCGAGGGCACGCCCGAACGATCGTCACGCCCGTCCGGCGTGGCGGGACTCGAGTTCCTGGACGAGGTCGCGAGACGGTCAACGCGCTCGTCACCCGAGCTCAGAAGCGAGGACGTCGTGGCGCGTTCGTCGTGCTCCTCCACGAGGGCGGCATCCAGAACGCCCCGTTCACGAACGGTCGTTCGCGACATCAACGGGTGCACAACCTGAGCGGGCGCGATCGTCGCCGATCGTCAGCGGCTCTCGATCGCAGGTCGACGTCGTCGTCAGCGGCTCACACGCACCAGCCGTACAACTGCGTGATCGACGGCAAGCTCGTCACGAGCGCGTCCTCGTTCGGGCGGCTCGATCACCGACATCGACCTGCGCGATCGACCGGGCCAGACGAAGGACGTGACGTCGAGTCGACGGTCGACAACCGGATCGTGACGCAGGACGTCGCGAAGGATCCGGCCGTCACGGCGATCATCGATCGAAGTACGACGCTCATCGCCGCGCCGCTCGCGAACCGCGTCGATCGGCCAGATCACCGGCGACATCCGCTCAGCCGCGACACCCGACGGCACGAACGCCGCCGGCGAGCGGCCCTCGGCGACGTGATCGCGGACGCGCAGCTGGCGGCGACCACGGCCGATCCGGGCTTCGGCGGCGCCGTGGTCGCGTTCATGAACCCGGGCGGCGTCCGGGCCGGATCTGCTCGTACGCACCAGATCCCGGCGGCGAGGGCCGGGTGAGGTCACGTACGGCGAGACGTTCACCGTCCAGCCGTTCGGCAACACGCTCGTCGTGACCAAGACGATGCACGGGGCGCAGATCGAGCGGCGTGCTCGAGCAGCAGTTCAGCAACCGTGCACCGTGGGCACCGAACCGCATCATGCTGGTGTCGGCGAACGTCCACTACCACGTGGAACGCCGGTGCGGCCGCCGCGCATCAAGGTCGATGCGGCCGTCGATCGATCGATCAACGGCGCGCCGCTCGACCTCGGGCGGTGAGCTACCGCGTGACGGTGAACAGCTTCCTCGCCGACGGCGGCGACGGCTTCACGGTCTTCGTGACCAGTGCACGACACCGCTCGGCGGCGAGGTCGACATCGACGCCTTCGCGCGCTACCTCGGCGACAACTCGCCGCTCGCGCCGCCGGCCCCAGAACCGCATCGACGAAGGTCGGCGTAGCGCTACACCTCGACGGTCTCGCCGTCCCGGGGGATCACCACCCCCGGGACGGCGGCCGCGAGCTCGGCGCGCGAGAGGTGGCAGTGGTTGATCGCCTCGAGGTGGACGCGACGACCACGGGGACGCGTGAGACCACCTCGCGGACGTCGTCGATGTCCATCACGATCCGGCCGCCCTCGAGGAACGACGCCGCGCTCGCGTGCACGACCGCGACGCGCGGCGCGAATCGCTCGATCGTCTCCTCGACGGCCTCGTACCAGACGGTGTCTCCGGCGAGATAGAGGTCGTCGAGGACGAAGCCGCTCACCGGCGCGAGCGCGTCGGCCACCGCGCCGAAGCCGTGCCGCGCCGGCGTGCGGTGGATCGCGAGCCCGTCCCAGTCGACGCGCTCGCCGACCGGCCGCACGTCGAGCCCGACCGCGCGGAGCCGCTCCTCGTCCTCGGGCTGGCAGAAGACGGGAACGTCGCGGGGCAGCAGCCGCTCGGCGGTCTCGTCGAAGTGATCCTTGTGACAGTGCGTCACGAGGACGGCGTCGAGGCCGGCGACGACCTCCTCCGCGGCGAACGGGAGTTCGACCGTCGGGTTGCGAACGGGGTTCGCGGTCTGCTCGATCGGGGGCCGGGCACCGGCCGGGTCGAGCATCGGATCGACCAGGATCCGTCTCCCCATCAGCTCCAGCACGAGCGTCGCGTTGCGTACGAGAGTGATGCGCATGCGGGGATTTCTAGTGGATTCGCAATCCCGATCGTTCGCGAATCCCTCGCTATACTCCGCGCTCCGATGACCAACGACACCCTCGAGACCCCAACAATGCCCGAGGCCGGCGTCTGGACGACCGGCCCCGATGGGGAGCTGATCCCCGACTACGACGGCACCTTCCCGACGATCAACGAAGGGGAGGTCGTGCACGGCACGGTCGTCCGCGTCGACAAGGACGAGGTGCTCGTCGACATCGGCTACAAGTCCGAGGGCGTCATCCCCGTCTCCGAGCTGTCGATCCGCAGGAACGTCAACCCGGCCGACGAGGTGTCGGTCGGCGACGAGATCGACGCGCTCGTGATGACGAAAGAGGACGCGGAGGGGCGCCTGCTCCTCTCGAAGAAGCGCGCGCGCTTCGAGCTCGCCTGGAAGGCGATCGAGGGAGCGGCCGAGAGCGGTGAGCCGGTCAACGGCAAGGTGATCGAGGTCGTCAAGGGCGGCCTCATCCTCGACCTCGGCGTCCGCGGCTTCCTCCCGGCGTCGCTCGTCGACATCCGCCGCGTGCAGGACCTCGACGAGTTCCTCGGCAAGGAGCTCCGCTGCAAGGTGATCGAGCTCAACCGCTCGCGGAACAACGTCGTTCTCTCGCGCCGCGCCGTCCTCGAGGACGAGCGCAAGGAGATGCGCCAGGCGATCCTCGACCGGCTCAACCCGGGCGACGTCGTCGAGGGCACGATCTCCAACATCGTCGACTTCGGCGCGTTCGTCGACCTCGACGGGATGGACGGCCTGATCCACATCTCGGAGCTCAGCTGGTCGCACGTGAACCACCCCTCCGAGGTGCTCGAGATCGGCCAGACGGTCGAGGTGAAGGTGCTGGACATCGACCGCGAGCGCCAGCGCATCTCGCTCGGCCTCAAGCAGACGCAGTCGGATCCGTGGCAGCAGGTGCTCGACTCCTACCAGGAGGACGACGTCGTCGAGGGCCGCGTGACGAAGGTCGTCACGTTCGGCGCCTTCGTCGAGATCCTCCCGGGCGTCGAGGGGCTCGTGCACATCTCCGAGCTCGCCAACCACCACGTCGAGAACCCGCGCGAGGTCGTCTCGCAGGGCGACCCGGTGAACGTCCTCATCCTCGAGATCGACGGCGAGCGCCGGCGGCTCTCGCTCTCGCTGAAGCGCGTGGAGGAGGGCGCCGTGCCGGTGCCGCGCGCCGACGGCGCCGAGTCCGTGCACTCGACGCCCGACCTGAAGCTCTCCGAGGAGGCATTCCCGACCGGCGGCGCTGTCGCGGTCGAGGAGGACGCCGACCTCGAGGCCACCGAGGCCGTGGACGCAGCCGATGCTGCCGAGGCCGAGGAAGAGACGGTTTCCGAGGCGGACGCCGACGAGGTCGTCGCCGAGACGGCTGTCGTCGAGGAGGCCGAAGAGACCGAGCCGGTCGAGGAAGAGCCGGCCGCCGAGGCAGATGCCGACGAGGTCGTCGCCGAGACGGCCGTCGTCGAGGAGGCCGAAGAGGCCGAGCAGGCCGAGGAGGTCGCGGAGGCCGACGAGGTCGAGCCGGTCGCCGAGGCCGAGCCGGAGGCGGAGCCCGAAGCCGCTTCCGACGAGCCCGCCGCCGAGGCCGAGGCCGACGAGACCTCGTAGGAGCGGGCTTGCCTCGCTCCTCACCGCGACATCCGATCGCGGTCGCCATCACGGGCGGGATCGGCGCCGGCAAGTCGACGGCGCTCGAGGCGTTCCGTGCGCACGGGGCCGCGACGGTCTCGAGCGACGAGATCGTCCATCACCTGCTCGCGACCGACGACGACGTGCGCGACGCCGTCGTCGCGAAGCTCGGTGAGGACGTCCTCACCGACGGTCGCCCGGACCGCGCGAAGATCGCGCAGGCGGTGTTCTCCGACCGTGAGCGGCTCGCGTGGCTGGAGGGGCTCCTGCACCCGCTCGTCTCGCGCGAGTACCTCACGTGGCGCGAGCAGCTCTCGGGGCTCGACGAGCCGCCGCGCGTCTGCGTGACCGAGGTGCCGCTCCTCTTCGAGGTCGGGTCCGAGGAGCGCTTCGACAAGGTCATCGTGATCACCGCTCCGACCGCCCTCCGCGAGCAGCGCCGCCGGGTGGCGCGCGACGATCGCGACTCGCGGCTGCTCCCCGACAGGGAGAAGGTCCGGCGGGCGGACTATCACTACGTCAACAAGGGGACGTTCGACGATCTCTTCGAGTGGGTGGGCGGTGTGATGGCAGAGCTCGAGACGGAGGCTGACCGGCCGACGTGAGGCGCGTCGGGCTCGTCGTCCTGCTCGCCGTCGCGGCCGCGGCCGGCGTGGCCGTCTGGACGGTGAGCGCCGAGCCGGAGTGGTACCAGCGGGTGCGCTACCCGCTTCGCTACGAGTCGATCGTCATGTCACACGCGCGGAACTACGACCTGCCGCCGACGCTCCTCGCGGCGGTCATCTACACGGAGAGCAAGTTCGACGCCGACGCACGCTCCGCCGCGGGGGCCGTCGGGCTGATGCAGCTCCTCCCCGAGACCGCGAAGGGCATCGCCGTCCGGACCGGGGGAGACGGCTTCGTCGTGTCCGACCTCGTCGACCCGGAGATCAACGTGCGGTACGGGTCGTGGTACCTGCGGAACCTCCTGAACCGCTACGACGACGTCCGCACGGCACTCGCCGCCTACCACGCGGGCCAGGGGAACGTCGACGAGTGGCGCGAGAAGGGCGTCGGGATCCAGTTCCCCGAGACGCGCGACTACGTCGACAAGGTGCTCGACGCGCAGCGCGTCTACGCCGACGCGTACGCATCCGAGCT
>CAVQHL010000013.1:0-62673 GCA_963712255.1 uncultured Actinomycetes bacterium
TCCCATGAGCCGAGAGCCTCTACCCATGGTGAATCTGCCTTGGATTGCGGCCCTGCCCATGTGAGGTGGACGACCGCCCATCCGCCTCCGTCAAGCTCGAAGAGCGTGGAGTCGCATCCCTCGCAACGTGCGGCGCACATGAACTCTCGCTTGGCCAGGACGTGGTTGTCGCCACATTCCTCGCGTAGCTGCGCCGACAATCGTTCTTCGAGGCCCACGTCCGTTGTCACGTCTCGCCACCCGGGCGGTAGCTCAACTGGCATGAGCGGATCGTACGGTGGTGGGATGGCGTTTCTCAGGTTGGCAACGAGGTAATGACCGAGTTCCGGCGGCAGTCGCTAAATGGCGGCTCCAGACGACGACGCAAACCATCGGGCGCGACTACCCGCGGCGGCTGGGGCGCAGCACACCAACGCCGCCGCGCAGCCATCGCACCGCTCGTCCGAGCAGGCAAAGCCACCATGCCCGCTGCAACCTCGCCGTCGCAGCCGCGGTCACCAACGGCCGCAAATCACCACCGCAGTTCGTGGGAGCGCCCCTACAAGTGGTCGCAACGCTGGCGCGACGACCCGCCCGTCGGAACGATCGTCTAACGGGAACGAGCGCGCCATCTACATGGGCAACGGCGAATGGCAACCGCTGGATGAGACACCTGAAGCACTAACGGGTGTGATCGGTTCTAGCGCCGACGGCGAGGGCCGCGCAGCGCCAACAGCCCAGCGACCTCGACCACGACCACGATCAGCACGAGCGCAGCGGCATCCATGCGACTAGCGTGCCCTTCCGCTTCCACGCGAGACATGCGTGCCCATCTCGCCTCCGCCACGAACGCGTCATCTCGGCGCCGGCGAATGGCAGTCGCCGTCTTTGACAGACGTTGCCACACCCTGGCCATTGACGTCCACCGGCCCTACGGCACTGACGCAGACGACCGGAGGCGCAGGTTCACCAGCGGAAGCCTGGCGTCATCCCCAAGCAGAAGACGGCCAGGACGACGAGTGCCAGCACACCATCCCTTACACGCACGATGTACCTCGACCTTCAACCCGGTCGCTGAGAAGCCACGCTTCATCCGTGAGCAGACGCTCCCGCAACGTCTCCAGACCCGGCGGCTGCTCCTCCAAGATGGCCAAGATCGTATGACGCTCCCGCAATGGTGAGATTCAGCACGGGCGACCGCAGCCTGTAAGCCATGCTCAGCTTCCGCGAGAGCGCCCTGTGCTGCACGGCCGCGATGAGTCGCAGCACAATCCCATCGTCAACCCAGACCCCACCCAGCAGCACGTCGCCACCCTCCTTGGATTTCATGCCCCGCTCAGCCAAGGCCAAGCGGGAACGGTATGGCGGCTCACGAACCGCGAGCACCCCGAGCAGCGATTTGCCGTCAGAGCTCGGTTCCGTCCCCCAACTGAGCCCCCTCAGGAGTCAGATGTCGGTGCTCGGAGCCGCCACGGTCGTTGTGCCCCCGGGCGGCAGATCGCTAAACGCCCGTGATACTTGCAGCGGAACCGGTTGGTCTGTGCGGCGCGCAGCCACACGCGTACAGACGAACATTTTTATAGGGCGTGCCCCAGGTGACCGCGCCATCACCGTTTCTCTCCCCGGCGGAATCGGGGTCATCATTCGGTCGAACTCGGATTCACGGAATGTCCGAGCCGCCTCACTGGGGTTGCGAGGATCAGGGCCAGGCCTAGGGCCGCAGTGGCGAGAGCCGTCGGAAAGACTGGAGCGTCACCGAAGGGCGGGACTAGTGCGTAGACGGCGACGAACCCCACGGCGATGAGCCGGGCGAGGAGTCGCCCACGCCAGACGGCAATCAACGCCGGGATCATTGGCAGGACCCAGTAGACCCACGCAATTGGTAGCAGCGAGACGGATGCCCAGGAACAGGCACCGAAGGTATGCCGAATCCAGTTCGCGGCGGCGCAGGGCAGTGAACAGCACCGCGGCAATCAGCATGAGCATCACCAGCACGCCGGGCCAACGGAATCGGTCCGAGGCCACGTGCAGGAGGGCGGCATTGTCGTTACGGCCAACCTGCTCGCGGGCCGCCTCGCGTCCGACATCGAGGTAGCGGCTGATGAGCCCATTGCCCTCCGCGGCGACGAGTTCCTGAGCGATCAAGACACCAGACACTGCAATCGTGACAGCAGAGAAACCGACGAGCACACGCCATTGGCTCCGAACAAGGAACGGAAGGAGCAGACACGGCTCCGAAGAATTTCGTCAGAGCGGCGAGTGCAACTCCAGTGCCAGCCCATTCCGTCTGATGCCGCCAACGCCAGGCGAGCGAGACACCGAGAAGCCAGATAGCGGTGAGTTGACCAACGCTCCAGGCCGCCGGTTGCCACAGCAGCAGGCCCACTGCCGCGAGCGGAGCCCACTCGGCGCGTAAGCCGAGCGCCCACAGCGAGACGGCTATCGCGGCAATCATCAGCCATGACCAGACCGCAACGAAAGTCGGGTAGTCCAGCCACGAGAGCGGCAGCACCAAGAGCACTGTCGAGGGCGGATGCGGCGAGCGATGCCTCGCGGCATCCCATTCGAGGCCGACCTGCCTAAACGCAGGACCGAGAATGGGATACGGGTCGCTTCCTGCAGCGACTGCGCGAGCCCCTACATAATCCTGCGCAATGTCCGCCCTTCCGGCCTCCCCTCGAAGCTGTGCCGCAGCGACTCTAATCCCGGCGGAGCGACTGTAAGGGTCGTCCGTGTTGGGAATGACAAGCACCGCGAGGAGCGCGACGGCGGCAGCAAGCAAGGCAAGGCCACGACGCACCGACCGAGATTACGACCTTCTTGGTCCGCGAGCACGCGTTGTGTGGTGCCGACGTTATCGGGATTCGTGAGCGCGGCGGCAAGACCGATCGGGGCGATGAGGAGGTCGAGCTCGTCAACGACGGGCCGGTGACGATCGTCATCGGACTGTCTGATTCCGCTCCGCGCGGTAGCGGGGTGAGACCGTGCGCCGGGCCGGAATTCCGCCCGACCGGTGCTATCCTTCGCTCACCACATTTCACCTGCTTGGCGAAATGGGCGCGGTCCGCGCCCATTCGTCTTGAAGGGGCTGATTCGGATCGCGACAGGCACGTACGACAGGGAGCGCGAGCTGACGGCGGCGATCACGCCGGCCGTCGAGTCGGCGCTGCCCGGAGTCGAGGTCCTCGCCGTCGAGCTGCGTCTCGCCGGCGCGCTTCTGCGTGTACGTCGACCACCCGAGCGGCGTCGACTTCGCGCTCTGCGAGCGCGTCACGCGGCTGCTCGACGACTACCGGGCCGACTGGGCGATCGACGTCTCGTCGCCCGGCCCCGAGCGGCCGATCCGCAGGCCCGAGCACTTCCGCCGGGCGATCGGCGGCACCGTGAAGCTGAAGACCACCGGTTCGCAGCGCGTCCGCGGGACGCTGCTCGCGGCCGACGACGACGCCGTGACGGTGTCCGTGAACGGGACGAGCCAGGAGATCCCGGTCGGCGACATCGTCCGGGGCAACCTCATCGACGAGGGACGGGAGTCATGAGCCAGGAGATCATCGAGGGCATCCGCACGATCGAGAAGGAGAAGGGCATCGAGACCGGCACGCTCGTCGCCGCGCTCGAGGACGCCCTCCTCGCCGCGTACAAGAAGACGCCCGGCGCCGCGCGCCACGCGACCGTCGAGCTCGACGACGAGGGCGAGTTCCGTGTCTTCGCGCTCGACATCCCGACCGATCTCGAGGAGCGCCTGGTCGAGGAGGCGCGCGAGCGCGCGATCGACGAGCTCGAGCGGATCGAGGAGGAGACCGGCGAGAAGCAGCACACGCTGATCGTCGACGAGGAGCTCAACCTCGACTGGGAGCAGGTTCCCGACAGCCTCGTCAACCGCACCGACGCGACGCCCGACGACTTCGGCCGGATCGCCGCGATGACCGCCAAGCAGGTCATCCAGCAGCGGATCCGCGAGGCCGAGCGCGCGATCATGTACGAGGAGTACGTCGACCGCCAGGGCGAGGTCGTGACCGGCATCGTCCAGCAGGCCGGCGACCGCAACAACGTCCTCGTCGACCTCGGCAAGGTCGAGGCGCTCCTGCCGCGCTCCGAGCAGGTCGACGGCGAGCGCTACGAGCAGGGGTCCCGCATCAAGGCCGTGATCATCGAGGTCCGGTCGGGCACGAAGGGCCCGCAGGTGATCCTCTCGCGCCGCGCGCCGCAGCTGATCGAGGCGCTGTTCGAGCTCGAGGTCCCGGAGATCGCGGACGGCCTCGTCGAGATCCGCGGCGTCGCCCGCGAGCCGGGCTACCGCTCGAAGATCGCGGTCGAGTCGCACGTCCAGGGCGTCGACCCGGTCGGCGCGTGCGTCGGCCCGCGCGGCTCGCGCGTCCGCATGGTCGTGTCCGAGCTCCGCGGCGAGAAGATCGACATCATCCCGTGGAACACCGAGCCGGCGCGGTTCGTCGCGAAGGCGCTCTCACCGGCCCGCGTCCGCGAGGTCTACATCGACGACGACAGCCGCGACGCGACCGTCGTCGTCCCGGACGACCAGCTCGCGCTCGCGATCGGCAAGGAAGGTCTGAACGCCCGGCTCGCCGCGCGGCTGACGGGCTGGAAGGTCGACATCAAGTCCGACACCGAGTTCGCGCAGGCGGAGGCGGCCGCCGCGTTCGCAGGCGAGGACGACGGCGACGGCGACTTCTCGGGCCGCTGCTCGGCGCTCCTGTCGAACGGGAAGCGCTGCCCGAACGCCGCGCTGCCGGGCTCGAAGTACTGCGGCGTGCCGGCGCACCAGGCGCTCGCGTCCGACCCGGTCGCAGCGGCCGCGCAGAGCGTCGCCGATCGCGGAGGAGGCCGTCGTCGAGGTCGAGGAGGCGCTCGCTGCCGGCGAGCTCACCGAGGACGAGGCGGACGCCGCCGAGGAGGCCGTCGCAGACGCCGCCGCGGTCGCGATCGCAGAGGAGCTCGAGGGCGACGGAGCCGAGTCGGAGCCGGAGGAGGCGCGCGACGACGCGTGACGACTCCGGGCCGGTCAGGACATGCGTCGGCTGCGGCCGCCGGGCGGCGCAGTCGGCGCTCGTCCGCTTCGGGGCGGTGGACGGCGTGCTGACGCCGGGCCGCTCCGTGCCGGGACGCGGTGCCTACACCTGCCGTCGGCTCGACTGCTTCGAGCAGGCGCGGCAGGGCCGAGGGTTCGCCCGCACGCTCCGCACGGCCGTCTCGGTCGAGCCGGGCCTCGAGCGTCTCTACACTGAGGAGTCGCATGGCTGACGGACCGAACAAGCCGAACCGCCCGATCCGCCCGCGTGGCGGTGGCCAGGCAGGCCGCCGTCGCCGCGTCGTGATCGAGGGCGGCAACGCGCGCGGCCGCGACGGCCGCCAGGCGCGCGACCGCTCCGCCCAGACCCCGGCGACGCCGAAGCAGCCCCACGTCCCGGCGACGGGCCCCGTCACGGTCGAGTCGGGCGTCACCGTCAAGGACCTCTCGGGCGCGCTCGGCGTCCCGATGTCCCAGATCATCAAGATCCTGATGGGGCTCGGCCAGATGCGGACGGCGACCCAGTCCCTCTCCGACGACGAGGTCGAGCTGATCGCGACCGAGGTCGGACGCGAGGTGACGATCAAGCACGCCGCCGACGACGAGGAGCCGGAGATCGTCGAGGACGCCGAGGCGGACCTCACGGCCCGTCCTCCGGTCGTCACGATCATGGGTCACGTCGACCACGGCAAGACGACGCTGCTGGACGCGATCCGCTCCACCGCGGTGGTCGAGACCGAGGCCGGCGGCATCACGCAGCACATCGGCGCGTACCAGACCGACGTCGACGGCCGGAAGCTGACGTTCCTCGACACGCCGGGTCACGAGGCGTTCACCGCGATGCGCGCACGCGGCGCGAAGGTGACGGACATCGCCGTCCTCGTCGTCGCTGCCGACGACGGCGTGATGCCGCAGACGCGGGAGTCGATCAGCCACGCGCGCGCCGCCGAGGTGCCGCTCGTCGTGGCGATCAACAAGGTCGACATGCCCGACGCGAACCCCGACCGCGTCAAGAGCGAGCTCGCCGCCGAGGGCCTTCAGCCCGAGGACTGGGGCGGCACGACACAGTTCGCCGAGGTCTCGGCCAAGCAGCAGACGAACCTCGACGAGCTCCTCGAGAAGGTGCTCCTCGTCGCGGACGCCGAGCTCGACCTTCGCGCGAACGCGAAGGCCGACGCGTCCGGGCCGATCATCGAGTCGCGGCTCGACGTGGGACGCGGGCCCGTCGCCACCATGCTCGTCCAGCGCGGGACGCTCCGCGTCGGCGACGCGATCGTCGCAGGGGACGCCGCCGGCAAGGTGCGCGCGCTCTACGACTACCGTGGCGAGAAGGTGAAGGAGGCCGGGCCGGGCGACCCGGTCGAGATCCTCGGCTTCGACCGGCCGCCGCCCGCGGGTGAGCTGTCGCGCGTCGTCGAGCACGAGCGCCAGGCGAAGGATCTCGCCGAGAAGCGCGCCGAGCGTCTCCGCCGCGAGCAGCTCGCGCAGCGCTCGAAGGCAGGCGGCGTGTCGCTCGAGACGCTCTTCGAGCAGATGCAGTCCGGTGCCGTGCAGGACCTCAACATCGTCCTGAAGGGCGACGTCCAGGGCTCCGTCGAGGCGCTCCTGGGCGAGCTCGGCAAGATCCAGCACCCCGAGGTCCGCGTCAACGTCATCCACACCGGCGTCGGCGGGATCACCGAGAACGACGTCAACCTCGCATCCGCCTCGAACGCGCTCGTGGTCGGCTTCAACGTGCGGCCGAGCGGCGAGGCGCGCCAGCTCGCCGAGCGCGAGGGCGTCGACATCCGCACGTACCGCGTCATCTACCAGCTCACGCAGGACATCGAGCAGGCGCTCGTCGGGATGCTCACCCCGGTCACGACCGAGGAGATCCTCGGGGAGGCCGAGGTGCGCGCGCTGTTCAAGGTCTCGCGGCTCGGCACGATCGCCGGCTGCATGGTCACGTCCGGCGTCGTGCGCCGCAGCGCGTCGCGTCAGGGTCGTCCGCGACGGGACGGTCATCTACGAGACCTCCATCGCCCAGCTCAAGCGGTTCAAGGAGGACGCGCGCGAGGTCGCCGAGGGCTTCGAGTGCGGCATCCTGCTCGACGGCTTCAACGACGTGAAGGACGGCGACATCCTCGAGGTGTACGAGACCCGCGAGATCGAGCGGACGGAGCTCACCACCACCTCGGTCGGCGAGTAGCACCTTCGATCTCCGAAGGTGCCCAGGCGAGCGGAGCACGCGAGCGGCGGCCGAAGCGGATTCGTCGGCATCCTCTCGTTCGAGCTCTTCTTCCCGGAGAGCCACTCGCTGAAGGAGAAGCGCATGCACCTGCGCTCCGTGAAGCAGCAGCTCTCCAACCGGATCGGCTGCTCGATCGCCGAGGTCGACCACCACGACGTCTGGCAGCGCTCGCGGCTCACGCTTGCCTGCGCGACGCGCCAGGCCGGTGAGGCGGACCGTCTCCTCGACGAGGCGGAGCGGTGGCTGTCCGGTCAGGCGTTCGAGCTCGGGGCTCGCGATCGCGAGCTCGTCCATCTCGAGGACGGGGGTACGCGATGAGCGGCGGCGGTCGCATGCGCCGGGTCGACGAGGCGGTCAAGCAGGTCCTCTCCGAGGCCATCCCCACGCTCAAGGATCCGCGCATCGGGTTCGTCACGGTCACGGCGGTCGACACGACCAGCGACCTCGACCAGGCGAAGGTCTGGGTCAGCGTCTTCGGCAACGAGCGCCAGCGCGCGCGCACGCTCGAGGCGCTCGAGAGCGCCTCCGGCGTGCTGCAGGCAGCCTTGAACCGCGAGCTCAAGCTGCGGCGGACTCCCCGGCTGGAGTTCGTCTACGATCGCGCGGTCGAGCACGGCGTCCGCATGACGCAACTCATCGACGAGCTGACACCCGCGGACGGAGGCGACGATGGCGACGAGTGACAGGGACGCGGTCGTCGACGCCCTTGCGGACGCACGACCGCTTCGTCGTCACGTCGCACGACAACCCCGACGGCGACGCGCTCGGCTCGCTCCTCGCGACGCACCTCGCGCTCGAGGCGCTCGGGAAGGACACGGTGATGGTGCTCGGAGGAGCGAGCCCGCTTCCCGGCGAGTACGGCTTCCTCCGGCTCGCGGAGCGCGGGCTGCTCCGCGAGGCGCCGGCCGACGTCGAGGATCGCGTCCTCGTCGCCGTCGACTGCGCGCAGGAGAACCGCATCGTCGCGTCGCGGCTGCTGGACGCGGCGCTGACCGTCGACATCGACCACCACCACGACAACACGCGCTTCGGCGACGTCAACCTCGTCGTCGAGGACGCCTCGTCGACCGGCGAGCTCCTCGCCGACATCTTCCGCGAGCTCGGTGTCGCCCTCACGCCCGAGATCGCCGAGGCGCTCTACACCGCGATCGTGACCGACACGGGCCGGTTCCAGTACTCGAACACGACCCCGAAGGCGCTGCGGCTCGCGGCCGAGCTCGTCGAGGCGGGCGCGGACGTGACCAAGGTGTTCGTCGAGGTCTACGAGTCGACGCCGTTCCCGAAGCTCAAGCTGCTCGCACGCGCGCTCGAGCGCGCGACGGAGCTGGCGGAGGGCAAGATCGTCGTCTCGGAGCTCCGGCGCGAGGACTTCGAGGCGGCCGGGGCGGAGGAGCCCTACTCCGAGGGGATCATCGACCACCTCCGCGCGGTCGACGGGGCCGAGCTCGTGGCTCTCGTCCGTGAGCTTCCGGCGGGCGCCGCCACCGCCCGAAAGGGCTCGCTCCGGTCGCACCCGAAGGGCGTCGACGTCTCCGCGATCGCCCGGGACTTCGGGGGAGGCGGCCACAAGCGCGCCGCGGGCTTCTCCACCGACCTCGCGATGGACGAGATCACGCGACGCATCGTCGACGCCTTCGTGACCGCAAACGGCGACACACCGTCGTAGTGCCGATCCCGAAGGCGCTCGAGCCGACCGGGGTGATCCTCGCCGACAAGCCGGCGGGGCCGTCGTCGTTCGCGATCGTCGCGCGCGTCCGTGGGCGCACGGGCGCGAAGACCGGCCATGCGGGCACGCTCGACCCGTTCGCGACCGGCCTTCTCGTCCTTCTCTCCGGTCGCGCGACGAGCCTCCAGGATCGGTTCATGAAGCTCGACAAGCGCTACCTCACCGAGATCGACCTCACGGCACGGACGGCAACCGGCGATCCGGAGGGGGATGTCCTCGAGACGCACGACGCCCCGGACGACGACGCGCTGGCCGGTGCGCTCGACGGCCTTCGCGGTGCGGTCGAGCTGCCGATCCCGGCCGCGTCGGCCGTGAAGATCGACGGCGAGCGGGCGTACCGGCTGCACCGGAAGGGCGTCGCCGTGGAGATGCCGACGCGCGTCATGCGTGTCCACGAGCTCGAGCTCGTCTCGTACGTCGACGGCATCGCCGCGCTCGACCTGCACGTCGGCTCGGGGACGTACGTCCGCTCGATCGCCGACGCGCTCGGAGGTCACTGCGTCAGCCTGCGACGGACCGAGATCGGGCCGTTCTCGGTCGAGGAGGCCGACGAGGAGCGCGTGGTGCCTCTCGAGGAGGCACTGCCCCGGCTCGCGGCGGTGCGAGGCGCATGAGGATCGCGCACGCACCGTCCCAGCTCGAGCGCCGGCCCCGCGCGGTCGCGATCGGCACGTTCGACGGCGTCCACCTCGGGCACCGGTCGGTGCTGCGATCGGCGATCGACTCCGGGCTCGAGCCGACGGTGATCACCTTCGACCCGCATCCCCGGATCGCGATGGGGAACCGCGTCGACATCCTCACGACCCTCGAGCGCCGGCTCGAGCTCCTCGCCGACGCCGGGTGTCGCCGCGACGCTCGTCGCCTCCTTCACGCCGGAGCTCCAGCGTCTCACCCCGGACGAGTTCATCGAGACGTACCTGGTCGGCACGGGAGCGGAGGCGGTCGCGGTCGGGCCCGACTTCCGTTTCGGGCAGCGGCGCTCGGGCGACCGGGAGACGCTCGAGCGGGCGGGGCTCGTCGGTGCTCGAGGTCGAGGAGATCGAGGGCGTCTCGTCCACGGCGATCCGGGACGCGGTGCGGGACGCCGACCTCGCCGGCGCCGCGGCGATGCTCGGCCGTCCGTTCGAGCTCGACGGCGTGGTCGTCACGGGCGACCAGCGCGGCGGCACGCTCGGCTATCCGACCGCCAACATCGCGATGGATCCCCTGCTCGTGTGCCCGCGGTACGGGATCTACGCGGGGGAGGCGCTCGGCCACCGGGCGGCGATCTCGATCGGGACGAACCCGCACTACGGCGGCACGGAGCGCCGGATCGAGCCGTTCCTCCTCGACTTCGACGGCGATCTGTACGGCAAGCGCCTCGTCGTCGAGCTCTGGGAGCGGCTCCGGGACGAGGCGGTCTTCGACTCGGAGGAGGCGCTCGTCGCGCAGATCGCACGCGACGTCGAGGCGACGCGGGCAGCGACGCGGCCGGTGTGACCCTGGCCGTCGGACTCAGTCCGACACCGGCGGCGCAGTGACCTCCGCGAGCCTGCGCCGGAGAAGCCGCCGCTCGGGCTCCGTGCGCGCCTCGGCGATCGCGTCGAGATAGGCGTCGGCGGCCTCGCGGCGCCGCCCCGCCCGTCGCAGGAGGTCAGCCCGGACCGCAGGGAGAAGCGGGTAGTCGGCAAGCGCCGCGGTGTCGAGCTCGGCGAGCGCGTCGAGACCCGCCTCGGGCCCGTCGGCCATGGCGACCGCAACGGCGCGGTTCAGGGCGACGACGGGGGAGGGGCGCAGCGTCAGCAAGGCGTCGTAGGCCGCGGCGATGCGCGGCCAGTCGGTGCTCGCGGCATCGGCAGCGGTCGTGTGGAGCGCGGCGATCTCCGCCTGGAGCCGGTACGCGCGCGGAGGTCGTCCCGTCGCCCGAGCGGCGGCGAGGCTGTCGAGCCCGGCCGCGAATCCGCACGCGATCCCAGCGGCTCCGATCCTGCTCCTCGAGGGTGAGGAGCTCGCCCGCCGAGTCGACCCGTGCATCGCGGCGGGCGTGCTGGAGCAGCAGTAGCGCCCGGAGGCTCAGAACCTCGTCGTCGCCCGGAAGCAGCAGCGCGACGAGGTCGGCGAGATGCAGCGCCTCCTCGGAGAGGTCGTCGCGGAACGCATGGGCTCCCTCGTCGGTGGGTCCGTAGCCCTCGTTGAAGACGAGGTAGATCACGGCCAGCACGCCCGCCGTCCGCTCGTCGAGGCGATGCGGCTCGGGCACGCGGAGACTGATGCCGGCGTGCGCGATCTTGGTCCTCGTCCGAAGCAGGCGTTGCCCCATCGTCGCCTCGCTGACGAGGAAGGCTCGTGCGATCTGCTGGGTCGAGAGCCCCGCGACGGTCTTCAGCGTGAGCGCAACGCGCCCGGGCATCGGCAGGGCCGGGTGGCAGCAGGCGAACAGCAGGCCGAGCTGGTCGTCGTCCCACGGCTCCTCACGCGACGGCAGGGGCGCTGCAGCGCCTTCGGCGAGCGCCTCGAGCTCTCGCAGCTTGTCCTGCTCGATCCGTCTGCGCTTGAGCACGTCGAGCGCGCGGTGACGTGACGTCGTCGTGAGCCACGCGGCCGGGTTGTCCGGGATGCCGTCCCGCGGCCAGCGGGTCAGCGCCCGCTCGACCGCATCCTGGACACAGTCCTCGGCCAGCTCCCACTCGCCGGTGACCCGGATCAGGGTCGCGACGATGCGCAGCCGCTCCGCCGCGACCGCATCGTCGACGGCCGCTGCGACCGCATCGAGGCTCACGACGCCGCCCTCAGTCGTCGGGGCCGCCCATCGAGTGGACGGGTCGCAGCTCGAGTCGCCCGTGGAACGCCATCGGGTTCCGCGAGGCGATCTCGATCGCCTCATCGAGATCGGCGCACTCGAGCATCGCAAAGCCCGCGATCCACTCCTTCGACTCCGTGAACGGGCCGTCGGTGACGAGGAGCTCGCCGCCTCGCACCTTGACGGTCGTCGCGTCCTCGGTGGGCTGCAGGCGCACACCGCTCAGGTACGCGCCCTTGCCGCGCACGTACGCGAACCAGTCCTCGAGGTCGGGCGCGGCCGCCTCGTCCTCCTCGGTGTAGTCGGGGTCGCCGACGACGAACATCACGTACCTCATGCGGGCGTTTCCTTCCTGGTCGGATGGAGCGAGAGGGCAATCGTCGGAGCGGTACGTCGTCGTCGGCCGGGTCGATGCCGTTCGGGGCGCTCGTCGGCGATGCGACGCTCCTGGCGCGCCTCGGCCGCGGCCAGGCGCTCCGCCACGTGCTCGTGCACGAGATGCTCGTTGGACGGGGTCACGGTGTGCCTCCTTCGGAAGGTCGTCGGAATGCGATCTCGTCCAGACGACGATCGAGGGAGCCGAAATCCGACAAGTCGCTCGCTCCGCGGCCGTCGGGCGCCGGCGGAAGGTCACCGGTCGGCCGGCCGGCGGCCGATGAACACCGGCTGGAAGGCGTCCTCGTCGTCCGGGTCGCCGGAAACGAGCCGCGGCTCGAAGCCCACGTGATCGAGCAGGTGAAGCCAGGTGTGCTCGGGGAAGATGCCCTCGACGTGGTGGTCGTGGACGACGCGCGGCTCCTGTCCCGGCTCACGCAGAAGCACCGCGAAGTCGACCTCGTACGTCGTGTCCGTCGGGTCCGGGTCGGTCACCCATTCGAGGTAGCGCAGCGATCGGCCGTCGTCACCGTCGTGACCGCCGTGCGACGTGCGCAGGGCGAACGTCTCGCGCGTGTAGTCCGGCACGAAGACGGCGACGCCGCCGGGCCTCGTGTGTGCGTGAGCGGTCGCCATGCAGTCGGCGAGCATGTCCTCGCTCGTCATGTACGCGACCGCGTCGTGCAGGAACACGACGTCGAAGGCACGTCCGAGCCGCAGCGTGCGCATGTCCCCGAGGACGTGCTCGCAGTCCGGGTTCAGCTCGCGCGAGAGCGTGAGCATCTGCGGCGAGAGATCGGCCAGCGTGCAGGTGAAATGCGCCTTGAGGTGTGACGCGTTGTTGCCGCCGCCCGAGCCCAGCTCGAGGAGCGTTCGGGCCTCGGGCAGCTCGGCCAGGATCAGGTCGCGGTAGCGGGCGGCCTCGCCGGCGTAGTCCGCGGGCGCGGTCAGGAGGTGGAACCACGGTGCGAGGTCGCCGTAGATCCGCACGCCTCGGAGTATGGCCGCCGCTCCCCCGTTACGCTCCGGCCGTGATCGCGCTCCGGGCGCTCCGCGAGGACGAGTACGACGCGTGGGATGCCGCCCATCGCGCGGAGTACGAGCACGGGCTCGTCGAGTTCGCCGGCATGGCCCGGGACGACGCGCGCATCAAGGTCGACCGCGACATCCGGTCGATCCTCGCGGCCGGCCTCGCGACGCCGGACGTCTGGATCTGGGCCGTCGAGGAGGACGGACGCCGCGTCGGGACGGTCTTCCTCGGACGGCGCGGCGGCGATCTGTGGCTCTACGACATCACCATCGAGGCGGACGAGCGCGGCAAGGGCTACGGCCGGGGCGCGATGCTCGCCCTCGAGGAGGAGGTGCGGGCTCTCGGCCACGAGTCGGTGACGCTGAACGTCTGGGGCGGCAATGCGGTCGCGCGCGGCCTCTATCGCTCACTCGGCTACGTCGAGGAGTCCGTGCACATGCGCAAGCGGCTCTAGCGGTCGAACGCGACCACGGCCGCTGCGGCGGCGTCGAGCGGCCCGTCGCCCTCTCCATCGCGGACGCCGAGCGGCCCGGCCGCGCGCGGGAACCGCGCGAGGTACGCCCGCAGCGCCGCCCGGCGCTCCTCCCCCTGGAGCAGGCGCCCGCTCACGGCTCGCTCGGCACCGCGGACCAGCAGCGTTGCCGGCGAAGGCTGGGAGAACGAGCGCCACCAGAGCTTCCCGTCCGCACCGACGGCGAGCGCGACGATCCGATCGCCGGGCATGGTCGCGTACCGGAGCGGAATGCGGAACGTGCGTCCCGACCGGTGCCCTCGGTACGTGAGCACGATCAACCCCCCGCTCAGGAGTCGGTGGGCGGGCGAGCCGAGAACCGCCCGGACGACCGGGTTCGCGAGCCGGAGGAGGCGGAGCGGTGCCATCCAGTTGCCCAGATATATCGCCCCTTCGTCGCCGGGAGCGCAGGTACCATGCCGCCAGACCGTGATCGCGGCCGGCCGTGTCCTTCCTTCACGCCGAGCGGGGATCGCGGAGACGAATCCACGAGAGGAGAACCATGGCCCTCACCAAGGAAGCGAAGCAGGAGCTGATCGACAAGCACGGGGCGAACGCCCAGGACACCGGCTCGACCGAGGTCCAGATCGCGATGCTCACTCGGCGCATCAACGAGCTGACGGAGCATCTGCGGACGCACCCGAAGGACCACTACTCGCGGCGCGGGCTCCTGAAGCTCGTCGGCCGGCGGCGGCGGTTCCTCGACTACCTGCAGCGCAAGGACCTCGAGGGCTATCGCGCCCTCATCAAGGAGCTCGGTCTCCGGCGCTAGGCCGGAGAGCCGAACCAGACGGGACGGAAGGTGGGCGTTTGATCGAGCTTCGCGCCGGGAGTGCGGAGCTGGCTCAAACCTCCACCTTCCGCCAGAACGGAAGAGTGAAGGGAATAGGACACGGTATGAGCACCATCTCCACCGGGCAACAGGCCACGGTGTCCGTCGACGTTGGCGCGGCAGAGCTGCGCTTCGAGACGGGCAAGCTCGCGAAGCAGGCGGACGGCGCAGTCGTCGTCCGCAGCGGCGAGACGATGATCCTCGCGACGGCCGTCGGGCGCACGGAATCGCGCCCCGATGCGGACTTCTTTCCGCTGACGGTCGACGTCGAGGAGCGGATGTACGCCGCCGGGAAGATCCCGGGCGGCTTCTTCAAGCGCGAGGGACGCGCCACGGAGCGCGCCACGCTGACCGCGCGCATGATCGACCGCCCGATCCGGCCGCTCTGGCCGAAGGGCTTCAAGAACGAGGTGCAGGTCATCTGCACCGTGCTGTCGGCCGACATGGTCGTGCCGCACGACATCCTCGCGATCAACGGCGCCTCGGCGGCGCTCGCGATCTCGCCGCTCCCGTTCCTCGGGCCGGTCGGCGCGGTGCGCATCGCCCGGATCGAGGGCGAGCTGGTCGTCAACCCGACGTTCCAGCAGATGGAAGAGGCGTCCCTCGACCTCATCGTCGTGGGGACGCGCGACGCGCTGACGATGATCGAGGCGGGCGGCGACCAGGTGCCGGAGGAGACGATGCTCGAGGCATTCGCCGTCGCGCACTCCGAGATCATCCGCATCTGCGACGCGATCGACGAGCTGGCCCGCGAGGTCGGCAAGCCGAAGTGGATCGACGTCGAGCTGAACGCCGAGCTCGAGGCACGGCAGGGCGACGCGGTCTCCCGCCGGATCGCCGAGCGCGGCATCCAGGACGCCGTCGAGATCGTCGACGAGCTCCTCGCCGAGGAGGCACCCGCGATCACGATGGACTCGAGCGAGGAGGACATCGTCCGCGAGCTCCAGGTGCGGAACGGCCTCAAGATGCTGCTCGAGGCGAAGCGCCTCGAGGTCGTCGAGGCCGCCGTGCGGGCGCAGTTCGAGGACGACCTCCGCGCCATGACCGACGCGGAGCAGGACTCGAAGGAGCTCAAGAGCCGCAAGCGCGACATCCTCTACGGCCGGATCATCGAGGACGTCCAGCTGCCCTTCCCCGTCGCCGAGGGCGTCGAGCACGCGAAGGACACGATCACCCGCTCGTACGTCAAGAAGGCGGCCGACGCGATCTACAAGGACCTCGTCCGGAAGAAGATCGCCGTCGACAAGCGCCGGCCGGACGGACGCGGCACGGAGGAGATCCGGGCGATCACGACCGAGGTCGGGATCACGCCCCGGACGCACGGCTCCGCGCTCTTCACGCGCGGCCAGACGCAGATCCTGACGCTCTGCACGCTCGGCACGGCCAAGGAGCAGCAGCGGATCGACGACCTGTCGACCGAGTCGGAGCGCCGGTACATGCACCACTACAACTTCCCGCCCTACTCGGTCGGGGAGACGGGCTTCATGCGCGGCCCGAAGCGGCGCGACATCGGCCACGGCGCACTCGCGCAGAGGGCCCTCGAGGCGGTCATCCCGTCGACCGAGGACTTCCCGTACACGATCCGCCTCGTCTCCGAGACGCTCGAGTCGAACGGCTCGTCGTCGATGGGGTCGGTCTGCGGCTCGACGATGTCGCTGATGCACGCCGGCGTGCCGATCGCGGCCCCGGTCTCGGGCATCGCGATGGGCCTCGTCAAGGAGGGCGACGACTACGTCATCCTCACCGACATCCAGGGCGCCGAGGATCACCTGGGAGACATGGACTTCAAGGTCGCCGGCACCGAGGAGGGCATCACCGCCCTCCAGATGGACATCAAGATCACCGGCGTCACGCAGGAGATCATGCGCTCGGCGCTCGAGCAGGCGAAGCGGGCCCGCGCGTTCATCCTCGACAAGATGCGCGAGACGATCTCCGAGCCGCGGGCCGAGCTCGCGGGCCACGCGCCGCGGATCCAGTCGATCCAGATCAACCCCGACTTCATCGGGATGGTGATCGGCAAGGGCGGCGAGACGATCCGCTCGCTCGAGTCGGACTACGACGTCCAGATCGACATCGAGGAGGACGGCACGATCCTCGTCTACGCGACCGAGGGCACGAAGGGCGACGCCGCGATCTCGGCGATCGCGGCGATGACGAAGGAGCCCGAGGTGGGGGACACCTACACCGGGCGCGTCGTCAAGACGACCGACTTCGGCGCGTTCGTCGAGCTGAAGAAGGGCACGGACGGACTGCTCCACGTCTCGAACGTCGGCCCGGGCCGGGTCGCGCACATCGAGGACGTCATCGCCCGCGGCGACACGCTCGACGTCGTCGTCCAGGAGGTCGACAAGGAGCGGGGCCGCATCGGCCTCAAGCTCGTCGCGAAGCACGAGGACGGCGAGCTCGTCTCGCCGGAGACGCTCGTCGAGCGGGCGAAGGACGCCCCGCCGCGCGAGCCGCGCCCTCCGCGCGACGATCGTGGCCGCGGCGACCGCGGCCGGCGCCGCGACTAGGAAACGGCCACGGGGGGCGGCGCGAGCCGCCCCCCGTCATCTTCGCGCTCGAGGCCGTGCGCCTCGAAGTCGCTGACCTCGTCTCGCAGGTGCTGGTGCGCGTAGGCGACGGCCTCGGCTCGGCTATGGACGCCGAGCTTCGAGAGGATCCGCTGGATGTGGGTGGCCACCGTCTTCGGAGTCACGACCAGCTCGGCCGCGATCGCGTTTTGATTGAGGCCCCGTGCGAGGTGCATGAGGACATCGCGCTCGCGCGGCGTCAGGGACAAGAGCCCGTTGGGGCTCGTCTGACCGTTGGCATGGTGACGGTTCTTCCTCCGGAGCAATGATCTGACTCGGACGAGGAACTCATCCGGCTCGAAGGGCTTCGTCACGTAGTCGTCTGCCCCGATCAGGAAGGCGGCGATGCGATCCAGCGTGCTCACGCGCGTTGCCGAGACGAGCACGATCGGGACCTGGTCTCCGAACTCCGCCCGCAGCTCGTGGCACACCTCGTAGCCGGAGCTCTCCGGCAGCTCGACGTCGAGGACGAACGCGTCCGGTCGAATCGTCCGGGCGAGCGCGAGCGCCTCGACGCCTGTGCCCGCTTGGTACGTCACGCAGCCGATGCGCTCGAGCAACGTCGCCATCAGAGCGCGATCGCTTCCTTCGCCGTCCGCGACGAGCACCGTCCATGCGTCGAACTGCCTGCACTGCCATCCCCACCTCACGGTCCTTCGCCGCAGCTCGCCGCATGGATGGTAAGTGCGGACTGCAACAGTAGTCAACGTCCTCCTACTGCGAATGCCGTACGACCTCCGGTCAGGACCGCAGGACGAAGGATCAGGCGATCGCTGCTAGGCGCGAGTTCTCCACAGGCCTAGCCTGAATGTGCGGCGCGCTAACGGGGGCGCCGCCCGCTCGGCGGAGCGGACAAACCGCACGGAGGGGAGAACCGAATGACAGAACGGATTCTCGGCGAGAGCAGGAGCCCGAAGCGGCGGCGCCGCTTGCTCGTGCTCTTGGGTCTCGTCATAGTTGCCTTTGCCGTGTTTGTCGCGGCCTCTGCGGGCCGTGCTCCCAGGGAGCCCGAGCAACTCGAGGCGGGGAACGACCCCTCGCTCGGCCTCGGGAACATGGTCGTCGACACGACTGGCAACAACGACTGGGCGACGGTGGACTTCGATGTCGTCCAGGACGGCACGGGAAACACGGATAACTCCTACACGCCGGGGCAGGATTTCGACGTGAACTGTCCGACCATCGTTGGTCACTCGAACCCGAACAAGGACGACTTCAGCCATGTGGCCTCCTTCTCGGAGAAGAACGCCACCACGGATGAGACGTACTTGTACGGCGCCACGATCAGGTTCGCGCCCAACGGGAACGCGAGCGAGAACCTCGAGCTGAAGCAGGGCCCCGATCTCTGCCCGGGCAGCACCACCCTGCTCGCGCGGAAGGCCGGCGACAAGCTGCTCGCGATCGACTACCTGGGCGGCGGAAGCGCCGTTGAGTTCCACGTGCTGACGTGGGTCACGAGCGGCGCCTGTTTCATCAACAACCACAGCAGCGCCAACGGATGCTGGGGCGCGACCGTCCTCGAGCTCGACCCAACTGAAGCCGAGGGCGGTGTCAACGCAAGCGACATCTTGGCGGCGAACAACCCGATCAGCGACGCTGACATCAAGGCCGGGCAGTTCGCGGAGTTCGGCGTCAACCTGGCAGACGCCGGGATCCTCCCGCCTGGATCGTGCCAGTCGATCAACCAGATCGTCTGGCTGTCCCGGTCGTCTGGGAGCAGCTTCGGCTCTCAGCCGAAGGACGTCGCGGTCGAAGACGTGAGCATCAACGTCTGCGGTTCGGTCAGTGTGCACAAGGTCGGGAGCGACGGCGGCTCGCAGGCGGGCGCGGTGTTCACGCTCTACGAGGGTGCTGATACCACCGGCACCGTCGTGGGAACCTGCACGGTCGACGCTGCCGGCGACTGCCTACCGTCGTTCACGCGACCTGGACCCGGGCCAGTACACGATCGACGAGACGACCGTTCCCGCGGGCTACGGCAAGGACCCGACCCTGCCGTTCACGTTCACGCTCGACGAGAACGAACAGGAGAGCCTCGAGTTCACCGACCCGGCTCTCGAGGGTGCGCTCAGCATCCTGAAGAACAGCACCAAGGGTGGTGCTGTCTCACAGGCCGGAGCGGTGTTCTCGTACGACAGCACAAGCGTGACCGACAACGGTGCTGGTGACGAGGACGCGGCCGCTGGCTCGGTGTGCGTTTCCGGCCTCGACCCCGGCGCCTACACGGTCACCGAGACGTCGCCGCCGCCCGGCTACTCGGCCGACCCCGGCCCAGGTCAGTCGGTCACCGTGGCAAACGGGACCAACTGCACCGACAACCTGCCCGGCGCATTGGCAACGGCGACCTTCATCAACGAACCGCTCGCCGACCTCTTGGTGCGGGTCGTCGATGCGGGATCGGGCGAGATCGGCACGACGATCGATTGTGGGTCGGCGGGCAGTGACACCAGTGACTCTCCGGGTGCTCCCGCCGAGGTCACTGCGGACGACCTCGCGCCACAGACCATCAACTGCGAGATCGTGATCGATCCGTAGAAATCACTCGATGATGCGAGTCCGCCAAGCGCGGACGCACAACACGGGGGCCGGCTGAGCCGGCCCCCGTTTGTGTTGCAGGATCAACCCCTCGATCAGTTGACCGTGAAGGTCGCCGTCTGGCTGGCGACGTTTCCCATCCAGTCGGTCGACCGGAACGTCGCCGTGTGCTGCCCGCTGACGCGGCGGATGGACCACTTGTAGGACAGCTGGCACTCGTATGCGACGTTGTCGCAGAGCCTTGTGGCCACGAGGGCGTTGTCGAGGTAGACGTCGAGCTTCCTGATTGCGTGGTCGTCGCTTGACGCGAATCCGACGTAGGCGGTGCGTCCGCTCAGCGACCCTCCATTGGATGGGTTCATCCAGTACAACTTCGGCGCGACGGTGTCGGCCGAATAGACCTTGTAGTAGCTGGTCGCGGGCGCACTGGACGTCCCTGCCCGCACGGCCGTGACCGTCAGCCGGTAGTCCCCGTCGGCTGCCGACGTGGGCGACGTCACGTACGCAGGCACGTAGGCGCTCGAGGCCGAGCTGAGAGTGATCGTGCTCGTCGGAATCGATACGGAAAACCCACTCGGCGCGGAAATGCTGACTGCGAAGCTCGACGAGCCGCACCCGACATCGTCGTTAATGACCTTGACCATGTACGTGAGTTGCTGCCCGGGCACACCCCACGACCCCGGCGCTCCCCACGCCCAGGTGTTGTCGACGGAAACGCGCGGAGCGCTCGGTGTGCACGTCGATGTCGTGCTGCCGCCCGATGCCTTAGAGGCGCTGCTGCCCCCGCTGTTGCCGTGCCCCGCCGTTGCCGCCCTTATCGGAGAGCGCGGCCGGCGCGACCACGAGCGCGAGTGCACACGCGGCGAGAACGACGAAACCAAGTCTGCTCGACGTGAATGAACGCTTCACTTGTGCCCCCTCGGCGAGTGGCGGACGCCTGTTCGCGTGCGCCCTTGTTGCGAGAGGCAATCGACCGATCGTCGCGTGGGCTACGCCCCAAATCGGGTGATCCGCGTATACGTCGCGCGGGAGCGTAGAAGACCAACCGGCGGTCACGGCTCGTTACGAACGCCACGAGGCGGAGGGCGAAGCGATCCGATGGAGTTGGGACGCGTGATCCCGCCGATACGATCGCCGCCGTGCCCGAGCCCGAGACGACGACTCTTCCCGGCGGCGAGCGCGTGATCAGCGAGCGCATCCCCGGCGTGCGGTCGGTGGCGCTCGGGCTCTGGATCGCAACGGGCTCGCGCGACGAGCCGCGCTCGCGAGCAGGGGTCTCGCACTTCATCGAGCACCTGCTCTTCAAGGGCTCGTCGCGCTACGGCGCGCAGGAGATCGCCGAGCTGTTCGACGCGATGGGCGGCGAGCTGAACGCCGCCACCTCGCGCGAGACCACCGTCCTCTACACCCGCGTCCCGGACGGGCGCCTCGAGCAGGCGCTCGACGCGATGGCGGACATGGTCTTCGCCCCGACCTTCGACGACGTCGACTCCGAGCGCGAGGTCGTCCTCGAGGAGATCGCGATGGTGGACGACAACCCGCAGGACCTCGTCCACGACCTCGCCGCCGAGGCGGTGTTCGGCACGCATCCGCTCGGGCGCCCCGTGATCGGAACCGCCGACGTGATCTCGCAGGTCTCGCCGCGAGCGCTTCGGTCGTGGCACGGCGGCGCGTACGTGGGGTCGAACGTCGTGCTCTCGGCGGCCGGGAACGTGCGCCACGATCCGCTCGTCGAGCACTTCGCCAAGCTGCGTCCCCGGCGCCGGTCGGCGTCTCGCGTCCGTCGCCCGCCGCTCGCCCGCGTCCCGAAGCCGGGCTACCGCTTCCTGCGCCGCCGCACCGAGCAGTACCACGTCGTGCTCGCCGCGCCGGGGATCGCGCGCGACGACGAGCGGCGCTACGCCGTGTCGCTCCTGGACGCGATCCTCGGCGGCTCGGCGTCGTCCCGCCTCTTCCAGGAGATCCGCGAGAAGCGGGGGATGGCATACAGCGTCTACACGTACGGCTCGCAGTACGCGGAGACCGGCCAGGTCGGGATCTACGTCGGCACGCGCGAGGACAACCTGCGCGAGTGCCTCGACGTGACGGCCGCGGAGCTCCAGGACGTCGCGGCGGGCAATCTCCGCGCAGGGGAGCTCGACCGGGCGAAGGAGAACCTCGAGGGACGCCTGCTGCTGTCGTTCGAGAGCACGTCGAACCGCATGACGCGTCTCGGCCGCGCGCTCGTCTCGGAGACGGAGCTCATCACCGTGCCCGAGACGATCCGCCGGATCCGGGCGGTCACCGAGGCGGACGTCGCCGCGGCCGCCCGCGACCTCTTCGCCCCCGAGCGGCTCTCCGCCGCGGGGATCGGACCTCGCGAGAGCCGCTTCCGGGCGGCCGTCGCGCGGTTCAACCCGGCGCTCGCCGATCGGCTCGTGAAGGTCTGCCTCTTCGGGGCGTCGGGCAAGGTCGGCGCCGTGCTCGGCCCTGCGCTCGAAGCCGCGGGTCACGAGGTCGTCGAGGGTCGCGCGTCGGGCCCGGCCGGCTGCGACGTCGCCGTCGACTTCACGCGTCCGGACGCCGTGCTCGACAACGTCGCGCAGTGCCTCGCGGCGGGCGTCCCGGCGGTGATCGGCACGACGGGCTTCGACGTCGAGGAGGTCGACCGCCGTGCCCGGGAGGCGGGGGTCCCGTGCTTCTACGCGCCGAACTTCGCGCTCGGCGCCGTCCTCATGATGCGGTTCGCGGAGCAGGCCTCGCGTGCGTTCGCGCGCGCGGAGATCGTCGAGCTTCACGCGGAGACGAAGAGGGACGCGCCGTCGGGGACGGCGAAGGCGACCGCGGCGCGCCTCGGCGGCGACGTGCCGATCCACAGCGTGCGGCTTCCGGGCCTCGTCGCCCACCAGGAGGTGATCTTCGGCGGGGCGGAGGAGACGCTGACGATCCGCCACGACACGACGTCGCGCGAGGTGTTCGCCCCCGGCGTCCTGCGCGCGATCGAGGCTGTCCGGGACCTGCCGCCGGGGCTGACGGTCGGCCTCGAGCAGTCTGCTGTAGGGCGGGCCGGAGCCCGCCCCGGGTCGTCGGGCTCAGCGCGCCCGAAGCGCCGCGAGGAGCTCCTGGTGCCGGCGCTCCTCGTCGGAGACGACCTCCTCCTCCGGCTTCTTGATGCGCGCCATGAGGGCGTTCATCGGCTTCACGACGAAGAAGAAGATCGCGGCCGCCGTCGCGAGGAACGTGATCGCGGCCGTGATGAACGCGCCGTAGCGGAAGACAGCGTCGTTGATCGTGAACGTGAGATCGCTGAAGTCCGGCTTGCCGATGATCATCGCGACGATCGGCATCACGAGGTTGTCGACGAACGACGAGATGAGCGCCGCGAACGCGAGGCCCATGACGAAGGCGACCGCGAGCTCGACGAGGTTGCCGCGCATCAGGAAGTCCCTGAACTCCTTGATCACCGTTCCTCCCTCGGGTCGGATGGACGCACCGGTCTGGCCACCCATATCGCATCGTGGGTGCGGACTACAATCTCTCCGCGTGCTCGGCGAGGTCCTGACAGCCGTCGTCACGCCGTTCCGCGCGGACGGCTCGATCGACCTGGATGCGTTCCGGTCGCTCTGCGGCTATCTCGTCGAGAACGGCTCGGACGGCCTGGTCGTGACCGGAACGACGGGCGAGGCGCCGACCCTCAGCGACGACGAGCGGCTCATGCTCTACGAGGCGGCGCTCGAGGCGATCGGCGGGCAGGCGACCGTGGTCGCGGGCACCGGCACGTACTCGACCGCGCACTCGATTCACCTGACCGAGGCCGCGCACGCGCTCGGCGTGGACGGCTTCCTCGTCGTGACGCCGTACTACAACCGCCCGCCGCAGCGCGGGATCGTCGCGCACGTCGCCGCCGTCGCGGCGTCCACCGACCGCCCGGTCGTCTTCTACGACATCCCGTCGCGGGTCGTCGTCGACGCCGAGCCGGAGACGATCTCCCGCCTCGCCGAGATCCCGAACGTCCGCGGCGGTGAAGCAGGCGAAGCCGAGCCTCGACGCCGCGCGGCACGTCGTCGCATGCGGGCTCGACCTGTACGCGGGCGACGACGACGTGGTCTTCCCGTTCCTCGAGGTCGGCGCGCGTCGGCGGCATCTGCGTCCACACGCACGTCGTCGGGCCGCAGGTGAAGGAGATGATCACGCGCTACAAGGCGGGCGACATCGACGGCGCGCGCGCCCTCGACGAGGAGCTCCGGCCCGCGATCGAGATCCTGCAGGTGCAGACGAACCCGATCGCGATCAAGCGCGCCCTGCAGCTGCTCGGGCACGAGGTCGGCGGCCTGCGCCTCCCGCTCGTCGAGGCCGACGAGGCCGAGACCGCCCGGATCCGCGACTGCCTCGAGCGTCTCGGCCTGCTGACGCCCGTCGCGGCCTAGCTCGAGCGGCGACGTCCGCAGTTGCGGCCGCGACAGCGGACGCCTTCAGGGATGTGCCCCGCCGGAGGCGGGGATCAGCGGCGGGATTCCGCTCCTGCGGAATCCCGCTTCGCGAGACAGAACTAGACTCCGTTCGTGCAGGCACTCAGGATCATCCCGCTCGGCGGGCTCGGCGAGGTCGGGAAGAACATGACCGTGCTCGAGCTCGGCGACGACCGGATCGTGATCGACGCCGGTCTCGCGTTCCCGCGCGACGAGCACTTCGGCGTCGATCTCGTCCTTCCGGACTTCGGCTACCTCGTCGACAAGCCCGTCCACGCGGTCGTGCTCACGCACGGGCACGAGGACCACGTCGGCGGGCTGCCGTACGTGCTCCGCGAGGTCGAGGTCGGCCGCGTGGTGTCCACGCGGCTGACGCTCGCACTCGTCAAGTCGAAGCTCGACGAGCACGGGCTCGGCGCCACGACGGAGCTCACCGAGGTCCAGCCCGGGCAACCGCCGCTCGAGATCGGGCCGTTCCGGCTCGAGTTCGTGCGGATGGCGCATTCGATCCCCGACGCGATGGCGGTCGTCGTCGAGACCTCCGCCGGGCGCCTCCTTCACACGGGCGACTGGAAGCTCGACCACACGCCCGTCGACGGGCTCAAGACCGACGTCGGCGCGCTCGCCGAGCTCGGCAACCGCGGCATCGATCTGCTGCTCGCCGACTCGACGAACGCGGAGCGGCCGGGAATGACCGGCTCCGAGCGACTCGTCGGCGAGGCGTTCCGGCAGCTCATCCCGCTCCGGACCGGGCGCATCATCGTGGCCTCGTTCGCCTCGAACATCCACCGCATCCAGCAGGCCGCCGAGGTCTCGATCGCGAACGGGCGACAGGTCGCGATCGTCGGCCGCTCGATGCGGAAGAACATGAACATCGCGCGGAACCTCGGCTACGTCGATCTTCCCGACGACGCGATCGTCTCGCCGAAGGAGGCGATGGACCTTCCGCGCGACCGCGTGCTGGTGCTCTGCACGGGCAGCCAGGGCGAGCCGATGTCCGCGCTGACCCGGATCGCGTACGGCGACCACGCGAACGTCTCCGTCGAGCGCGGCGACACGGTGATCATCTCGGCCAAGCCGGTGCCCGGGAACGAGCTGCGGGTCCACGACTCGATCAACCGGCTCGCGCGGCACGGGGCCGAGGTCCTGCACCAGGAGATCGCACCGGTGCACGTCTCGGGGCACGCCTGCTCCGAGGAGATGCGAACGCTTCTCTCGCTCGTCCGGCCGCGCGCGGTGATGCCGATCCACGGCGAGTACCGGATGCTCGCGGCACACGCGCAGCTCGCGCGGGACGCGGGGATCCCGGACGACCGGATCGTGATCGCGGAGAACGGCTCGGTCGTCGAGCTGACTCCCGACGGCGTCCGCATCGTCGATCGCATCGACGCCGGCGTGACCTTCGTCGACGGGCTCGGAGTGGGGGACGTCGAGGACGTCGCGCTCCGCGACCGGCGCCGGCTCTCCGAGGACGGCGTGCTCATCGTCGTGACCACCGTCGCGTCCGACGACGGCGCGGACATCAGCCCACCCGAGCTGATCGCGCGGGGCGTGGGGGAGGACGAAGACCTGATCGACGAGCTTCGCGAGGAAGCCGGGCGGATCGTCGCGGAGCTCGCGCGGAACGGCATCACGGAGATCAAGCTCGTCCAGGAGCACATCCACGACGGAATCGGGCAGATCGTCTACGAGCGGACGCGGCGGCGCCCGATGATCCTTCCCATCGTGATCGAGGTCTGACGCTCGAATGTCCGGCTGGGCACAGGTGGTCGAGGCGAACGCGGCGACGCCGTTGTCGGCCCGGCGGCTCGTGCGGCAGCTGCGGGCCTGCGAGGCGTCCGCGATCGCCTTCTGCCGCCTGCTCGAGCGCTGGGGCCGGGGCGATGCGGTGCCGGCCACGCCGGGCGCCCGCAGCGCGGCGCTCCGGCACGCCGCCGACCGCGTCGAGACGGCACTCGCGGGGCTGGAGACGCCGCTCGCCGCGTACCTCGTCGAGCTCGAGCCCGACCGCGCCGAGGGCCGCTCCTGGTACGGCGGCCCCGGAGCCGGCGAGCTCGTCGAATGGCGCCCGATCCTCGAGCGGGCCGGCGTCGACGCGTGCCCGAACCGCGTCGCCGCCGTGTACCTCGAGCTCGCCGTGCTCGTCCGCGCGCTCCAGGGCCTCGACGACGCCGCCCGCATGGACACCGTCCCCGACCGATCGTCGCTCTGGGCCGGCCTCTTCGATCTGCACGACACGCTCTACGGCGCGACCGTCGACGACCTCAGGGCACTCGCCGCCTGAGACGACCGTCACGTTAGGCTCGAGCTGCAGACGGGAAGACCCCGTCTGCATCGTCCACGACAGCGAGGAGGAGAAGTGTCCGAGCACGATCACGGACCTGCCGACGGAGGCGCGGAAGGGAGTCCGGGCACGCACGACGGCGGCGCCGACGGTGGCGCTGACGGAGGCGCCGACGGCGGTGCCCACGGGCCCGCGGACGGCGGCGCAGAGGGGACACCCGGCGAGCACGACGGCGGCGCCGACGGTGGCGCTGACGGAGGCGCAGATGGCGGTGCGGACGGTGGCGCGAGACGGAAGCGCCGACTAGCGCCGATCGATGAGCGCCGTTCCACAGGTGCCGCGACGACCGACGGGCCCGGCGCACGACGGCCGGGCCCTCGCACGTTGCGTCGCCGACCCCGACGCGTTCGCGGCCGCATGGGGTCGCCGCCCGCTGCTCGCCACGGCGAGCGAGCTGCCGCGGTCGTTCGACGACCTGCTCGACCTCGACGGAGTCGACGAGCTGCTGTCGCGCCGCGGCCTCCGCACGCCGTTCCTCCGGATGGCGAAGGACGGCGTCGTCGTCGACAGCAGCCGGTTCACGCGGCCCGGCGGGGTCGGCGCGGCAATCGGCGACCAGGTGGACGACACCGCGGTCACGCGCCTCTTCGCGGACGGCACGACGATCGTGCTGCAGGCCCTCCACCGGCTGTGGCCGCCGATCATCGAGTTCGCCGGAGCACTGGCGGCGCGAGCTCGGGCATCCGATCCAGGTCAACGCGTACGTCACGCCCCCGTCGTCGCGCGGGTTCGCCGCGCACTACGACATCCACGACGTCTTCGTCCTCCAGCTGGCCGGCGAGAAGCGCTGGATCGTCCACGAGCCCGTCCACGAGTGGCCGCTCCGGTCGCAGCCGTGGACGCAGCGCCGCCGACAGGTCGAGCGCGCCGTGGCCGAGACCGCGCCGACGATCGACACGGTCCTCCGCCCGGGGGATGCCCTCTACCTGCCGCGCGGGTTCCTGCACTCGGCCGAGGCGCTCGGCGACGTCTCCGCGCACCTCACCGTCGGCATCCACGTCGTCACGCGACAGGCGCTCCTCGAGGCGCTGCTCGCGGAGGCCGAGGACGAGCCGGGCCTCCGGCAGGCGCTCCCCGTCGGGATCGATCTGACGTCCGCCGACGCGCTCGCCGAGGACCTCGAGGCGACGATCGACGTGCTCGTCGCCCGCCTCCGGTCCGTCGACCCGGAGCCGGTCGCGGCCCGGCTCGCCGCGAGCCTCGCGACGGCGACGAAGCCGTCGCCGATCGCGCCGCTGGAGCAGGCGGCCGCAGCCGAGAGACTGACCCCGAGCACGCGTGTCCACCTCAGGCCGGGGCTTCAGGCTCAGCTCGAGGACACGGACGGCCGGACCGCGCTCCGCCTTCCCGGCGAGACGCTCGAGGTGGACGCCGACCAGGCCGACGCGCTCATCGTCCTGCTCGACGGAGAGCCGTGGAGCGTCGACGCGCTCCCGGGCCCGCCCGAGCCGGTCGCGGACCTCGTGCGGCGGCTCCTCGTCCGCGGCGTGGTCGTCCCGTCGGCTCCCTGAGGCGGCCGCAGTCGCCGTCGCGGCCGTAGCATCGCCGCATGGCCTCCGCACCCGAGCGCTGCGCACCTGCCGCCGAACGCCGCGGCGACGAGCTGTTCGCCACCGCGGCGCCCGCCGAGCGCTTCGTTCTCGTCGAGCAGCCCGGCGCCTGGGGCCGGAACGCCCTGCGCGAGTCCCGGCTCGACACGTCCGTGCTCGCCGGCCTTCTCGCGCGGTGCCACAGCGCGAATGCGCGGCTTCTGCTCGATCCGGAGGGCGCACCGGCCGACCGAGTCGAGGAGCTGGGCGATCGCGGACGCGCGTCCCGGCTCGGAGGCGACGTGGTGGGGGACGTTCGAGTCCGACGACGAGCTCTGCGACCTCGACCCGGGCGCGCCGTCCGGGACGCCGACGGACGCACCGACGTTCCTCGTCTGCACGCACGGCCGCCGCGACCCGTGCTGCGCCGGACGCGGCTGGCCCGTCGCCGTCGCCCTCACCGCCGAGCTCCCCGAGCAGACCTGGCAGTGCTCGCACGTCGGCGGGGATCGCTTCGCGGCGAACGTCGTGATCCTCCCGCACGGCCTCTACTACGGGCACGTCACGCCCGACAACGCGGTCGCGATCGCGCGGCGGCACCTCGAGGGGCGCGTCACCGTCGAGTCGCTCCGGGGGCGCTCGACCTTCGCTCCCGCGGCGCAGGCGGCCGAGCACTTCGCCCGGCTCGAGTCCGGGCTGGACGCGATCGACGCGCTCCGGCCGCTCGACGTGGCGGGGAGAGCGGACGGTGCAGTCGTCGTCCGGCTCGCCGTCGGTGAGGGCGTCAGATCCGTCGTGCTGCGCGAGCACGAGTCCGAGCCGATCCCCCGGCTGACGTGCGGCGCGCGGGTCGCAACGCCGATCCGCGAGTGGGAGCTCGTCGACCTCCAGTAGATTCGCCGTGTGGCACCGCGGATCACCGTCGTCGGCTCGGTGAACCTCGACCTCGTCGCGCGCGTGGAGCGGCTGCCGGAGCCGGGCGAGACGGTGGGCGGCGCGACGCTCGCACGCATTCCGGGCGGCAAGGGCGCGAACCAGGCGGTCGCCTGCGCACGGCTCGGGGCCGACGTGACGATGATCGCGGCGGTCGGCCGCGATGCGATGGCGGACGAGGCGCTCGTCGGGCTCCGCGACGCGGGAGTGACGCTGCAGCTCGACGAGAGCGACGAGCCGACCGGCGTCGCGCTGATCCAGGTCGACGGCGAGGGGGAGACGACGATCGCCGTCGCGCCGGGCGCGAACGGGACGCTCGCGCACGTCGTCGCTCCCGCCGCACGACGCCGTCCTCTGCCAGCTCGAGGTTCCGGACGAGGCGGTGCTGTCGGCCTGGGAGCAGTGCGCGGGGATGTTCTGCCTCAACGCGGCGCCGGCCCGCCCGATCGCGGTGGACGCAGACCTGACGGTCGTGAACCGGCACGAGCTCGAGGCGCTCGCCCGCCGCGACGGGCTCGTCGCGCTGACGCTCGGCGCCGAGGGTGCGGTGCTCCTCGACGACGGCGAGGAGATCGCCCGCGCGGAGCCGCCTCGGGTCGAGGCCGTGGACGGCACGGCGGCAGGAGACGCGTTCACCGCCTGCCTGCTCGTCTCGCTGCTCGAAGGACGCTCGGAGCCGGAGGCGCTGACGCGTGCCTGTGCGGCCGGCGCGCTCGCCGCCTCGCGGTTCGGCGCGCAGCCGTCGCTGCCGACGGCGGCGGAGGTCGACGCGATCCTCGGCGGCTGATTCCGTCCGTCGGGCGAGGTCGCCGTCCCGTGAGTTCCACACGGCGGGCCGGTGGAGAGATATATCTCGCCCGACAAGACGATGCCGACCCCGATCATCCTCGACTGCGATCCCGGCCACGACGACGCCATCGCGCTCCTGCTCGCGCTCGGCAGCTCCGAGCTCGAGCTGCTCGGCGTGACGACGACCTACGGGAACCAGACGCTCGAGAAGACGACCGCGAATGCCCTGCGGGTGCTCGAGCTCGCCGGCCGGGCCGACGTCCCCGTGGCGTCCGGAGCGGCCGAGCCTCTCGAGCGGGAGCTCGTCGTCGCGGCGCACGTCCACGGAGAGAGCGGCCTCGACGGCCCGACGCTCCCACCGCCGAGCGCCGAGCCGGTCTCGACGGACGCGGTCGCCTGGATCGCCGACGCGATCGGACGATCGCCGTCGCCGGTGACGCTGGTCCCGACGGGGCCGCTCACGAACATCGCCGCGCTACCTCCGGGCGCACGGCACCGCGGGGATCGACCGGATCGTCCTGATGGGCGGCGCGATCGCCGAGGGGAACATGACGCCGGCCGCCGAGTTCAACATCTGGGCCGACCCGGAGGCCGCGCAGATCGTGTTCGACGCCGAGCTCGACGTGACGATGATCGGGCTCGACGTGACGCACAAGGCCGTGACGGGGCCCGACGTGCAGCAGCCGCCTGCGGGACGCCGGGTCGGTCGGCGTCTTCGTCGCCGAGCTCGTCGACTTCTTCACCGTCTACCACCGCCAGACGTACGGCTGGGACGGCGCGCCGATCCACGACGCGGTCGCGGTCGCGCACGTCCTCCGCCCGGGGCTCGTCGAGACGAAGCTCCGCAACGTCGAGGTGGAGCTCGCCTCCGACCTCTGTCGCGGCCGAACCGTCGTCGACCTGTGGCTCCGCACGGGCCGGCCCGCGAACGCCCACGTCGGCGTCGATCTCGACTCGGACGCCTTCTTCGACCTGCTCATCGAGCGCATGGGGCGGCTGTAGCGTGTTCGCCAGGCAAGATCCCCTTCGGCAGAAGCTCGGGATTGCGACCGCGACAGCGGGCGCCTTCAGGGATGTGCCCCGCCGCAGGCGGGGATCAAGCAGCAGGATTCGGCTCCTGCCGAATCCTGCTTGGCGAGCGAGCACATGAGCGACGTCCTGGTCTTCGTCGAGGTCCCGTCCGGCTCGCGGAACAAGTACGAGCTCGACGCCGAGACCGGCCACATCGTGCTCGACCGCCGCCTGTTCACCTCGATGTCGTATCCGGCGGACTACGGGTTCGTCGAAGGGACGCTGGGGGAGGACGGCGACCCGCTCGATGCGCTCTGCCTCGTCGGCGAGCCGACGTTCCCCGGTTGCCGGATCCCGGCGCGCGTCGTCGGCGTCTTCCACATGACCGACGCGAAGGGGCCGGACGAGAAGATCCTCTGCGTCCCGCTCAAGGATCCGGCCTGGATGCGCGTCCACGACGTGCACGACATCCCGCCCGAGCTCCGCAACGAGATCGAGCACTTCTTCCAGGTCTACAAGGACCTCGAGGCGGAGAAGGTCGAGACCCGCGGCTTCGGCAACCGCGCCGAGGCGGAGGTGATCGTCGAGGAGGCGCGCGCCCGGGCTCAGTGAGGCGACGCCGACACGTGAGCCGTCGCGACCGCGAAGCGGGCGCCTTCAGGGGCGTGCCCTCGCCGTAGGCGGGGATTCCGCGGCAGGGTTCCGCTCCTGCGGAACCCTGCTTCGCGGAGGAGAGCCGCTCTCAGCGCAGAAGCAGCAAGCCCATGGCGACGAGGAAGAAGCGCGCCGCTCCTGCGCGCACGCGCAAGCCGCGTTCGCCGGCGCGCGTCAAGAAGCGCACGAAGAAGACCCGCGCGCACCACCATCCCGAGCTCTGGGGGCTCGGGCTCGTCGTCGTCGGGCTCATCCTCGCGACCGTCCTCTGGCTCGGCTGGGACGGCGGCCCCGTCGGCTCGCACGTGTCCGGCTGGCTCCACGACGCGCTCGGCGCGGCAGCGCCGCTCGTGCCCGCCGTTCTCATCGGGATCGGAGCGCTCATGCTCGTCCGGAGCGCCCTCGTCGACCTTCGCCCGTTCCGGACGGGCCTCGTCGTCGGGCTCGTCGGCCTGATGGTCGCGCTCGGCGAGGACCACGGCGGGGCGCTCGGCGGCTGCTCTCGGTGGTGGGCTCGCGCAGGTGGTCGGGGAAGCCGGCTCGTTGATCGTGGGCGTCGCGCTCGTCCTCGCAGGCGTGATGCTCGTCACAGGCGCCTCCGCCGGCGCGCTGCTCCGCCGCTCCGGCCACGCGGTGCGTCAGGCGGGCACCGCTGCCAGGCGCTCGCTCGAGGGCATCGAGTGGACGGACTGGTCCTCGTCCGACTCGCAGCCGGACGTCGCGTCGGTCGAGCCCGCCGTGGCGCCGAGTCGTGCATCGCCCGTGGACGGCGTGGAGGTGTACCCCGACGTCGTCGCGGACGGGCCGATGTCGGCCGAGCCGGCGCGGCTCCTGCCGCCCGAGCCCGCCGAGGACGAGCCGACGGGAGAGGACTCGAGCCTGAGCTTCGACGCGCCCGCCGGCACGGCGTACCGCCTCCCCGACCGGACGCTCCTGAAGGCGAGCCCGCCGGCACGCAACGACGCAGCCGACGCGACCGACCGCACGGCGAAGGTGCTCGTCCAGGCGCTCGCGAACTTCGGCGTGGACGCGACGATCGTGGGCACCATCTCGGGCCCGCGCGTCGTCCGCTACGAGCTGCAGCTCGCGCCCGGCACGAAGGTCTCCAAGGTCGCGGGCCTCAAGGACGACCTCTCGTACGCGCTCGCGACGACGGAGATCCGCATCCTGGCGCCGATCCCGGGCAAGCAGGCCGTCGGCGTCGAGGTCCCGAACCTCGCGCCGCGGATGGTGACGCTCGGCGACATCTACGACGACCTCCCGGCTCGGCGAGCCCGCTCTCGGTCTGGCTCGGCAAGGACATCTCGGGCAACGCCGTCTGGACGGACCTCGCGCGGATGCCGCACCTCCTGATCGCCGGCACGACGGGTGCCGGCAAGTCGGGCTGCATCAACACGCTGCTGACGTCGATCCTGCTCCGCGCGACACCGGAGGACGTGCGGATGATCCTGATCGACCCGAAGCGGATCGAGCTCAACTACTACGAGTCGATCCCGCACCTCCTGACGCCGGTCGTCTCGAGCCCGAAGGAGGCGTCCGCGGTCCTCCACAACGTCGTCGCCGAGATGGAGCGCCGCTACGAGCGGCTGTCGATCGTGCGCGCGCGCAACCTGCCGGAGGCGAACCGGACGTTCCGGGCGCGCGGGGAGGACCCGCTGCCCTACCTCCTCGTCGTCATCGACGAGCTCGCAGACCTGATGATGGTCTCGCCGCAGGCGGTCGAGGACGCGATCATCCGCCTCGCGCAGAAGTCCCGCGCGGTCGGCATCCACCTCGTGCTCGCGACGCAGCGGCCGTCGGTCGACGTCATCACCGGGATGATCAAGGCGAACGTCCCGAGCCGCATCGCGTTCGCGGTGTCGAGCCAGACCGACTCGCGCGTGATCCTCGACGGTGCGGGCGCGGAGAGCCTGCTCGGGCAGGGCGACATGCTGTTCAAGCCGCTCGGCACGTCGCGCCTCCAGCGCGTCCAGGGAGCGTTCGTGACGGAGGAGGAGATCGCCCTCGTCGTCGAGCAGTGCCGCTCGCAGCGGGGCCAGCAGCTGGACGAGACGCTCCTCGAGATGCCCGAGTCCGCGCCCTCCGAGGACGGAGGCGACGACGTCGACTTCGACCCCGACGAGGATCCGCTGCTCGACAAGGCGATCGAGATCGTCGTGCAGACGCAGACGGCCTCGGTATCGCTCCTGCAGCGACGTCTGCGGGTCGGCTACACGCGCGCCGGGCGCCTCATCGACATGCTCGAGCGACGCGGGATCATCTCCGGCTACGAGGGCTCGAAGCCGAGGCGCGTGCTGGTCGAGGAGCATCAGCTCGCATCGGTGATCGGCCCGTCCTAGCCGACCCATCCTTTACAACCGCCGCTCGACCGACCGACTAATCTACGGCGGTTGCGGCTTCGGTCCAACTTCGTGTTCAATCCCGCGTCACAAGGGCGGGAGGCTCCGTCAATCGTACTCAAGGAGGGTAAGTGGCGATTCGTAAATGGATGGTCGTCGCGCTCGCTCGCGCTCGTCGCGGTCGTGGCGCTGACCGTCGCCTCGATCGGCTCGGCGAAGCCGTCGGCGACCGACAAGTTCCGGGTCGCGGTCGTGACCGACATCGGCGGCCTCAACGACAAGGGATTCAACGCCTCGGCGTACGCCGGCCTCAAGCGGGCCCAGGCGTCGCTCGGCGTCGACGGCCGCGTCTTCATCTCGAAGAGCGCCGCGGACTACATCCCGAACCTCACGGCCGGCGCACGAGGCTACGACATGGTCATCGCGGTCGGGTTCCTCATGTCCGACACGACGGCTGCCGTCGCGAAGCGGTTCCCGAACGTGAAGTTCGGCGATCGTCGACGTGAGCGCCCCGTTCATGAAGGGGAAGCCGAAGAACGTCCGCGGCATCACCTTCGCGGAGCAGGAGGCGGGCTGCCTCGCGGGCGTCGCCGCGGCGACCGTCTCGAAGACGAACGTGATCAGCTCGGTCGGCGGCCTCAAGATCCCGCCGGTCGACGCGTTCATCGCCGGGTACCAGTTCTGCGCGAAGAAGGTCAAGCCGAGCATCACGACGCTCAACGGCTACTCGCAGGACTTCGTCGCCCAGGACAAGTGCAAGGAAGTCGCGCTCCAGCAGATGGGTGAGGAGTCGGACGTCGTCTTCCAGGTCGCCGGCGGCTGTGGCCTCGGCGCGATCCAGGGCGCGAAGGAGCAGAAGAAGTGGGGCATCGGCGTGGACACGGACCAGGGCTTCCTGGGCAACCATGTCCTGACGAGCGCCACGAAGAAGGTCGACGTGGGCGTGTTCTCGACGATCCAGCTCGCGCAAGCGAAGGCGTGGAAGGGCGGCGTCGACACCGTCTTCAACGTCAAGAACAAGGGTGTCGGGTACGGCCAGGTCTCCAAGACCGCGCCGAACCGCGCTGCGCTGATCGGCAAGCTCAACCTGTGGTCGCGGAACCTCGCGAGCGGCAAGGTCAAGCCGCCGCGCACCGTCAAGGGCTGATCGAGCCGAAGACGTGAACGCCCTGCGGGCGGGCCTACGGGCCCGCCCGCGGCGTTTCAGGCCCCGGACCGAGCGGGTAGCGGCAGAGTCGTGGGCCGGAGGAGCCTTGCCGCAGTCTGCGTTCTGGTCGCGCTGACGGGTGTCGTCGCCGGTTGTGGCGGCGACGAGGACGCGTGCAGCCGACGAGGCGGGCTCGGACGTCCGCGTCGCCCTCGTGACGGACATCGGCGGTCTCAACGACCGCGGGTTCAACGCCCTCGCGAACGAGGGTCTCGAGCGCGCGGAGGCAGGAGCTCGGCGTCGAGGGCCGCGTGTTCATCTCGGAGGCGGCGAGCGACTACGTCCCGAACCTCTCGCGTGCCGCCGGGACGGCTACGACCTGATCGTCGGCGTCGGCTTCCTCATGGGGGACGCGCTCGGCGAGCGTCGCGACGCAGTTCCCGGAGACGAGCTTCGCGATCGTCGACTTCCCGCAGGCGGCGCTCGAAGGGAGCAGCCTGCCGAACGCACGCGGCCTCGTCTTCGCCGAGAAGGAGGCCGGCTACCTCGTCGGCGTCGCCGCCGCGACGGTCGCCGACGGCGGCGCGGTGAGCGCCGTCGGCGGCCAGGCCGTGCCCGCGGTCGTCGCGTTCCTCGCCGGCTACGAGGCGGGCGCGAAGGCGACGGTCGCGAGCATCCGCGTCCTCGAGGGCTACTCGCAGGACTTCGTCGACCAGGCGAAGTGCAAGGAGCTCGCGCTGACCCAGATCGAGGACGGCTCGAAGGCGGTGTTCGCGGCCGCCGGCGGCTGCGGGCTCGGCGCGCTCCAGGCCGCGAAGGAGCAGAGCGTGTGGGGCATCGGCGTCGACAACGACCAGGCGTTCCTCGGCCCGCACATCCTCACGAGCGCCACCAAGAAGGTCGACGTCGCCGTCTTCGACACGATCCAGGCCGTCGTCGACGGAAGCTTCGAGGGTGGCGGGGACACGCTCTACGACGTCGCGAACGAGGGCGTCGGCTACGGCGAGGTCAGCCCGACGCGCCCGATCGGGACGCGCTGATCGCGGAGCTCGACGCCGTCTCCGCGCAGATCGCCGACGGCGAGATCGACATCCCGCGGAAGTAGGCGCCGGATCGCGCTCGTGCTCCCGCGGATGCCGTTCCGCGGACCAAATATGATCCCGCGACATGGCCGCCCGTCCTCAGGTCCTCGAGATGCGGCACATCACGAAGCGGTTCCCGGGGATCGTGGCGAACGACGACGTCGGGCTCGACCTGCGCGAGGGCGAGGTGCACGCGCTCCTCGGCGAGAACGGCGCGGGCAAGTCCACCCTGATGAACATCCTCTACGGGCTGTACCACCCGGACGAGGGCGAGATCCTCATCAAGGGCAGCCCGGTTCGCCTGGGGTCGCCGAGCGCGGCGATCGACGCCGGCGTCGGCATGGTGCACCAGCACTTCATGCTCATCCCGGTGATGACGGTGGCCGAGAACATCGTCCTCGCCGAGGAGCCGACGCGCGACGGCGTGCTGCTCGACATCGCGGAGGCGGAGCGGCGCGTGCAGGAGATCTCCGACCGCTACGGCCTCGCGGTCGACCCGGGCGCGCGCATCCAGGACATCACCGTCGGCCAGCAGCAGCGCGTCGAGATCCTCAAGGCGCTCTATCGCGACGCCGACATCCTCGTCCTCGACGAGCCCACCGCGGTGCTCACGCCGCAGGAGGCGCAGGAGCTCTTCGAGGTCGTGCGACAGCTGACGGCGCGCGGCAAGTCGATCATCTTCATCTCGCACAAGCTCAACGAGGTGCTCGAGATCGCCGACCGGATCACCGTGCTCCGGCGCGGCAAGCTGATCGAGACGCTGCCCGCGCAGGGCGCGACGGAGGAGAGCCTCGCGCGCCTGATGGTCGGTCGCGAGGTCCTGCTCCGCGTCGCGAAGACGCCGGCGCAGCCGTCGGAGACGCTCCTCGAGATCGCGGACCTCAGCGTCTTCGACGACCGCGGGATCGAGAAGGTGCGCGGCGTCACGTTCGACGTGCGGGCGGGCGAGATCGTCGGCCTCGCCGGGATCGACGGGAACGGCCAGACGGAGCTGATCGACGCGATCACGGGCCTCCGCGGCGTCACCGCCGGGCACGGTGAGCGTCGCCGGCGAGGACGTGACGAGCGAGTCGGCGCACGGCCACCTCGAGGCCGGGATCGGCCACATTCCCGAGGACCGTCAGCGCCGCGGGCTCGTGCTCGAGTACTCGATCGCCGAGAACATCGCCCTCCACGACTACCGCTGCCGGCCCGCGTCGCGCTTCGGCTGGCTCTTCCCGGGCCGGCTGATCGAGCGCGCGCGAAGACTGATCCGGGACTTCGACGTGCGCGGCGGCGGCCCGGCGACACGCGCCGGCGGCGCTGTCCGGCGGCAACCAGCAGAAGGTGGTGCTCGCCCGCGAGATCGAGCGCGACCCGAAGGTGCTGATCGCCGCCCAGCCGACGCGCGGCCTCGACGTCGGCGCGATCGAGTTCGTCCACCGGCGCCTGATCGAGGAGCGCGACGAGGGCCGGGCGATCCTGCTCGTCTCGCTCGAGCTCGAGGAGGTGCTCTCGCTCTCCGACCGCATCCTCGTGATGTACGAGGGCGAGATCGTCGGCGAGTTCCCGCCGACGGCGACCGAGGAGGAGCTCGGCTTCGCGATGACCGGCGGCAAGCGGAGCGGAGTCGCAGCGTGAGCGACGGCCCCTCGGGCGGGCCGCCCGTCCAGCCGTACGGGCAGACGCCGACCGCCCCGGACGAGCCGCCGCAGAGCTTCGCGGCGCGGATCGCGCTCGCGCAGCGCGCCGGCGGCATTCTGGCGCCGCTCCTGACCGTGTTCATCGCGTTCGTCATGGGCGGGCTCGTCGTCCTCGTCACGACGGGCAAGAACCCGCTCGAGACGTACAAGGCGATCTTCGACGGGTCAGGCCTCAACTGGCTCTTCCCCTGGGTCACGGGCGAGGAGCGCGTTCTCGCCGGCTTCAACCTCCAGCAGACGCTCATCGCGACGACGACGCTGATCCTCGTCGGCCTCGCGGTCGCCTTCGCGTTCCGCTGCGGCCTCTTCAACATCGGCGGCCAGGGCCAGTACCTCGTCGGGCGCGATCCTCGCCGTCTGGATCGGCTCGTCGTTCGAGGGCATGAGCCCCGTCCTGCACGTCCTGCTCGCGATCGTCGTCGGGACGGCGGCGGGCGCGGCTGATCGGCGGCATCGCGGGCTTCCTCAAGGCGACGGTCGGCGCCCACGAGGTGATCACGACGATCATGCTCAACTGGACGATCGTCTGGGTCGGCGTGTTCCTGTTCGGTCTCGGCGGGCCGCTCCAGAACGACCTGCAGGAGTCGGTCCCGATCTCGAACGACATCGTCGAGGGCGCGAAGCTGCGGGTGTTCTGGGGCGACCCGCTCCTGCAGGGGCTCCACATCGGGTTCTTCATCGCGATCGGCGCGCTCGTCGTCTACTGGATCATCCTCAACCGGACGACGCTCGGGTACGGCGTCAAGGCGGTCGGCTTCAACCCGGAGGCGGCGCGCTACGGCGGCATCAGCGTCGCGCGCAACTACTTCCTCGCGATGGCGATCTCGGGCGCGTTCGCCGGGCTCGCGGGCGCGATCGACATCCTCGGCTGGCAGTTCCGGCTCTCGACCGGCGACGTCCAGACGCCTCGGCGGTCGGGTTCACGGGGATCGCGGTCGCGCTGCTCGGACGGAACACGGCGGTCGGCGTCGGGCTGGCCGCGCTGCTCTTCGGCGCGCTCTTCACCGGCACGTCGACCCGCAACCTCGACCCGGAGGTCTTCCAGCCGGAGCTCGCGTCGAACCTGACCCTGCTGATCCAGGGGCTCGTCGTCCTGTTCGTCGGCATGGACATGGTCGTCCTCGGCGCTTCTCGGCCGTCGTCCGGCGCCGGAGGGCGGCGACGGCGTGACGAGCGTCGCGCTCCCAACCGGCCGCGTCGGAGAATCCGCTGCGCACCCTCGCGTGGGCCGGCATCGTGCTCGGGCTCGCGTCGGCGTTCGTCGCGCTTCCTCCGATCTCGGTGCGCTCCTGGGTGCCGAGCCTGCTCCTGGCGCTGCTCGCCGCGCTCGCCGGCGTCTTCGCGATCACGCGCGGCGAGAAGCGCTTCGGCTGGTACGCGATCGCCGCCGCGCTGCTCGGCTTCGGCCTCGCGTACCTCGCGACGCGCTCCGGGATCGGGAAGCTCGAGACCGTCGTCGTCTGGTCGGCGCTTCTCGCCTCGATGCTCCGCTACGCGACGCCGCTCGATCTTCGGCGCTCTCGGCGGCATGTTCTCCGAGCGCTCGGGCGTCGTGAACGTCGGCCTCGAGGGGATGATGCTGATGGGCGCCTTCTTCGGGATCATGGCCGCCGACAAGCTCGACTCGTGGGTCCTCGGCCTCCTCGTCGGCGTGCTCTCGGGCGGCGCGATGGCGCTCCTCCACGCGATCTGGTCGATCCACTTCCGCGCCGACCAGATCATCAGCGGCTTTGCGATCAACTTCCTCGCGTCGGCCTGACCGGCTACCTGTTCATCGACATCTACGGGCAGGAGGGGACGCCGACCGACATCCCGAGCATCCCCAACGTCCGCCTCGCGTTCCTCGACGGCGTGCCCTTCCTCGGCGACGTCTTCGGGAACCTCAACCTGATGATCTGGATCGCCCTCCTCCTGGTTCCGCTCTCGTGGCTCGTCCTGTTCAAGACGCCGCTCGGGCTCCGGCTCCGCGCCGTCGGCGAGCACCCGCGCGCCGCGGACACCGTCGGGATCGACGTCTACGCGATCCGCTACGGCGCGGTCATCGTCTCGGGGATGCTCGCCGCGGCCGGCGGCGCCTACCTCTCGATCGGCTTCGTCAACTCGTTCAACGAGAACATGACCGACGGTCCGAGGCTTCATCGCGCTGGCGGCGGTGATCTTCGGCAACTGGCGCCCGTTCGGCGCGGCCGCTGCCTGCCTGCTGTTCGGCTTCTCGAGCGCGCTCGCGCAGCGCCTTCCCGAGTACTCCGAGTCGGCGGCGGTGCTCTTCCAGGCGCTCCCGTACGTCCTCACGCTGATCGCCGTGGCCGGCGTGATCGGCCGCTCGACACCGCCCGCCGCGAGTCGGTCGTCCGTACCAGAAGCAGTAGTGGCGTCGACGCCGGAACAGGGCGCGTCCGGGAACGGTCGCGCAGTCGCCGCGGTGGTCGTCGGGCTCCTCTCGACCGCGACGATGCCGGTCGCGGTCATCGCCACGCGCTACTCGGAGTCGTACGACCTGCTCCACGCAGGCTGGGCGATCCCCGTCGGCGTCGTGCTCGGCATCGTCGCGCTCCGCCTCGCGCAGGGCGCAATGCGACACGACGACGTCCGCCTCGGGCGCGCAGGCGGTCGCGGCGCGGCCCGTCTCGGCAGGGCGCTCGGCGTGCTCGGGCTCGCGCTCGCCGCCACGTGCCTCGTCGCGCTCGGCGTGTACGGGCTCCTGACGTACCTCGGCGAGCGGGGGTAGCTTGCTCGCGAAGCAGGAATCCGCAGGCGCGGAATCCTGCCGCTGGATCCCCGCCTGCGGCGGGGCACATCCCTGAAGGCGTCGCCTTCGGCGCCGCAACTACCGCGACATGCGCTCGTAGCGACTTCCAGCGGCCGTCCTGGCCCTTCGAGCGGCGGATCGCGTCTACACTGGCGCGGCGATGTTCGAGATTGGCTCGAGCCTGCGCGAGGCCCGCATGCGGCAGGGGCTCGACTTCGAGGAGATGGAGGAGCGCACGAAGGTGCGCAAGAAGTACCTGCGCCATCTCGAGGACGAGCGCTTCGACCAGCTTCCCGGGCACACGTACACGAAGGGGTTCCTGCAGGTCTACGCGGACTCGCTCGGCCTCGACGGCCGCCTGTACGTCGAGGAGTACAACTCGCGCTACGTCGCAGGGGACGAGGAGGGCGCCGCCGGTGCGCCGCGCCTTCCGCGCGCTCCGGTGCGCCAGCGCGGGCGCCGCGACCGTCGAGAGTCGCGAGGCGCAGGCATCGCGCTGGCCGCGATCCTCCTCGTGACGGCGCTCGTGATCGCGGCGTGGCGATTCGGCGGCCACGACACGCCGAAGGTGGAGGGCGTCAACTCGGCGCCACGCACGACGGCGTCCGCGGCGGAGCCCGTGACCCTCTCGATCCGGGCGGTGCACGGGCCGACGTTCATGCAGGTCCGGGCAGGCTCCCCGTCCGGCAAGCCGCTCTACACCGGCACGCTCGAGCGCGGCCAGCTCCAGCGGTTCACGAAGAAGGCGCTGTACCTCTCGGTCGCACGCCCCGGCAACGTCGCCGTGAAGGTGAACGGCCATCTGATCGTCATGCCCCGCAACGGGCACCGCCTGTTCGCTCCCGCCGGGTGACACGACCGCGCGCGGCGATCGTCGTCACGGGCAGCGAGCTCGTGCGCGGGGAGCGAGACGACCGAAACGGGCCGTTCTACGCCCGTGAGGCGCTGTCACTCGGCCTGACGCCCGAGCGGATCGTCATCGTCGGGGACGATCCCCTCGACCTCGAGGCTGCGCTCAGAGCCGGGAGCGAGGCGGACGTCTGCCTCGTCTCGGGCGGCCTCGGGCCGACGCACGACGACCGGACGGTCGAGCTCGTCGCACGGGTCGCCGGCGCGCCGCTCCGGGTCGACAGCGAGCTCGAGACGAAGATCGAGGCGGTGTCGCGCTCGGTCGCCGAGCGACTCGGCCGGCCGTACGCCGACTTCGCAGCGGGCGTGACGAAGCAGGCGACGATCCCCGACGGCGCCGACGTGATCGGCGTCGCCGGGACGGCTCCGGGCCTCGTCGTCCCCGCGAACGGCTGCGTGTTCGTCGTGCTCCCGGGGCCTCCCGGCGAGCTCCGCCGGCTGTGGCCGGCGGCCGTCGCAAGCGCGCCGATGCAGGCCGTCCTCGCGTCGACCCGCCCGCCTGGCAGGCGCGTCCTCCGGTTCTTCGGCGCCAGCGAGTCCGCGGTCGCCCAGGCCCTCGCGGAGGCGGGGGGCGACGGAGACGGGGTGGAGGCGACGATCTGCGCGCGCGACTTCGAGATCCACGTCGACCTCGTGGTCGAGCCGGGAGCGGACCGACGCGGCGACGAGCTCGCAGCGGCGCTGCGCGACCCGCTCGAGCGCTACCTCTTCAGCGAGGACGAGCGGTCGATCGCGGAGATCGTGCTCGAGCTCTGCCGCGCCCGCGGCCTGACGCTCGCAACCGCCGAGTCGTGCACCGGCGGCATGGTCGCCGCCCGGCTCACCGACGTGCCCGGGTCGAGCGACGTCGTGCGCGGCGGCATCGTCGCGTACGCGAACGAGGTGAAGATCGCGGAGCTCGGGGTGCCCGAGGACGTCCTCGCCGAGCATGGGGCCGTGTCGGCCGAGGTCGCCGCGGCGATGGCGGCAGGCGTGCGCGAGCGGCTCGGCACCGGACGTCGGGATCGCCGTGACGGGCGTCGCCGGGCCGGGCGGCGGCAGCGCGGAGAAGCCTGTCGGGCTCGTCTACTTCCACGTCTCGGCGCCGGGCGTCGAGAAGGGCCGGGAGTTCTCGCTGCCCGCCGACCGCGACACGATCAGGGCCCGCGCGACCGTCGCTGCCCTGCATCTCGTGCGCGCCGTTCTGACACGAAGTCGGCACCAAGACGAATGACCTCTGCCGCTAGCGTCGCGGGAGATGACCGCTTGCGGCTCTTCCTGGCGCTCCAGCTCCCCGCGGCGACGCTCGACGTCGTCGGGCGCTGGCAGGCGGAGCACATCGTCGAGGGCCGCCGCGTCCCCCGGGAGCACCTCCACGTGACGCTCGCGTTCCTCGGCGGCCGCCCGGCGGCCGAGCTGCCGTCGATCGTCGGCGCGCTGCGCGACGCGTGTCGCTCCGTTCGCCGGATCGCATTCGAGCCCGCCGCCTGGCGCGAGACGCGGACGGTCGGGATGGTCGTCCTCCGCGACCTCGACGACGAGGCGGCCGGCCTCGCCCGACGGCTCCATGCCGGGCTCGAGGCGCTCGGCGTCTACCGGCCCGAGTCGCGGGCGTGGCTCCCGCATCTCACCGTGGTGCGCTTCCGGAAGCGCCCGCGACTCGACCCGCCGCTGCCCGGGACGGGAACATTCGTTCCGTCCGAAGCTGCTGCTTACCTATCGAGACTGCACCCGACCGGAGCCCGGTACGAGGTGCTCGAACGTGTCTCGCTGATCGAGGGAGGATGAATCGCATGAACCGGGAGGAAGCGCTCGACGTCGCGCTCGGCCAGATCGAGCGGAACTTCGGCAAGGGCGCGGTGATGCGAATGAGCGACGCGGCGCAGGTGGCGATCGGCGCCATCTCGACCGGCTCGCTCTCGCTCGACCTCGCCCTCGGCATCGGCGGGCTGCCGCGAGGCCGCATCGTCGAGGTCTTCGGGCCGGAGTCGTCGGGGAAGACGACGCTCGTCTACCACGTGATCGCCGAGTCGCAGCGGCGCGGCGGGATCTGCGCGTTCATCGACGCGGAGCATGCGATGGACCCGACGTACGCCCGGAACATCGGGGTGAACATCGACGAGCTGCTCGTGTCGCAGCCCGACACGGGCGAGCAGGCGCTCGAGATCGCCGAGCTGCTCGTGCGGTCGGGCGCGGTCGACATCGTGGCGGTCGACTCGGTCGCGGCGCTGACGCCCAAGGCGGAGATCGAAGGCGAGATGGGCGACAGCCACGTCGGGCTCCAGGCCCGCCTGATGAGCCAGGCGCTGCGCAAGCTGGCCGGCACGCTGAACCGCACCGACACGATCTGCCTGTTCACGAACCAGCTCCGCGAGAAGATCGGGGTCATGTTCGGCTCGCCGGAGGTGACGCCGGGCGGTCGCGCGCTGAAGTTCTACTCCTCGGTGCGACTCGACATCCGGCGCATCGAGACGCTCAAGGAGGGCACGGAGGCGATCGGCAACCGCGTCCGCGTGAAGGTCGTGAAGAACAAGGTCGCGCCGCCGTTCAAGCAGGCGGAGTTCGACGTGATCTACGGGCACGGCATCTCGTGGGAGGGCACCGTCCTCGACGTCGGTCTCGAGCGGAAGATCGTCACGAAGTCGGGCTCGTACTTCTCGTTCGGCGACGAGCGGCTCGGCCAGGGACGTCAGAACGCGACGGCATTCCTGCAGGAGAACCCGGACCTCGTGCAGTCGATCCTCCAGCGGATCCAGTCGGAGGCCGGCCCCGATCAGGTGGTCTCGGCGAGGCTGCTGCCGCAGTCCGCGGACGCGGCGCCGAGTGCGACCGAGGTCGCCGACATCGCGATCCCCGACGAGGTGCCGGCGGAGGCCTGACCCGGGACGCGAGGCACGTCCGATGGCGACCGTCACGGCGCTCCGAGAGCGTCACGGGCTCGTCGCGATCGAGCTCGACGGCGGGCCGTGGCGCACGGTCCCCGTCGTTGCGGCGGCCGAGGCACGACTGACCGTCGGGTGCTCGCTGGATCGCGAGCGCGCCCGGGCGCTGGGCCGCGCGCTCCGCAGGCATCGCGCGCGCGACGCCGCGGTTCGCGCCGTGGCGCGTCGCGACCACTCCCGCGCGACGCTCGACGCCCGGCTGGAGCGTGCGGGCGTCCGTGAGACCGAGCGGATCGAGACGATCGAGGCCGCCGCCCGTGCGGGGCTCGTCGACGACGCACGCTTCGCGGAGGCGCGGGCGCAGCAGCTGGCCTCGCGGGGTGCAGGCGACCTGCTCGTGCTCGACGACCTCGAGCGGAACGGCGTCGACGACGCCACGGCCCGCGCCAGCCTTGCCTCGCTCGAGCCCGAGACTGCCCGCGCGGCACGGATCGTGGCATCACGAGGCGTGAGCGAACGGACGCTCCGGTACCTCGCCTCGCGGGGCTTCTCGGAGGAGTCGCTCGACGGCCTCGTTGCAGACCTGGAGAGCCGGGCGCTAGGATGAGGATGCTTCATCCGACATTTCCCTGCACTCGCGTACGTTCCGAACCCGTTGAGCCAAGTGACCCTCGCGTCGACAACCGACCTCGCCAGCCAGCGGCCGCGCAGCGCGCGTCCGCAGGAGGCCGCGCCGGCCTAGAGCCACGCACCAGCGGACCCGGATCCCCGCACGAGGTGGGGGAGCGCCGGATGTGAGCAGCCGCGGCGACCCCGCGGGCAACGTCGACCCCTCCGGGAGGAGTGGAGATGCTCACGGTGATCGCGGCGCTGGTCGGACTCGGTATCGGGGCGGTCGCGGCCACGCTCTGGTTGCGTACCGCGAGCACGTCGAACGTTCGCCGGAGCGAGGAGGAGCGGCGGAGGACGATCGCCGATGCCGAGCGCGAGGCCGAGACGGTCCGCCGTGAGGCCCAGGTCGACGCGAGAGAGCTCGCGGTCAGGCTTCGTGCGGAGGCCGAGGGCGAGGTACAGGATCGGCGCGTCGAGATCGCGAAGGTCGAGGAGCGGATCGCGCAGCGTGAGGCGGAGCTCGAGCAGAAGCTCGACGAGCTCACCAGGCGCGAGCAGGGCATCGGCGACCGCGAGGTCCACCTGAAGCAGCTCCAGGAGGACGTGAAGACCTCACGCGACGACTCCGTGCGCGAGCTCGAGCGGATCTCCAGCATGACGCTCGGCGAGGCGAAGGCCGCGATGCTCGAGCGGTCGCAGGACCTCGTACGCCACGAGCTCGAGCGGTCGGTCCGCCAGATGGAGGAGGAGGCGCGCGCAGAGGCGAGACGCCGCGCCCGTGCCCTCGTCGCAGACGCGCTGCAGCGCGTCGCGGCCAGTCACACCGCCGAGACGACCGTGACGGTGGTCGAGCTCGCGAGCGACGACATGAAGGGGCGCATCATCGGTCGCGAGGGCCGGAACATCCGTGCGCTCGAGCACCTGACGGGTGTCGACTTCATCGTCGACGACACGCCGCACGCGGTCGTGCTCTCGTCGTTCGACGGCATCCGGCGCGAGGTCGCGAAGCTCACGCTCGAGAAGCTGATGGAGGACGGCCGCATCCACCCGGCACGGATCGAGGAGATGTACTACCTCTCGAAGGCCGAGCTCGACGAGCAGATTCACCAGGCGGGCGCGCAGGCGGTCTTCGAGGCGAACTGCGGCGAGCTGACCGAGGAGCTCGTCTCGATCCTCGGCCGGCTGCGGTTCCGGACGAGCTATGGCCAGAACGTCCTCAAGCACACGCTCGAGGTCGTCCACCTCGTGGGGATCATGGCCGCCGAGCTCGGCGCCGGGGTGAAGACCGCGAAGCGGGCGGCGCTGCTCCACGACATCGGCAAGGCGATGACCCACGAGATCGAGGGCTCCCACGCGCTCGTCTCCGCCCAGCTCGCGCGACGGGCGGGCGAGTCGGACGGGGTCGTCCACGCGATCGAGGCGCACCACCACGAGGTCCAGCCGCAGACGGTCGAGGCCGTCCTGCTGATCGCCGCCGACGCGATCTCGGCGTCCCGCCCGGGGGCGCGCGGCGAGAGCCTCGAGCACTACATCAAGCGGCTTACCGCGCTGGAGGAGATCGCCATGTCGAAGGCCGGCGTGGCGAAGGCGTACGCCCTGCAGGCGGGCCGCGAGATCCGCGTGATCGTCGAGCCGACCGAGGTCAACGACGAGGGAACGGCGCTGCTGTCCTACGAGATCGCGCGCCAGATCGAGGACCAGCTCGAGTACCCGGGGCAGGTCAAGGTGATCGTCATTCGGGAGTCGCGCGCGGTCGAAGTGGCGAAGTAGGTCCGGGAGCACCTGGCGCGTCCGGCGTGCACCCTCGATGTTCCGCGTCGATGACGTCGATGCGGGAGCCTGCCGTCCGCTCGGATCCGGCTGTCCGGCCCGGCTCGCTCGTAGGCTTCGCGCTCGCGCGGGCAACGGGTCCCGACGCGGCTACGATTTTCCGGCGATGAGGCGCTACCACGTCACGACGTTCGGATGCCAGATGAACGCTCACGACTCGGAGCGGATCAAGGGCATGCTCGAGTCGCTCGGGCTGGGCGAGACGACGGAGCCCGAGGACGCCGACGTCCTCGTCTTCAACACCTGCACGATCCGTGAGAAGCCCGACACGAAGCTCGCGGCGTACCTCGGCGACGCGGCCGCACGGAAGCGGCGGCATCCCGACCTCGTCGTGGCGGTCGGCGGGTGCTACGCGGAGGCGCAGCGCGAGCGGATCTTCGAGCGCTATCCGTTCGTCGACGTCGCTTTTGGCCCCGGATCGATCCCGCACCTCGGGGAGTGGATCGAGACAGGGGGTTACGCCGTCCCGCGCGGCCGGTTCGGCTCGCACGACACGTTCGCCGCGACCCTCCCGATGCACCGTGAGCGACGGTTCAGCGCCTGGGTGCAGGTCTCGATGGGCTGCAACTCGAAGTGCGCGTACTGCATCGTCCCGGCCGTGCGCGGTCGGGAGCAGAGCCGGCGCCCGGGCGAGATCCTGGCCGAGGTCGAGGCGCTCGCGCGCGACGGCGTCAAGGAGATCACACTGCTCGGGCAGAACGTCAACTCCTGGGGCCGTGACCTCGCGCCGGACGTCCACACGGAGTTCGGCGAGCTCCTGCGCGCCTGTGACGCCGTCGAAGGGATCGAGCGGATCCGGTTCACGAGCCCGCACCCGAAGGACTTCCGTGCACCCGTGGTCGCTGCCATGGCCGAGTGCCACGCCGTCTGCGAGCACGTGCACCTGCCGCTCCAGTCCGGCTCCTCGCGGATCCTCAAGGCGATGCGCCGCACGTACACCCGCGAGCGGTACCTGACGCTCGTCGACCTGCTTCGTGACGCGGTGCCGGACCTCGCCCTCGGCACCGACATCATCGTCGGCTTCCCGGGCGAGACCGAGGCGGACTTCGCGGAGACGCTCGAGGTCGTCGAGGAGGTCGGCTTCGACAGCGCCTTCACGTTCGTGTACTCGCCTCGTGCCGGCACCGAGGCTGCCGAGATGGCCGAGCAGGTCCCCGAGGACGTCAAGCGAGACCGGATGGAGCGGCTCGTCGACGTCGTGCAGCGCGCCGCCTCCGGGCGGAACGCGTCGCGGGTCGGTCGGGTCGAGGAGGTCCTCGTCGAGGGGCCGAGCCGCACCGACTCGGCGCTCCTCCGCGGCCGAACCCGCCGCAACACGACGGTCAACTTCCACGGGGTCTCGCAGCCCGGCGATCTCGTCGAGGTCGAGATCCAGGCGGCGACGTCCACCACGTTGCGGGGGAGCGAGCGCGCGCCGGTTGCCGCCTGACGCAGGCGCCTGTGGAGCGATCGGCACACGCTCGGCGCGATCCCGTCACCCACGCGTCACGGAATCGACGTTAGGCTCGACGCGTGGGGAGGAGGTCGGTGGCCCATGAGAAGGCCGCCGCGGACATGTCCGAAACGGACGCTGCGCAGGGCCTGAGCCCAGGCCAGCACCCGTCGGCAGAGCCCGAAGCCGGGGCGAGGTGCGACCGACTCGCCGGAGCGCGTCGAGGTGATCGCCATCTTCGGCCCGACGGCCTCGGGGAAGACCGCGGTCGCGGAGGCCGTGGCCGGACGCGCTCGGGACCGAGGTCGTGTCCGCCGACGCGATGCAGGTCTATCGCGGCCTCCCGATCCTCACGAACCAGCCGGAACGGCCGACGCGTCTCGTCGCGATCCGCCCGCTGGCCGACGAGATGAGCGTCGGCGCGTTCGCGGCGCTCGCGCACGAGGCGATCGACGACGCTCGTCGAACGAACGGGGGGCCGCGGTCGTCGCCGGCGGCACCGGGCTCTACCTCCGTGCAGCCCTCGCCGACCTCGGCGTGCCGCCGCGCGCTGCTCCCGAGCTCAGGGCCCGCATCGAGGAGGAGGTCGACCGCGACCGTGCCGGTGCACACGAGCGCCTCGCCGCACTCGATCCCACCACCGCCGCGAACGTCCACCCGAACGACCGGCAGCGTCTCGTGCGCGCTCTCGAGCTCGCGGAAGCAGGAGAGACGCTGACGCCGCACGAGGACCGGCTCTGGGACAGCGCGACCCGACGCCCGACACGGGTCTTCGGGCTCGAGGTCGAGAGCGACGAGCTGGAGCGACGCATCCGTGCCCGGGCGGAGGAGATGTTCGCCCGCGGGGTCGTCGAGGAGGTCCGAGCGGCGCTCGAGCAGCCGGTGTCGCGCACCGCGGAGAAGACGCTCGGACTGCGCGAGATCGCAGAGCTCGAGCCGGCCGACGCGCTCGAGCGGATCGTCGTCCGCACGAGGAGGTACGCCGCGTACCAGCGCAAGTGGATGCGTCGGATTCCCGGCATCGTCCTCGTGGACGCCGCCCGCGATCCCGCGGCCGTCGCCGCAGACGTCCTTGCGCGCGTACGCGGGTAGCCTCAGGCGATGCGCTTCGAGAAGTGGCACGCGCTCGGCAACGCGTACCTCCTCGTCGAGCGGCCCGACAGCGGCGACCTCGTCGCGGAGCGGGTGCGGCGCCTCTGCGACGTCCGCTTCGGGATCGGCGCCGACGGCGTGCTGGAGGTCACCGGCCGCGACGACACGCGGGCGACCGTTCGGATCTGGAATCCGGACGGGTCGACGGCGGAGCTGTCCGGCAACGGAACCCGGATCGCCGCCGCCTGGCTCCTGCGGGAATCCGGGTCGTCCGACGTCGAGGTCGACACCGGAAGCCGCGTCGTCCGCGCGTCGGCGACCGGAGCGGACGGGATTGTCCGGCAGGAGCTGGGCGAGGCCGTCGTCGCGGCCGACGAGGAGGTCGACGTCGCCGGAGAGCGGCTGACGATCGTCCCGGTCGACGTCGGCAATCCGCACGCGGTCGTCCTCCGGAGCGAGCTCTCGCGCGACGACCTGCTGCGTCTCGGGCCCGCGATCGAGTCCCATCCTCGGTTTCCGGAGCGGACGAACGTCCAGCTCGCGCGACCCGAGCCGCGCGACGTCGTCCAGGTGCTCGTCTGGGAGCGCGGCGCGGGGGAGACGTCGGCGTCCGGGTCGTCCGCGGCTGCCGTCGCCGCCGCGGCGGTCGCGCGCGGATGGAGCGACAGCCCTGTCCGCGTCTCGATGCCCGGGGGCTCGCTCGTCGTCACGGTCGAGCGCGGCGTCGTGAGCCTGGAAGGGCCGGCGGAGCAGGTCTGCGAGGGAACGACTCCCCTCTAGACGGCGATCTCGAACTCGCGCAGCACGTCGTTGAGGCTGAGCCGCTCGTCGTGCGACTCACGCCGCCAGCCGATGATCAGCGCGCAGTCGAGCTGGTACGTCCCGGCGGGGAACTGGCGCGGACGCGTCCCGGGGACGACCACCGCGCGCGGCGGCACGACGCCGCGGTGCTCGACGGGCTCCGCGCCCGTGACGTCGATGATCGGCACGCTCGCGGTCAGCGAGACGTTCGCGGAGAGCACCGCACCCGCACCGATCCGCACTCCCTCGGTGACGATGCACCGCGAGCCGAGGAACGCGCCGTCCTCGACGATCACCGGAGCGGCCTGCGGCGGCTCCAGGACGCCGCCGATGCCCACGCCTCCCGCAAGGTGGACGTCGGCACCGATCTGGGCGCACGAGCCGACCGTGGCCCACGTGTCGACCATCGTGCGCGGGCCGACCCAGGCGCCGATGTTGACGTAGCCCGGCATGAGGACGACGCCCTCGGAGAGGAACGCGCCGTATCGGGCGACACCCGGCGGCACGACCCGAACGCCGAGCGACGGGTCGACGCGCTTGACCGGGATCTTGTCCAGGAAGCGAAGGCCACCGACCTCGATCGGCTCGACCTTCCTCAGGCGGAAGTAGAGGAGGATCGCCTTCTTCGCCCACTCGTTGACGACCCAGCCGTCGTCGCCCGGTACCGCAACCCGGAGCTCGCCACGGTCGAGCAGGTCGATCGCCTGCTCGATCGGCTCCGCCTCGACCTCACCGCTCTCCCACAGCTCCTCGATCCGCTCCTGGAGGCCCATCAGAGGACATCCTCCAGGATCGCTGCCGCGCGAGCGCAGTCATCCTCGGTCGGCACGAGCGCGTATCGAACGTATCCCTCTCCGGACGGGCCGAGATACGAGCCGGGAGTGACGACGATGCCGTGGCCGAGCAGGCGCTGCGCGTGCTGCTCGGACGTCTCGTCGCCCGGGACCGCGATCCAGAGATACATGGTCGCGGCGCCACCGGCGTCGCGAAGACCCTTCCGGGTGAGGACGTCGAGCAGGATCGCGCGCTTGCGGGCGTACGCCTCGCGGGTGCGCACGACGTGTGCCTCGTCGCCCCACGCGACGACCGACGCCCGCTGGACGAACTCCTGCGGTGCCGTGCCGACGTTGGGACGGAAGCGACGGAGCGCAGCGATCAGCTCGGGGTCGCCGGCGACGAAGCCGCTCCGAAACCCGGTCATCGAGGAGCGCTTCGACAGCGTGTTGAACGCGACGACGTTCGTCCAGTCGTCGAGCTGCAGCACCGAGGGTGGCGGCTCGTCGAACCAGAGCTCGCTGTACGCCTCGTCCGATGCGAGCACGAAGCCGTGCGCTCGCGCCAGAGCCGCGAGCTGCTCGAGGAACGTCAGCGAGGCAACGGACCCGGTGGGGTTGTTCGGCGTGTTCAGCCAGACGAGCGCCGCGCGTCGCCAGACGTCGTCGGGCACGTCGTCGAGCGCCGGGAGGAAGCCGTGCTCCTCGAGGAGTGGAAGCTCGACGACACGTGCGCCGGCGAACGCGGCACCGCGACCGGGGACGGGGTAGCCGGGCTCGGTGACGACGACCGTGTCGCGTCCGCCGGCGGCGTCGACCACCACGTGCGCGAACGAGAAGATCGCCTCCTTCGAGCCGAGGGTCGGGATCACGTGGCGGTCGGCGTCGACCTGCGTTCCGAAACGACTCTCGATCCAGGCCGCGATCGCCTCACGAAGCTCCGGCAGGCCGGCCGACGTCGGGTAGCCCATCCGCTCCCGGACACCGTCGCGCAGCGCCTGCAGGATCGCCGGGTCCGTCGGCTCCCGCGGATCGCCCATCCCGAGGTCGATCACCTCGAGGCCCTCGGCGCGCCGCGCCGCCGCAGCCTCGTTCAGCCGGACGAACGGGTACGTCTCCTGCGACCGGAGGGTGGGCGAGAGGGGCATGCCTCGGACGCTAGACGATCGGCTCGACGACGAGCCGGCGGAGCGCCTCGTAGGCGCGCTCGAGCGACGAGAGCTCGACGAGCTCGTCGCGGCGGTGCGCGTAGCGCGTGGCGCCTGGCCCGAAGTTGATCGCCGGTATCCCCCGCGACGTGAAGTCGGCGACGTTCGTCCAGGCCTGCTTCGGCTCGATCGACAGGCCCTGTGCGAGAAGGCGCTCGACGAGCGGCGCGTCGACCGCGACGTCACCGGGAGGCGAGTTCCCGACGATCTCGACGGTCGCGTCGGTGGGGACGAGCGAGCGCACGAGATCCTCCGCCTCGGACGGCGCGCGGTCCGGCGGATAGCGGAGGTTGAGGGTCGCCACGGCCCGGTCGGGGACGACGTTGTCGGCCATGCCACCCTCGAGGCGGGTGACGGAGACGACCTCGAAGAACGGCAGGCCCGAGATCATCGCCTCGCGACGCTCGTGGGCGGCAACGCGGGCAAGCCCGTCGATCGCCCGGTGGATCGCGTTGTCGGCGAGCCACGGTCGTGCCGCGTGGCCGCTGACACCGTTGAACGTCACGCGGGCGGTGAGCGTTCCCACGCAGCCTGCCTGCACGGTCAGGTCGGTCGGCTCGAGCAGGATCGCAAGATCGGCCTCGTGGACGAGTGGGCACGCATCGAAGAGCGCCGGCAGCGGGTTGTGGCTCGGCGGGAGCTCCTCCCGGCCGAACAGGAGCAACGCGACGTCGACGGGCCCGGGCTCCGATCCCGCGAGGTCGCGCACGAGCTCGAGCGCGACGGCGACGCCGCCCTTCATGTCGCTCGCGCCGCAGCCGTGCACCGCGCCGTCGGCGATCCGGCCGGGAACGTTGTCCTGGGCCGGGACGGTGTCGTAGTGGCCCGCGAGCACGAGCAGCGGGACGTCGGCCCGCCGCTCGCGCGCCCACAGGTACGCCTCGTCGCCCTCGAAGACCGGCGCGAACGGCTCGGGCACGAGCGACCGGAGCCGTTCCCTGATCTCCGCCTCGTGCAGGCTCTCCGAGCCGATGTCGACGAGCTCGAGCGTGCGGCGGCCGAGGCGGTCTGCGAGCTCGCTCACGGCGCCGAGCGTACCGTGCAAGAAGCCGGGGCATACTTCCGTCCATGGCCAAGGCAGAGCTCGAGCGGACGTCCGGTCCCGAGCCCGAACGGGGCCTCGTGCTCGCCGTGCTCGCGAAAGGCGTGGACAGCGACGAGGAGCTCGCGGAGCTGCGGGAGCTCGCCCGGACGGCCGGCGTGACGCCCGTCGGACAGGTCGTCCAGCATCGCGTCCGGCCCGATCCTCGAAGCTACGTCGGCAAGGGCAAGCTCGAGGAGCTCAAGGCGGCGTACGGCGACGCAGCTGCCGAGGTGCTGATCGTCGACGACGAGCTCCAGCCGACGCAGCAGCGCACGCTCGAGGACGCGCTGTCGTCCCGCGTCGTCGACCGGACGCAGCTGATCCTCGACGTCTTCGCGCAGCACGCCGTCTCGGCCGAGGGAAAGCTCCAGGTCGAGCTCGCACAGCTGGAGTACAACCTGCCGCGCATGCGGGGCATGTGGAAGCACCTCGAGCGCCTCGGCGGGGGCGTCGGCACGCGCGGCCCCGGCGAGTCGCAGCTCGAGACCGACCGTCGTCTCGCCAATCGGAGGATCACGCTCCTGCGCAGGCGCCTCCGCGAGGTGGGGGCCCATCGCGCGACGCGGCGCAAGGCGCGCACCCGCGCCGCGACGCCGACCGTCGCGCTCGCCGGATACACGAACGTCGGCAAGTCGACGCTGCTGAACGCCCTCACCGGCTCCGAGGTGACCGTCGAGGATCGCCTCTTCGAGACGCTCGACCCGACGACGCGCGGCTTCGAGCACCTGGGCAAGCGGTACCTCGTGACGGACACCGTCGGATTCATCCGGCGGCTGCCGACGCAGCTCGTCGAGGGGTTCGCGTCGACGCTCGAGGAGACGTTGGTGGCCGACCTCGTCCTGCACGTGCTCGACGCCTCGTTGCCCGACGACGTCCTCGCCGAGCAGCGCGTCGCCGTCGAGACGGTGCTCGACGGAGATCGGCGCCGGAGCGGTGCCCGTGGAGCTCGTGCTCAACAAGGTCGACCGACTCGACGCCGTCTCGCGCAGACGCGTGTCGAACCGCTTCCCGGAGGCTCTCCTCATCTCGGCGGCCACGGGCGAGGGGCTGGAGGAGCTCCGCGCGCTCATCGCCGCGCGGTTCGCCGACCGGTTCGACGAGGTGCGGCTGCTCGTGCCGTACGACGAGGGTCGCGTGCTCTCCGATCTCTACGCGCTCGGCGCTCCGATCGACGAGCGCACGGACACCGACGAGGGCGTCCTCATCCGCGCCCGGCTGCCGCATCGCGACGTGCGACGGTTCGCGCGGTACCTCGTCGCGGGGATCGAGGCGGAGAGCGCCTCCTCCGCGTGAGCGGGCGGTCGCCCTGAGCCGGCTGCCCGTCCCGATCAGGCGGCTCCGCGCCGACGCGCAGCTCCCGGGCCAGGCGTACGAGGCCGACGCGGGGCTCGATCTCGCCGCGTGCGAGCGGGTCGAGATCGCGCCGGGCGACCGCGCGGTCGTCGGGACGGGCCTCGCGGTCGCGATTCCACCCGGATACGCGGGCCTCGTCGTGCCGCGTTCCGGCCTGGCGGCGCGCCATGGGCTCGGGAAGGTGAACGCACCGGGCCTCATCGACCCCGGCTACCGCGGCGAGGTGAAGGTGATCCTGCTGAACACCGACCGGGCAGAGCCGTTCGTCGTGGAGCCCGGGATGCGCATCGCGCAGCTCGTGATCGTCGAGCTGCCCTCGGTCGAGCTCGTCGAGGTGGACGAGCTGCCGCCCAGCGAGCGGGGCGAAGGAGGCCTCGGCTCCTCCGGCGCCTGATGCGGCCCGAGCCGAGGATCCGCGTCTCCGCCTTGCTGCGTTGGCACGGCTCGATCCTCCTCTGCCGTCACGAGAAGCGCGGCCGCGAGAACTGGCTGCTGCCCGGCGGAGGCCTGCGGAGCGGCGAGACGCTCGTCGAGGCGCTCCACCGCGAGCTGGCGGAGGAGACCGGGCCTCGTGCGGGAGTACGAGGAGCTCCCGGTCGAAGGCCCCGTCGCGATCGTCGAGTCGATCTCGCCCGAGCGGAGCCTCTGGTCGAAGCACGTCGTCCACGTCGTCTTCGCCGGCGAGCTCGACGGCTCGCTCGAGTCGGCCACCTCCACGGACGAGGCGGTCCGGGGCCACCGGCTGTTCGGTACCGACGAGCTCGACGGGATCACCTTGCACCCGCCCATCGCCCGGTTCCTGCAGCGCTGGCAGCCGGGCGATCCGTGCGTCTATCTCGGCGCCCGCTGGGCCGAGTAGCAGCCTAGGCGGGCCGCCCGCCGCGCGATCGCGCCCGCGATGCGGCAACGGCGTGCGCCTCGCGCTCGAGGTCGTCCTCGAGCGGCTCGAGCGGAGCCGGCTCGTCGCCCGTGGCGTGCGCGATCGCCCAGGAGAGCAGCAGATCGGCGAGCCACGGGTTGCGCGGCAGGAGCGGGCCGTGCAGGTACGTCCCGATCGCCCGCCCGACGCGCACGCCCTCGTATCCCGACGCGCCGTCGTTGCCGTAGCCCGCGACGACCCGGCCGAGCGGCGTTGCGCCGTCGTCGAGCAACGTTCGGCCCGCGTGGTTCTCGAAGCCCGCGATCGTCGCGCCGACTGCCTCGGGGAGCGCGCTCTCGAGCAGGACGTCGCCGATCATCCGCTGCTCCCCTGCGACCGTCTCGTGCGGGAAGAGCGCCGCGCCGGGCATCCAGGAGCCGTCGCGGCCCCGGTAGCCGCGTCCGAGGAGCTGGTAGCCACCGCAGACCGCCAGCAAGGCGGCACCGCTCGTCGACGGCCGCCCGGATCGCCTCGCCGCGCTCGGCGAGGTCCGGCGCGATCATCGCCTGCTCGCGATCCTGACCGCCGCCGACGTAGAAGAGGTCGTGCGTCCCGTCGATGGGCGGCGAGCCGAGCGTGACCGGGGTCACGACGAGCTGATGGCCCCGCGCGGCGGCGCGGCGCTCGAACACGGCGATGTTCCCGCGGTCGGCGTAGATGTTCAGGTACGCGGGGTAGAGGTGGGCGACGCGGATCTCCATCAGCTCTCCCAGTACGGCCGCGTGAGGCCGCGCTGCGTCGCGATCGCACGAAGTCGCAGCATCGCGGTGTAGGTCGGGAGGATCGCGAGCTCGGCGCCCGGCTCGGTCAGCTCGAGCCCGCGCTCGAGCGCCCGCTCGAGATCCGGCTCGATCTCGAGCCGCTCTCGCGGGAAGCCGGCGTACGCGAAGCGGAGCCCCAGCTCGGCGGCACGCTCGCCGCTCGCCACGATGCGTCCCGCGCGCTCGAGCAGCGGCTCGAAGTCGACGTCCCAGATCCAGGAGACGTCCCGCCCGTCGGCGATCTCGTCGTTCAGCGCGATCACCAGCGTGGGAGGGACGCCTCCGTCCTCGAGCGTGCGGATCGCCTCGTTCGCGCCCGCGGGGTTCTTGATGAGGAGGAGGAGCACGTTGCGATCGCCCGCCGTGAAGCGCTCGAACCGCCCGAAGGCGGCGCGGAAGCGCTCGAGGCCCGCGGCCACCTCTCGGAGCTCGACCCCGAGTGAGAGTGCGAGCGATGCGGCGGCGAGCGCGTTGTAGACGTTGTAGAGCCCGGGGACCGAGAGCCGGACGCGCGCGCTCCCGTCGCGCGTGTCGAGCGTGAAGGAGACCCCGTCGAGCCCGTCCGGGTCGATCTCGCGCGCTGCGACGTCGAGCTCCGGTCGCGCGTGGCCACAGCTCTCGCACCGGTACGCGCCGAGGTGCCCGACGTACGCCGCGTCGAACACGTACGGCGCGCCGCAGCGGACGCAGTACTTCGAGTCGGACGCGTGCTGGAGCCCACCGCGGGCGCGCGCGGGGTCGTCGATGCCGAAGCGCAGGACATGCTCGCGACCGTCGGCGAGCGCGGCGACGAGTGGGTCGTCGGCGTTGGCGACGAGCGCGGCGTCGCCGGGGAGCGCCGAGACCGCGGTTCGCCATCGCTCCGCGATGTGCTCGAGCTCCCCGTAGCGGTCGAGCTGGTCGCGAAACAGGTTCCCGAGGCAGACGACACGCGGCTGCGTGCGCCGCATGATCTCCGGGAGCGCGAACTCGTCGACCTCCAGCAGCCCCAGCTCGGCGTCGCGCACGGCAAGCATCGTCGAGGCGACGCCCGACGCGAGGTTCGCACCGGAGTGGTTCCAGGCGAGACGGCGGGTGGGGGAGAGAATCGACGCGGCCATCGCGGTCGTCGTCGTCTTCCCGTTGGTCGCCGAGACGAGCGCGACCCCCTGCGAAAGCCGGCCCGCCAGCGCGTCGAGCGCCCCGGGATCGAGCTTCCACACGAGCTTCCCGGGAAGCGTCGTCCCGCCGCCGCGGCCCGCGGCGCGGGAGAGCCTGCCGACGAGACGGGCGGCGGACGTCTCGAGGGCGAGTCGCGCGCTCATCCGCCCGAGCGTACCCACGTCACTCGGCCCGCTCGGACATCTTTGCAGATCATGGAAGATGATCTAGTATTATTGCATGGCACGGCCCCGACGCCGTCATCCGGCGCTGGAGGGAATCGACGAGCAGGCGCTCGCCGAGTTCCGCGCGGGCCTGCGCCGCAGGTACACCGACGACGAGATCCTCGCCGAGCTCCGCGCATCCGCGGCGCGTCTGGGCCGATCGCCGACCATGCGGGAGTTCGCGGCGGATCCCGAGGCGAGCGCGCATCCGCAGACCGTGATCGAGCACTTCGGCACGTGGAACGCCGCAAAGCGCGCCGCGGGCCTGACGCCACGGCGCTTCATCAGCCGCGAGGAGCTCGTCACCCAGCTGCGCGAGCTGGGGGACGAGCTCGGCCGGATCCCGACGGCCCGCGACATCGAGGAGCGACCGGGGTCGCATGGCCTCGAAGTCCCTCATCTGGCAGACGTTCGGCTCGCTCGCGGCAGCGCTCCGCGAGGCGGGGTTCGACGTCCCGATCGGCGAGGAGCGCCTGGAGCGGGCGGTCGCGGACGGAGCGGTGCTCGCCCGTGCGCTCGGTCACCTGCCGAAGATGGCGGAATGGAAGGAGGCGCGGAAGCGGAACGCGACGCTCCTCTCCGAGTGGCAGGTCTACCGCATGGTCGACATCCAGCCCGGCACCTGGTCGGCGTTCCAGTTCCTCGTGCGCGAGCGGCTGCGCGAGGAGGGCGTCGACGTGTCGCCCGACGGGACGCTCGCGGGCTAGAGGCTCGCGGGTGCGGCGATCGCCCAGAGGCGATCGAGGCACGAACGGCCCTCGTGCGGGGCCCTGACGGCCGGCAGCTCGCTCTCTTCGCGATAGCTCCGATCCGGGCTCCAGCGGCGCTCGTCGACGAGCTCGCCGTCCACGAGCGACAGGAGCCGGCCCTCCTCGACCTGGGTCTTCAGGAAGGTCGTGCCGAGCGCGCGCTCCACGACCTCGAGCGCAGCCCGCGTCGAGGCGAACAGCACCTCGTGGCGGCCGCGTGCGAGCCACAGCGGGCGCCCGACGCCGCGGGCGAGGTGGAGCACACCGCGGATCCCGTTCGTCGATCCACGCCGCCGCCATCGCGCCGACCAGCTCCTCGAGCACCTCGGTGCGTGTGCCGCGCGCGTCGACGAGGGCGAAGATCACCTCGGAGTCGACCGTCATCTCGGGCTCGTCCCGGGCGATGCCGTGACGAACGAACAGCTCGTCGTCGTTCTCGATGATCCCGTTGTGGATGCCGACGACGCTCCCGTGGCGAACGGGGTGGTTGTTCGCCGAGATCGTCGGATGCCCCTTCGTGTAGTCGCGGACGTGGACGAGCGCCTGGCGCGCCGACGGGGGAAAGGCGATCGTGTCGAGCATCGCGCTCGCGCCGGTCTGCTGCTTGTGGACGGCGAGCGGGCCGTCCGCGCGGACCGCGTATCCGACGGCATCCGCGCCGCGCTCGGCGATCCCGGCCAGCAGTGCCTGAGCCGCAAGTGTTCGATCGATCTGCGACTCGTTGCCGACGCTGTAGCCTGCGATTCCGCACATGTGAGCTCGTCTCTCAGCGTACTCGGAGAGCCGTGAGGGATCTGTTCGGATCGTCGGAGACGACTCCTCGTTCGCAGATGCCTCAAGTGGGGGACGCGCCCAGCCGATACGTGTTTCGTGGAGACGAATGCTGCGGAGCCGCTCTTCGATTCGCCGAGCGAGGGGACGGACGACTTCGATACGGGTGAGACCGTTCACGATCCCCTGAAGCTCTACGTTCGGGCGATCGGCGACGGGAGGCTGTTGACTCCTGTCGAGGAGCGAGAGCTCGCACGGCGGAAGGACGAGGGCGACGTGCTCGCCAAGCGGAAGCTGATCGAGTCGAACCTCCGGCTCGTCATGTCGATCACGCGCAACTACACGCGCGCCGACGTGCCGCTGCTGGACCTCATCCAGGAGGGCAACCTCGGCCTCATGCGCGCCGTCGAGAAGTTCGACTGGACGATGGGGTACAAGCTGTCCACCTACGCGACGTGGTGGATCCGCCAGGCGGTGCAGCGGGCGCTTGCCGAGCAGAGCCGCACGATCCGGCTTCCCGTTCACATCGCAGATCAGGTTCGCCGAGTCCAGCGGGCCCGACGGACGCTCGGCCAGGAGCTGAATCGCGACCCGTCGATCGACGAGATCGCGACCGAGACCGAGCTCACGCCTCTGCGCGTGCAGGAGCTCCTCGACCTCGTCCAGGACCACGTGAGCCTCGAGACCCCGGTCGGCGACGGCGAGAGCGTGATGAGCGACCTGATCGAGGACGTCCATGCCGTCGAGCCCGAGGCCGAGACGGCGCTGCGCCTGCGCTCGGCCGAGCTCGCCCAGGCGCTCGCGAAGCTGCGACCCCGCCTGCAGCGCGTCCTGGTGCTCCGCTTCGGCCTCGACGGCGAGGGCGGTCGGACGCTCGAGCAGGTCGGCGTCGAGCTCGGCATCACGCGCGAGCGGGTCAGGCAGCTGGAAACGCGTGCCCTCCGCGAGCTGCGCACGGTCGCGCCGGCGCTCGAGCTCTACCTCAAGACGTAGAAGCGCCCGTCCGCTGCGCTGGATCGCGGCCAACTCGGCGCTGCCGATCGAGGCGTCAGCCTTGAACGGCTTGCATCTCGCGCACGAGCGCGAGGCGGCGGAGCGATTCGAGCTCGATCTGGCGGACGCGCTCGCGCGTGAGCCCGAGGCAGCGCCCGATCTCCTCGAGGGTGCGAGGCTCGCGGCCGTCGATGCCGTAGCGGAGCGTGACCACCTCGCGCTCCCGCTCGGGCAGCGAGGCAAGCGCGCTTCGCAGCGCCTGCCTGCGCATGCGCACCTCGACCGTCTCCTCGGGGAGCGGCTCGTCGCCGGCGACGAAGTCGCCGAACACGGCATCGTCCTGGTCGCCGACGGGCGCGTCGAGGCTCGTGGACGCCCGCGCCGCGGCACGCACCTCGACGATCTGCTGCGGCGTGAGGGAGGCCTCGTCGGCGATCTCCTCGAGCGTCGGCTCGCGCCCGAGCTGCGTCCAGAGCGACCGCTCGGCCCGGTTGATCTTCTGCATCCGCTCGACGATGTGCACCGGCATCCGGATCGTGCGGCCCTTGTCGGCGAGTGCGCGCGCGACCGCCTGGCGGATCCACCAGGTCGCGTAGGTCGAGAACTTGAAGCCCCGGCGCCAGTCGAACTTCTCGACGGCGCGGATGAGGCCGAGCGTGCCCTCCTGGATGAGATCGAGGAACGGCAGGCCCTGGTTGCGGTAGTTCTTGGCGATCGAGACGACCAGTCGCAGGTTCGACTGGATCATCTGCGCCTTCGCGTCTGCGTCGCCGCGCTCGATCCGCTTTGCGAGCGCCACCTCCTGCGCCGCGGTGAGGAGGCGATGGCGGCCGGCCTCGCGAAGGAACAGCTGCAAGGCGTCCGTCGTCGTCTCGACGGGGGTCGGCGCGATCGGGGGCGGGGGGGCCTCGGGCGCCGTCTCGACGATCTCGATGCCCCGCTTGTCGAGCTCGCGGACGAGCGCCTCCTGCTCGAGCCCGGTCAGCTCATGCGTCTCGACGATGTCGCTCACCTCCGGGGCCCGAATCGACCCCGTGTGCTCGCACGCGTCGAGAAGCGCTCGGAGATCGTCCTGGGCCAGCAGGCCTTCGATGTCGACGGTCGTCACAGGGGGGAGGGCGGGGGGACTACGACGTCGTACCACGCAGGTTTCCACAGTCCGGGGGCGCTTGACAAGCCCCACACCGGTGAGATCGCCATCTGGCGTTCCCGCCGATCCTCCGTAGATTGAGAGGTGGGAGGGGGAATCGTGGGAGCGGCAACGTGCACATGAGCGCGCCGGCGCGCTGCGACGGCTGCGGCCGCGACGCGGCCGATGCGGGGATGGACGAGCAGGGCTGGGTCGTCAGCCCGCTCCGTGCGCCCGTGCCCGGACGCTTCTGCCTGCGGTGTGCGTCCGCGCTTCGGATGCTCGACTGGTTCGTGCGCTGCGTCGAGTGCGGCGCATCGATCGAGAGCGAGGCGGCGGCCGAGGACAACGGCTGGCGCTTCTTCCCCGACCCGCTGGGGCAGCTCCAGCCGCGTTGCCCCGCGTGCAGCTCCGGCGTCCCGTCGGCTAGCGCATCCTGAGGCGTCCGGGACCGGAGCAACGGATAGGCCATGCTGGACCGACGACCGGTCCAGCGGCGATCGCAGGACGCCGACGAATTGGCACCAGTGTTCCGTCGCGGCCTTCTCCTCACTTCGCTCGTCGGCGCCTTCGCGCTCGTGCTCGTGCCGGGCGCCGCGGCGCTCGACATCGCCGACGCGAACCCGACGGCCGGCGTGGTCGGCCAGCCGTACAGCTACACCTTCCAGCTCTCGCCGGGCAGCGGGAGCCCCGGCGCATCGTGGAGCATCAAGTCCGGATCGCTTCCTCCCGGCCTCAGGCTCTCGTCCAACGACCGCACCGCGCTCGTCTACGGCACGCCGACGCAGGCGGGGTCGTTCAGCTTCTACCTCGAGGTGCGCGACGCGCCGGGCCCGTGGGTCTGCTGCACCCAGGAGCAGTTCACGATCGTCGTCGTCGAGGGCCTCAGCATCGCGAACGGCTCGCTCCCGAGCGGCAGCGTCGGCGCGCAGTACGGCTATCAGCTGTCGACCTCCGGAGGCACGGCAACGCAGCTGGGCCGTGACCGCAGGCGCGCTGCCGGCCGGGCTGACCCTCAGCGGAGCCGGCGCAATCACCGGGACGCCGACGCAGACGGTCTCCGCGACGTTCACCGTGCGCGCGAGCGACGGAAGCCGCGCCGCGACGAAGCAGTTCACGCTCCATGTCGTCGAGCCGCTCGTGGTCACGGCGCCGCCGGCCAAGGCGATCAAGCTCGGCCGCTCGTTCCTCTTGACGCTCACCGCTCGTGGCGGCCTGGCGCCGTACAGGTGGAGCTCGCCGTCGCTGCCGCCCGGCATCAACGTGAACCCGACCACCGGTCAGGTCGGCGGGCGCCCGGCGGGACTCGGCACGCTCACGCTCGCGCTGACGGCCACGGACGCGCTCGGGGTGTCGCAGAGCGTCACGGCGACCGTCGAGGTGGTCGGACGACTCTCGATCGTGACGACGAGCCTGCAGGGCGCACGGAACGGAAAGCGGTTCGCCGCCCTCCTGAAGACCAGCGGCGGCAGCTCGCTCGTCTCGCTGAAGCTCGTGGGGCCGCTGCCGCCGGGACTGAGGTTCGACGCGAGCACCGGCGTCCTCAGCGGCGTGCCCACGCTTCCGGCGCGCAAGCCGCTCGTGAAGACGAAGCGCGTCAAGACGAAGAACGGCACGAAGCTCGTCAAGAAGCTCGTGGCGCGCGCTCCGCTCGCCCGCACCTACACGCTCTACTTCGTCGCGACCGACTCGCTCGGCCAGCGCGACTCGCAGAAGCTGCGCCTCACCG